>CANJBY010000092.1 GCA_947472735.1 Sphingomonadaceae bacterium | reverse complement strand
GGATAGGACGTTACAGCTGGATGATCACCGACTTGGTCTCGAGATAGGCCTCGATCCCCTGACGGCCCTGCTCGCGGCCGATGCCCGATTCCTTGTAGCCGCCAAACGGCAGCGCGGTATCGATCACGGCGTGGCAATTGCCCCAGACGGTGCCGGATTTGATCTTGCTGGCGAGCTTGTGCATCGTACCAACGTCCTTGGTCCAGATGCCCGCGCCGAGACCGAAGCAGGTGTCGTTGGCGGCCTTGGCCACTTCGTCGAGATCGTCGAACCGCTGGGCGACCACGACCGGTCCGAAGATTTCCTCGCGCACCACGCTCATTTGCGGGTTCACATCGACCAGCACGGTCGGGTTGACGTAATAGCCGCCGCCCGGTGCTTCAGCGGCGCCGCCGCCGACCGCGACGCTGGCGCCGTCACGCTTGCCGGCCTCGATATAGCCGAGCACGCGGTCGAACTGTTCCTTCGAGACCAGGGGCCCCGCATGGGCCTCGGGATCGAGGCTGGCGCGCGGGGTCCAGAAGGCCGAGGCTTCGGCCACGCCCTCGATCACCTGATCGAAGATCGAGCGGTGCGCGAACAGGCGCGAGCCGGCGATGCAGACCTGGCCCGAGTTGAAGAAGATCGCGCCGGCCGCGCCGGGAGCAGCGACGGCGATATCCACGTCGGGCATGATCACGACCGGGCTCTTGCCGCCTAGTTCGAGCGTGACGTGCTTCATCGTGGCGGTGGCGTTGCGGTTGATCAGCTTGCCGATCTCGGTCGAGCCGGTGAAGGCGATCTTGTCGACATCGGGGTGCTTGACCATGCGGTCACCTGCGGTGTGGCCATTGCCGGTGATGATGTTGACCACGCCCGCCGGGAAGCCGGCCTCGGCGATCAGGTCGGCCAGACGCAGCGCGGTGAGGCTGGTCTGCTCGGCCGGCTTGAGCACAATGGTGCAGCCCGCGGCGAGCGCCGGGGCGATCTTGAGGCAGGCCATCAGCAGCGGGAAGTTCCACGGCACGATCTGCGCGCAGACGCCGACCGGCTCCTTGCGGGTATAGCTGAAGAAGGCCCCATCGGGGATGGTGTAGGGCTGGATCACCTCGCCGTTGATCTTGCTGGCCCAGCCGGCCATAAAACGGATCTGGCTGACCGCGCCGGGCACGTCGACCGCGCCGGCCATGCCCTTGGGCTTGCCGTTGTCGATCGCTTCGAGCTCGGCGAAGTCGTCGGTTGCAGCCTCGAGCAGATCGGCGAGGCGGTGCATGATCTTTTCACGCGCCATCGGGGCCAGGCCCGACCAGCGGCCATCGTCGAAAGCGGCGCGGGCAGCGGCAACGGCGCGATCCACGTCACGGTCCGAGGCATCGACCACCTGGCCGACGATCTTGCCCGAGGACGGGTCCTCGACATCGAGCGTTGCGCCGTGCGAGCTGTCGACCCACTCATTGTTGATGAAAAGCTGCGGCTTGCGCGCTAGGAACTTCTTGGCAGCGTCCGAGTAGGCGCGCTGCTCACGATTGATCGTGGTCACTTCGTTCATCGGGGTCATCCTTCTCCTGGACGGGCGAATCTGATTGCCTCAGGCCCGATTGTTATAGTACATAATAATTTAGTACGCAAAGCATACAAAAATTGGGCGCTAGCGCAAGTGCGTCGGTGCCATGATGGAATTGGAAGAGGTAAATGTCGATCATCATCGATCCCGTCCGGACTCACGCTGCCGCAATGCCGAACCGGCTCGCCGTAGGCTGCGCCGAAACCGGCCGGCGGTGGAGCTGGAAAGAACTTGATTCTGCGGTGGATCGCGCTGCCGCATGGCTCGTGAATCGCGTCGGGCCGAGCAGCCGGGCGCGGATTGCGGTGCTGGCCAAGAACCATCCCAACATGCTGATCCTGCAGGTTGCCTGCGAGCGCGCCGGGGCAGTGTTCGTGCCGTACAACTGGCGACTCGCCCAGGCCGAGATCGCCGGGCTGATGGCCGATGCCGAGCCCAATCTGATCTTCCACGACGCCGGGATGGCCGTGCCGGATTACCCGGCCGAGCGCCTGCTGCTGTCCGACCTCGAATCGCTCGGCACGGCGGGCAGCTCTGCTCCGGACGACGCGCGCCTCGGCTGGGACGAGCCGATGACGCTGCTTTACACCTCAGGCACCAGCGGCAAACCCAAGGGCGTGATCGTGACCTGTGCCAATGCCTTCTGGGGCCCGATAAACTTCGGGCTCGGCTCGCTGGTGAGCTATGAAAGCGTGTTCCTCTGCGACATGCCGATGTTCCATACCGCCGGGCTGTTCGCGGCGACGCGCGTGCCGATCATGTTCGGCGGCACTGTCTGGATCAGCGCCGGTTTCGTGCCGGACCGCACCATCGCGCTGATGGCCGACGAGGCGCTGGGCATCACGCATTATTTCTCGGTCCCGCAGATGGCGACGGTGATCTGGCAGCACCCGGATTTCGCGCCCGAGAAGCTCCACAGCCTCAAGATGTATGTCACCGGCGGCGCGCCCAATCCAAAGGCCCAGGTTGAGCGTTTTGCCCATGCCGGGATTCGCTTCTCCGACGGCTTCGGGATGAGCGAGACCGGATCGAACTTCGCCATGCCGGTGCACGATGTCGATCGCCTGATTGCCAAGGCTGGCAGCTGCGGCCTGCCGCTGATCGGGGTGCAGACCCGGATCGTCGACGAGGACGGCAAGGACGTGGCGCGCGGCGAGACCGGCGAGCTGTGGCTGCGCGGCCCCTCGATCACGCCCGGCTACTGGAACCAGCCCGAACTCACCGCCAAGGCTTTCGAGGGTGGCTGGTTCAAGACCGGCGATGCCGCGATCCAGGACGAGGACGGCTTCTACTATCTCGTCGACCGCAAGAAGGACATGTACATCTCGGGCGGCGAGAACGTCTATCCGGCCGAGGTGGAAGCGGCGATCGCCGAGCTGCACGACATCGCCGAATCCGCCGTGATCGGCGTGCCGAGCGAACGCTGGGGCGAGGTCGGCAAGGCCTTCGTCATGCTCAAGCCCGGCTCGAGCCTGACGGACGAGGACATCACCGCCCATTGCCTTTCGCGCCTCGCCAAGTTCAAGGTTCCGGCGAGCGTGGTGCTGACCGACACGATCCCGCGCACGGCTTCGGGCAAGGTGCAGAAGCATTTGCTCCCGCGCGATTGAGGATGCGGTGGCGCAAGCCTGGTCCGACCGAACCCATCCCGCCTTCGTCATCCTGAACTTGTTTCAGGACCCATCGTGCTGCACAGCTCGGCGCTGGCCGGAGAGAAGCAACCCGCGAGGTTCGCGCCAATTCTGCAGCAACGAAGCGGGCCGAGGAATGGATCCTGAAACAAGTTCAGGATGACGATGAAGTGGTGGGTTGGCGCTACACCGGCGCGCTGCTCATGGGAGGATGGTTGCCTGACCGAAGCGGAACCATTAATTGACTGAATCGGAAAGCATTGACCTCGACAAATCCAGCGCGTTCAATATGATCGAATACGATTCGTATAAGAACAATTGTGCTGGAGATGATGCCGATGCTGTTGCCCACCACGCTGGTTGGTTCCTATTCCCAGCCTGACTGGCTGATCGACAAGGAAAAGCTTGCCGGGCGCTTCCCGCCGCGGGTCCGCGCGACCGAG
>CANJBY010000091.1 GCA_947472735.1 Sphingomonadaceae bacterium | reverse complement strand
GGTGCGACGGGACGCCGACCTTTCCCGCAATGCCGTAAGATGCGTGCTCTAATCCGTCAACGATGCCACTCGTCTGCAGTTCAACGCAAATGTTGGCTGGTTCGGGATTTAGAGCTTGAACCTCGGAATCAAACGTGATTCTAAGGTTTCATGCGCAGATACAGTGGCGACCCCAGGCTGGCGAAGGAAAGTGTGACGCAGGGCGTCGCGCTGGTGTGCCTGCTCGTGCTTGCCGCCGTCGCGGTTGCCGGGCCGAGCGGCCTGCTTGCCTGGAGCGAAAACCAGCGGCTGCTTGATCAGCGACGCGAAGAAGTGAAGCGGCTTCAGGACGAACGCGACGATATGCGCAACCGCGTCACGTTGCTCGATCCGCGGCACACCGATCCCGACCTGACTGGCGAGCTTCTGCGCAACAATCTCAATGTCGTTCACCCGGACGAGATGGTGCTGATGCTCAAGCGCTGAGTTGCGGCTGCGCGTGCGAATATTGCACTGCGCCATTATAAAATACGTATGTCGCTGTTCCCCAACCGCTGGCATGATCGTATAGGCGATGCCGTCTATCGCGTTTCAGGGGATTCCACCTTGGCCAAAGCCGCCACCAAGAAGACGCCTGCCGGAAAATCTGCGGCTGGCGTGATTGCCGACGAACAGTTCGAGTTGCGCAGCCTGCAGACGGCGCACGACGCCGATCCGCGCTACAAGGCCTCGGATGAGGAACTGCTCGCCTTGTACGAGCAGATGCTATTGATCCGCCGCTTCGAGGAGAAGGCCGGGCAGCTTTACGGGCTTGGCCTGATCGGGGGCTTCTGCCACCTCTACATCGGTCAGGAGGCCGTAGCGGTCGGCATGCTTTCGGCGCTCGATGGCGAGCGAGACAGCGTGATCACCGGCTACCGCGACCACGGCCACATGCTGGCCTACGGCATTGATCCCAAGGTGATCATGGCCGAACTGACTGGCCGTGCTGCCGGCATCTCCAAGGGCAAGGGTGGTTCGATGCACATGTTCAGCATCGAGCACAAATTCTATGGCGGACACGGCATCGTCGGGGCGCAAGTCCCGCTTGGGGCCGGCCTGGCCTTTGCGCACAAGTACAACGAGGATGGCGGCGTCTGCCTCGCCTACTTCGGCGATGGCGCAGCGAACCAGGGCCAGGTCTACGAAAGCTTCAATATGGCGGCCCTGTGGCAGTTGCCGATGATCTTCGTGGTCGAGAACAACGGATATGCCATGGGAACCGCGGTGACCCGGGGCAGCGCCGAGACGCATTTCCACCGCCGCGGCACCGCCTTCCGCATCCCGGGGATGACTGTGAACGGTATGGACGTGCTTGAGGTCAAACAGGCAACCGAAATTGCCCTCGCCCACGTCCGCTCCGGTGGCGGACCAGTGCTGATGGAGCTCAAGACCTACCGCTATCGGGGCCATTCCATGTCGGATCCGGCGAAATACCGCACCCGCGAGGAAGTGCAGGATATGCGCGAAAATCATGATCCGATCGAAGGCGCCAAGGCCGAGCTGATGGCGCGCGGAACGAGCGAGGACAAATTGAAGGACATCGACCGGCGCATCCGCGCGGCCATTACCGAAGCGGCTGACTTTGCCGAAAGCGCACCAGAACCCGAGATGGGCGAACTCTACACCGACGTTCTGGTGGAGAGCTACTGATGGCCGTCGAACTGAAGATGCCCGCGCTTTCCCCTACCATGGAGGAAGGCAAGCTTGCGAAGTGGCTGGTCAAGGAAGGCGATGTCGTGAAAAGCGGCGACATCCTCGCCGAGATCGAGACCGACAAAGCGACGATGGAATTCGAAGCAGTTGATGAAGGCCCGATCGGCCGGATTCTCGTTCCCGAAGGCACCGAAGGGGTGAAGGTTGGCACGGTGATCGCGCTGATCGGCGAGGACAGCGGAGCCGCTGCGGCTGCCCCTGCCGCCGCCCAGAAAGCCGACGAATCCGGCACGCCCGCCACCAGCCCGGCGACGGTTGCACCGCCTGCTCCCGCGCCAGCTGCTGCTCCCGCGCCTGCTGGAACAAACATGCAGACCGTCACCGTGCGTGAGGCGCTGCGGGATGCGATGGCCGAGGAAATGCGCCGCGATCCGCGCGTATTCGTGATGGGCGAGGAAGTCGCGCAATACCAGGGGGCCTACAAGGTGACTCAGGGCCTGCTCGAGGAGTTCGGGCCCAAGCGCGTTATCGATACGCCGATCACTGAATATGGCTTTGCTGGAATCGGTACGGGCGCTGCGATGGGCGGACTTCGACCGATCGTCGAGTTCATGACCTTCAACTTTGCGATGCAGGCGATCGACCACGTCATCAATTCGGCCGCAAAGACCAATTACATGTCGGGCGGCCAGATGCGCTGTCCGGTAGTCTTCCGCGGGCCCAATGGCGCTGCCAGCCGCGTCGGGGCGCAGCATTCGCAGAACTACGCTCCCTGGTATGCCGCTGTTCCAGGCCTGGTGGTGATCGCGCCGTACGATGCTTCGGATGCCAAGGGCCTGCTCAAGGCGGCGATCCGCAGTGACGACCCGGTCGTGTTCCTCGAGAACGAGCTGCTTTACGGTCGCAATTACGAGTTGGCGGAGGAAGACGATCACGTTCTTCCGATCGGCAAGGCGCGGATCGTGCGCGAAGGCCGCGATGTGACGATCGTTTCTTATTCGATCGGCGTCGGTCTTGCATTGGAGGCTGCCGCGACACTGGCGGGCGAGGGGATCGAAGCCGAAGTGCTGGATCTGCGCACGCTGAGGCCGCTGGATCGTGAGGCGATTCTGACCAGCCTCGCCAAGACCAACCGCATGGTGATTGCCGAAGAAGGCTGGCCGACCTGCTCAATCGCCTCCGAGGTGATCGCGGTGTGCATGGAGCAGGGCTTCGACCATCTCGATGCCCCGATCCTGCGCGTCTGCAACGAAGACGTCCCGCTGCCCTATGCGCTGAATCTGGAAAAGGCGGCGATCATTGACGCTCCGCGCATCGTCGCGGCCGTAAAGCAGGTCTGCTACCGCTGAAGGTGTGAACCGGTCCGCATGGTTGGACCGGTTCTTCGCGACGGGGCGGTGCTACTGGCTCTCGCCGACGAGATCGGCGAGATAGGAATGCATCAGGTCGATCCCCGTCTGGGTCAGGCCGACCCAGCTCATCCGGCCGTCCTGCATGTTGCGCTCGCGCTGCACCAACCCCTGCGTCTCGAGTATGCCTAGCCAGCGCAGGCCGGTGGTCGGCGCGGTGCCGCCAGCCAGGCAGGCGCTGCTGATCGAGACCCTGTTGCCGCGGCGTGCCTGTACGTAGAGGTCAAGCATGATGTCCCACGCCGGTTCGCCGAACAAGTTGGCGGGGAATATCCGCTCCCGCCGCCGACGGGCCGAGTACAGCGACTGGGCCGTAACGAGCAGCGTGTCGCTGTCTAGCAGGGCGTCGCTGCATCCATCTCCAAAAGCCGAGTTGCCAGGAGCGCGATCAAGTAAGGCGAGGATCTCGTCAGCCTGCTCGATCAGGCGCTTGCCCCGGACACGAAGTTCCTGAGCGCGTCGGACCAGGTGATTGCGTCGAACTGTCCGTCGTCACAACATTTGGCACACTTTGCGGCTTAGATTAGCGGAGTGCGGGCATCGTCAGGGGGTTGATGTTAAGCGGCGATCTTGCGGTGTTGCAAGCGCCGATATTCGATGGTCTGCCGTTTGATCCTTTCGCGCTGT
>CANJBY010000090.1 GCA_947472735.1 Sphingomonadaceae bacterium | reverse complement strand
CTGTGCCGAGCTGGGCGAAGGCGCCGCCTGGGCCACCGCCGATGTTGCCGACAAGGCGCAGCTGCTCGCCGCGCTCGATGCCGCCGTCGCGCAGAACGGCCCGATCGACGGGCTTTACCTCAACGCCGGAATCGGCGGGACCTTCGCCCCGGTGCAGGATTATCCCGATGCGGTCTTCGATCAGGTCTTCGCGGTCAATCTCAAGTCGCAATTCTGGGCGATCGCGCATGTCATCCCCGCGATGATCGCGCGGCGCAGCGGCGCGATCCTGCTGACCGGCAGCCTCGCCTCGGAACGCGGCTTTGCCGGCAATGTCGCCTATGTCAGCTCCAAGCACGCGGTGCTCGGCCTGTCGCGCGCGGTCGCACTCGAAGCGGCGCCACATGGAGTGCGCTGCAACTGCATCATCCCCGGCTTCATCGAAACCCCGATGTTCGACGCGCTGCCGCCGACCGCAATCGCCAAGATGGCCAACGCCACGCCGCAGCTCCGCACCGGCAAGGCCAGCGAACTGGCCGAGGTTGCCGCCTTCCTTCTCTCCGACGCCGCCAGCCATGTCACCGCCCAGAGCTGGGCAGTCGATGGCGGGGTGCTCGGCACGCTTCGACCCGCAGGATAAATCCCATGACGCTCAAATATTATCACGCCGAACCGCTGGCGAACTCGCTCAAGTCGATGGTCCCCCTCAAGGAAAAGGGGCTGGCCTATGCGAGCATCTATGTCGATCTGCACAAGTTCGAGCAGCACCAGCCGTGGTTCGTAGCGATCAATCCCGAGGGCCAGGTCCCGGTGCTCGACCACGATGGGGTGATCATCACTCACACCACGGTGATCAACGAATATCTCGAGGACGCCTTCCCCGACGACCAACCTGCCAGCGGCCCGCTGCGGCCCAAGGACCCGGTCGGCGCGGCGCGGATGCGTTACTGGAACAAGTTCATCGACGAGCATGTGATGAACTTCGTCTCGATGCACGGCTGGCACCGGCTGGTCGGCGTGATCGCCCGCAACATCGAAAGCGGCGAGTTCGAGAAGCTGCTGGCGCACATCCCCCTGCCCGACCAACGCAAGAAATGGGCGACCGCCCGCTCGGGCTTTTCCGAGTCCGATCTCCAGAACGCGACCGACAAGATCGAATATGCGCTGGCCAAGATCGAGGCCCAGCTCGGCGAAACCGCCTGGCTCGCGGGCGACACCTACACCCTTGCGGATATCAATTTCTTCTCGCATTGCGGCGCCATGGTGGAACGCATGTTCCCCGAGATGGCAGTCGCCACACGTTTCCCGCGTCTGGTCGATTGGCGTGAGCGGGTGAAAGCCCGCCCCGCGGTCGCCGAAGCGCTCAAGAGCGAGGACCGCACCGCGCCGGGCCTCCGTACCTGGTCAGGAGATCGATAAATGTTAGCCGAAATCATCGACGGCCGCGCGCAGGCGCGGCTGGTGTTGGAACAGGTCGCCGCCGGGGCCAGCAAGCTGCCGCGCCCGCCAGGCCTGGCGGTGATCATCGCCGGCGACGACCCGGCCAGCCATGTCTACGTCCGCTCCAAGGTCCGCCGCGCGACCGAAGTCGGCTTCCACACCGAGAAGATCCAGCTGCCGGAAGATTGCGGCGAGGCCCGGATTCTCGAGGAAGTGGCCAAGCTCAACGCGCGTGACGAGATCGACGGGATCCTCGTCCAGCTGCCACTGCCCAAGGGCGTGAACACGTTGCGCGTCATGGCGGCAGTCGATCCCGCCAAGGACGTCGACGGGCTCCACGCGCTCAACGCCGGCATGCTCACCCAGGGTTCGGGCGAACTGATCCCCTGCACACCCTCGGGCTGCATGAAGCTGATCAAGTCGGTGATCCCCGACCTGACCGGTACCCATTCGGTAGTGATCGGCGCCTCGAACATCGTCGGCAAGCCTATGGCCGCGCTGCTGCTGGCCGAGCATTCGACCGTCACCCTGTGCCACATCCACACCCGCGATACGCAGTTCGTCTGCCGCGGCGCGGACATCATCGTCTCCGCGGTCGGCAAGCCCGGCCTCGTGCGCGGTGACTGGATCAAGCCGCGCGCGGTGGTGATCGACGTCGGCACGACCCGCGTGCCGGATGGCAAGGGCGGCTTCAAGCTCAAGGGCGACGTGGAATTCGACGAGGCGGTCAAGGTCGCGGGCGCGATCACTCCCGTGCCCGGCGGCGTCGGTCCGATGACCATCGCCTGCCTGATGGAAAACACGCTGACTGCCGCGATCGCGCGGCGCGAGCGGGCGGAGGGTGCGTGGCCGGTTTTGTCCTGATCCACGGCAGCTGGCACGGCGGCTGGTGCTTCGACGATGTCGCCGCGCTGCTGCGCGCGGCGGGACACACCGTCGTCGCGCCTGACCTGCCCGGCATGGGCGGAACCGAGGAAGAGCTGGCGGCGGTGACGCTGCTGGGCTGGGGTGATTTCGCGGTCGACCTGTGCCGCAAGCTCAAGCAGGACCTCGGCGGCGCGCCGGTGGTGCTGGCCGGACACAGCCGCGGCGGGCTGGTCGTCAGCCAGGCTGCCGAGACCGATCCCGAGGCAATGGACGCGATCGTCTATATCTGCGCGATGATGCTCCCTTCGGGGATCAGCCGGGCCGACTTCAAGACGATGGAAGGCGCCAACCCGGCCTTCGACAGCCTGATCACCCCAACCGTCGGCGGCCACGGCACCGTCATCACCGGCGAGAACCCAGGCGCGGTTTTCGCCCAGCTCTCCCCGCCGGACAAGGTTGCCGCTGCGATGCCCCGGCTGGTGGCCGAACCGCATGGCCCTCGTTCGGAAAAGCTGCACCTCAGCCCCGAACGCTGGGGCGCACTCCCGCGCTGGTATATCGAGTGCACCGAGGACCGGACCATTCCGATCTCGAGCCAGCGGCGGATGCTGGCAATGTCGCCGGGCGCGCATATCGTCACAATTGACGCAGATCATTCCCCGTTCCTGTCCCGTCCGCAAGAACTGGCGGATGCACTGGTCGGATCCATTCCACGATAGAACGATAACGGGGGGAGACCGGGATGCAGCAGGGCGCCAGGCGTTACGAGATAGCCATGCTGCTGATCCTCACCCTCGCCAACGGGGTGGTGGCGCTCGACCGGATGGTGGCGAGTTATCTCTCGCCCTACCTGGTCAAGGACCTTGGCCTCAACAACGCGCAGCTCGGCTGGATGGCCAGCGCGCTCTCGCTCTCGATCGCGATCAGCGCCTTTCTTGGCGGGCAGCTGGTCGACCGCACTGGCAAGCGCAAGGCCATGCTGATCGCCTGCACACTGGTGTTCTCGGTCGGCTCGGCGGCGGGGGGCGTGGCCTCGGGCTTTATCGTGCTGCTGGCGGCGCGGTTCCTGCTGGGGATCGCGGAAGGGCCGATGGTGCCGGTCAGCCAGACCGTGCTGGCGCGGATCTCGCCCCCGCAGCGGCGCGGCTTCAACCAGGGCTTTGCGCAGATGGCCGGCGCCTTTGGCCTGGCAGCGACGATCGGCCCGGTGCTGACGGTGTGGATCGCCGACAATTACGGGTGGCGCTCGGCCTTCTTCCTGTCCGCCCTGCCCGGGCTGGTGCTGGTGCTGGCGATCCTGCTGGTGATGCGGCGCGACGAACCTGCCCCGGCGCCTACCGCCGATACGCCGCATCCGTCGCTGGCCAGCTCGCTCGGCGCGCTGCTCAAGGTGCGCAACATGCGGATCGCGCTGTGCCTGGCGGGCAGTTTCACTGCCTGGCTGGTGCTGCAGAACGTCTATTTGCCGGTCTACCTCACCTCGATGAAGGGACTGACCCCGGCCGAGATGGGCGG
>CANJBY010000089.1 GCA_947472735.1 Sphingomonadaceae bacterium | reverse complement strand
TGGGTAGCTCAGCTGGTTAGAGCACGGCACTCATAATGCCGGGGTCGGCGGTTCAAGTCCGCCCCCAGCTACCATTGGGTCTTTTCCTTTGGAAAATCAGGCAGTTAAGGTGGCCCTCGAAAGCGAGGGCCACTTTGACGTTCTGGGACTGTTCTGGGGCCGTTCTCGCGACTGATGGCGGCTCCGGGCACAAAAAATAGCCGCCCGGTGAATTTCCAGGCGGCTCCATTCGTCAGCCTCTCATTTTATCTCAGCCCGCGCCGGCACGACCCAGCGCGGGAAGGGCGGCCGGTTCTTCAGCCGTGTCCCGCCTTATGGCGGACGGCCAGCTTGATCAGCATACCGCGCGCCTCCTGGGCCCGGTCGAAGTCGGCCCGCTATCGAGACGACCGTCGCCCACCGCAACGGGTGCGAGGGAGGTCCCGTACATCAAGACCGTCGGCGAAGGGAACGGCCTTCTAGGTCGGGCACTCCTCGCCCCGCTGGCCGCAGTAGCGCATGGCATTGCGCCGTGTTGGTAGCCCGCAATCGCCCAAAGAAGTCACAGCGCGCCCGCTCATATGCAACGGGCCCCCGTGCTACTGCGCCGACCATGGCAATCACCCCGAGTGCCACCGCAGCGTCTCGCCGCAACCTGGTTCAGCGAATCGAGCGGTTTCTCGGTGCCGTCGATTGGGAGGCGAGGTCGCTGGATACGTGGGAGACGGATCTGATCCGCCGCGCGATAGCCAAGTTGCAGGCAAGCGATTTCGTGACTGGCGAGTACGTGATGATCAAAGTCGAACGACGCGATCTTTACCGCTCCGAAAGGGCAGCAGCCGCCAACGGGCCGACACTGACCACGGACGATGTGCGGGCCAGCTTGGCGCGCGTGCTGAAAGGGACGGCCCGGCCGTGATCATACGGTCGCGGCGGCCGCCGATCTCAACGTGATCAATGCGACAACGAGCGGCAAGGTCAACATGGGGTCGGTCTTGACGGTCACAAGTTCTCTGTCGGATCTTGCAGTCATATATTCCACTTCCGATTTTCGGAGAGTGTGCCCCTGAATGTTTTATGAGATCAGACAAGGAATTCTCCCGCTCGCCCTGCGCAGCATCAGGCGCCTCGGCGACCTGGAGCGTGCCGGTCTCCTGATCGAGTCGCTGGCGAAGCATTGGCGCGACGGCAAGCCTTTCGAGCTCCTGATCATTGCTCCCAATCGCGATGCAGAGCTGCTGCGGTCCAATCTGCCGCGTTTTCCCAACATCGAAGTGACGGTGCGCCGCGAGAGCGATTTCTTCCCGGCCTTCAGCTCGTTCTATTTGATGACCGGGTGGTACCGGCAGCAGATCGTGAAGCTGCATGTGCCGGCGGTGCTGGGCTTTGCGGGCTACTTCACCCTCGATTCCGATGTCTGCTGCGTCGGCGACTTCGATTCACGGACCTTCGTGCAACATGACCGGGCCCTGTCCCGCTGGGAGCCCAAGCAGCATCACGATTGGTGGCAGAGCGCGTCGGAGGTGATCGGTATCCCCTACGATCCCAGGTCACACGGGCTCTCGGTCACGCCGAACATCCTGCATGGCGACCTGGCCCGGATGACCCTCGACCAGGTGCGCGGTCGCCGCGTGAACGCGATGACGTCGCTGGTGCTCTGGAGGGCCCGCAAGCCGTTCCAGGTGCCATGGACTGAGTATTCGCTCTACACCAGCGTGGCGGAGATCAGCGGCACGCTGTTCGACTATCACGCCGAGTGGGACACCTGTTACACGTCGGATGTGCAGCTGTTCTCGGAGCAATCCTGCGTCTGGGGCGCCGACGATTTCGAGCGCCTGGTTCGGCTGCCGAACGGCACGGACCCCGGCGGCAAGTTCATCATCGTGCAGAGCCACGCGCGCATCCCGCTCCAGCAGGTGCGCGACTACTGCCTGAGCTTCGCCGGTTAGTTCACGCGCAGCCGTGTCCCGTCTTATGGCGGACGGCCAGCTTGATCAGCATTCCACGCGCCTCCTGGGCCCGGTCGAAGTCAGCCGTATAGCGCTCCAGTTCCTTGTCAGTTACCCAGCCGAATATCGTTTTCAGGCTGAAGTTGTTCGCCAACAGGTCTCGGTGATTTCGCAGCCACCAATGTGTCGCAGCTTTGCGCATGCTGTGCGCGCTGAGGCCCTCGGGCAGTCCGCAGTCCCGCCGCCACTCGCGAATGCGGTTCCCAAGGCCCTCGGTGCACGAATAAGGGCGATCGTGGGCGGAGTGGATGAAGACCAAGCGGTCGGCCGGCACCTCCGAGATCAGGGCGTCCAGCTCAGGTACCATGGGAATGACCGCAATGCTGTCCGATTGGCGGAAAGCGCTGCCTCGCCCCTTGGTGCAGGTATAGGTGAGGATCCGTCCGACGTCGGTCTGCTTAATCATCAGCCGGTTGAGTAGGATTAGATCGCTGAGCCGCGCTCCGGTCATGAGCAGCAGGCGCACGACCCGGTTCTGCTCAGGATCGTCCTTGGATGCGTGTAGCCAATCGTCGACCTGCTCGGCAGTGAACGGCGTATAGCCCCGGCGCAGCCTGCCGTCAGTGCCGCGCTTGGGCTTCGCTTTGCCGACGTGAAGGCATGGGTTCGTAGCGTGCTTGCCGATGTTGAACATCAGGCGAGCCTCGGCGGCCTGCGGTTCTTCGCCGAGCAGCCAGATAAAAAACTGATTCATGGCCTTGCGCAGGTGGTTGGCCTGGGCCGCCTTGGTTCCGCAAGTGCGCATGATGTAGCGGACTGCATCAGGGGCCTCGGGCCCGTGCAGCCAATCGCGCAGCGCCGAATCGCCAAACGTACGCTGACCGCTTTGGACCTTGGTATTCAGCACCTGGTTGATCTGCGAACGGCGCTGTGACTGCGTCAGCCGCTTGTAGAGTTTGAAGGTGTCCGAGGCCAGATAGGCGGTGAATGCCATCTGCAGCGAACTTGGCGATGGCCTCACAATGCGGCGATAGGGTGAGGGGGCTTCGGCTCGAGCGGCGACGATGACCTTGTAGCGTGCTTTCGCCTCGCGACCGGCCGCGTCTCGGGTCGTAGCGGCGAGTCGATACTTGTGGCCATTCACTATCAGATCGAAAAAGGGCACACCGTCGCGGTGCCCCGACTGTTTGATGCGATATTCCTTACGTTGCTTCATTGGTCGCTAAGCCAGGGAACTTCGGCGCAGCCCGCTCAGCCGGTCAAATGCCCGATCGAGCTGCACCAGATCCCAGACAAACTCGCCATCGAACTCGCTCGGCTTCGGCAGCCTGCCGTCATTCACCATCTGGTCAAAAGTTGCCAGGGTAATGCCGACGTAAATCGCTGCCTCGTCATGATCGAGCCCGCGGCGGGGTTGCGTGGCGGCCCGGGTGGTGATCCGGCGGTTCATGTCCGCCTCCCCGTACCGGCAGAGGCAGTAGGTAGCCTCCGCGTCCAATGACATGCTTCGTTTGCGCGAACAGTCCAGTCGGACGTTCGGCGCCACTTGCAAGGTCTGGCATGGCGCAAGACAGTCGCTGCCAAAGCGCTGGACTTCTGGCCGCGGAGATTGTCCCGGCCATGTGCCAGGATCTGGCCGATCTCGGCGAGGCATTTGTCGGCGGTCATCATCTCTGGCTTCAGCGGGGTCATGATCAATCGCCCTGGTAGCGAAGGACCATGATCGCACTTCATCCGAGAGAAAATGCGAATCTGCCGATGAGCGAAGCCGTGCGGTGAAGAAAGCAGCAGAGTGAAAAGTCCGACGCGCTCTGGGTAATTCGTTAGTGTCAGATACGCCCTCACTATTCACTTGATGATTATTGAGCGACGAAGGTAGCTGTGTCGTCGAGCGCGACTTTTCGATTAACGGTGCACGCGATCGATGCAGAACAACAGCCCCCCTCTACCCTTGCCACGCCGCGCCGCGCAATACGTGCGGATGTCGACGGAGCATCAGCAGTATTCGACCGAGAACCAGGGCGACAGGATTCAGGAATATGCCGAGCGGCATGGGCTGGAAATTGTTCGCACCTACGCCGACGAGGGCAAGAGCGGCCTGAATATCGGCGGCCGCAGCGGGCTGCAGCAGCTGCTGGCAGACGTCAGGGCGAAGAACACCGATTTCGAGTTCATCCTTGTTTACGACGTGAGCCGGTGGGGCAGGTTCCAGGATGCCGACGAGAGCGCCCACTAT
>CANJBY010000088.1 GCA_947472735.1 Sphingomonadaceae bacterium | reverse complement strand
TGTTCCCCGTCAGCACCAATGGCACAGATTTGAGGTTGTGATTTAAGGAGTGTTGGGGCTTCGTCGTAGTGACGAAGGAACGAAGATGAAGCCCCAACCCTCCTTGAAAAAATCGTCTGTGAAGGCCCCTGCTGAGCGGGTGGTAAAAGACATCCGGCGGCAGACCATCGAATATCGGCGCTTGCAACACCGCAAGATCGCCGCTTAACATCAACCCCCTGACGATGCCCGCACTCCGCTAATCTAAGCCGCAAAGTGTGCCAAATGTTGTGACGACGGACAGCGGAAACAACAACGCCTATCCGACCAACCCGGTGTATTTCGACACGTTCGGAATGCGCTGGAAGACGGGCCTGCGCGTCCGCTTCTGATGGAATGAGGGTGGATTGACCGGGCCTCGCCGCAAGGCGGGGCCCGGCGTCCACTTGGCCACTGCAATTGCCTGCCAAAGCGGGCTGTTGAATTACTGGAGAACTGGCGATGAATTTCTCTCGGCGCGAAGCAGTCCTGGGTGCGGCCTCGTTGGCGGCATTGCTCCCGGCTTGCGCGAAATCGACGGGAACCGTCGCCTCCATTCAGGCCGGTGCCAAGCCGCTCGAAATTGCGGGCGCCTTGCCAGTGGTGGAACTCGCTCCGATCCATCTTGCCGTTCACAACAAGTATCCCGGCACCGTGGTGAAGATGGGTGGCGTCGCCAGCCTGGTTGCCGAAAACCCCGTTGATGTTGCCGGCAATGCCGAAACACAGGTGCTGCGCAATTATCCCAAGCGCCGCGACATCCGCATCGTGATGACGCTGGTCGAAGGCAATTACTCCATCGTCGCGCGGCGCGCTTCGGGGATCAGCTCGCTGGCCGACCTCAAGGGCAAGAAGATCGGCACCTTCATGGCCAGCTCGGCCCAATACTTCATCTCGAAAATGCTGAAGCACGCCGGCCTGACCGACGCCGACGCCCATATCATGAACATCCCATCCTTGCAGGACATGCCGGGCGCATTGCGCCGGGGCGAACTCGATGCGGTGGGGATCTGGGAACCCTTCAGCGAAAACGCGCTCCATGAGCTGGGCGCAGACGCGATCGAATTCAGCGGCAAGGGCATCTACCGCGAGCACTACAACGTAAACACCACCGCCGGTGCCCTGGCCGATCCGGTCAAGCGCGCCCAGATCGTGCACTTCCTGCGCGACCTGATTGACGCGACTGCGGACATGAAGCGCGACCCGACGATGGCGCAGAAATTGGTCGCCAAGTCCGGCGGCTTCACCATGGAAGAGTTGGCGCGCTGCTGGGATCGTCATACCTGGCTGGCAGGCTATGCCGATGACATGCTGGACGTGCTGACCGAGGAAGAGGCCTGGCTGGCCCCGATCGAGAAGCGCCCCGCACTGACCCGTGCCGAGCTTGCCCCGATCATTG
This sequence comes from Sphingomonadaceae bacterium, assembly GCA_947472735.1. Classification (GTDB taxonomy): domain Bacteria; phylum Pseudomonadota; class Alphaproteobacteria; order Sphingomonadales; family Sphingomonadaceae; genus Novosphingobium. Next base: position 2,873 of record CANJBY010000088.1, on the reverse strand, counting down.
ATCGCAGCGCCTATCTGGAGGCGCTGGCGCTCAAGCGCTGATGGTCAGCTGCCGCCTGATATCTCTCCGGGTTCGTTAGCCACGATCCGCAGGACCTTGGCCCATGCGTCGACGTTCTGCTGCAGCTGAACGGGATCGACCTTGTCGAGCATGTCGTCCGGCGTGTGGTGCAGGTCGAAATAGCGCGTAGCGTCCTGGTCGAGATCGATCACCGCAAGCTTCTGGGCCGCGATGATGGCGCCCACGTCGGTGCCGCCTTCCGGCTCGTCCTTCGAACGGACGATCCCCATCGGATCCAACGCTGCGGAGATTCGGTTCGCCAAGCCGGCACTCGAAGCGCCTAGTCGAAACTTGACCCGCCACACCCGGTCGGCGCCGGTATCGGATTCCATCGCCAGCGCGTGCGCTTCGGCAGCGTGAGCCTTGGCATAGGCTGCGCCGCCGAACCCGCCCAGCTCCTCGCTGCCGGCCCACAACAAGCGCACGGTGCGCAGCAGCTTGCCCTCGCGCTGCGCTGCCAGGGCAGCGGCTGTGATGATCCCGCAGCCTGCCGCATCATCAATCGCTCCGGTACCCAGATCCCACGAGTCAAGATGACAAGCGATCACGATCAGCGGCAGCGAAGGGTCGCGCCCGGGCAGATCGGCAATGACGTTGCCCGAAGGCGCGTTATCCTGCGGGTGTCCGGTGAGGGTCAGGGATATGCGCATCGGCTTGCCCAGTGCGGCAGTGCGGGCGACGAGGTCGGCATCGAGGTTCGAGACGGCGCCAGAAGGGATCGGGGCCACCCCGGCCGCGAAATTGGTCGCCCCGGTATGGGGATTGCGGTGCGGGTCCGTGCCGGCCGAACGGAGCACCGCGCCGATTGCGCCCTTGCTGGCGGCCATAGAAGGTGCCTGCCGCCGGACGTTGCCGTAAGGTCCGTAACCCGACCCGTCCTGATTGGCGCGCATGGCGTGATCGATGAACGCGACCTTGCCCTTGAGCGATCCCGCCGGGGCCGCCTTAAGCGCGTCGAAATTCGCGAAATAGACCATTTCGACCTCTAGCCCCCCAGCCGGCGTCGGCACGGAATTGCCCAGGGCGGTAATCGCCAGGCGCTGCGGGACCGGAGCCGTCAACCGCCCCGATTCCTCCCCGCGGATAAAGGCCCGCATGGTAAACGGCTCGATCCGCACATTGGCGAGGCCGAGCGCCTTGAGCCGGGCCGCAGCCCATTCGCGCGCCGCCGCTTCACGATCGGTGCCGGCCAGGCGCTGGCCCACTTCGGTGGTCAGCCCCGCTACGATGTCCCATGCCAGACCCTGTCCATCGGCGGGCGTCGCAGCGGCAGGAGCGGAGGCAAGAACGATGGCGAGCGCGGATGCAATGGTGTGTCTGATCATGCCCTCAGCCTAGCGACAGTTCCGGCAAAGGCAACTATCCCGGGGCCAGGATCAAGGGTGCCGAAATGCCTGAAATCCCGCCAGTGTTGCGCAAAGAACGCAGCTGCCAACGCTCTTTCCCGTTCCGCCAAGCGCGAAGGAAACTTCCTGTTCGGGCAAGCTCTGCACGGGCCGAGGCGTAATGTGCCAATTGTACCTTCGGGACCGATTGAGGAATTCACGAGGAGATACAACGGGTTTGGGGGCAAGTCGCCAATTGGGACCGGTATCGTAAGAAGCCGGCACATTTGCGAACCAACCTCGATATTCGCGTTTTGAGGTTCACTGGGAGAGTTTGAACATGAAGAGCTTTGCGAAGATATCGGCGGCGCTGCTGTGCACAGTTGCACTGCCGCAGACTGTCTGGGCCCAGGAGGCACAGGACGATCCTGCTGCATCCGACGCACCCGCGGCCAGGGAAGACATCATTGTCACCGGTTCGCGCCTTACCCGCTCCACCTTCACTTCCACCAATCCGGTGACCGTGATCGGCGCCGAGCAGATCCAGGCGCTGGGTCAGGTCAACATTGGTGAGACGGTGCAGTCGCTGCCCCAGAACCTCTCCAAGGCGACGGAAACGAACACCGGCATCGCCGTGCTGTCGATCCTCAACGCTGGTTCGAACATCGCCGATCTTCGCGGCCTCAACCCCAACAACGGCGTTCGCACGCTGACGCTGGTTGATACCCGTCGCTTCGTGCCTTCCACCTCCGGCGGCGCGGTTGACCTCAACCTGATCCCGTCGATGCTCGTGAAGAGCGTTGAAACGGTTACGGGCGGCGCTTCCGCGGCTTACGGTACGGACGCTCTGGCGGGCGTGGTCAACGTCATCCTCGACAAGAAGCTGACCGGCGTCAAAGCGCAGGTCGACTTCGGCCAGACCTTCCGCAACGATGGCGATGCCTTCCACGCGTCGCTCGCGGCCGGCACCGGCTTTGCCGAGGGTCGTGGCCACATCATCTTCGGCGGCGAGTACCAGAACTCCAAGGCTGTCGGTGACTGCGTCTATGTTCGCGAATGGTGCTCCGTATCGCCTGACACCTTCGTCAACGAAGCGAACGGCAACAACTCTGCTACTGCGACCAACAATGGCCTGCCGCGCACCATTCGCGGTGACAACGGGGCCTATACCAACTACGCCCTGTCGACTGTACTCCGGATGACCACGGCTAACCCGCGCGACAATCCGCTGGCGATCCGCGGGCTTGTGTTCAGCCCGAACGGCAAGACCGTTCGGCAATATGATGCGGGCAACTTCACTGCGTCCAATGGCTTTGGCGAACGTCAGGGCGGTGAATGCCTGCGCGATTGCTCGCCCTGGGCCGAAGTTCAACTCCGTCCGGAAATCAAGCGCCTTGCGCTGTTTTCGCATGCAGATTTTGAATTCAGCCCCAAGCTCCGCGCCTTTGTCGAAGGTTCATACGGCACGCGTGAATCCCATATCGCCGG
>CANJBY010000087.1 GCA_947472735.1 Sphingomonadaceae bacterium | reverse complement strand
TTTCGGAAATGTCCTGGACCAAGAAGAACGTCCACCCCGGCAAGATCGTCAGCACTTCGCAGGAAGTCGATGTCATGGTGCTCGAGGTCGACAGCGACAAGCGCCGCATCTCGCTCGGCCTCAAGCAGGCCCAGCAGAACCCGTGGGAAAGCTTCGCCGACAAGCACCCGGTCGGTTCGACCGTGGAAGGCGAAGTCAAGAACGCGACCGAGTTCGGCCTGTTCATCGGCCTCGACGGCGACGTCGACGGCATGGTCCACATGTCCGACATCGCCTGGGGCATCTCCGGCGAGGACGCACTGGCGCTGCACCGCAAGGGCGAGCAGGTTTCGGCCGTCGTGCTTGACGTCGATGTCGAGAAGGAGCGCATCTCGCTCGGCATGAAGCAGCTCGAAAAGGGCGCCCCGGCTGCCGGCGGCGTCTCGACCGCATCGGGGACCGGCCTCAAGAAGAACGACGTCGTCACCGTCACCGTGCTCGAAGTGCGCGACGGCGGCCTCGAAGTGCAGGCTGGCGACGATGGCGCCACCGGCTTCATCAAGCGCAGCGACCTCGGCCGCGACCGCGACGAACAGCGCCCCGACCGCTTCCAGGTCGGCCAGAAGCTGGACGCCATGGTCACCGGCTTCGATCGGTCGAAGAAGCCGAACTTCTCGGTCAAGGCTCGCCAGCTCCACGAGGAGAAGGAAGCGGTTGAGCAGTACGGTTCGTCGGATGCCGGCGCTTCGCTGGGCGACATCCTGGGCGCCGCGCTCAAGGCCAAGAAGTAAGACTGTTCGCCCTCCCCTTCAGGGGATGGGCTGGCAAGAAGACAAAAGGCCCGCCCGGAGTGATCCGGGCGGGCCAGTTTTTTGCGGCCGAGGAAAGGTCAGGCCGCGATCCGGGTGTGGCGCATCGCCGCCAGGTCCTCGTCTTCCTCCTCGGAATATTCCTCCACGCCCAGCATCCGGGCGACCATGCGCGGGTCGACTGCGGCCCAGAGGCCGATTTCGAGCAGATCGGGGCAATCAATCAGGTCCTGGCGAGTCATGGCAGTCTCCCTTGTGAGCGGGTCGGCGATGTGCTTTCCTTGATCCTGACGTTACGGAAGGCGATCTGAAGCTTCTTTGGCGATGCTGCTGAAGCTTTCTGAATTGTCCTGAAGCAGGCTGAGGGGGAACGTGACCGGCGCAATCACCTTCGATCAGTTCGTGCTGGACCCGGTAAGCCGGCAGCTCTTCCGCCGGAACGATGACACGCCTTTGGCGATCCCTCCGCGCATTTTCGATACGCTGCTCTACCTGGTCGCCCACGCCGGCGAACTGGTCAGCAAGGCCGAGCTGATGGATGCCGTCTGGCCCGGCGTGGTGGTCGAGGAGAACAGTCTCAGCCAGGCGATCTCGCAGCTGCGCAAGCTGCTGGGCGACGGGGTCGACGGACGGCGGCTGATCGTCACCGCACCCGGCAAGGGCTTCCGCTTCGTGGCGGACGTTGGCCCGGCCAATGCTGAGGTTTCGCCTGGCGCTCCTGCTCCCGCCCAGCAGCCGACAAGCAACGTGCGCACCTCGCTGGCGGTGCTGCCCTTCACCAACCTGACCGGCGATCCCGCGAACGACTACCTCGGCGATGGGATGGCGGACGAGATCCTTGGCCTGCTCAGCGCGTGCACGGGCTTGAAACTGCCTGCTCGCGCCTCGAGCCTGGCAATCCAGCGGCAAGGGCTGGATGCCCTGGCGATGGCGCGGACATTGGGCGTTGACGCCATTCTCGAAGGCAGCGTGCGCCGAGCGGCGGAGCGCGTGAAGATCTCCGCTCAACTGGTCGATGGACGCGAAGGCTACATCATGTGGTCGCGCACATTCGACCGAACCATGTCCGACCTGCTGGCGATCCAGGAAGAGGTGGCCAACGCCACGGTCGAGGCGCTGCTGGAGAACCTCAACGGCTCACTGCGCCCGCTCGTGCCTATGCCCACAGGGCTGCGCGGCAATGCCGCCGCCTACCAGATCGCGCTCAAGTCTTATTGGCTAGCTGGTCAGGGAACCGAGCGCGCTGCGATTGCCGCCGAACGCCTGTCTACCGAAGCGGTAGCGCTCGACGAGAATTCGGCGATGGCCCATGCCGTGCTTGCCCTGCTTTCGTCGATGCGCGGCGTGCAGTCGCGGGTCCCGAACGGGGCCGGATTTGCAGACGGGCTGCGATCAGCCGAGCGGGCCTTGCAGATCGATCCGAACTGCATTGAAGCGTTGCTCTCCAAAGCGACAATCCTGGCGCTACAAGGGCGTTTCATAGACGCTGAAGCGGTCTACAGCAACGTCATTGAGGGACGCCCCAGCCTTGCCATGGCCTACATGAGCCGGGCAACGCTGGTGACCCAATCGGCCGGCCATCTCGAACGCTCGATGCCGGATCTGTTTTCGCTGGAGGTCTTCACGCCGTTTCACCCCCAGTTCGCCACGCTTCTGGCGCTAGGCAATGTGATGCTGCGACAAAATGACGAGGCCGAGCGCCTGCTTGACCTGGCCGTGTCTTGCGGGGTCCCGGCTGACAGCCTGCCCTATGCCGATGTCAGGGCGATGCTCCATTCGCGCAAAGGGAATTACGAGTTGGCCGCGCAGGCGGTTCTCGCCGCCGGAGGAGGCTCACCTGATGAACTGTGGTCGGCGGATCGGCTTCGCCTGATCTATCGCGCCATAAACGATGCCGCATTCCGCGGGTCGGCCATGGAAGCGATGGAAGACCTCGCATCATCCACCCTCGCCAAGGGCGAATTCATGCGCAACAAGCGCATTATCCTGTGGTATGCTCAGCTTGGTCGGGCCGACCTGAGCGCCGCCCATTTGCTCGAGACGGTGCGCCGGCTCAAGCAGGCGGGAACCGTCGGTGCGGGCTGGAGTTTCATATGGTTGCCCGAAGCAGCCCAACTGGTCCGCGAGCCGTTGTTCGTGGAGGCCGCGAGGGAGATCGGGCTGGTGGATTACTGGCAATTGCGCGGACCGCCCGATGGCTATCATTTCACCGGCGATCTGCTGATCCCCGCAAACTGAGGCCCAGCGCCGGAGACATATCGTGATCGAAGTCCATCAGTTTCCCTGCCTGTCCGACAACTACGGTTTCCTGCTGCACGATCCCGTCAGCGGCGAGACCGCCTGCATCGATACGCCCGATGCCGAGGAATACCTGCGCCAGGCCGGGATCAAGGGCTGGCAGATCAGCCAGATCTGGAACACCCACTGGCACGCCGACCATGCCGGCGGGAATGAGGCGATCAAGGCGGCCACCGGCTGCACCATCGTCGCCCCGGCCGGCGACGCGGCCAAGATCGCCGGGGTGGACCGGACGGTTGATCAAGGCGAAACGGTGATGCTGGGCGAATGGGACGCGCAAGTGCTCAACGTCGGCGGGCACACCATGGGCCACATTGCCTATCACCTCCCCGATGCCGGGGTGGCCTTCGTGGGCGATGCGTTGTTCGCACTGGGTTGCGGGCGGATGTTCGAAGGGAGCGCCCCGCAGTTCTGGACCAGCCTTTCCCGGCTCAAGGCCCTGCCCGCCGACACGCTGCTCTATTGCGCGCACGAATACACCCAGTCCAACGCCCGCTTCGCGGTTCATGCCGATCCGGACAACGAAGCGCTGGCCGCCTATGCGCAGGACATCGCCAAGGCGCGGGCCGAGAACCGCCCGACTGTGCCCTTCCCCCTCGCCCGCGAACTGGCGACCAACCCCTTCCTGCGCGCCGACGATTCAGCGCTGCAGGCACGGTGGGGTGGCGGCGGGGATACGGTGGCCACGTTTGCGGCGCTACGAGAGGCGAAGAACAGCTTCTAGTCGATCAGAGTTCGGCCCGGATCGGCACGGCCAGAAGCGCAACAAAAAACCCCCGCCGAAGCGGGGGTCTTCCGAATCCAGCCGTCGCTGGAAACTGTAAATCAGATGGCGGAAATCGCCTCGTCGACAAGGGCCTGGTCGGCCGTGGCGCCGTGGCCGCCGGCGATCAGCCTGGCAGCCGCGGCCGCGGCGGTGGATGCGGCCTTGGCCTGAATTTCGGCTACCGCGCTGCGTTCCGCGGCGGTGATCTTGTCGGATGCCATTTTCTCGCGCCGGGCAACCATGGCCTTGGCATCGGTTTCGGCCTTGGCGACGATTGCGTCTGCTTCGGTGCGGGCATGCTCGAGCATGGCCAGCGCGTCCTTTTCGGCATTGGCGATCTTGTCCGCATATTCCTTGCGCAGCGCCTCAGCGTCGGCGCGCAGGGCCTTCGCCTCGTCCAGCTGCTTGCGGATTTCCGCAATCGATGAATCGAGTCCGGAAGTGAGCTTGCCGGCCACACCCAGCTTCAGCGCCACCAGGATCAGCACGGTCATCGACAGCGCGACCCACATCCCGGGGGTGACGAAGCCGAACGCCAGCAGCTCGGCGCTTTCGCCATGCTCGGCGGCGGCGGCCAGGAGCATCAGGTTAGCCATTGAGCACTTCCTTCACGGCAGCGGCGGCGGCCTTGGAATCAACCTTGAGGCCCGCGAGCCGCGCAGCGATATCGCTTGCGGCCTCGCTGGCGACGCCTTCGATTTCGGCCAGCGCACTGCTGCGGGCGGCCTGGATCCGGACATCGGCCTCGGTCAGCCGCGCGTCGATGGCACTTGCCGCCTTCGCGAGGCGAGTTTCGGTCTTCTTGGCGGCAGCGGCCTTGGCCGAGGCAATGATCGCCTGAGCCTCAGCACGTTGGGCGTTGGCGGCAATGCGCCAGGCCTCTTCCTGCTCGTCCGCGGCCTTGCGGGCGCCTTCGGCAGCAGCCAGGTCAGACGCGATCTGCCGGTCGCGCGCGTCGACGGTCGCCATCACCCGGGGCACCATGCCGCGGCCGACGACGAAGAAGATGAAGCCGAAGAACACCAGCATCCAGAAAATCTGGCTGGCATAGGTCTCGGCCAATTGCGCGATCTGAGGCATCGGAAAATCCGTAGATTTCCGGCCGGAGGTTCAGCTCCGGCCGGTTATGTCAGGTCTGGTTCGCGTCAGGCGACGAAGATCAGGATCATCGCGACGACGAACGAGAGCAGGCCGAGAAGTTCGGCGGCGGCGAAGCCGATGAACAGGCGGCCCTGCTGGCCGTC
>CANJBY010000086.1 GCA_947472735.1 Sphingomonadaceae bacterium | reverse complement strand
GGGGGGTGTTGCTTTGATGCGAGGCAGGTGGTGGCTAGAAACGTCTGCCTGATGCCTATCTGATGCCTAGGCGATCAATTAGGGTTTAGCCAATGCCCGAAGCTTCCACTAAACCCTTGAAAACAATGGTGCCGGCTAGAGGATTCGAACCCCTGACCCCCTGATTACAAATCAGGTGCTCTACCAACTGAGCTAAGCCGGCGCGCCGTGGCGGCGGAGACCCTTTGCTTCAGGTTGCGCCAAAGGTCCAGCCTTCAGTGCGGGCGATTTGCGGGGTCAGGCCCACGGGTTGCCATAGCGGTGGCAGATGGGCTGCAGTGCGCAGCCAGGCGGCGGTGACCAGCGCGTCGCTGGCGTGATCGGAAATTACCCCGGTTGCACCAAGGGGCTGGCTGCCCAGCCAGGCCAGGGCCGCATCGAGTTCAGCATGGTCGCGCATTTTCGAGCGGCCCGCTCGGCGCCCAGCGGCCATGGCGGCGATGGTGGTGTAGATTTCCACCACGACCGAGCCACCGGCCGGCAGCGGGTCGACCGGCCAGACGGGTAGCCGACCCTCCAGTTGGTGCAGCAGCCGCATCCCGGTCAGGCTCGATTTACCGACTTGCGCGGCGCCGACCAGATTGAAGTTCGAATACGGCCGCCAGCCCATCGCTTCCTGCGCCCGCTCGGTCACGCGGAACCGTCCTCTACCGCCTCCGAACGCCGCGCCTTCGCGGCCGCCGTGGCGGCGGAAGTGCCGGGCTGCATCGGGGTGGTCGACGAAACTGGAAACCGCCAGGTGCGCGTCCTCGGCGCACAGCCGGTCCACCAACGCCCAGAGCGATCGCGCATCCTCCGGGCTCGCGGCCCAGCCGGGAAAGAACGCGCCGGCATCGGCATGGGCGAGGCTGATCCCCATGTCGAAGCCGACCAGGGTGTCTTCGGGCAGCTCCGCCAGCAGCCAGTCCAGCACTTCGCCGCGGGACCAACGCTCGCCAGGCCGGAGCAGTACCGGGGCTTCGTCCCCCGAGCCGCAGAGCGCCACGGCTATCCCGGGATGGCGTTCACCCGCTGCGCCGGACCAGTCGATGGCGGCGAAATGCCGAAAGCGACAACTCAGTTTGGACCTCCAATTGAAAACCCGCTCACCCTGAGCTTGTCGAAGGCTGTCAGGCGAGGCCCAGCCGGCGTGCGGCGTCCTTCGACAGGCTCAGGACGAGCGGAACGGTTGGCCGTAGGCAACTTCACTCGCCCCGCCGCTCCTGGCGCTTCTTGTCCCACCATTCCATCCGCTTGAGCACCTCGCGTTCAAATCCGCGCTCGACCGGCCGGTAATATTGCTGCGGAGCCATGCCTTCGGGCCAGTAGTTGGCGCCGGAGAAGCCGTCGTCGGCTTCGTGATCGTAGGCATAGTCCTTGCCATAGCCGATGTCCTTCATCAGCTTGGTCGGGGCGTTGAGGATGTTGGTCGGCGGGCTGAGGCTCCCGGTCTCGCGCGCGCTGGTCCAGGCCGTCTTCTGGGCGGCATAGGCGGCATTCGATTTGGGGGCGGTGGCGAGATAGAGGCAGGCCTGGACGATCGCCAACTCGCCTTCCGGGCTGCCGAGGAATTCATAGGCGTCCTTTGCGGCGAGGCATTGCACCAGCGCCTGCGGATCGGCCAGCCCGATGTCCTCACTTGCGAAGCGCACCAGGCGGCGCAGCACGTAGAGTGGCTCCTCCCCGGCGGTGAGCATCCGCGCCATGTAGTAGAGCGAAGCTTGCGGGTCCGACCCGCGCAAGGCTTTGTGGAGCGCGGAAATCAGGTTGTAGTGCCCGTCGCGGTCCTTGTCGTAGACCGCCACCCGGCGCTGCAGGAACTTGCCCAGCGCGGCCGGATCGAGCGGCTCCGGAATCTGCGCGTTATAAAGCGTCTCGGCCTGGTTGAGCAGGAACCGCCCGTCGCCGTCGGCCGAAGCGACCAGTGCCGCGCGCGATTCTGGGGTCAGCGGGAGGGGGCCTTCGAGTTCTTCCGCCCGGTCGAGCAAGTGACCGAGCGCCGCGGCATCCAGCCGGTGCAGGATCAGCACCTGCGCCCGGCTCAAAAGCGCGGCGTTGAGCGCGAACGAGGGATTCTCGGTCGTCGCACCGACCAAGGTTACCGTGCCGCGTTCGACGAAAGGCAGGAAGCCGTCCTGCTGGGCGCGGTTGAAGCGGTGGATCTCGTCCACGAACAGCAGCGTGCGCTGGCCCATTTTTGCGGCCGTTTCGGCCTCGGCGAAGGCCTTCTTGAGATCGGCCACGCCAGAGAATACCGCGCTGACGGCCACGAAGCGCATCTTCACCGCGTCGGCCAGCAATCGTGCGATGCTGGTCTTGCCGGTGCCGGGCGGCCCCCACAGGATCATCGAGGACAGCCGGCCTGCAGCAACCATCCGCCCGATCGCCCCTTCAGGGCCGGTGAGGTGTTCCTGCCCGATGACCTCGGCCAGGTTCGCGGGGCGCAGCCGGTCCGCCAGCGGTGCGTCAGCGGCTGGAGATTCGGGCGCCTTTGCAGGGACTTCATCGGGAAACAGGCCGGTCATGTTGCTACTGTAGCGATTTTGCATCCTCACGGGAAAGGCGTATCATTGTCCCACTCTGGAGAGAGGGAGCGCACAGATGGAAGTGGCAAGTGCGGGCAAGGTTCCGGTGTCCTTCTGGATCGTCGGATTTGTGTCGCTGCTGTGGAACGGGTTCGGCGGATACGACTATCTGATGACCCGCATGCGCAGCGATGATTACCTCGCCAACATGGGCGATCCCAAGCCGATGCTGGACTGGATCGACAGCTTTCCGGTCTGGGTGCAGGTCGCCTGGCCGGTCGGCGTGTGGTTCTCCGTCGTAGGATCGCTGCTGCTGCTTGCGCGTTCCCGCTATGCGGTGCTCGCGTTTGCGATCTCTTTCGCGGGGGCAATAATCAGCTTCGCCTACCAGATACTGTCCAGCCCGCCGCCGGTCCTCGATACGCCGGGCAGCAAGGTAATTCCGGCGGTTATCCTCGCCCTGATTGCGCTGCAGTGGTGGTACGCCAGGCGCAAACAGGCAGACCGGACCCTGCGTTAGCGCATCCGCGCCTTTTGCCGGGCCAGACGAACATAGGTATCAGCCACCGTCTGATTGATCCGATCCCAGCTGAATTCGAGACTGCGGGCTTCTCCGGCCGCGCCGTGACGTGTGCGCAGCTCGGGAGATACGGCATAGGCGCGCAAGGCTTCGGCAAAGTGATGAATTGCGCCGGGCGGAACCAGTCGTCCTGACTGACCGTCGTCGACCAGGCTCTGGCTCCCGGTTGCAGCGGCAGCGACAACCGGAACGCCGCAGGCCATCGCTTCGAGCGTGACGTTGCCGAAGGTCTCGGTCACCGATGGATTGAACAGCACTTCCATGCTCGCCACGGCCCGGCCAAGGTCCGCCCCGGCCTGAAAACCGGCGAAGACCGCTTGCGGCAGGCGTGATGCGAACCAGTCGTTCGCAGGCCCTTCGCCTACCACCAGCACCCGGTGGCGCACGCCACGCCGGGCCAGTTCGTCGATGGTGTCGGAGAAGACATCCAGCCCCTTTTCCATCACCAGCCGGCCAAGGAAGCCGATAACGATCTCGTCGTCGGCGATGCCGAGGCCGCGCCGCCACTCCAGGTCGCGGCGGCCGGGATGGAAAATCTCGCGGTCCACGCCGCGGGACCAGATCGAGATGTCATAGTTCATCCGCTGCTCGCGCAGCAGTTGCGCCATGCTTTCCGAGGGCGCGACCAGCGCATCGCAGCGCCGGTAGAAGCGGCGCATCATCGCCTCCACCACCGGCTCGAGCCAGGCCATGTTGTAATAGCGGAAATAGGTTTCGAACCGGGTGTGGACCGAAGCCAGCACCGGAAGGCGGCGGCGGCGGGCCCAGCTGACCGCCCGGTGCGCGACCACGTCTGGTGAGGAGACGTGAACCACATTGGGCGCGAACGCTTTGAGGTCGCGTCGCACGGCCGGGCTCAGCGCGAGCGGAAAGCGGTATTCGCCGCGCCCCGGAAAGGCGATCGAAGGGACGCTGAACAGGTCTCCGGTGGCCGGGAAGGCCGGCTCGTCGACCGTCGGCGAATAGACCCTGACCTGCGCGCCTTGCTTCAACAGATGGCCGACCAGGCGATTCAGCGCCTGGTTCGCGCCATCCCGCACGTAATTGTAGTTGCCGGAGAACAAGGCGATGCGAAGGTCGGAAACGTCCATCGGCCCGCTTCTAGCGCCTTGCTGGTGTGCAGGAAAGCGCCGCTTACCCGCCGAAGGTGATCGCCGTGCAATCGGCGACCGGATCGGGACTAGCCGGATCGCGCTGATAGATCCGCGACAGGTCGCGCTTGTCGCGCACCATGAAGCTGGCCACGGACGTAATCTGCTGGCCGCGCGCGAACGGAACGTCGATCAGCGGTTCGTAGTCGTAGGCGAGCTCGACGAAGATCACCGCGCCATCGGGCAAAGCCTGGACCTCTGCCCCGGCCGGCCCCATTCCGGGCGAAGAGATCGGCAGCACATGTCCTTCCTCGCCATAGTGCGAGGCCCAGGTCTTGGTGCCCCGGCAACGTTGCCAGTGGATGTACTGCTCGTCCTCGGCGTTGACCTCGAGGCTGCTGACGATCGCCCGACCGTGATTGAAGAAGTCGAGCGAACCGGACTGGATCGCCGCACCTTCAAGCAGATCGTTGATGTCGTTTTCGTAGATCTTGCGGCTTTCCAGGTTGGAAGTGTCGCCGATCCGCGAGGCGTTGTCGGCGATGTGGATCGCCAGCTGGTTGATCCGCATGTGCGTGATCGCCAGGTGCGCTTCCTCAGTGCCCCACAGACCGGCCATCAGCACCAGCGGCAGCGACAGCGCGAATTCGGTCATCGCGACGCCGGAGGCGGAACGGGCGAGTGCCGTCAGGAGCGAACGACGCAGCGTCATGCGCAATGTCCGATGCGAGAGGATTCCTCAGCCTGCAGGCCGAATGGCTGATTGCGCAGCACGGTTTCGCTTTGTTCCCCGTCAGCACCAATGGCACAGATTTGAGGTTGTGATTTAAGGAGTGTTGGGGCTTCGTCGTTGTTACGAAGTAACGAAGTTGAAGCCCCAACCCTCC
>CANJBY010000085.1 GCA_947472735.1 Sphingomonadaceae bacterium | reverse complement strand
CGATGGTGCCAGCATGTTTCAGGATGATCTCGCAGGCGCCGTCGAGATATTGGTTCAAAACTTCAGAGAGTTCTTCGGCTTCCAATTTTTCAGAAAGGGTGGTGAAGCCTGCAATGTCGGTGAAGATGAAGGTCGCTTCCCGCTTGGAGCCCGACACTTGTGCCGCGCTCGGATCGGCGATTAACTGGTCGACCACTGCCGGCGAGACATAGCGCGAGAATGTGCTTTGGATAAATTCGCGCTGCTTGCGTTCGCCGCGGCCGATGATCAGGTCCATCATCCATAAAGCGAGGAGCAGCGCCAGTGTCGGTCCGAACAGTGGCAGCATTGGCAACCCCTCGCCAAAACCGAGGATCGCGCCGACCCAATATCCAATCGTGATCACGAAGCTGATGGAGACATTGAAAACAATCCCCATTCGTAACAGGCTCAATACTGTGCCGATTGTGGAGAAAAGCGCCAATAGGCCAATGCTCCAAGACAATGGGACCGTGGGCGGACGCCGTCCTTCCAACATCTGGGTTATGCCATGGGCCTGGATCATGACGCCCGGCATGTTGCCCCGATCGCCATCGTCAATGATTGATAGCGGGGTGCGATGGCGATCTGTGATCGACAGCACGGCCCCGATTAACACGATCTTGCCCTTGATCAGTTCGGCAGGCAAAAACGACAGATGGGTTGCCGAAAAAGTCGGAAAAGGCGCGTTTTCGGCATCTGGCTGTGCACGCCAGGCGATGTCGACCGGAAACAGAGGCGCTGTTGCCCCGCGCATCGCGGCCAGTTTTCTTACAAATCCCGCGGGATTCTGTGGGGTGTCAACCCGCCGTCCATTAAGGACAGTGCCGCCCGGGTTGATGCGGCGGACCAACCCGTCATACGGATCGGTCAGCAGATTTGCCTCTGCGCGCTTATCCTCCGGAATAAACTGTTCCATATAGGTAAGCTGTTCGGCATTAACGACATTGGGTGCCGAACTGAAGCTGAAGGCCAGCGGTGTGCGGGTCGACCGGATGACTTTGCGAAGCCGTTCATCCTTGGCGGCTTCGGTCGGTTGATCGACGATGATATCAACCCCAATAGCGGCGGCGCCCTTGGCTTCGAGTTGTTCGATCAAATCGGCGACAAGGCCCCGGTCAACGGGCGAGCGATATGCAAATGCGGCCAGCGTCGCCTCGTCGATAGCGATGACGACGATATCCGAAGATGGCGGCATGGCGGGCTGCATAGCTGCAACACGGATATCAGCGAGCTTTGTTTCCAGATTTGCCAACGGCGCGATGAAGTGAACGCCGCCGCCACTCAGAAACGCAGCGGCGAATGCAATTGCGATTGCGGCGATGACCTGCCGGATTGCGCGGTTCATCTTTGTAACGACCCGGTGCGCGGCGCAGCATCGCCCGGTGACGGCGCAGTCTCTGCAAGATCCTTGCCGATAGCCCTAAGATATGAATCAGCCTGCTGAACGCATCCCTTTTCCAGCATCCAGGCGCTGATCACCATAGGATCGCTGATATCACGGGGTATTACGTTGATCCGGACGGGATATTCCTGCCCAACGGCGCGGACAATGAAGATTCTTAAATCGTCAAGCCCGACAATATCGGGGGGCGTCATGCGATCTGTCGCCGACTTCCAAACATAATCGGCGCGCCACGAGCGATCAACGGGAAACACTGAAAATGCCTGTTCTACACGGCTCTCCGGACGCCACCAGACCGGCTTTTCGCCACCTTTCAGGCAGCGGTCGCCGCCGCGCGAGATGTCGATAAGCCACGGCTCAGGCAATGGCGCGGCATTGGCTCCGGACCGAACTGCCCCGACTGTGCTGGCACGATCGTTGCGGGTGGCGATAAGTGCTGCCAACGCGGTGCGTGGATTCTGAACTGACCCCGCGTTACGGCCAATCGGGCCAGTATAGGGACCACGCAATGTGGTCATCCGGCCATCGAGCGCGACCAACACTATTTTTTCGCCCTCGACGAGTTTTACTGGGCGCGTGCTATCGATGCGCATCCCTGGGTTCAGGCCGCCACCGCGCGCTTCAACGACGATCATCGGCGCCGCGAGGGCGGGCCAGGCGAGGACGAGCGCCAGCCCTGCAATCAGAGCATTCCAATTCATGGCACGGCTCCTTCGTCAAACGGAGATGAGGCACCGTCGCCGATCAACACAAAGGCCGCCCAGAAAAAGGGGTGAGCCGTGGCCGGGTTCTCGATTGCCTTAAGTTGCGCTTGCGCGAGGGCGATATCGATCGGCAGGCCAGGGTTGGCGCCGACGGCTTTAAACATAACGATCATCAAACGCGCAGTCGCCGCCGATGGCACCTGCCAATGGCTGACCAGCAAACTGCGGGCGCCGGCATGGAAAAAGGCTTCGGCCAGCCCCGACAGGGTTTCGCCGCCCAGTTTGCCGCCGCCGTCCGATGCAGTATTGCAGGCTGACAGCACTACGAGGTCGGCGTGAAGTTCCAGTGCGGCGATCTCGCTGGCGTCGAGCAATCCGTCGGTGGAGCGCGTTGCCGCAGCTTTAGAGGGCGGTGTGAGCACGAGCCCCGGTTCGGATTCACATTTCAATTCGCCAGGCAAGACGCCATGGGTGGCAAAATACAATATGCGATAGTCCAACAGGGACTTGCTACGCAGATTGGCTTCGGTTGCATTCGCGGCGAGCATAATTTCTGCGTCGGGTGCGTTGAGTGCTGCCGCTACTGCGGCGACCTCGCCGGCGGTTTCGGGTAATGGTGCCAGCATGCGAAGTGTTTCGGGTGACGCCGGGGCGCCCCGCCGACAACTGCCTAACAGGCTCGCAAACCCAGCCTTGGCGGCTTTTGCACCTGCTGGCCCGTTACCCGGCAGGGGGCCGAGCAGCGGGTTGCCTACAGCCAGCAGGAGGTGACGCGGCGTGCCGACAAGGCGCGTGGAACGAAGTGCGATGAAGCTGGCGATTGACGGGCTATGGGTGATGGCAAATTGGCGGGAAAGCCAAGCTGCGTTGCCATAGTTTTTGCTAGACGATGGCGCTGTAACAAGCAGGCCGAACGGCAGGCTCGCCAGAGCACCCGACGGCACAATAATCAGACGCTTGATTCCGTCGAGCTTCGAGACGACCTTACCAAGCAATTGGGAAAACAGTTGGTGCGCGATTTCGAGGTCGAAATCAGCAACCGAGCTCCCCTCGATTTCAAGTCCGCGGCGCAAACTTTTTACACTTGCGGCGATATCCTCTGCGCCAGCTGGCACTTCCGCAATGATCGTTCCATCACGCCTTATGAGCTGAACAAATGATTTGTCCTTGCCCAGTAAGAACGTAACCATGGCTTCATCGTCTTTCAGTCGGGAACGAACATCATCCAGCCGCGGTAAATTTTCTTCTTTCAGAGCTTGATAGTCGGGAAATCGCGTGGCGGTTTCTGCGAGAGATGCAGCGATGCGCGGCGCTTGCATAGCGATCTGCGCAATGAGCGCGTCTTCGGTTTCGGCATTGCGGTCATCGGCGGCAAGCGCTTGCTGCTGGGCCAATTCGCTTTGAAAACGGGCCATCTCACGATTCTCGTCCTCGATGCGCCGCAACAAGGCAGATAATTCGACGGACCCTGACGAGAGCCGCGTGGCCGCCAAGGCAATCGTGCGGTCGCGGCCGGGCTTGCGGGCAAATTGAAAGGCGTCAAAGACTTCGGCAAACAAACCCTGAAGTTTCTTTTCGTCGGTGATGCTGGCGCTAACATCGACCACTGCCGCTGCTAGCGGCACCAAGTCTTCATCCGTAAACGGCAAACTGTCTCGCGGAAGTCCGCGGGCGATAGTCAGCGCTTCCCGATAGGCAATGATGGCATTTGTATTCATGCCCTCTGATTGGTAAGAACGAGCCAGCGCCGTGCGCAGACGCAGGGTTCCCGCGCCTTCGCCAAAAGTATCCTTGCGGATCCTGATCGCTGTGCGGAAGTAAGTTTCGGCAGCGGCCAGCCGACCATCCGAAAGGCTGGTCTCGCCAAGCACCCCCATTATATCTGCGCGCCACCAAACCGGCGTCGCAGGCGCTGCTGCCAGCGCCAGTAACGCCTCGCTTGCACGCACATTGGCGCTGGTTGCATCGCCGATGCGCATCAGGACAAATGCTTCAAGATTAATGGCCATCGCCATTTCCCCCCGCGCCAAGGCCGTGTCATTGGTGGTTGGGCGAGCGTCGGCTATTGTCCGCCATTGCGCGACGGCGTCGCTGGCTTCGGTGCGGGCTGCGACATAATCGCCGCGCAGCGCTGAGATATTGGCCCTATAAGTTGCCAGCCGGGCTCGCTCGGCCGGATTTGGCGACCGTTCTATAATTGGGGCGGCGCGGCGGAGCAGGCCATCTGATTCGTCAAATCGGCCAAGATTTGCAACGGCCATCGCCATGTCGAGAATAAGTGCGTTGCTTACGACGTCATCCTCGCCAAAAACGCGAATTTGAACTTCGAGCGCCCTGCGCAAAGTCTGTTCGGCTTCGGCATAGGCAAAACGGCCGTTGGCAAGCCGGGCATCCGACCATAGCTCGCGGATCAGCGCCTGATCGACTTCGCTTCCGATGACTATAGGCGCGGACCACAGAGCGCGTACCTCGGCGGTTAGAAGGGTACGGTTTGCATCATGCGGCAGGCCGAGTGCCGCCAACAGGGCCGGATAGGCAGAAGCAGGCCCTTGAGCGATCTGCACTGAGTCACCGCTGATCTTAGCGAGCAATAAGGTTGGCCAACCATCTGTCGAACTTCGGCACGGCAGGGCGAGAAAAACTTCACCATCATGCGGCAAAAATCGTTCTGGCTCGCAGTTTAATTGGGCATTGAGCAGCAGATCTCCCTTTGTTGCACTAAAAGCGCGCTCAAGCTGCTGCTTGCCGGAATCTTTGTTATTCTCGGGAAACAGCAGGCGTGCAGCCCTGCCTACCACCACGCCGCCACACAGCAATTGCCTGTCATCGACAAAGACACTGCCTGGCGACTGTTGGCCCGCTCCCCTAAGTTCGCATTTTTCTCCCGATAGCGTTTCTAGCCCTGCTGTTGCAGTTTCCGCGTGCGCCATAGAATTTGCACAGAAGAATAAACACGATAAAAAAAATAATCGAGAAAATATAAATATTTCACTCTCAAGCAAACATTGTGCTATTTGCATAATGCAGTAGACCACTGCGCAAATACCTTGTCTTGCCAGATTGCGGGCCAAATGTCAAGATAGGGGTAATTGCTTAGGATACGTAGTGAGCTTGCCCCTGCCTGACGTCTCCCTTGGCTGATAGGAACAGATCAGCGAAGGGGTATCAGGATGAAGGACGGAGTGAAGGCGCGCTATACGCTTGAGTTCAAGCGGGAGGCGGTTCGACTTGTGCATGGCGGGGAGAAGATATCGGCGGCAGCCCGGATGCTGGGCGAGCAAAACAGTATGTAGAAGGAAGCGTGGGTCCCATCTGAGCAAAACGGGGGGTGCCGGGTAGGTGGGGTCCGGCTGGGCAGGTTTTCGATGGGGGTGGGGGGTGTTGCTTT
>CANJBY010000084.1 GCA_947472735.1 Sphingomonadaceae bacterium | reverse complement strand
CTTCGTTCCTTCGTCACTACGACGAAGCCCCAACACTCCTTAAATCACAACCTCAAATCTGTGCCATTGGTGCTGACGGGGAACAGTGACGACGGACAGTCAGGTTAGTATTGGCGGCGACCGATGTCACCGTCGAGCGCCGCGCTGAAAAAGAAAAAGATGACCTGCTGCGCGAAAAGCAATTGCTGATGCAGGAATTGCAGCACCGGGTCGCAAACAGCCTCCAGATTATCGCCAGCGTGCTCCTGCAGAGCGCCCGCAAAGTCAATTCGGAAGAAACACGCAGTCATCTCAGCGATGCCCACCACCGGGTCCTGTCAGTAGCAACATTGCAGAAGCAACTGGCAACCACCCAGGCCGGCGAAGTCGCTCTGCGCCCGTATTTTACCGAACTGTGTCAGAGCATCTCTGCTTCGATGATTTCGCGGCCCGACGTTCTTGAGCTGGTGGCCCGCGTGGATGACAGCAAGGTCGATGCTCGCATCTCGGAGAGCCTCGGGTTGATCGCGACCGAACTTGTTATCAACGCTCTCAAGCATGCTTTTCCTGCTGGGCACCGCGATGCCCGCATCGTGGTCGATTTCCACTCTAATGCTACTGGCTGGATCCTTCAGGTCGACGATAATGGCGTTGGTCTACCTCTGGATCGAAAGGCAACACTGCCCGGACTGGGCACAGGAATCGTCGAAGCCTTGGCCGGCCAGCTCGATGCGACCTTGGTGGTTGACGATGCGCATCCCGGGACCTGTGTGTCGATTGTGCATGTGTGGAAGTGAACCGGTAAATCACGACGTCGCAAGGATCCCGGATGGCGCTTTCATCAGCATAGAATTGCTGGGTGGGGCCAGGCCCAGCTGCAATTGAAGTTTATCGAGCCGTGATCAACATGGTTTTGCCACGCTGTGGGACGGGTAGCGATCAGAACTGATTGCTCCGCCACCACGGCTTGCTGCGGTTTTCCCTGCCATCACCTCGATCGATCTCAACGCGGCTTTTGCTGGGCGGCCAGTCCTGCTAGGCGCGCCGCATGCTTAATCTGACCGGTATCACCGTTCGCCTTGGCGGGCGCACGATCATTGACGAGGCGACTGCCAAGTTGCCGCCGCGCGCGCGCATCGGGCTGATCGGGCGCAATGGCGCCGGCAAGTCCACGCTGGTGAAGGTGATCGCCGGCATGCTCGAACCGGACTCCGGCAGCGTCGCCATGCCGCGCGGCAGCAGGATCGGCTATATCGCGCAGGAAGCGCCCGGAGGCGACGCCTCGCCGTTCGAAACCGTGCTTGCCGCGGATACGGAGCGGGCCGCGCTGATGTCCGAAAGCGAGAGCAGTACTGATCCGCATCGCCTTGCGGAAGTCCACGAGCGGCTGATCGCGATCGAAGCCCATTCCGCCCCGTCACGCGCCGCGCGCATCCTGGTCGGTCTGGGCTTCGACGAGGAGGCCCAGCAACGTCCGCTCGAAAGCTTTTCGGGTGGTTGGCGGATGCGGGTCGCGCTGGCCGCACTGCTGTTCTCGCAGCCCGATCTGCTGCTGCTCGACGAACCGAGCAACCACCTGGACCTCGAAGCCGTGCTGTGGCTGGAGGACTTTCTGCGCAGCTATCCGGCCACCATTCTGCTGGTCAGCCATGAGCGTGACTTCCTCAACAACGTGGTCGATCACATCCTGCACCTTACGGGCGGGAAGCTGACGCTTTATCCCGGCGGGTACGATGCGTTTGAGCGTCAGCGCGCGGCGCGGCAGGCGCAGCTCGCATCGGCCAAGTCACGGCAGGATGCCATGCGCGAGCGGCTGCGCGATTACGTCGCACGCAATTCGGCCCGCGCCTCCACCGCCAAGCAGGCGCAGTCGCGCGCCAAGGCGCTGGCAAAGCTGCAGCCGATCGCAGAACTGATCGATGATCCCTCGCTCAGCTTCGATTTCCCCGCGCCGGAGGAACTGCGTCCCCCGCTGATCACGCTCGACCTGGCGGCGGCCGGCTATGGCGAAGCGAAAATTTTGCAACGGCTAAACTTGCGGATCGATCCCGATGACCGGATCGCGCTGCTGGGCCGCAACGGCAACGGCAAGACCACGCTGGCCCGATTGCTCGCCGCGCAGTTGACCCCGCTGGAGGGGACGATGACCGCCAGCAGCCGGATGCGGGTGGGCTATTTCACCCAGTACCAGGTCGAGGAACTCGACCGGTCGGAAACCCCGCTCCAGCACATGACGATTGCCATGCCCGGGGTCAGCCCGGCGGCGGTTCGGGCCCAGCTCGGCCGGTTCGGTTTTGCCGGACCCAAGGCGATGACCGAGGTCGGCAAGCTTTCCGGCGGGGAGCGGGCGCGGCTGGCCTTGGCGCTGATCACCCGTGACGCTCCGCACATGCTGATCCTCGACGAGCCGACCAACCACCTCGATGTCGACGCCCGCGAGGCGCTGGTCCAGGCGCTGAATGACTACTCGGGTGCGGTGGTCATCGTCAGCCACGACCGACACATGCTGGAAATGACCGCCGACCGCCTCGTGCTGGTGGAAGCTGGTACGGCGAAGGACTTCGACGGGTCGATCGACGACTACATCTCGCTGGTTCTGGCGGGCGACAGGGGCACGATCGACAAGGGCGAGGCGCAGCGCGGCGTCAACAAGAAGGACCAGCGCAAGGCCAATGCCGAAGCGCGCGAAAAAAGTCAGGCGCTGCGCAAGCAGGCCCGCGCGGCCGAGGCCGAACTGGCGCGCATGACAACCGAGCGCAGCGCGATTGACCAGGCGATGTTCGATCCCGGCTCGGCAACGCCGGCTTTGGCCAGATTGACCATGACCGAACTGATGAAGCGGCGGGCGGCGGTGGAAACGGAGATCGAGACCGTTGAGGCGACCTGGCTCGAGCTCAGCGAAGCGCTCGAAGCGGACATCGCGTGAGGGAGACGCGGCCGTGAGCGTGGCGTTCCGGCGCGATGGTGACGAAGAGCACCTGGAGCCGAAGTTCGAAATTCCGATCCCGCCCGGCCCGAACCTGGTCACGCCCCGTGGTGCGGCCATGATCGACGCAAAGGTGGCAGAAACCGGGGCCGAAATTGCGCAACTGATTGCGGATGGTGCAGAACTGGTGCGGATCGACGCGGCGAAGCGGGACTTGCGCTATTGGCAGACGCGCCAGATCACCGCCGAACTTGTTCCGGTTCCGACCGGCGAGAGCGTGCAGATCGGCAGCACCGTCACCTTTCGCCACAATGGGAAGGAGCGCGTGGTGACCATAACCGGCGACGACGAAGCCGACCCTGCCGCCGCGCGTATTGCCTATTCTGCGCCACTGGCTCGTGCGCTGCTGGGAGCGGAACCGGGGGAGTTGCTGGAATTCGCCGGAAAGCCTGACGCGCTGGAAGTGTTGGGGATTGTCGTTGCCCCGGCGGAGACAAACGCCTGACCGGCGAATGATGGCGCGCGCCTGATCACGCCAGCACGCGGAACACCAAGCCCATCGCGAGGAATGCAACCAGCCAGGCGGTGCCGTCGAGCAGGGCTTTGCCCGCGCCCAGACCGCGCCGCCCATAGGTGATCCACAGCGCCGGGGCGATGAAGGCCAGCGCCAGCCCGCCGGACTGCATCAAATACAGCCAGGGTTTGACCGCCAGCGTCTCCGCCCCGATCCGGGCGAAGTTGTGGCCGAGCATCGCGCTGGAGACGAGCAGCGGGAGGAGAGAGCCGGCGGCGCTCCGCCAGCCGCTATCGCGTGCGAAAGCCCATAGCACTGCAGCGGCGACGCAGGCCGCCGCGATCACCGCGATCCAGTTCACCGGTCCCACCGCCGCTTTACCGCAGCAGGCCGAAGATCAGGCCCATCACCGTGTAGGTCAGAGTCCAATAACCGCCGTCGATCAGCATCAGCGTCCCGGACTTGCGCGCGAACAGATAAGTTCCGACCAGCGAGGTCGAAACGAAGCCCAGTCCCACTCCGAAGCCGATCATGGTGCTGATCGAGGTGCCGGGCGAGCCATAGGTTGCGAGCACATGGCCGAGGATGAAGGCGCCGAACGCCGTGGCCAGCGCAAAGCCGCCGAAGATCCTGCCCATCGCGGCGTTCCTGAGCACGTCATCGCTAAGGCCGGTTTCGGCCTGCCAGCGCTTGCCGAACAGTGTGCCGTACCAGACGAAACCGATCGTCAGCGCCGCGAGGACGGACCCGATCACGGCCAGCGGATTGATCTCCCACATCTGCGTTCTCCCCCTGCAGTCTTGCCTGAGTGCCGATCTTGCCGCAGTGACAGCGCTTGGCAATGGCCAATCGACCAAGCGCGGTGTAGGGGCGCGGCCATGGCGAGTACGATTCCCGATCAGAAGAAGGTAGGCATGGTCAGCCTGGGCTGTCCCAAGGCGCTGGTCGATTCCGAGCGGATCCTGACCAGGCTCCGTGCCGATGGCTATGCGATGAGCAGCGATTACGCCGGTGCCGACGTTGTGCTGGTCAACACCTGCGGCTTCCTGGACTCCGCGAAAGAGGAAAGCCTGGCCGCCATTGGCGAGGCAATTGCCGAGAACGGCCGCGTGATCGTCACGGGGTGCATGGGCAACGAGGCCGAGCTGATCCGCGCGAAGTTTCCGGCGGTCCTCGCGGTTACCGGTGCGCACCAGTACGAGGCGGTGGTCGAGGCCGTGCACCAGGCCGCACCGCCCAGCCAGGGACCGTTCATCGACCTGGTGCCCCAACCGGACATCAAGCTGACCCCGCGTCACTACAGTTACTTGAAGATCTCCGAAGGCTGCAATCACGCCTGCGCCTTCTGCATCATTCCCGATCTGCGCGGAAAACTCGCCAGCCGCCGGATCGACGCAGTGCTGCGCGAGGCGGAAAAGCTGGTGGCCGCGGGCACCAAAGAGTTGCTCGTCATCAGCCAGGACACGTCGGCCTATGGCGTCGATGTCCGCCACGAAGAGCGCCAGTGGCAGGGGCGATCCGTCCGCACTCACATGACCGATCTCGCCCGCGAGCTGGGCGGGCTGCGCACGCCGGCCGGTGAGCGCCCGTGGGTCCGGCTGCACTACGTCTATCCCTATCCCCACGTCGACGCAGTGATCCCGCTAATGGCCGAAGGGATCGTCACCCCGTACCTCGACATTCCCTTCCAGCACGCCAGCCCGCGCGTGCTGAAGGCGATGAAGCGGCCGGCGAATGAGGCCAAGGTGCTGGAGCGGCTGCGGGACTGGCGCGCAATCTGCCCGGACATCGCGATCCGATCGAGTTTCGTGGTCGGCTTCCCGGGCGAGACCGAAGAGGACTTCCGGTACCTGCTCGACTGGCTGGACGAGGCCCAGCTCGACCGCGTCGGCGCGTTCCGGTTTGAGCCCGTCGAAGGCGCCGCCGCGAACAACCTTCCCGATCACGTGCCCGAAGCGGTCAAGGAAGAGCGCTATGCCCGGATCATGGAAAAGACCGAGGCAATCAGCGCAGCCCGGCTGGCCGCCAAGGTCGGCCGCACGCTCCCGGTCATCATCGACGAAGTGGGCGAGCCGGACGAGGACGGTGACATCGGTGCCACCGGGCGCAGCCAGGCCGACGCGCCGGAGATCGACGGGGCGGTTTACTTGCGCAACGTCCCGGCGTCGCTGGCTCCCGGCGATTTCGTGCTGGCGACGATCGAGGAAGCCGATGCGCACGATCTCTACGGCGCGATCCGCTAGCAGTCCGGTTTTAGAGTCCCCTTCGAGGAGGAACCCCTCCGACTTCAGTCGGATACTGGCTTCAGCCTTCGACTCGCTCAATAGCCCGTAACCTCGGAAAAGTGAGACTGCCTGAAGGGCGTGAAGTCTCACTTTTCCGAGGTTACGGGCTATGGG
>CANJBY010000083.1 GCA_947472735.1 Sphingomonadaceae bacterium | reverse complement strand
GTGCATTCCTATCACATGATGAATGCCTGGGAGGACGAGGCCGGGTTGCTCCACTTCGACGCCTGTCTAAATAACACCAACGCCTTCGCCTTTGTCCGCGAACCCTCGGGCATCTTCATGGGGCCGCAGGATATGAAGGGCGCGCTGACCCGCTGGACGGTCGATCCGCGTGCCGATGGGGGTGAGGTCAAGGAAAGCGAGATCGGGCCGCCGGGCGATTTCCCCGTGATTCCCGCCGCCAGCCAATCCCATGCCTACGATCACGGCTGGATGCTGAGCATGAACCCCGAACTGCGCGGCCCGCCGCTGCTGGCGGGGCCGGTCGGCGTGAGCTTCAACCTGCTGATGCGGCTTGAGGGCATGGGCGAGGCGCAGCCGCGCGTGGTCGATGCCCTGCCGCTGCCGCCGCTAGCGGGTTTTAACGAGCCGGTACACGTGCCGTCGGCCGAAGTTGGCCACAAGGGCTGGCTGGTGTTCATCGTCGACCAGCAGGTTGGGGATGACCAGTTCACGCATGAGGCCTGGGTGGTCGATGGCGGCAATCTCGGTGCAGGGCCGGTGGCCAAGGTTGCGTTGCCCGCGCGCCTGCGTCCGCAGGTCCACGGCTGGTGGGTACCGCAGGCGCAGCTGGATGCCGCGTTGTGACCCGGATTGTTATCACCGGAGCTTCGGGCCAGTACGGCAATATCGTCACCGATGCCCTGGTCGCGCAGGGCCGGGCGAGCGACCTGATCCTGATCACCCGCAGCCCCGCCAAGCTTGCGCATCGCGCCGAGCAGGGCTGCGAGGTGCGCTATGGCGACTTCGACAAGCCCGAAACGCTGGCCACAGCGGTGGCCGGAGCGAACAGGATGTTGCTGATCAGCGGCACCCGGGTTGGCGCGCGGGTGGTCCAGCACAAGGCGGCGATCGACGCGGCGGCGGCGGGCGGGGTGCGGCACATCGCCTACACCAGCTTCATCGGCATCGACGATGACGCCAATCCGGCCGAAGTACGCCACGACCACATCGAGACCGAGCGCATGATGCGCGCTTCCGGCATGGCCTGGACCGCGCTGCGCGATGCGCATTATGCCGATGCCATGATCGTCATGGCCGGTCCGGGCGTCATGGCCAGCGGCAAGTGGTTCAGCAACAGCGGCGACGGACGCGAGGCGATGGTCTGGCGCGAGGATTGCGCGCTAAGCGCAGTGGCGGTGCTGACCGGCGAAGGCCACGAGAACCGCGTCTACAACATCACCGGGCCCGAGCTGCAGGACTTCGCCGAAGTCACGGCGATGATGAGCGAGATTACCGGCGTGCCGCTGGAATACGTCGCGACCGATGACGAGGCGCAGTACGCCATGTTCGACGCCATGGGCATTCCGCGCCGCCCGGTCGATGACCAGTACGTGGGCGGGATTCCCTGGAACAGCGACGACATGGTCACCTTCGGCCAGGCGATCCGCGAAGGATTCCTGGCGATCTGCACGAACGACGTCGAGAAGCTGACAGGCCGCAAGGCGCGCTCGGTGCGGCAGATGATCGAGGAAAATGTCGCCATGCTGCGCGCTGCCGCGCAGGGGGGTTAGCCCTTCAGCTTTTCCGCAAAGCCTTTGCGCAGTTTGGCCAGCTTGGGCGGGATCACTGCGAGGCAATAGGGATTGCGCTGACCTTCGCCGTCCCAATACTCCTGATGATAGTCCTCGGCCGGGTACCAGGTGGCGGGCCCCTCGATGGTGGTGACCACGGGGTCGGTTCGCTCGGCCTGAGCCCGGGCGATCGCCGCCTCCGCCTCGGAGCGTTGAGCATCATCCAGCGGGAAAAGCGCGCTGCGGTATTGCGTGCCGATGTCATTACCCTGGCGATTGAGCTGGGTCGGATCGTGCGTCGCGAAATGGATGTCGAGCAGATCGGCGAGGGAAACCCGCTCCGGATCGAAGGTGATGCGGATCGCCTCGGCGTGGCCGGTCATGCCGCCGCAGACCTGCTTGTAGCTGGGGTCTGCGATGGTCCCGCCGATATAGCCGCTCTCGACTTGGCTCACTCCGCCGATCGAGCGGAACACCGCCTCGGTGCACCAGAAGCAGCCGCCCGCAAATATGGCCTGTGCCATGAAATCCTGTCCTTTCCTGTCCCCGCGGTACATCAGATAGGGTGCGAGGCGCGCCTTGTCATCGCCTGCCGACAGGTTAGGATTGCATCACAGTCATAACCATCAGGATGCTTCCCCCATGCGTCGCAAAGTTCTTGCCCTTGCCGCTCTGGCGCTGGCCCTTCCAGCATCCTTGCCGCTGAGCCGACCGGCGCTGGCGAAAGATCAGGCCAGCGAAGCGCAAACGCTCGCCGCAGTGCTCGCCGATCCGCGCCGGACTGCTGACAAAAGCCGGGACCAGTATCGCCATCCGGCCGAGACGCTGGCCTTCTTCCGGGTCAAGCCCGGGATGACAGTGGTTGACTACATGCCTTCCAGTGGCTGGTGGACCCGCGTTCTGGTGCCGTACCTGGGCGAGTCCGGCCACTATATCGGCCTCAACCCGGACGCCCGCAATTCCACCGAGTATTTCCGCAACAACACTGCCAACCTCGCCGGCACGTTGCCGGCGAAGGCCGCTGAATGGACTGGCGTTCCCGCCGAACGTATTGGCGCCTACAATACCCAGGACCTTCCGGCCGCGTTGAACGGCACGGTCGACCGCGTGCTGATCTTCCGCGAGATGCACAACCTCTGGCGCCTGAACCTGCTGCGCAGCGAGTTGCTGGCGATCCACGCGCTATTGAAGAACGATGGCTTGCTCGGCATCGAGCAGCACCGCGCCCGCAAGGATGCTCCGGCCAGCTACACCGATGGCAACAAGGGTTATCTGCGGGTCCAGGACGTGATCGGGCTGGTCGAGGCGCACGGTTTTGAACTGGTCGGCCAGAGCGAGGTGAATGCCAATCCCAAGGATCCGGCAGATCATCCCCAAGGCGTGTGGATGCTCCCGCCGGGACTGCGCGGCGCAACCGATGAAACGCGCGCGCGGTTGACCGCGATCGGCGAAAGCGACCGGATGACGCTTCTGTTTCGCAAGCGGCGCTGATATGGGCGCGGGATGACCACGCTTTCCGTCGCTACCCTGCAACTCTCGCTCGGATCGGCTGACGAGCGAGAGAACATCGCTGCCGTTTCCGCTCTGGTTGAGGAGGCCGCGGCGCAGGGCGCGCAGGTGATCCTGCCGCCCGAACTCTTCTCCGGCCCTTATTTCTGCCAGGTCGAGGATGAGACGCTGTTTGCGCTCGCGCGGCCGACGGCAGAGCATCCGTCGGTGATTGCCATGCAGGCGCTGGCCGCGAAGCTGAAGGTGGTTATCCCGACCAGCTTCTTCGAGCGCGATGGCCAACACTACTACAATACGCTGGCGATGATTGACGCAGGTGGCGCCATTCTCGGCACTTACCGGAAGAGCCACATTCCCGATGGACCGGGTTACGAGGAAAAGTACTATTTCCGGCCGGGAAACGACGGCTTCAAGGTCTGGGACGTGGCGGGCACGCGCATCGGCGTCGGAATCTGCTGGGACCAGTGGTACCCCGAGTGCGCGCGCGTCATGGCGCTGATGGGGGCACAAGTGCTGTTCTATCCCACCGCGATCGGCTCCGAGCCCTATGATGCCGACCTCGATACCAGCCGGATGTGGCGCCGGGCTATGCAAGGGCACGCCGTGTCCAATTGCATGCCGGTCGTTGCCGCCAACCGGATCGGCAGCGAAAACGGCCAGCGCTTTTACGGCCACAGCTTCATTGCCGACGAATGGGGCGACCTGATCGCCGAGTTCGGCGCGGAGGAGAGCGGCGTGCTGCATGCCCGGCTCGATCTCGCCCGCTCGGCGCGCCACCGCGCGGGGATGGGCTTCTTCCGCGATCGTCGCCCGCAGCTTTACGGGCGGATTGCCGAGGACAAGTAGCTTGTCTCACCACTACCTGATCGCGCTGGGTTCCAACCGGCGCCATCAACGCTACGGGCGCCCTGAGGCGGTACTCAGGGCGGCTCTGGTGGCGCTTGAGCAGGCGGGCGTGCAAGTGGAACAGGTCGCACCCATGCTGCGCAGTGCCCCGCTCGGCCCTTCACTGCGGCGTTATGCCAACAGCATGGTGCGCGTCCGTTCCAAGCTCGATCCTCCCGCGCTGCTTGAACTGCTCAAACGTACGGAACGGGATTTCGGTCGACGCCGCGGGGGACAGCGTTGGAGCACGCGGGTGCTCGATCTCGATATCCTGTTGTGGGATGGCGGGACCTGGGCATCGCCGGGCCTCATCGTGCCGCATGTCGCCTTCCGCGACCGCGACTTTGTCCTGCGCCCGGTCGTGGCCATCGCCCCCCGCTGGCGCGACCCGCTGACCGGTTTGACCCTGCGCCAACTCCACTCCCGCTTGACCCGCGAGAGCCGTCTGCCTAAGCGCGACTGACCCCACGGTGCGGGCCCTTAGCTCAGTCGGTAGAGCAACTGACTTTTAATCAGTAGGTCGCTGGTTCGAACCCAGCAGGGCTCACCAAACAGTCGTCCATTTCCGGGCGCTCTGCGATGTGACCGCGACGTAGTCCTAAATTCTCCCCTCTTTCCGCGGCATTGAACGAGGGGGAGGGCGCACGTAGGTCGGGAGACTAATTGTCCTCCTAAGGTTTAGTGCTTCGCAATTGGAGAGGTAGCGCCGCGCTAACCTGTCCAGCCGAGCATGATCCTGCGCCCTGTGTCGTGGAGGACCTTGCGGCGCTCCTCGTCCGTTAGCAATTTGGTCGATTCGATGGCGCGGACAACCATAGCCTTATAGGTTCCCGAAGAGGTGCCGATGTCCGACCCCCACATCGTGCGATCGGCTCCGTAGAAATCTACCGTGCGGCGAAGCACTCGTTCAGGGGCGACACCCTTTTCCCGTATGACGTCCATGCTGAGCGACGTGAACTTGACCGAAATGTTTTCCCGTCGAGCGAAGCCGTCAAATTTCTCGTCGATTCCGTAGTTTGGTTGGGTGCAGTCGGGCAAAAAGACATGATCCAATACGATCCGCAAATCCGGGAATTCGTCGGCCATTTTTTCAATGACCGGAATCAGCACGTCGCTTCCCGACGATGGAGCCTCGATATCGACCACCAAGCCCAAACTGTCAGCCAGTTCCCAGACCTTCAGCGCAACGGGTGAGCTGAGCCATGCACGCTTGTCGGCGACGCCCACGCCAAAGAAGCGGATCCCGACGATGCCGCGAGAAGCGCATTCCCGCATCATGTCTGGCGTTTCCGACGCCTGCGGATCGACGATAATAATCGCGCGCATCTCGTCCGGGAACGCGTCAGCCGCATCGACGATGTAGCTGTTATCCGTGCCGTAGATCATGCCCTTCTGCACAGCAGCGATGCCAACCACATTCGCTTCAGCCATCCATCGATGCATCAGCTCGGCGGTTGGTTTCTCGTTGACCGGATCGGGGCCGTGCATGCCTCCCGGATTGCCGATAGTGCCGGGGACCCGCGGCATCCGAAGCGTTGTGTTTTCAAACGGGTAAGTGCGGGGGTAGCGGCTTTCGTCATCTGACACCAGATGAGCGTGTGAATCGTAAAGGCGAAGGTTATCGCTGTTCATGAGCTAATCCGCGAATTCACTGGCAGCCTCTCCTTGCGTGTTGTGCGGCGATCTATGCAGATACAAAACGCTGCAAAAGTCAGAATTACGAAGGTTTCGTCAGTTGGAAGGTAATGACCTTCAAGGGCGGATTAGAGTCGGGCATTGTCAAAGCAACTGCTCCTGATGTCGGGGATTACCTTGGCGAGGTAGAACTGTCCGTCGTCACAACATTTGGCACACTTTGCGGCTTAGATTAGCGGAGTGCGGGCATCGTCAGGGGGTTGATGTTAAGCGGCGATCTTGCGGTGTTGCAAGCGCCGATATTCGATGGTCTGCCGTTTGATCCTTTCGCGCTGTTT
>CANJBY010000082.1 GCA_947472735.1 Sphingomonadaceae bacterium | reverse complement strand
GCCGGGCGCTTCCCGCCGCGGGTCCGCGCGACCGAGCTGTGGCGGGTGGCGGAAGAGTTCCGCGAACAGGCCTTTGACGACGCCACGCTCCTCGCGATCCGCGATCAGGAACGCGCCGGGATCGACATCGTCACCGATGGCGAGATGCGCCGCGAGAGCTATTCCAACCGCTTCGCCACGGCGCTTGAGGGGGTCGATCTGGATAACCCCGGCGTCGCGCTTGATCGCAGCGGCGAGCCTAACCCGGTGCCGCGCGTCACCGGCAAGATCCGCCGCAAGCACGCGGTCGAGGTGCGCGACGTGCAGTTCCTGCGTGCCAATACCGACCGGATGATCAAGATCACCGTCCCCGGTCCGTTCACCATGGCCCAGCAGGCACAGAACGATTTCTACGCCAGCGAGGCCGAGATGGCGCAGGACTATGCCGTGGCGGTCAATGCGGAAATTCGCGACCTGTTCGCGGCCGGGGCGGACATCGTCCAGGTCGACGAGCCTTACATGCAGGCCCGCCCGGCCAAGGCTCGCGAGTTCGGCCTCGATGCGCTGCACACCGCGCTCGACGGGGTCGGCGGGCGGACCGCGCTGCACATCTGCTTCGGCTATGCCGCGCTGATCCACGAACGACCCGAAGGCTACAATTTCCTGCCCGAGCTGGCCGCAACCGCGCTTGACGAGATCTCGATCGAAACAGCCCAGTCGGAACTGGACTGCAAGGTGCTGGAAAAGCTGCCGGGCAAGACCATCATGCTAGGCGTGCTCGACCTGTCGGTGCGCGAAATCGAGACGCCCGAAACCGTCGCCGCCCGCATCCGCCGCGCCCTGCCGCATGTTCCGGCCGAGAAGCTGGTGATCGCGCCCGACTGCGGGTTCAAGTACCTGCCGCGCGACATCGCCTATGCCAAGATGCGCGCCATGGTCGAAGGCACGGCGATGGTGCGCCGCGAACTTGCCGGCAGCTAGCGGCTGGCCGGGATTTTTACTCACGGGACTTGCATCCACGGCTCATGCAGGAGATAGCAGAAGCCGGGGAGGGACACGGGTTTGTCGACGTCTGAACATAACGATCGTTACAACCTGCTCATCCGGCTGCTGAAGCTGGGGTCCTTTATCAATGGACCCATGAAGGATGGCGTTTGCGATCCCGGTGGCGTCACCCAGATCGAGGCCAAGGTGCTGATGGCACTGGCCGGCGAAGGCGATCTGGCGGGGCATGATCTGGTCGAGATCATGGGTGTCCCGGCCATGAATGTCAGCCGTGCGCTGGCCACCTTGCGCGACCGCGGCTGGATCGAGGACTGCGTCGATCCCGAAAACCGCCGCCGCCGTCCGGTCCGGCTCAGCCAGGCCGGCCGCGCCCGTTACGAAGAGATGATTCCGGCAATCGAAACGCTGGCGAAGGATCTGCTGGGTTCGCTGACCGATCGCCAGCAGCGCGAACTCGCGGCGCTATCGGACAAGGTCATCTCGGCCATGGCGACCTGGATCACCAGCCACCATTCCTCGGTCAAGCTGAAGAGCTGACGCCCCGCCCGGGAGCGAACCTACAGGCTCGTCCGAAACCGCGCCAGTCGCTCGACCGCTTCGTCCAGCATTTCCGCCGGCTTGGTAAAGCAGAAGCGCAGGATATTGGTCGGGGCTGCGGTCCCTTCGTAAAACGCCGATACCGGAACGGTAGCGACGCCCGCTTCGCGCACTGCGCGTTCGCTGAAAGTAACGTCGTCGAGTGCGATCCCCGAGGCGGAGAGATCGGCGCAGAGGAACCACGTCGCCGCATTGTCGAGCACCGCGAAGCCTGCCCGCTCCAGGCCCGCCTTGAGCCGGTCGCGCCCTTCGGCCCACGGCCGCCAGATCGCATCGAGTTCGGTATCCCCTAGCATCAGCCCCTCAGCCACCGCCCACATCAGCGGCGGCGGCGTAGTGAAGGTGAGGAACTGGTGGGCCCGGAACACCAGCGTGGCGAGCTCTCCGCCGGCGACCATCCAGCCGACTTTCCAGCCGGTCAGCCCAAAGATCTTGCCGGCCGAGCCCAGCTTCACGGTCCGTTCGGCCATGCCCGGAAAGTCGATCAGCGAACGGTGGCGGCGCCCGTCAAAGCGAACCTGCTCCCACACCTCGTCGCTGATCGCGATCAGATCATGCTCCACGCAGACCTTTGCCAGCATCGCTAGCTCGGCTTCGGCGGCAACCGTTCCAGCAGGATTGAGCGGGTCGTTAAGCAGGATCACTTTGGTGCGCGGAGTGATCGCGGCGCGGATCGCCGCCTCATCATAGCCGAAGCCCGGTGGCCGGAGCGGCACGAACACCGGAATGCCGCCGCTGCGCCTGATCATCGGCACATAGGCATCGTAGGCCGGGGGGAAAACCAGCACTTCGTCGCCCTGCCCGACCAGCGCCAGCAAAGCCGCCGCAATCCCCTCTGTCGCGCCGGAAGTGACCGTGACCTGCTCACGGGACAGGGCAAGACCCTGGAACCGGAGATAGAAGGCACAGATCGCATCGCGCAGTTCCGGGAGCCCGGCGCTGGGCGGATACTGGTTGCTCTTTTCCATCACCGCCCTGGCAGCCGCGGCGCGCAGCGGCTCGGGGCCGTTGTCATAGGGGAAGCCCTGGCCCAGGTTGATAGCGCCCAGCTCCCGCGCCAGGCCCGACATGTGATCGAAGATGGTGGTCCGCATCGAGGCATAGACCGGGTGGCCGAGTGACACGCGCAAGCTCCGTGGGTTTGGGTGGCTATGCCGCAGCGCCGCGAATTCGCCAAGTTCTGCCCGGCATGATAACTTGTTATTCAGGCGGCCGGG
Organism: Sphingomonadaceae bacterium; assembly: GCA_947472735.1. Classification (GTDB taxonomy): domain Bacteria; phylum Pseudomonadota; class Alphaproteobacteria; order Sphingomonadales; family Sphingomonadaceae; genus Novosphingobium. Next base: position 3,155 of record CANJBY010000082.1, on the reverse strand, counting down.
CCTACATAGAACGCCGAAAGGACGTGTCCCGCGATGAACGATGAACAGCCGAGTGGCAATCCCTGGCTGAAGAGCCTGCTGATCTGGGGCGGCATTTTCCTCACCTTGTTTTTCGTGGTCACCCTGTTCAGCGCGCGCGGCGAGACCGCAGGCGCGCCGCTCCGCTATTCCGATTTCCGCGCCCGCGTGGTCGAGGGCAGCGTTGCCGAGGTACAGGTCGGGCCCGACAAGATCACCGGCAAGCTGAAGAACGGCGAAGCCTTCAGCACCATTCCGATTCCGAACGACACGACCCTGCCGCAACTGCTGCAGGACAACCGCGTACGCTATGCCGGCAAGGCGGCGGACGAGCCGAACTACCTGCTCTACATCCTGGTGCAGGCCCTGCCGTTCATGCTGATCCTGGGCGTTGCTTACTTTGCGCTCAAGCAGATGCAGAAGGGCGGCGGCGGCGGCGCGATGGGCTTCGGCAAGAGCAAGGCCAAGATGCTGACCGAAAAGCAGGGCCGCGTAACCTTCGCCGATGTTGCCGGTATTGACGAAGCACGCGAGGAACTGGAGGAAATCGTCGAGTTCCTGCGTGATCCGCAGCGCTTCTCCAAACTCGGCGGACAGATCCCCAAGGGCGCGCTGCTGGTCGGCTCGCCCGGCACCGGCAAGACCCTGCTGGCCCGCGCCATTGCGGGCGAAGCGGGCGTGCCGTTCTTCACCATTTCCGGTTCGGACTTCGTAGAGATGTTCGTCGGCGTCGGTGCCAGCCGCGTGCGCGACATGTTCGAGCAGGCCAAGAAGAACGCACCGTGCATCGTCTTCATCGACGAAATCGACGCGGTCGGCCGCCATCGCGGGCATGGCCTCGGCAATTCGAACGACGAGCGCGAGCAGACCCTCAACCAGCTGCTGGTCGAGATGGACGGTTTCGAGGCCAACGAAGGCATCATCATCATCGCCGCCACCAACCGGCCTGACGTGCTCGATCCGGCGCTGCTGCGCCCGGGCCGGTTCGACCGGCAGGTGGTGGTTCCCGTTCCCGATATCGAGGGCCGCGAGAAGATCCTCGCCGTCCACATGAAGAAGGTGCCGCTGGCACCCGACGTCAATCCTCGCGTGATCGCGCGCGGCACCCCCGGGTTCTCCGGCGCGGATCTCGCCAACCTTGTCAACGAGGCCGCCCTGCTGGCTGCCCGCCGCAACAAGCGCCTGGTTGCCATGCAGGAGTTCGAGGACGCCAAGGACAAGGTCATGATGGGGGCCGAGCGGCGTTCCATGGTGATGACCGAGGACGAGAAGAAGATGACCGCTTACCACGAGGCCGGCCACGCGCTGGTTTCGGTCCATGAACCGGCGTCCGATCCGATCCACAAGGCCACGATCATCCCACGCGGCCGCGCACTCGGCATGGTCATGCGCCTGCCCGAGCGCGACAACTACTCGTATCACCGCGACAAGATGCACGCGAACCTCTCGGTCTCGATGGGTGGCCGGGTCGCGGAAGAGCTGATCTTCGGTCATGACAAGGTATCATCGGGCGCCTCGTCTGACATCCAGTATGCCACCAGTCTGGCCCGCAACATGGTCACCCGCTGGGGCATGAGCGACAAGCTCGGCCCGCTCCAGTACGAGGACCAGCAGGAGGGCTATTTGGGCTACGGCGGCACGGCACGGCTGTTCGCCTCTGACGAGACCAACAAGCTGATCGACAGCGAGATCCGCGCCCTGGTGGACGACGCACACGCCAAGGCGACCGCCCTGCTCAAGGCCCAGGAGGACAAGCTGCACTTGCTCGCCGGTGCCCTGCTTGAACACGAGACGCTGACCGGCGAAGAGATCCGCGAACTGCTCGACTCCGGCAAGATCGATCGCTCGGATCGCCCCAAGGGTCCGATCATGCCCAAGCAGACGCGGGGCTCGAACGTTCCTCGTTCCGGCAAGCGCGTCACGGATGCGGCGCCGCAGAGCGCCTGACCTAGTTCGGATCGTTACAACAGACACCCTCTCCCGCCCCAAGCGGGGGAGGGTGTTCTCGTTCCGGAGCCTAGCGGATATCCTGCGGCCGGATATGCGGTGCCCAGAACACATGGGTCAGCACCTGACGGCCGCCCGGCAAGGTTCGCGTGAAGGTATCGGGGCGGCCAGCCGAATCGGAATGGATCGCCATGCCCCATTCGGCCGGGGAATCACCGGCACCCTCGTCCGCAAAACCGCGGCCGCCAGCACCCTGTCCGGTTGCGCGGCCTCCGCTCGTCGCGGGTGATGTTGCGGCAGTCGCGGTGGTATAGCCATCGGCCCGGCCATAATACATGGTGCGCAACTGATCGTAGTCGTGCTGGTTGGGATGCTCGTTCGACGGGCCTTAGTTCACGCCACTGAGAATGCCGCCGGCCGGAGCATTGGTGTAATCCATGCAGGTTCCGAGATTGGCATTGCTGAACGCCTCGTCCTGATGGCCGAGCCCGAAATCATGTCCGACTTCCTGACAGGCGACCAACCGCTTCCACGCCGGCGTATTGTAGCGCGCCATGGTGAAGTAGCTGTCATTGAGTTTGGTGGTGCCTTTGGCGATCCGGCCGTTGGCGTCGGTCCAGATCGAGGCAATGCCAAGCCAGCCGCGCTGGCCGTAGGCGTAGTTGCAGATCAGCACCTCGCCGGAGATCGGATTGCACTTGGAAGGGCTGGCGCTGACGGCGCGGACCGCGCCGAGCGTCAGGACCGTAGACGCTTCCCAATCCTTGGTTACGGCCTCGTCGACATAGCTTTGCCAGCCGCCGGTCGCGGTCAAGGCCGCGTTGACCCTCACGTCGAGCACGCCATTGGTCACCGCCCAGCGATAGCCTCCCCACCAGTGGTTGGCGGATGCGGGTACGGACATGGTTGCGGCCACTGCAGCGGTGGCTGCGAGAATGCAGAAAAAGCGCATGGTGTTTCTCCCCCCTTTTCAGGACTGCCGGGAAGAGTGGCACTGGATCGTCACCGATCAATAGACGGACATACTTTATCCGGATTAATCTGAATGACTTACCGGCTGACGCCGGTAGGATCATGCGGAGGGGCTGAAGCCATCCTTGCGGATATGCCTGTCGAGATAGCCCATGATGATGTCATCGGTGATGTTGCCGGACGTGGTCGAGAAGTAGCCCCTGCCCCAAAACCGTTGG
>CANJBY010000081.1 GCA_947472735.1 Sphingomonadaceae bacterium | reverse complement strand
CTCGGGATATGTCCCGCCGGTTGGTGGCAAGAGCGCGAGCCCGCCCCACCGCCGCTGCGCACCGCAGGGCCGAGTTGGCAGGTGACCGTCTGCACCCCGCTGACCACTCGCTAGTATTGCAGCAAAGCCAAGCCTGTCGTGCCAGGCCCCATGCGTCGGCCGCGCCCGTTCGCACTTTCCCACACCGGCGTTAGCCCGCATTCGCCAGCGGGGGCCTTGGCGTGTCCGGCGTTGTTGGACTTCTCGCTGCGGCGCGGGCCTAGCCCGCCAGCCCCAGCATGATTTCCCGCAGGCGCTCAGGCTGATCGCTCTGGACCATGTGTCCACCACCGACTTCGTGCAGTTCCCAGGCGGGATCGCCCTTCACCTGATCGCGGAAGCGGGTGAACGGGGTTGGCTCCCACTGGGTGGCGAAGATGTAGCTGCGGCGCGGGATCTTCTTTTCCGCGCCGGTCAGCCGCACGGCCTCGATCAATGTCAGCAGCGGGTGCCGGCCATAGCCGGGCAGCTTGAGCAATTCCTCGCCGCCGATCGGCGCGCACAACCCGGGGGTGAACTTCTGCGTGTCGATGTACCAGCTGTGCTCGCGCTGACCGGTGATGTCCCACAGCGACTGGCCATCAGCCGGGAGGAAGGCGTCGATGTAACAGATCGCGTCGATCCGGGCGCCAAGCTTGGCCGCAACCCCGGTAATCACCATGCCGCCATAGGAATGGCCGGCGAGGATGAACCGCTCGAACCCGGCCGCCTCTGCCTGCGCGATGGTGTCGGAAATGTGGTCGGACAGCGTGATGCCGCCGTGCAGTTCGGCCTTGCGGCTGCCCAGCCCCTTGAGCTGGGCAACCACCACCTTGTGCCCGGCGGCAGTCAGTTCACCGGCAAGCCGGTCATAGGCGCTGCCGCCGCCCCAGGCCCCGTGGACCAGGACATAGTTCGCCATCGCCGATCAGAGCCCGTGCTTGGCGTTGTATTCGCTGATCCATTCCACCGTCTTGCGCAGGCCGCCGAACGGATAGAAGTGCAGGCGCACCGCACCGTGGTGATCGCTGACGCCCTTGGCGAAAGCATCGACCAGCTTGTCCGGACCGGCGCTGCCGATCAGGTTGGTCAGGCTGATGCCGTACTTCTTCATCACGCTGGCCGAAGCGCCGACGCCGCAGCGGGCGGCGAAGCGCAGCAGCGCCTTGATGCTGGCGGGGCCGGGAATGCCCATCCGCACCGGGGTATCAATGCCGCGTGCCCGCAGTTCCTTCAGCCAGGCCAGGCAGGCATCGGGATCGAAGCTGAACTGGGTGACGATCACCGCCGCCATGCCGCGCGCTTCGATGTCGGCGGTCTTGCTCTTGAGCACGTCCCAGCACTGCTCGGTGGTCATGTTGGGGTGGCCTTCGGGATGCCCGCCGATGCCGATCGCCTGGATGCCGGCGGCCTCGAAGGCTCCGGTCGCGATCAGGGCCGAACTGTCGGAGAACGGACCTTCAGCCTCGGGCGGATCGCCGGCGATGATGAAGCAGCGCTTCACGCCCGCCTGCTCGACCACGGCCTTGAGGTAGCTGTCCAGCTCTTCGCGCGCGAGGATCCGGCGCGCCGAGAAGTGCGGCATCGGCTCGAAGCCGAGTTCGCGCACGGCAACCGCCGCCGCGATCCGGGGACCGGCTTCCTCACCCGGCAGGAAAGTCACCGCGACGGGCGTATCCTTGGGAATCAACGGCGCGGCGTCACGCAGCGATTCGATGTCCTTGGCGGTCATCTCCAGCGAGAAACCGTCGGTGATGCCTTCGGGCGCCCTGGCCCAGTTCGGGTGAATCAGCAGCTTGGTCACAAATCCCATCCTCTATGTTCTTGGCCCGCATACGACTTCGCCGGTGACCGGGCGTGCCCAAGGCAGCGCGGGCACCGGCGAATCGAGTGGGGCGTACCCCAGCCAGGCTCAGTTACCCGAGCGCCAGCCTTCCTGATAGGTCTCGCGAACAACGCGGGCGTAAGGCACCGACGAAACGATCGCGCGGACTTCGATCTGCTTGTGCGGTTCGACGGTGGTCTTCTTGGTCCCGCCGTTTTCTTCGCCCCACACAACGCGCACTTCGGTACCCTCGGGGATCGAGGGATCGATTGTCGCGAGGCTCAGCGCCTGCTTCTCGTTGTAGGAGTAACCGGTGAACATCGAGAGACCAACGGTCTTGCCCGAAGCGTCGATCACGCGATCGTAGTTCGACGAGGCATAGTTCGCGAGCGGCACGTCGAAGAACTTGTACTGATCGCCGTCCGGGTTGAACAGCGAGGCAGCGATCTTCGCCATGTCCTCGGGATGCCAGGCCAGCGTGACCTTGCGGCGCTGGGTCGACGGATCGATCTTTTCGAGGGCTTCGCGGCCGTGGAAGTCATGGTCGAACTTCACGAAGAAGCCGTAACCCAGTTCCCACGGGTTGAGGTAGTAGTCTTCGATGTTCTCGGAGACGAACGAACCGCCGATCGAACCGGTGGCTTCGTAGCTGTCAGCGCCGAGCCATTCGCGGAAGCCCTTGAGCTTCTCGCCGGTGTAGATCGCGGGCAGCGGGCTCGGGATCCAGCCCGATTCCAGCGTGTTCGACGGATAGGCGCGGCTGCCCACTGCGATCAGGCCGAATTCCTTGCCGGCTTCGAGGATCGCGTTGCGGATCAGTTCCTGCTCTTCGTACGGACCCCAGATTTCCAGGCCCGGTGCGCCGGCCATGCCGTGACGCAGGGTACGCACGGTCTTGCCGGCGATGTTCATGGTGCTCATGTTGAAGAACTTGAGCTGCTCGAGCGGGCCGCCATGCAGCTTCTCGATCACGTTCCAGGCGTTGGGGCCCTGGATCTGGAAGCGCCATTCCTTGCGGGTGACGGGCTTGCCCATCGGGCGCATCGGCGAACGGTCGTCCAGCTCGATCTCGACGTCGTAGCCGCCGGTGGCGCCATGGTAGCGCAGCCAGTTCGAAGCCGGGGCGCGGCCGACGTAAGTGAAGCTCTCTTCTTCGGTCCAGAAGATGATGCCGTCACCGATGACGTGGCCATAAGGCGTGGTCGGAACGTACTGCTTGGCCTTGTTGACCGTCCAGCCCTTGGTGCTGTTGATCATGGTGTCGGACAACAGCTTGAGCGCGTCCTTGCCGCGGATGTACAGGTTCACCATGTGGTGCGACTGGTCGAACAGCACGGCGGAGTGCTGCCAGGCCCACTGCTCCGAGCGCCAGTTCGAGAATTCCGGTGCGACGACCGGATAAACATAAGCGCCCAGCTGCGAGTTGCGCAGCATGTTAACGACGTTGCCCTGCTGGGCCAGTAGCTGATCGAGATTCGCGGCAGACATGTGCGTTACCTCTCCGATTATGGTCTGTGGGGTTGAACTTTGTAAGCAACGCTTACTATATTTTGCTGCGAAGGCAACCCAGAATGATGCATGCTACGTTGCAGCAAAATGCAGGAGCGCAGACCATGGCCGAACCTCAGATTCTCACCCTTTCCTGCCCGGACAAGCCCGGGATCACGGCCGCCGTCACCAGCTATCTGTTTGAATGTGGAGGAAATATCCTCGAAGCCCAGCAATTCAACGATCAGGACGAGGGGCGATTTTTCCTGCGGGTGGAGTTTGATCCGGGCGCGGCTGACCCGGCAGCGATTCGTGCCGGTTTCGGCGCGATTGCCGAAGCGCGGGGGATGAACTGGGCGATGCGCGGTAAGGATTCGCTGCGCAAGGTGCTGCTGCTGGTCAGCAAGTTCGACCATTGCCTGGGCGACCTGCTGTACCGCAACCGAATCGGCGAACTGCCGATGGAAGTGGTCGGGATTGTCGGCAACCATCCGGCCGCAGCGCTCAACATCTCGCTGATCGGCGACATCCCCTATCACCACTTCCCGATCACCAAGGACACCAAGCCGCAGCAGGAGGCGCAGATCAAGGCGCTGGTCGAGCAGACCGGGGCCGATCTGGTGGTGCTGGCGCGCTACATGCAGATTCTGTCGGATGACATGTCGGCTTTCCTCTCGGGGCGCTGCATCAACATCCACCACTCGTTCCTGCCCGGCTTCAAGGGCGCCAAGCCCTATCACCAGGCCCATGCCCGCGGGGTGAAGATGATCGGCGCGACGGCGCACTATGTCACCGAGGACCTCGACGAGGGGCCGATCATCTACCAGGACGTCGAGAACATCGGCCATGCCGACCGGCCCGACGACCTCGTCCGCAAGGGCCGCGACATCGAACGCCGCGTCCTGGCCGAAGCCGTGCGGCTGCACCTCCAGGACCGGGTGCTGGTCAACGGCGGGAAGACGGTTGTATTCCGGGGTTAAGCGGCACAGTCGCAAGGAGGATGCCATGCAAGTCAACGCACTCGATCACGTCAACATCATCACCGACCAGCTCGACGCCACCGCCGAGTTCTACAAGGCGCTGCTCGGCCTCGATCGCCGCGACGCTCCGGCCCCGCTGACCCCCCAGAACGCGCAGTGGATGTATGATGCCGGTGACAAGGCGATCATCCACATCAACTCCACCGACTGCCCGCGCACCTTCGACCGCGAGGTCCAGCCCGGCGCACTGACCGGCGCCCTCCACCACGTCGCGCTCAACTGCACCGGCTATGACGAGACGATGCGCCGGATCGAAGCCATGGGCCTGCCCTCGCAGAGCAACTTCGTGGCGGCGATCGGCCTGCGGCAGATCTTCACGCCGGATCCGAACAATGTTCTGCTGGAGCTGAATTTTTTCGGGGATTGAGGATCAAACCGGCACCTCCCCTGCCATCGTCACCCGGTACATCTCCCGCCGGAACCCATCGTAGTCATTCGCGGCCAGGTGCAGGCATGCCCTATTGTCCCACATCGCGACCATGCCAACTTCCCAGCGCAACCGGCAGGTGAAGGCGTGCTGGGTGATGTGGGCGATCAGGAAGTCGATCAGCGGGCGGCTTTCGGCCTCGGTCATGCCGTCGATGGCCACGGCGTAGACCTCGTCGATGAACAGTGATTCCTCGCCAGTGAAAGGGTGAGTGCGGATCAGCGGGTGGGCCATGCCTTCGATCGCGGCGGCGCGTTCGGCCTCGTTGGCGAAGGACAGTTCCTTCCCGTCGGCCTGCTTCTGGGTGTAGACATTGTTGCGCGCCGACATCCGCACTTTCAGCCCGCGCAGCATCTGCTGCATCGCGGGGCTGAGCATGCGGAAGGCCAGCGCGGTGTTGGCCCAGGCGGTGTCGCCGCCATAGGGCGGGATCTCGACCGAGCGCAGGATCGTCACCCCCGGCGGAACCGGGAGGAAGGGCGAATCGACATGCCAGCCGCTGCCGAACAGGCTCTTGCTGCGGGTGTCGGCTTCCTTGATCAGCGGCTGGACATTGGTGTGGCCGGGGACGCCGTGAGTATAGGCGTCCTGCCCGAATTCGCCGAAGCGGGCGGCGAAGGTCTCGTGTTCGGCATGGCTGAGGTTCTGGCCGCGCAGGTAGAGCATCTTGTGATGCCACAGCGCGCGTTCGAGATCGGCGAAGACCTCGTCGGTGAGGTCCGCCAGGCGAAGCCCGACGATCTCCGCCCCCATCGCCGCCGAAAGCGGCCTGACTTCGAAGTGTGCGCTGGGATAAGGCACATTGTCGAACGCCCCCGAGGGGCTGAGGCGGACTTCACGCATGGGACTCTCCTAGGGTTCTTGTGATTGTCTCCTCGCCAGCACGCGAGGTGCAGTTTCCATCAGCAGGCTTGCGCTGAGCACCGTGGTGAGCGCGAGTCCGACGCAGATCCAGAATACCGAGGGCAGGCCCCAGGCATCCGCGATTGGCCCGACCACCGCCGGGGCGACCACGCCGCCGAGCAGTTCGGCCGTGCCCATCGCCAGCCCGACCGCGCTGGTCGCCAGCGCCGGGGAGACGCTTTCGGTCGGGATGATCGAACAGAACAGCGGCGCCATGCCCAGCGGCAGCCAGCCGAGGAAGATCGCCAGGCTCATCGCCGCGGCATTGCCCGGCAGGTAGAGCATCGCCAGCGGGGCGATCAGCGTGGCGAGGCCCGCCACGGTGCAGACCGTGCGCCGCCCGATGAAGTCGCTCAGCAGCGGCAGCGAGATCCCGCCGATCAGCGCGGCAATCCCGCCGGTCGCCAGCACGCCGCCCATCTCGGCCGGGGTCAGTCCCTTCATCGAGGTGAGGTAGACCGGCAAATAGACGTTCTGCAGCACCAGCCAGGCAGTGAAACTGCCCGCCAGGCACAGCGCGATCCGCATGTTGCGCACCTTGAGCAGCGCGCCGAGCGAGCT
>CANJBY010000080.1 GCA_947472735.1 Sphingomonadaceae bacterium | reverse complement strand
TTTTACCACCCGCTCAGCAGGGGCCTTCACAGACGATTTTTTCAAGGAGGGTTGGGGCTTCATCTTCGTTCCTTCGTCACTACGACGAAGCCCCAACACTCCTTAAATCACAACCTCAAATCTGTGCCATTGGTGCTGACGGGGAACAGGTACAGCTTGAAAATGCCGCTTGCTCTTGCGACAGTTCCCGATGGACCAATTAGTACGCCGTCGCAGAAGGCGACGCTGCGTGTGACCCTCAAGAGCCGAGTGCGGCTCTCCAGCCATTCTCCCGACAAGCCGGCCCGCATGAAATCGACGGTCAGGGTGATAGTTGGGTTGGAATTCGTGCCGCACCCGACCTGCACGCTGTGGCCCAGCGCGATGTCGAGGGCGGTCGAGATCATTCCCCCGTGGCATGCACCGTTCATGTTGCAGTTCTCTGCGCGGATGAACAGGCCGACGCGCGCCGGCTCGTCGTTCTCCAGCGCTAGATCGACAGAACTGAAGAACGGGCCGTTGGTGCGGTTGAACGGGTCATCGTCGTGCAGGATCCGCCAGCCTTGCGGCATGCCATCGATCAGGGTTGGCGCCTGGTACATTGCGTTTACAGCGTTTCCAGCCTGATCCGTGCAGTCTCGACCGTGGCGAAGCGCCACAGCAGGACCACGGCGAAAGCGAAGATGCCGAATACGCCGAACACCAGATCAATCGATGCGCCCATCTGCAGGATCACACCGACGAAGACCGGAGTGAGCATCGAAGCACCGCGCGCGACCGAACTGCAGACACCCAGGCCGATCGCCCGGACGTGGGTCGGATAGCTTTCGGCCGTGTATGGCCAGATGACGAAGGCGGCGACCGAGCTGCCAACCTGTCCAGTCGCGATCAGGGCGACCAGCAGGCCGATTTCCGACGGCTTGTACTGGGTGAGGGTGATCAGGGCGACGCCGGCAGCCGCTGCGCCGATGATCGCCACTGGCCGGCGGCCCTTGGAGTCCATGAACAGACCGGCCACCGGAATGGCCACGAGGAACAGCACCGCCGGCAGCGCCGCATAAAGCAGCGCATCGGCCACGGGCACGTTGAACACCTTGGTGTAGATGGTCGGAATCCAGGTGGTCAGGCCGAAGTTGGCGAAATAGGTGAGGAACCAGATCGAGATGATCACCAAGGTCCGACGCCGCAGGGCGGGGGCGAACAATTCCGTCGGGCGGATCTTCGGGCCGATCTCGGTCGGTGCGGCATCGCCGGCAGGAACCACGCCCAAAGTCCCGCCAAGCTTGGCCAGCGCCGCACGGGCTGCGTCGATCCGGCCGATCCGGGCGAGCCAGCGCGGCGATTCCGGCAGGGTCAGCAACACCAGCGGCATCAGCACCAACGGCATCGCGCCAAGTCCGAACAGCCAGCGCCAGCCGAGCTCGGGAATTACCACCGTACTGGCGAGCGAGGCTACCGCGTAACCGGCCATGCTGAGCCACTGGTAGATCGCGAAATAACGCCCGCGGGTCTGAGTCGGGGCCAACTCGTTTACGTAACTGATTGCGACCGGGATCGCGCCGCCGATTGCCAGTCCCTGGACCAGACGGATCGCGAAAAGGATTTCGTAGTTGGGTGCAAAGGCGCAGGCCAATGCCAGCGCGCCCATGATCCCGACCGATACGGTAAACACTGGCAGCCGGCCAAAGCGCTCTGCCAGGCTGCCCAGCAGCATCGCACCGAGGAACTGGCCGATGTATCCGGACGAAATCAGGGTTCCGGACGTAGCCGGGCCGAGGCCCCACTCCTTGACCAGTGAAGGCATGACATAGGCGATGGCAATGCTGTCCCAGCTGTCGAACAGCATGATCGTGCCGAGCAGCACCGGCGCCCACCAGCGGACGCGGAAGGTGCCGAGTGAATCGAGCACCTCGCCAACGGCGGCTTCCGCCAGGTTGATCTTGCCAGGGCCGGTTGCTGAATCGCTACCATGCATCGCAGTTTGGTCCTCTTCCCGTCATTGCCTTTTCGGCTTGTGGACTTTTGATACCGCGCACAATTGGCATTGGCCATATAGCGATTGCATTGAATACTATGCGCTTCGCGTATCCTGTGGATGATTTTGATACTGTCGGACGATTGCTGCTTGCCTTAGCCATCCGCGCAGAACGCTCGCACCGCGACGGGCGAAAGGGAAAGGAAACAATCCGAATGCCGCATCCGCAAGCGTTCCCGATCTGGCGGAGTGGCCGGAGATGAGCCGAGTCCCCTATCCTGATATGGATCAGCTTTCACCGCTCAAGCACGACCGGATCTTCGCGCCGGGCCGCCGCTATGTGCTCAACGTCCAGAAGATGAACCTCCACATTCCCGACGCGCTGTGGGCGGCGCAGGCGGATCTGGGCGCGGCAGCGATGCAGGCAGCCGGTTTCGATGCGCGGACCAAGGAACTGGTCGTGCTGCGGGTCGCGGTGCTCGACAAGTCGGAATACGAACTGTTTCACCACCGTGGGTTGGGGCTCGACGCCGGCATCAGGCAAGCCGAACTGGACGCGGTGGAAGCAGGCGATCTCGGCGCATTCCCCCCGCGTGAACGCGCCCTGCTGGAGTTTGTCGACGAGGTGGTGCGCGATGTTTCACCTTCTGACGAAACGCTCGCCCGCATCCGCAAGCATTTCAGCCTGCCCGAAGTGTTCGCTGTGGTCACGATCATCGGCAGCTACATGCTGACTTCGCGGCTGGCGGCAGTCGGCGGGGTGGAGTTCGACGAAAAGCCCGTGAACCAATGGTAGCTCCTGCTGCCGCCAGCTCGGGCGGTTCGGCCTCGCTGCTCGAATCCGCCGTCGGCGCCGAACTCGATGCACTCACGACCCGGAGGCTGCGGATCGTCGCCCCGGTGCTGATGGGCGTGATCATGTTGTTCGACAGCTGGGACGGGATCGCCATCGCCTTCGTCCTGCCCGGGCTGCTGAGCGAGTGGAAAATCTCGCCGTTACTCACCGGGACGCTGATTTCTGCAGGCTATGCCGGGCAATTCATTGGCGCGATGAGCCTGGGCGTGCTGGCCGAGCGCTTTGGGCGAATGCCGGTGTTCAATGCCGCCGTGGTGTGGATGTGCCTGCTGGCGCTGGGCTGCGCCTTCGTGACCAATCTCGAAACGCTGATGGTGCTGCGCTTCCTGCAGGGGATCGCGATCGGCGGGGCCCTGCCGGTGGCGGTGACCTATATCAACGAGCTGGCACCCAGCTCGATCCGCGGGCGCTATTTCGCGACATTCCAGTTTCTCGCCATGGCCGGTTACGGCGTCGCTTCGGTGTCGAGCTGGTATATCGTCCCGAATCTCGGCTGGCGCTGGATGTTCGGGTTTGGCGCGGTGCCGTTGCTGCTGCTGCCGCTGGTGTTCCTGCGGCTCCCTGAAAGCCCGCGTTGGCTGGCACGTCGGGGACTGGTCGACCAGACCAACGCGGCGCTGCGCAAGCTCGGCGGACCCGGTGGTGTGGTTGCCCCGGCCAACCTGGAGCAGGCACCTCCGGCCGCACGCATCCCGGTGATGACGCTGTTCAACGCCGAATTCCGTCACCGCTCGCTGGTGGTGATGGGGCTCTGGTTCTTCATCTCCTTCACCTCGTTCGGCCTCTCCACGTGGGTCCCGTCGATTTATCGCTCGGTCTATCATTTCCCGGTCGAGGATTCGCTGACGTACCCGGCAATCGGAAGTCTGCTGTTCCAGTTCGTCACCCCGACGATCGGCCTGTTCATCGACCGGATCGGACGGCGACCACTGGCCATTGCCGGCTCGGGCCTGTCTATGCTGGCGCTTTTCAGCCTGGCGCTGTTCCAGCCGGTCACCCCGATCCCGCTGGTGCCGATGGTCATCACCTCGCTGCTGATGATCTCTGCCGCCAATGTCATTGCCTGGCCTTATTCGGCCGAAACCTTTCCCACCCATATCCGCGCGGTGGCGCTGGGCACTTGCGGCTCGGTCGCCCGGGCGGCTTCCACGCTCACCCCGATCGCGATCGGCGCGATTCTCGGGAGCGGCGGGTCGGTCGCGCTGGTGTTCCTGATGCTGGGGACCAGTGCGGGCATCGCCCTTGCCCTGTGGGTATTTGCCACGCGTGAGACCAAGGACGTGAAACTCGATGCAATCTGATTTGTCTGCTGAAGCCCGGTTCTCCACCTGGCTTGAGGAATTCTCTGCGGCGCTGATCCGACACGATGTCGATGCTGTGGTGGCCATGTTCGATCCGGCCGAATGCTTCTGGCGCGACATGGTGTCGTTCACCTGGAACATCGCGACCATGGACGGTCCGGATGCGATCCGCGCCATGCTGCATAGCCAGCTCGCGGCCGTGTTGCCGGTTAGCTTTACCGTTGATGAGGCATCGCTGGCGGACGGTGTGGTTGAAGGCTGGTTCCACTATGAAACGGCCAACACCCGCGGCCGCGGCATTGCAAGGCTGAAGGACGGCCGCTGCTGGACGCTCCTGACCGCGATTGACGAGCTGAAAGGTCACGAGGAACGCGCCGGCCGCACCCGGATCGAAGGGATCGATCACCGCGCGGTCAAAGCCCGTCGAACCTGGCTGGATGAGCGCGAGGAAACGGCACGGACCTTGGGCCACAGCGTCCAGCCCTATTGCCTGATCGTCGGCGGGAGCCAGGGCGGACTGGCGCTGGCGGCGCGGATGAAGCGGCTGGGCGTGCCCACTCTGGTGATCGATGCCTTGCCGCAACCGGGCGATGCCTGGCGCAGCCGCTACAAGACGTTGTACCTGCACGATCCGATCTGGGTCGATCACTTGCCGTACCTCCCGTTCCCCGATCACTGGCCGGTCTACACCTCCAAGGACAAGATGGCGGACTGGCTGCAGGCCTATGCCAAAGTGATGGAGATCGATTTCTGGGGCTCCACCCGCTGCGTCGGGGCGAGTTATGACGAAACGGCAAAACGCTGGACCGTCCGGGTCGAGCGGGAAGGGCAACTGCTGGAACTGCATCCCACGCAGTTCGTCCTCGCCACCGGTCTTTCCGGGGTGCCGAAGTCGCCGAGCTTCCCGGGAATGGAGGATTTCGCGGGGCCGCAGTGCCATTCGAGCGAATATACCCACGGGCCGGACTATGCCGGAAAGCGCTGCGTGGTGGTCGGGGCGAACAATTCGGCGCACGACATCGCGGTCGATCTGTGGTCGCATGATGCCGAAGTCACGATGATCCAGCGCTCGCCCACCACGGTGCTGCGGATCGGGGCGATGCGCAAGTTGGCTGAGCGCGGGCCCTATTCCGAAGCGGCGATGGCGCGCGGGATCACCATGGACAAGGCCGATCTGATCGTGGCCTCAACCCCGTTCCGGGTGCGCGAGCGCTATGATCGCGCAAACTGCGAGGTGATCCAGCGCGAGGATGCCGATTTCTATGCGCGCCTCGCCGCCAGCGGCTTCCGCTTCGACTTCGGCGAGGACAATACTGCGATCGGTGGCAAGTACATGCGCACCGCCTCGGGCTATTACATCGACGTCGGCGGATCGGACTTGGTCGCTGCGGGCGAAATCCAGGTCCGCAGCGGCGTCGGGGTGGAGCGGATCAGGAAGAACGAGGTCGTGCTGACCGACGGCAGTTCCTTGCCGGCCGACGCTATCTTCTATGCTACCGGCTATGGTCCGATGGAAAGCTGGGCTGAGATGCTGATCTCGCCGGAAGTCGCGGACAAGGTGGGGCCGTGCTGGGGGTTGGGCTCCGGCACGCGCGGGGACCCCGGGCCATGGGAAGGCGAACTGCGCAACCTGTGGAAACCGACCGCACAGGAGGGCCTGTGGTTCCACGGCGGCAACCTGCTGCAATCGCGCTACCACTCGCTGCACCTTGCCTTGCAGATCAAGGCGCGGATGGAAGGCATGGCGACCCCGGTATTCACGCCGGAGCCGGTCGCCCGCCCGCCATTGGGAAGCTAAAGTTTCGTACTGCGGAAACTCTACACGGACATCGCCGGACGGTATTCAACATTTCTGACTATGCTGCTAAACAAGGCGCGCACGGATTTTTGGGAGGGAGCCGTCATCTAAACCACTAACTGATAACGATTTTTGCCGAGTCCGGGTGGCTCTGCAAGCTCGGGCAAAGCGTGGTGCAGTGCTGCGATCATATCAAAAATGCATTTCGCGAGAGGCAATTTTATCCATCGATCGCGGATAGGTTGCATTGACGGAAATGCTATAGGAAGTTACCGGTAACAGATGGCTGATGTCCCTTTGGAGAGGGATTCCTAGGGGCATCAAGCATAAGGGGAGGTATTGATGAATAAGAACAGCCTAATGGTTGCGCTTCGTTCGACCAGCGCGGCTTTCGCGCTTGCGACCGTGGCCTATGGTGCGCCGGTCTTCGCGCAGGACGCTTCGGCTCCTGCCGAAGAGGAAGCCGCCGCAGACACCAGCGACATTATCGTTACGGGTTCGCGCCTGGGCCGTAGTGGCTATGACGCGCCGACTCCCGTCAACGTCGTGGGTCAAGAACGCCTCAGCAACCTTGGCCTGACCAACGTTGCCGAAGCGCTGAACCAGATTCCTTCGTTCCGCGCGATTGCATCGCCGGCGCTGAACTTCTTCCGCGTCAACGGCAACATCGGTGGTCGCAACATGGACCTTCGCGGTCTGGGTGTGACCCGGACCCTGACGCT
This sequence comes from Sphingomonadaceae bacterium, assembly GCA_947472735.1. Classification (GTDB taxonomy): domain Bacteria; phylum Pseudomonadota; class Alphaproteobacteria; order Sphingomonadales; family Sphingomonadaceae; genus Novosphingobium. The sequence continues at coordinate 189 of CANJBY010000080.1, read as the reverse complement.
GGTCGATGGCCGCCGCTTCGTTCCTTCGAGCGACAATGGCGCGGTCGATCTCAACGCGATCCCGAACATCCTTGTCGCCCGCTCTGAAGTGGTGACCGGCGGTGCCTCGGCTGCTTACGGCGCCAACGCCGTTTCGGGTGTGGTCAACCTCATCCTCGACAACAAGCTCCGCGGCTGGAAGGCCAAGGT
>CANJBY010000079.1 GCA_947472735.1 Sphingomonadaceae bacterium | reverse complement strand
ACGACGAAGCCCCAACACTCCTTAAATCACAACCTCAAATCTGTGCCATTGGTGCTGACGGGGAACAAAGCGGCCCTATTTCGTTACGGTAGGTACGATCGAGGGGCGCAAGAACCACATTCTGCTCCTCAATCTCTGGCTCCATCTGGCAGAACGGCTCGGCGACAGCACACCGCGCCTGCTGGTGATTGGCCAGCGAGGGTGGGAGGCGGAGCATGCCCATGCCCTGCTGGACCGCTCGGAGTTGCTGCGCCGTCATGTGCGCGAGCTGAACGACTGCGGCGATGCAGAAATGGCCCGCTACATCGCGGGGGCCAAGGCGCTGCTGATGCCGTCCTTTGCCGAAGGTTTCGGCTTGCCAGTGGTGGAAGCGCTGCAGCTCGGTACACCGGTTATCGCCAGCGACCTGCCGGTGTTCCGCGAGATTGCTGGAGATATTCCGCTCTATCTTGATCCGACTGACGGGGCCGGGTGGGAACAGGCGATCGTCGGATTTCTGGGTCGATCGACCGAACGGGACCGGCAGCTTGCCGCGATGCGGGGGTTCCGGGCGCCTGACTGGCCGGGCCACTTCGCGGCAGTCGAGCCGTGGCTCGAGGCGCTTCAGCGCTAGGCTTTTGAGCGGGACTGGCGCTTTTTCCCGTGCGCGCCTATCGTGCTGTGCGAAATGTACAGGAAACTCTGCCACAAGCTCCCGCAATGACCAGCGCCCTGCCTTTTACTTCGATCCATCGCCACGGAATGGTGCGCCTTGCCGTGGCGATGCCACTGGTGTCGGTCGCCGACCCCAACGCCAATGCCGCTGCAATCGCCGAGCGGATGCGGGTGGCCGAAGCCGAAGGGGCAGACCTGGTAACCTTTCCCGAGCTTTCGCTCAGCGGGTATGCGATCGACGATCTGCATACGCAGCAGGCGCTGCTCAACGGTTGTATCGCCGCGATCGAAACGCTGGTCGTCCAGAGCGCTGGCTGGAAGGCCTCATTTGCGATCGGCGCGCCCCTTGCCCGCAATGGCCGGTTGTACAATTGTGCAATCGTGATTTCCGCAGGACGAGTGCTGGGCGTTGTGCCCAAGAGCTTCCTGCCCAACTACCGTGAGTATTACGAAAAGCGCTGGTTTGCGAGCGGATGCGGGATCACCGGAGAGACCATCGCGATCGGCGCGCTGACAGCGCCGTTCGGCACCGACCTACTGTTCACGGCGGAAAACCTGCCCGACTTAACCTTCCACGTGGAGATCTGCGAAGACCTGTGGTCTGCGACGCCTCCCTCAACGATGGGTGCGCTGGCGGGCGCGACGGTGCTGCTGAACCTGTCTGCCTCAAACATCACCGTGGGCAAGGCTGAGGAGCGACTGACGCTCTGCGCCGCACAGTCCGCGCGCTGCATCGCAGCCTATGCCTACAGCGCCGCCGGGGCCGGGGAGAGCACCACCGATGTGGCCTGGGACGGACAGGGCTCGATCCTCGAACTGGGCGAGGAACTGGCCCGATCCGAGCGGTTCAGCCGCGTGCCATTGCTGACCAGTGCCGACGTCGACCTGCGGCGGCTGGTGAGCGAGCGCATGCGCACCGGGACATTCAACGATGCCGCCGCCGCCGCCGGCCATCCCGAACGCAACTTCCGCCGCATCGGCTTCAGCGTCGCGCTCAAGCAGGGCGATGTTGGGCTAAGGCGCCCGGTCCGCCGCTTCCCTTATGTGCCGAACCGGCCCGAACGGCTGGCGCAAGACTGCTATGAAGCGTTCAACATCCAGGTCGACGGGCTGGTCCGCCGCATGGAGGCAACGCGCACCAAGCATCTGGTGATCGGCATCTCCGGCGGGCTTGATTCGACTCACGCCCTGATCGTGGCCGCCCGCGCCTGCGATCTGCTGGGCCGCCCGCGCGACACTATCCTCGCTTATACCATGCCCGGTTTTGCCACCAGTGAGGGGACCAAGGCCAACGCCTGGACGCTGATGAAAGCCATGGGCGTAACTGCCGGGGAGATCGACATCCGGCCCGCTGCCCGGCAGATGCTGGCTGACATCGGGCATCCGTTCGAACACGGCGAGCCGGTTTACGACATCACATTCGAGAACGTTCAGGCCGGTCTGCGGACCGATTACCTGTTCCGCCTGGCCAATCACAACCGGGGCTTTGTCGTCGGCACCGGCGACCTTTCAGAATTGGCGCTGGGCTGGTGCACGTACGGCGTCGGCGATCACATGAGCCACTACGCCGTGAACTGCGGCGTGCCCAAGACACTGATCCAGTACCTGATCCGCTGGTGCGTGCAGAGCGGGCAGTTCGACGAGCCCACCGGCGAGGTGCTGGCCCGGATTCTCGAAACCGAGATTTCACCCGAGCTTGTACCCGCGGATGCAAGCGGTGCGATTCAGAGCACCGAGGACATGATCGGGCCTTATGCGCTGGCTGATTTCTTCCTGTTCTACACGCTGCGCCAGGCGCAGGCGCCGAGCAAGACCGCCTTCCTGGCATGGCATGCATGGCGCGATGCCGCTGCCGGGCGCTGGCCCGACGGGTTTCCGGAGGATCGCAAGGTGGCCTACGATCTCGCCACGATCCGGCGCTGGCTCGAGAGTTTCGTCACCCGTTTCTTCGCTACCAGCCAATTCAAGCGCAGCGCTATTCCCAATGGTCCGAAAGTCTCCTCCGGCGGCAGTCTCAGCCCGCGCGGAGACTGGCGGGCTCCGTCGGACAGCGTCGCGACGGCCTGGCTCGAAGACCTGAAGACCGTACCCGAACAGGCCTGAGGCCAAATCAAGGAGGTACCGTCATGCGTGCCCGTCTCTATGCGCTCTCCGAGTTGGAGGACATTCCTGGCACCCGCGTGTTCACGGCCCGCCGGTCGCGGCAAGGCTATCATCTGCACAAGTTCTGCATGAGCCTCATGCAGGAGGAGAATCGCGAGCAGTTCCTGGCCGACGAGCGGGCCTATCTCGATCGCTTCCGGATGACCGAGGAGCAGAAGCAGGCCGTGCTGGCGCGCGATCTGGGGCGGCTGATCGATCTGGGCGGCAACATGTACTTCCTCGTCAAGATTGCCTCGACGGATGGCTGGAGTGCGCAGAAGGCGGTCAGCTCGATGTCGGGCATGTCGGCCGATGAATATGCTGCAATGATGCGCGAAGGCGGACGCTCTCCCGAGGGCAACCGTTCGATTCGGGAAGGCAGCTGATGGCGCGGATCACGGCCGGAATTGCCACCAGTCACGTACCCGCCATAGGCGCCGCGATCGACAACGGCAGGACGCTGGACGACTACTGGAAGCCCGTGTTCGAGGGCTATGAGTTCGTCAAGGAGTGGATCAAGGACAACACGCCGGATGTGGTGATCCTGATCTACAACGATCATGCTTCTGCGCTGATGCTGGATATCGTGCCGACCTTCGCGATGGGATTTGCCGAGGAGTTCCTGCCAGCGGACGAGGGCTGGGGCCGGCGGCCGGTGCCCACGGTCTACAACGATACCGACCTCGCGGCGCACATCGCCGAGCAGCTGGTGATCGACGAGTTCGATCTGACGATCATCAACGACATGGATGTCGATCACGGTCTTACCGTGCCGCTCAGCCTGGTATTCGGCGAGGTGGAGCAGTGGCCGTGCAAGGTTATTCCAATTGCGGTCAACGTTACCCAGTTCCCGACGCCATCGGGCGAGCGCTGCTGGAAACTGGGCGAGGCGATCCGCAATGCGGTCAAGACCTATCCCGAAGACCTTGACGTGCAGATCTGGGGCACGGGCGGAATGAGCCACCAGCTTCAGGGCACGCGGGCCGGACTGATCAACGCCGAATTCGACAACCGCTTCCTGGACCTGCTGGCCCACGAGCCCGAGGAACTGGTCCCGATAACTCGGCTGGAATACCTGCGCGAGGTCGGCACTGAGGGGATCGAGCTGATCATGTGGCTGACCATGCGCGCAGCGCTGGGTTACGGGGTGGAGGAACTGCACCGGTTCTACCGCGTTCCCGCCTCGAACACGGCGGTGGGCCACGTGGTCTACAAGGCCCGCAGCTAGGCGCTGGCGGCACCGGTCACCCCACCCTGCTGACCGTTCCGCCATTGACCTCCCAGACGGCTGCGTCGGCTCCCAGCGCCGAAAACGGCGCGCGTTCGGTGCCGGTCATCCAGACTTGCGCATGACCTTCGAACAGCCGCTCGAACAGCGCTTCCCGGCGCACCGGATCGAGATGCGCGGCAACCTCGTCAAGCAGCAGCAGACGGGGGCGGTCGCCCTCAAGCAGTTCCGCGTGAGCCAGGGTGATGGCGATCAGCATGGCCTTCTGCTCGCCGGTGGAGCACTCGCTGGCGGGCTGGCCCTTGCCGGCCATCGTCACACCCAACTCATCGCGGTGCGGCCCGACCAGCGTGCGCTGAGCCGCACGGTCACGGCGGCGGCTTTCGTTCATGGCGGCAGCGAGCAGATCGCGCTCCAGCGGTCCGCCGGGGAGATAGGTGAGCAACGGGCGGGCGAAAGGTGTTTCAGGCAGCACGGCGAGTGCTTCGGTCAATGCGGCCACCAACCGTGACCGTGCCGCTGCAACAACTGAACCAGCCTCCGCCAACTGCGCTTCGATTGCATCCAGCCAGGCCGGATCGGGCTCGCCTTCCGACGCGAGCAGGCGGTTGCGCTCGCGCAGCGCGGCTTCGGCGCGTGCGGCGTTGCGGGCGTGGCCCGGTTCCTGCGCGAGAACCATGCGATCGAGAAACCGGCGCCGCGCACCCGGAGTGTCGCTGAACAGGCGGTCCATTGCAGGGGTCAGCCAGCCGATCGAAAGCCACTCGCCAAGGGTCACCGCCGGCCGCTCCGCCTGATTGACCTGCACGATTCTCCGTCCGGGCCGATCTGGTTGGGAAGCAGTGCCGATCTGCACCGGCTCGCCCGGGGGCCGGGCGAGTTGGGCGCTGATCGCGAACCCTCCCGCTCCACCGTCCTGTGCCATGTCAGCCAGCCCGGCGCGGCGCAGACCCTTCCCGGGGGCGAGCAGCGATATGGCCTCGAGCACGTTGGTCTTGCCCGCGCCATTGTCGCCGATCAGCAGGTTGAAGCGCGCGGTCCCGTCAAGGCGGGTGTCACGGTGGTTTCGAAACTGGGCGAGGGTCACGCGGTCAAGCATTGGCCCGCCTGCGATAGAGCGGGCCCGCCTCGTACGCTATGGGAATCTCCCGATCCAACTTATGGTGAAAATTCCCAAATTTCTGCATTCCGGCTCTTGGTGGTCGGATTGCTGATTTCGAAAACGGCAAAAAACCGACGTTTTCAGGAATTGGCACGCCCCATGCAAACTCTGCTGCATTCGTGGAGTACCCGCGAAAAACCATCAACCAACAGGGAATTGTACCATGAAGACCATCACCACCTTGCCAAGCCAATTCATGGCGGCCCTTTCCGCCTTGGCGCTTTCGCTGGTGCTCATCACCGGCACCGTATCCATCCCGACCACGGCCCACGCTGCCACGGCCGTCTACGTAGGAGTGATCGCATGACCTCGTTCGACAACAATCAGGTTCCCTCGCGCGGCGGCTTCCGGCTCGACAAGGACCGGGCCAAGCTTATGGGCGTGTGCTCCGGCCTGGCAGACTATTTCGGCGTCGACGTCACCATGGTCCGCATCGGCGTGGTTGTCGCGACGCTGCTTGGTGCCGGGATCCTGGTTCCGGTCTACCTCGCGATCGGCCTGATCGCAGACTGATCATTTCCCTGCGCCAGGCGGAATCAGATCGATTCCGCCTTGGCAAAGGGAGAGAATTCCGTGTCGGTATCGAACACATCGACGCCCTCGCGGCGCTTGAGCAAGCCAACCACCAGATAAGTCACCGGGGTGAGAATGATCTCCCATCCGACCTTGCCCGCCCAGTTGTGCCACATGACGTCGACCAGCTGCTGACTGCTCCACACACCGTAAAACGCAAGCGGATAGAACAGCAGGCTGTCAACGGCCTGGCCGAAAATGGTCGAGCCGATTGTCCGGCTCCACAAGTGCTTGCCGGCGGTTATGACCTTGAGCCTGGCCAGCACGAAACTGTTGACGAATTCGCCGGCCCAGAAGGCGGTCATGGAGGCGGCGACGATCCGCCAGGTGCTGCCGAATACGGCTTCATATGCAGCCTGGCCCTCCCAACCCTTTGCTGCCGGGAGCGAGACCACGACCCAGCTCATGAAGGCCATGAAAGCCAGCGCGGCGAATCCGGCCCAGACGCAGCGCCGGGCGTTGGCATAGCCGTAAACCTCGGTCAGGACGTCGCCCAGCACGTAGCTGATCGGGAAGAACAGGATGCCTGCGCCGAAAGTCACCCCCATGACGGAGGCTGGCTTGGCAGCACCGATCAGGTTCGACAGCAGCAGGATCGCGACGAACGCGGCCAGGACATAATCGAAATAGCGGAAGTGCCGGCGCGCGCCGGTGCGGCCATCTATGCGGTTCAAGGGGTGGTCCATAGTTTACGAAGGTAACCGGGTTTGCGAACCGTGCAAGTCCGCCCTATGGCATTTGCGCGCGCGCCCGTAGCTCAGTTGGATAGAGCACGAGCCTTCTAAGCTTGGGGCCGCAGGTTCGAATCCTGCCGGGCGCGCCATTCGGCCGCGGTCTATTCGCCGATCAGTACCCACGAACTCAGCTCAGGGTTGTCCTTCTGCGGCCTGAGGTAGTTGCCCTGCCTCACTTCGTAACGGCCGTACTGAAACGTGACTCCGCCCGTCTCGATCGTCCGGCAATGCGCCATGGCCGCTTCGAGCGTGTTGTCGTGCGGGGGAGCTGCGCTATCGTAGCCTTCCGGGTATCCAGCCAGGAAATTGTCCGTCGTCACAACATTTGGCACACTTTGCGGCTTAGATTAGCGGAGTGCGGGCATCGTCAGGGGGTTGATGTTAAGCGGCGATCTTGCGGTGTTGCAAGCGCCGATATTCGATGGTCTGCCGTTTGATCCTTTCGCGCTGTTT
>CANJBY010000078.1 GCA_947472735.1 Sphingomonadaceae bacterium | reverse complement strand
CGGGCGCGGCGCAATGCTCGCCCAGGTGGCGCCAACGTTCAATCGCTACACGGAAGAGATTCTCATGGAGGGTCTCTGGGACCGACCGGGACTGTCGCAGCGCGATCGCTCGCTTTGCGTGATTGCGGCCCTGATCGCCCTGCACCGTCCCGACCAAATGATTGGCCACATGCGTACGGGACTCGAAAACGGGCTGACACGGCAAGAAATTGCCGAGGTGATAACCCATCTCGCGTTCTACACGTCCTTTCCCAATGCCGCAGTTGCGGCGCGCAAATATTCCGAGCTAATCGGGACCCTCGACGCGGCGGAAAAGAGCACTGCGGCCGGCAACTGAGGCCATCTTGATGGTCTTGTCATATTGCGGGCGTTACATCAGCCCTATAGGAAATGGATCGAGGGGGGAGCTTGCAGCGCCATATGAGTGAGACCATTCCGACGTACGATGCCGTTGTTATCGGCGGCGGCATAGCCGGCATGTACGCCGCCTATCGCCTTCGGGAGCTCGGTATGTCCTTTCGCGTGTTCGAGGAAGGCTCGGGCGTAGGGGGCACCTGGTACTGGTGCCGCTATCCAGGTGCCAGGTTCGACTCCGAAAGCACGTCCTATGGTTATTTCTTCGATCCAGACCTGTTACAGGAGTGGGACTGGAAGGAGCATTTTTCGGCGCAGCCCGACACGCTGGAATATCTGAATCTCGTCGCCGAAAAGCACGATCTCCTCCGTGACATCACTTTCAATGCCCGGGCTACTGCTGCCACATTCGATGATGTTGAGGATCATTGGACCGTCACCTTCGAAGACGGCAGTCAGGCGCGCGGAACGTTCCTGATTACGTGTCTCGGCATCCTTTCTGCACCGACGCTGCCCAACATTCCGGGTCGCGATGATTTTGCGGGCCAGGCTTTCCACACTGCCCGCTGGCCCCGCGAACCGGTGTCGTTCGAGGGCAAGCGGGTGGGCGTCGTCGGTAGCGGCTCCACCGCGATCCAGGCGATTCCGGAAATCGCCAAGACGGCCGCGAAATTGACCGTGTTCCAGCGCCATCCGAACTGGGCGGCGCCGCTGCATAATTCCCCGATCACGCCCGAAGAGCAGCAGGACATCAAGGCCCGGTACGATCAAATCTACGCCCGCTGCTACGAGACGCCGAGCTGCTTCCTCCACGCGCCGGACCCGCGGAGCGCGCTCGACGCCACGCCGGAAGAACGTGAGGCATTTTGGGAAAAGCTCTATTCCGATCCCGGATTCGGCATCTACGCCGGCAATTACCATGACGTTCAGACCGACGAGCGCGCCAATGCGCTCGTCTCCGAGTTCGTCGCTCGCAAGATCCGCGAGCGGGTGAACGATCCAGTCTTAGCGGAAAATCTGATTCCCAAGGACCACGGCTTCGCGCTTCGCCGACTGCCGCTCGAGACCGGTTATTTCGAGGCCTACAACCGTCGCAACGTGCGGCTGGTCGACCTGCTCGAGACACCGATCGAGCGGATCACGGCAACTGGCGCGCGGGTGGCGGGGGAGGACATCGATCTGGACATCCTGGTCTACGCCACCGGCTTCGACGCGGTGACCGGCGGCTACGACAAGATCGACATAAAGGGGTCCCGGGGCAGGAGCCTGAAGGAGGAGTGGAGGGAGGACCCACCAAAAACGTTCCTCGGCGTCATCAACGATGGCTTTCCCAACCTGCTGATGGTGATGGGGCCTCACACCTCGCGCGGAAACATTCCGCGTCACATCGAGAAAATCGTCGACTTCAATGTGGGCCTCGTCCGCCACATGCGGGAGAAGGGCTACTCGCGGGTCGAGGCACGCCCGGCAGCGGTCGAGAACTGGCTGGCTCAGGTCAACGCGGCCAATGAAGGCCGCCTCGCCGGGAAGGTCCCGGGCTGGCAGACGGGCGTGAACGCCAATGTGGCCGGTCGCCAGAAACTCCGCGTGCTGGGCTATTACGGCGGAGCGGTGCGCTACCGCGAGCTGACAGACGAGGTCGCTGCCGGGGGATACAAGGAGTTGGCATTCCGCTGACAGGTGCCGTCTAGAGATAGCATTGCGGGGCGGATTCAATGCCGCCCTTGTATCAGCCTCCCGGCACCAGAAGCCGCGTGAGCTGCGTCACGTCGCTGACGTCCTCGAGCCCGCGGATCGTCGTCAGGATCTCGTCGATACGGCCCGCCGGCAGCTTCGAATGCGGCATCAACGCGTAATACTTCTCCTCCACGTCGCTCCATTCGATGCCGCGGGGCGCCGAGCCGCGTGGCGCATCCACCGTGTGGACGATGCGCCTGCCCGACTTCAACACGATCGTAACCGTGCCGGCCCACTGCCATATCGTCTTCACCGGCGGCGGCGATGGATCGGGATCCACGACGCTCATCAGCTTTTGCACGACGGGATCGAAAATCTTCTCCGGCGTTGCGTGCGCCCAGGTGAACGTCTTGTCGGCAATCGCCGAGGCCACGAAATACGGCATGCTGTGGATCGCCTCGACGTGATCCTTGGGCCGGCGGCTGCCGAACATCGTGCTGACAAACGGTCCGGCGACGAGGATCTGCGCGACATCGTCTGGCGCGATGTTGTTCTCGCGCGCCGCCATTATGGCTGCTTCTACCATGCCGGAAAGTGGATGCGCACCGGGCCAGAGTTTGATGGCCAGGTAGTCATTGATATCCCATGACGCGCCGAGATCGGCGGTCAGCTTTCTGACGCTTTCCGGGCCGCCGCCAAACACGTCGATGAAGCCCGCAGGCCCGTCGATCATGTCCTCATTGACAGTGAACCCGCGCCCGGCAGCCAGTGCCGACTGGACACCTGTAAATGCAGCATTGGCGTGCATGTAATCGCGCGCCCAGCTGTTGGTACCGACAAACAAGCCGCCAACAGTGGCGGCGATGATGCCGAGCGCGTGCGCCATCTGTGCGTCGGTTTGCTTCAGCAACTTTGAAGTCAGCGCTGCGCCCGCGAACGTCACAAGTTGCGTCGCGTGCAAACCGCGGACGCCGCCTTCGCGCACTTCACCCATGCGTCCGGACGTTTCGTAGCCGATGACCATCGCGACCAGCAGATCGCGACCATGAGCGCGCACGCGTTCGCCCACCGCCAGGCCCGCCGCGCTCAACGCGGTACCAACATGCGCGATGTTGCGCATGTCGCTGTCGTCGGACGCAGCCGCATCGCTGGCCGCTGCATTCACCCGCGCAGCAAGCATCGCGGGCAGCTTCGCGTTGTCAAACCACACAGTGCTCTCGGCGGAGCCACCCTGTTCCAATGCGAGCTCGCGCTGGATGCGCGCCGTGTCCATCGTGATGCCTACGGCTGCGCTTGATAGCGTGCTGGCGAGGATCATCTTTGCGTGCTCAAGGGCGAGCGGCGGCAAGTCGCCATAGGTCCTTGAATTAAGAAACCGACACAGAGCGAATGTGGCGCCGCCGGCGGCTGCCCCCGGCGCTGCGTTGTCCTTCGGCTGCATCTTGTCGCGGTTGCTCGTCATCGGTTGCTTCCAGTTTCGCGTGATGGCTAGCGTTGTTTCTTGGCCTGCGGCGCGGTGAAGTCAGGGTCTTTGTTTGCGACCCAATCGACGAATTTGCGAACCGGGGGGTGAGCCAGGAGGCTTTCAACGTCCAACCCGTGACGCTGCAGTTCCGAGTTCGTGAAGTTCGCGATCAGGGTCTGCTGGCAAATCGGGTGCATCGGCACGACATCGCGCCCGCCGCGGCTCTTTGGAACCGGGTGATGCCAGACAATGGTTTTACCAGTCGGGCGGCCGCATAACCAGCATGGTGCGATCTCTACAGGTGCTTCGACCTCGCCATGCAGGTCTTCCAAAGATCCGCGCTTCGAATGTTTGCGAGCCATGTGTCTGCCCTGAATTTTGTGAACTGCTCTTCCGCGCCTAGGGAGAAGTCGCCGGCATTGCCACAGCTTATCGTCAGATCCCCGTGACGGCGTGGGGCACGTAGGCGTCCTCCAGCTCCGCAATTTCCTCGCCGCTTAAAATGATGTCGAGCGCAGCAACCGCGTCGTCGAGATGCCCGGCTTTCGAAGCACCGATAATCGGAGACGTGATCGCCGCCTTGTTGAGCAACCAGGCAAGCGCGATCTGCGCGCGAGGCACGCCTCGCCGGGCTGCGACAGTCGCGACGGCAGCCGCGACCTGTCGGTCGGAATCAGCGGCGTTCTGGTAGAGTGTCTTGCCGAACGCATCCGTCTCGGACCGGAAAGTGGTTTCGTCCCAATCCCGCGTCAGCTTTCCCCGGGCGAGCGGGCTCCACGGCATCACGCCGATGCCCTCGGCTTCACAAAGTGGAAGCATTTCACGCTCCTCCTCACGATAGAGGAGGTTCACATAATTCTGCATCGAAACGAAGCGTGTCCAGCCGTGCTTGTCCGCGAGATGCAGCATCGTTGCGAACTCCCAGGCGTAGAGCGAGCAGGCCCCGATATATCGGACCTTCCCGGCCTTGACCAAGTCGTGGAGCGCCTCGAGTATCTCTTCCATCGGCACTTCGCGGTCCAGCCGGTGGATCTGGTAAAGGTCCACATAGTCCATGCCCAGGCGGGTGAGGCTCTGGTCGATCTCATGCATGATCGCCTTGCGACTGAGGCCCCGGCCGTTCGGTCCGGGACGCATCTGCATGTGCACTTTCGTCGCGACGACAACCTCGTCGCGCGGCACCATTTCCTTGAGCAATTTTCCGACAATCTCCTCCGAAGAGCCGGCGGAATACATATTGGCGGTATCGAAGAAATTGATCCCGCTCTCGAGCGCCTTGCGAATGATCGGGCGGGTCTTCTCCTCGTCGAGGGTCCACTCATGGGGTCCGCGGAGCGGTTCGCCGAATGTCATGCATCCCAAACAAAGCCGGGAGACCTGCAGGCCGCTTGAGCCCAATCTTGAATATTGCATTAGTGGAACCTCTCAACGGGATGCGACATGAATTCGTTAGCCGGCCCAACAGGCTGGCGATCACCAGGCGTGCGGCTCGCCATTCCATTTGTAAAAGTCGCCTGAGCGATCAAGCGTCCAATTCCGCGTGACCGCGACGATGCCGCGAGCACTCTCTTCCGGGGTGATGTCTGCATTTGGGCCGCCCATGTCGGTCTGGACCCAACCGGGATGCACGAGGCCGACGATGATGCCGCGGTCTTTTAGATCGATTGCCACCGACTGCATCAGTCGATTGAGCGCGGCCTTGGTCGCCCCATAGGCGTAGTAGCCGCCGCCGAACGGCCAGGTCGAAGCACCGATCTGGCTTGAAAGATTGATGACCTTGGAGCCTGAATGCAGGCGCGGCAGGAAGGCTATCAGCACGCGCAGCGGACCCTTCAGTCCTACGTCGATGACTTCGTCGAAGTTGGTCCAATCGATCTCTTCAAGCCGAGAACGGGGAGCATCGGCAACGCCCGCAACGTTGTAAAGAATATCGATTCCCGCATCGCCAAGCGACGCAGCACCAGACGTGACGGATTGGCCATCCGTGACATCCAGCTGGTGGACGGTCAGTTGTCCGGCGCTGCTTGCCGCCAAGCCGCCTAATGCCGCGGCGCCGCTCGGATTGCGGACGAGCGCAAAGACGCGATCCCCGGCCGCAAGGTGCTGCTTGACCAGCTCGAAACCAATGCCCCGTCCGGCGCCTGTTATTGCAACGTTTGCCATGCGTAAATCTCCCGCACTCAGTCTGCGGCCACGCCGGAGCGCAGCACGCCTGTCTCTTCGGTTTCCAGCTCGCCGAGATTGCCGATGGCGAGCCGCTTGTCGAGTTCGAAGCCGCCTCCGCTCATACGATGCCGTAAACCATAATGCCGCTGATCGCTCCCCTAGACCCCGGCTCTCAGCTTTCTTCAGCAACGCCTGAACCAACAGCGCCCTGGCCCGACATGATCGCGCGCTTGGCGCAGACAAGTGCGGCGAGGGAGCGGTCGCGCCAGGCCTTGCGGTCGTCCAGCGCTTCGATCGGCGTCACCGCCCGTCGCACGACCTCCACGGCCGCGATCAGTTCGGGGCTCCATGGGCGAGGGTCGGCCTGCGCCTGCGCCAGATCATGGTACATCGGCCCGAGCTTCATGCAATAATCCGCGATGCCGCCCTGGGCGTTGAGGTCGATCGTCTCGAACGGGCCCATGAACGCCCAGCGCAGGCCCAGCCCTTCCGACATGGCGGCATCGACGGCCGCGGCGGAGCAGATCCCGTCTTCGACCAGGCGAAAGGCTTCGGCCAGCACGGCGCTCTGCAGGCGGTTGACCACGAAGCCGTCGATCTCGCGCGCCAGCACGATCGGTGACTGCCCGACCTGGCGCATCAAGGCTTCCGTCTGTGTCACCACGGCCGGGTCGGTCCACGGCGTGGGCACGATCTCGACCAGCGGAATGAGATGGGGCGGATTGATGGGGTGCGCGACCACGCAGCGTTCGCGCCCGGTGAGTCTTTCGGTGAAGGCGGACGCCGGCAGGCCGGAGGTCGAACTGGCGACGATGGCATGGGGCTGCACCAACGGCAGCAGCGCCTTGTAGAGGTCCTGCTTCACCAGCAGACGCTCGGGTGCAGACTCCTGAATGTAGTCGGCCGACCCTGCCGCTTCGGCAAGCGATGCCGCCGGGGTCAAGCGCGCCATGATCTCATCGGCGGTCTTGCCATTGGTGAGGCCATTTTTGGCCAGCGCCTCTGCAGATTCCCGCGCGACGCGCAAGGCGGTTTCGATTGCCGAAGGCGAGGGGTCATAAAGCGTTGCGTCCAGCCCGGCGCGCGCGAACACGACCGCCCAGGCACCTCCGACCAGACCACAGCCGACCAGCGAAACTTTAGTCATGAATCCCTCACCCTCAGATCTTGGCGGCCAGGAGCAGCTCATGCCGCGCCCAACTTGTCCGTCGTCACAACATTTGGCACACTTTGCGGCTTAGATTAGCGGAGTGCGGGCATCGTCAGGGGGTTGATGTTAAGCGGCGATCTTGCGGTGTTGCAAGCGCCGATATTCGATGGTCTGCCGTTTGATCCTTTCGCGCTGT
>CANJBY010000077.1 GCA_947472735.1 Sphingomonadaceae bacterium | reverse complement strand
CGCAAGATCGCCGCTTAACATCAACCCCCTGACGATGACCGCACTCCGCTAATCTAAGCCGCAAAGTGTGCCAAATGTTGTGACGACGGACATACTGTTGACTAAAAATATATCATATTTAGAGACATTAAGGATACACAGCCCCGCAAATGCTGATGATTTCCTCTAATTTGTAATCAGGGGGTCGCGGGTTCGATTCCTGCAGCCGGCACCAGCCCTACTCCGCGACGATCCGGTTGCGCAGCAGGCCGACCTTCTCGATCTCCACCTCGACGACATCGCCCGGCTTCATGAACACCTGCGGATCGCGGCGCTGCCCGACGCCGCCGGGGGTGCCGGTGATGATCACGTCACCCGGATTGAGGGTCGTGAAGGTCGAGCAGTAGGCGATCAGCGCCGGCACGTCGAAGATCATGTCGCCAAGGTGGGCATCCTGCATCACCTCGCCATTGAGCCGCAGCTTGATCGAGAGCGGGGCCAGTTCGCCGACTTCGTCCGGGGTGACCATCCACGGGCCGAAGGGGCCGCAGGTCGGGAAGTTCTTGCCCGGGGTCATCTGGGTGGTGTGGCGCTGCCAGTTGCGAATCGAGATGTCGTTGTAGCAGGCATATCCGGCGACCGCCTCGTAGGCCTGCTCGCGCGGGATGCGGCGGCCACCCTTGCCGATGATCACGGCGAGTTCGGCCTCGAAGTCCATGTGCGCAGTTTCGGGCGGATGGATCACGTCGCGCTCGTGCCCGTTCTGGGCATCGGCAAAGCGCACGAAGATGGTCGGGTGGCCGACCACCGGATTATTCGTCTCTTCGCGGTGTTCGACATAGTTGAGCCCGCAGCAGAGGATCTTCGCGGGGTCCTGGATCACCGGCAGCCAAGAGATTTCGGCAAGCGGCAGCAACGGCGCCGACTTGGCCGCCTCGCGCGCGGCGGCCATGCCATCACCGGCAATCAGTGCCTTCAGCGTCGGGTATTGCGGCAGCAGGCCGCGCATGTCGCGGATCGCATCGCCTTCTACTATACCCCAGCCCGAGCTTCCGCCCTGTTCGAATGTCGCCAGCTTCATCGTCGTTCTCCCCTTAATCCTTGCCGCGCACGAAATCAGGCGCGCGCCGCCCTTGTGCCGCCGCACCAAGCCGCAGTTGCAGCGCTTCGGCGCGCTTTTCCGGGCCGAGCCAGGAGCGCTCGTGGCCCCACAGGCTTGGCCCATAATCGCATTCGAACGGTTCCCACCCAGCCGGGTCGATCGAGCGCCCGCCCCAGCCATATTCGATCATGAAACCCGAAGGCGAGCGCGCATAGAACGAGGTCATGAAGTCGTTAGTGTGCCGCCCCAGGGTCACCCCCACCCGGCCTTCCTCGAGCTGGGCGAGATCATAGCCCTGCCCCACGTCGTCGAGCGAATTCAGCTCGACCATCAGGTGGTGAAAACCCTCCTGCCCGGTCTCGATCACCGCAAAACTGTGATGGCGGGCATTGAGGTGGAAGAAATAAGCCTTGAACGGACGCAGTGCATAGTCGCTGAGCCGAAACCCCAGAAGCTCGGTGTAGAAGGGCATGAGCGCGTCGAGGCTTGTTGTCGTCAGGACCACATGGCCCAGCCCGAGTGCGCCGGTGCGAAACCCGCTGATCGCCCGCCCGGGCTTGAAGCCACGCGCCGCCTGTTCGGCCCCGTAGAAAAATTCGAGCCGGTTGCCTGCTGGATCGTGCGCCACCAGCACATCGCTTACATGGCGCTGCGCGGCGAGTTCAGCCCCGCCCCGCATAGTCCGGTGTCCAGCATTATCGAGCAGGACGGCCAACCGGGCCAGCGCATCGGCGTCCGCCACTTCCCAGCCGATTGCAGCGATCCGTTCACCTGAGTCAGGTGCAACGAAGAGACGCCCGGCGCGGGAATCGTTGCGCAGGGTCAGCCCGCCGGCGTCGCGCCCGGCCACTTCCATCCCGAGCAGCCCGCCGGCGAAACCTGCCCAGTCGTCCAGCTGCGCGCTGCCGACAGCCAGGTAGCCGAGCGATCTGATCAGACTTTCCACGCACCCATCCCCGCGGTCACGATTGCCGATCCCGCTCCACTGTGGCAGCGAGCGCGCCGAGCGGCAATTCGAAAGGCACCTTGATGAACGCGAACGGCACCAATCCACATCCCATCGGCCTTGGCCCGGACCTGGCCGGGGCGAACGAAGCCCAGCGCAAGGTGGTGGACGTCATCGCCTCTGGTCCGCGCGGGGCGGTGCCCAGTCCGTTCCTTGCCATGCTCGACATCCCCGAGCTGGCGCTGGCTATCCAGGAAGTGGGAGCGCGGCTGCGCTTTGCCTCGACCCTGCCGGATGACCAGCGTGAGATCGCAATTCTCGCGACGGGTTCGGCCATGGAATGCGGCTATGAGTGGAACTTCCATGCCCCGATCGCGGTCGACGCCGGGGTTGATGCCGCAACCATCGCCGCGACCCGCAGTGGCGACACTGCGGGTCTGACCGAACCGGCTGCGACCATCATCGCCCTGTGCCGCGAAGTGGTGGAAAGCGGCATGGCCTCCCCCACCCGACTGGGCCGTGCAGTCGACCTGTTGGGCCGGACGGGGGCGAGCGAACTGGTTGCCATCGCGGGATACTATTCCCTGCTGGCCAACTTCATTCGCTCGGCCAATTTCGACCTGGAGTTCCAACCGCTCTGATCCCCGGAAGAATCAGACGATCTTCGGCCCCTTGGGATCGTTGGCGACGGCCGCAAGCGGATCGTCCGCGACGACTGCCACGCCGCCCCCGCGATCGCTGCGGAAGTTGACGTACTCGCCCTCGTTCTTCTTGCGCTGGCCGAAGGAGACGACGTCCTCGATCTCGTCCTTGACGAGCTCGGGCATGCGCTTCTTCCGGGCGAGAGCGGCCTCGATATAGGGGGCGAGCTCAGCCTGCTTCTTCGCCAGGCGCTCTTCCTCGCCGACCTTGAGGCGCGGCATGCACTTGTCGGCGAACAGGGTGAGCGAATCGACGATGTGTTCGTGATTGGCCGGTCCGGTCTGCTGGACGAAGATGATCTGGTCCACGCCGACATCGGCATAGGCCTGGCAATGCTCGTAGACCTGATCCGGCGTGCCGATACCGCCGTTGCCGTGGTTGTCGGCGATGGCGCTTTCGGCCTTGAGGAACTTCTCCCACACTTCCGAGTGACCCGGCTTGGTCTGGCCGAACGAGGAATAGTAGCCAAGCGAATAGCCGAAGAACTTGAAGCCCTGCGAACCGCGATCAATCGCTTCCTGTTCGTCCTCGTTGACCGACAACGCGGTGACGATGGCGAGGTTGGCGTTGACCGAATGGCCGATCGGCACGCATTCGTCGGACTTGATGATGTCGTAGTATTCCTGGACCCACTTGCCGGCCTGCTCGGGCGCGGCAAAGCCGAACACCAGCGCGCCCATGCCATTGCGGGCGGCGGCGAGGATCGTGTCGCGGCGCGAACAGGCTACCCACAGCGGGGGATGCGGGCGCTGCAGCGGTTTGGGAACGATGTTGCGGGTGGGCATCGAGAAGTACTTGCCCTCGTAGCCCGGATAGGGGTTCATCACGAGCATGTTGGCGCACTGCTCGGTCGCTTCTCGCCACATGTCCTTCTTCTCGTCGACATTGACGTCGAAGCCCTCGAGCTCCAGCGCGGTCCCGCCTTCGCCCGTGCCCCAGTCGACCCGGCCGTTCGACAGCAGGTCCAGCGTGGCGATCCGCTCGGCCACGCGCACCGGATGGTTGATCGCGGGCGGCATCACGCAGATGCCATGGCCCAGCCGCATCCGCTTGGTGCGCTGGCTGAGTGCCCCGAGGAACACTTCAGGCGCGGACGAGTGGGAGTATTCCTCGAGGAAATGATGCTCCACCAGCCAGGCGTAATCGTAGCCCAGCTTGTCAGCCAGTTCGAGCTCGTTCAGCGCGTTCTGCATGGTGTGGCAGTCCCGCTCGGGACTGAACGGCGCGGGCGACTGGTGCTCGTAAAACAAGCCGAACTGCATGGTGATTTCTCCCGACTCTACTTATCAGCCTGACTGATATAAGCCTGACTGTCATAATGACTTGCGGTTGTAAAGAGGGGGTTCAGCCCACCGCTTCGTAGCGAACATCCAGCGGCACTTCCGGCAGAACTGCCAGCCGGGGCGCCACTTCCCTGGCGACCAGCGTCAGGTTGTCGACCGTCTCGGCATGATCGAGCTCGCCCGCCTGACCCATCATCAGCAGGTTGCCGAAGCCGCCGGTCTCGATGTTGAAGCGGGCCAGCTGCTCGTAAACCTCGTCGGGCGTGCCGACGAACATCAGTCCGGCATCCATGTATTCCTCGATCGACCCATCGACCGGCACCGGATTGCCGTTGCGCATCCTGGGACGCATCGCCAGCGGCCCGGCCGCGAGCGCGCGGACGTTGGCCTCGACCGGATTGAAGCCCCACGGATTGCGGTGCTGCGGTTCGACCCGGGCGGCGGTGGTGAAGTAGCTCTTCATCTTCTCGGCGCGGCGGAACGCCTCGTCGCGATTGTGCGCGCACGCCACCAGCGCGAGGTAAGCCAGACGGTCCAGCCCGGCCGGCTTGCCGAACGACTGGAAATAGGCCTCGCGATAGCCGGCGAAAACCGAACTGGCGACCGCACCCGAAAGGAAGGTCGCGCAGACATAGCCCAGCTTGCCGTAATCGCGCGCGCTGTTGGCGCTGGACGCGGTCATCCACACTGGCGGGTGCGGGGCCTGAATCGGGCGCGGCCACATCGAGACAGTGCGGTAGTGGAAGTGCTCGCCTTCCCATGAGAAGTTCTCGCCCTCGTTGGTCAGCGCCTCGAGGATCAGGTCATGCGCTTCCCAGAAGCGGTCCATGAAGCCGGTCGGCTGGCGGTTCGACATGAACAGCTCGTAAGACGCGCCCTTGACGAAGCCCATTTCCAGACGCCCGCCCGAAAGGCAGTCGACCATGGCGATTTCCTCGGCCACACGCAGCGGATTGGAGCGGTTGGCGAGCGGGATGCCCAGCGCGAGCAGCCGCGCCTGCTTGGTCTGCCGGGCCAGTATCGCCAGCGTGGTCATGCACGAGGTCGACATGCAGGTTGCGGCCGCGTGGTGCTCGTTGATCATGATGTCGAGACCGAGCTCATCGGTCAGCAGGTATTCGTCGAGGTAGCGGTTAAGCAGCTGGCCGGCGAGCACCGGATCGCAGTGATGCTGCGGCAGGGTAACGCGCATCGCGCCCGGAACCGGGAACGCGGGGTGATAGGCCTGCTCGGAAAATTGCCAGATCTTCATGGGTCTCTCCGATGTTTCAGGCTGCGACCGGTGCGGCGGCAAATGCCGCGATCCGGGATGCGAGTGCGGCCGGCTGGTCGGCGTGGATCAGGTGCCCCGCGCCGGCAATCTCTTCGTGCCCGGCCTGCGGCAGGGCGATGGCGAATGCCTCGCGGTAGGCGGGAGTGACGAGCGCATCGGCACTGCCCCACAGCACCAGCGTGGGGCAGGCAATGCGGTGCAGCCGCATGGCGAGCTTGGGATTGTGCATGTAGGGCGTCCAGCCATACAGGCTCAGCGCTTCATCGCCGCGCATGGTCCGGCGCAGGCGATCTTCCGGCATCTTGAAGATGTTGCTTGCCTCGGACGGCTCGCTGGCCTGCAGGCGCTTCGCCAGATCCTGCCGCGACATGGTGAAGATGTCGGCGACGTACTGCTCGCGCCGGTTGGCGGTGCGCAGTCCCAGGGGCGCGGCGAGAACCAGAGAACTGGCCCGCGCCGGCTCCTTCGTCAGCAGCTCGAGTGCGACCCAGCCGCCGAAGGAACTAGCGGCCACGGCAGGACGATCAAGCCCCAGCGCGTCCAGCAGATCGATGTAGAAATACCCCAGGTCGTCGGCGCGGTTCATGCCCTTGGGCAGCGCGGACGCACCAAAACCGGGGTGCGACGGGGCGTAAACGGTGAAGCTCTTCGCCAGCTCGCGCAGCAAAGGTGCAGCTCCTTCGATCCCGTCCATCCCGTGGAGATAGAGCAAGGGCGCTCCGCTGCCCGCGGTGAATAGCTCCACCGCCGTGCCACGCACGTCGAGCATATCAAGCTTGCCGAAATCGAGTTCGTCGAGGCGGACTGCCGCCATCGGATTCTCCCCTACACTATTTGCTTGGTCTCACTCTGTTGGCGCGGGACTGATACGTCCAATTCTTTGTCATTGACGTTTTGATGCCTGCGCGGCATCCGAAGCGCCATGGAACTGCGCCATCTGCGATATTTCCGGGCGATCGGCCGCGAGGAGCATTTCGGCCGTGCGGCCATTGCCCTGCGCGTCGCCCAACCCGCTCTCACCCGCCAGATCCGCGACCTGGAGACGGAACTGGGCGTGGAACTGTTTGAGCGCCTTCCGCGCGGGGTGCGCCTCTCGGACGCAGGCCGGATCTTCCTGGCCGACGTGGAGGAGATCCTCGCCCAGGTCGACCGTGCGGTGGACCGGGCGCGGCGGCTTGGTGGCGGTCATCTTGGCACCATTCGGGTGGGGCTGAGCGAGATCATCTCCACCCACGAGTTCATCTCGCTCGGGTTGCTGCATTTCCGTGAGAGCGAGCCGGGTGTGGTGCTGGACTTGCGCTCAATGGGTTCGATGCAGCAGATCAGCGCGCTGCACGAAGGGCTGCTCGATGCCGGGATCGTCTATGATGCCAATATCGACGAGCGCGACGCCGCCTTGCTGGACCAGGCGACCATCGGGGTCGGCCGCACCATGCTTGCGGTGCACCGCGATCACGCGCTGGCCCAGCGCCAATCCGTCCGCCTTGAGGAGTTGACCGACGAGCCCGCGCTGTGGCCGGAACGCCGTTCGCAGCCGGGCTATTTTGATCGGCTGGCGGGCGCATGTCTGGCCAGTGGTCATTCTCCCCGGATCATCCAGGAGTGCACCACCAATTCGATCCTGCTCAGTCTGGTTGCGGTGGGGATGGGCGTGGGCTTCGTCACCGTCACCGACCCGCCCTCGCTCGGCCCGAGCATCCGCCTGGTACCGATCGCCGACTTCGACTTGCGCTTCGCCGTGCAACTGGTCTGGCGCAAGCGCGACCAATCCGGCGCGCTCAGGCGCTTTGTCGAAGTGATGACGGAGCGGGAGGGGAACTGACCCTCGCCCTCCAGCCCTCGTCATCCTGAACTCGTTTCAGGACCCATCTGGCGACCTGATCCGCACTGGCAGAACTGGCGAAACCGAACCGAAAGCGCCTCATTGGCGTACCGTCGAGTAAGGCGGAGAAATGGGTCCTGAAACAAGTTCAGGATGACGGGGACGATACGTTGGGCCTGAATGACTTACCGGCTGACGCCGGTAGGATCATGCGGAGGGGCTGAAGCCATCCTTGCGGATATGCCTGTCGAGATAGCCCATGAT
>CANJBY010000076.1 GCA_947472735.1 Sphingomonadaceae bacterium | reverse complement strand
CTCGGGATATGTCCCGCCGGTTGGTGGCAAGAGCGCGAGCCCGCCCCACCGCCGCTGCGCACCGCAGGGCCGAGTTGGCAGGTGACCGTCTGCACCCCGCTGACCACTCGCTAGTATTGCAGCAAAGCCAAGCCTGTCGTGCCAGGCCCTTGCGTCGGCCGCGCCCGTTCGCACTTTTCCAAACCGGCGTAAGCCCGCATTCGCCAGCGGGGGTCTTGGCGTGTCCGGAATTGTAGAATTTTTTGGACCGCTAGCCTCGATAGAGACCGTCGAGCCGCTCCCCGTACCGCTCCTTCAGCTTGTGCCGCCGGATCTTGAGGCTGGGGGTCATTTCCTCGTTCTCGATGCTGAAGGCCTCGTCGGCGAAGGTGTACTGGCGGACCTTCTCGGTCACCGAGAGGTCCTGGTTGACCCGGTCGATCGCTGTGCGCACCGCGCTGCGGAAGGGCGGAAGGTCTTGCAGCGCGGTGAAATCGAACTTCTCGCCCTGGGCGCGCGCCCATTCCAGCGCCCATTCGGCATCGGGAACGATCAGCCCGACCAGGTAGGGCCGCTTGTCGCCCACCACCATCGCCTGGGCGATCTCGGGCTGGAGCGTGAGCATGCCCTCGATCTTCTGGGGTGAGACATTGTCGCCCTTGTCGTTGACGATCATGTCCTTCTTGCGATCGGTGATGACGATCCGGCCCTTGTCGTCGAGATGGCCGATGTCGCCGGTGTGGAGCCAGCCGTCCTTCAGCACGCGTGCGGTCTCGGCCTCGTTGCGCCAGTAGCCGTGCATCACCAGTTCCCCGCGCACGAGAATCTCTCCGTCCTCTGCGATTCGCACCTCGACTCCGCGCATCGGTGGACCGACGGTGTCCATCTTGAGCCCGACGCTGGGCCGGTTGCAGCTGATCACCGGGGCAGCTTCGGTCTGGCCGTAGCCCTGCAACATGGTCAGGCCCATCGAATCAAAGAACACCCCGATGTCGGGATTGAGCGGCGCGCCGCCCGAGACCATCGCTTTCATCCGGCCGCCGAACCGCGCGCGAATCTTGGGGCGGAGCGTCCGTTCCAGCATCAGGTCCATCGGCAGGTCGCGCAGTCGCCGCCCGCCCTTGGCCTTGCGCTCGCCGATCGCCATGGCCCGGTCCATCAGGTAGTTGGCGACCCGGCCCTGCTTTTCGATCTGCTTCATGATCCGGGTCCGCAGCACCTCGAACAGGCGCGGGACCACGACCATGATCGTCGGGCGCACTTCCTCGATATTGCTGGCCAGTTTCTCGAGCCCTTCGGAATACCAGATCTGCCCGCCCATTCCGATCGGCAGGAACTGGCCGCCGGTGTGCTCGTAAGCGTGGCTGAGCGGCAGGAACGAGAGGAACACCTCGTCGCCCCAGCCGAAGTCCTCGACCAGGATCCGCGCCGCGCCGTCGACATTGCGCAGGATCGCGCCGTGGTGCTGCATCACCCCGCGCGGCGCGCCGCCGGTGCCCGAGGTGTAGATGATGCAGGCCAGGCTTTCGCGCCCGACAGTGGCAATTCGCGCATCGACAGCGGCGCGCGCGGCATCCCCGTCGCCCTCAAGCAGACGATCCCAGTCATGGAACTCAAGCGCGCCAGACTGCTGCATGCCCAGCGGCTCGATCCCGATGACGATATTGCCCGACGCCGCGCGCAGCACCGCCGGCAGCAGCGGCTTGGCCAGTTTTGCATTGGACACGATCACCGCCCGGGCGCCGGAATTCTCCACGATGTGGGCGTGATCGCGCTCGGTGTTGGTGGTGTAAGTCGGCACCGTCACGCAGCCGGCGGCCATGATCGCTAGATCGGCCAGGCACCATTCGGGGCGGTTTTCGGAAACCAGCATCACCCGGTCACCCGGATTGAGCCCGAGCCGCAGGAGCCCTTGCGCCGCAAGGCAGACCCGCCGGGCCGCTTCAGCCCAGCTGATGGCATGCCATTGCCCGTCCCGCCGGGCGGCAAGGAAAGGCGCATCGCCTTTTTCATCGGCGCGATTCAGGAACAGCGCGACGAGACTTGGTGCCGCATCGAAATCGTTTAGCTGCACGGGAACCCTCTCTTTACCGCCTGTGCCTGCGGCTTCTGGAGAATTCTAGGACGGCTTTGCCGCAGCGGCAAGCGCCCCGGTCCGACCTTGCGTTGCCAGCGCACGCGGGGCGCTCTAACACCCGGGCCATGGTCTTCCGTCGCTTCGCCGCCGTCTGTGCGGCCTTCACCCTGGTAGCATGCACTGCCACCCAGCAATCCGCTCCACCGATCGCTGGCGCACCGCCTGTTGCGATCCAGCCGTTCGTGATCGCCGCCAACCCGCTCGCCGCCCAGGCCGGGATGGACGTGCTGGAGCGCGGCGGCAGCGCCGCCGATGCCGGGCTGGCGGTTCAGGCCATGCTTTCGCTGGTCGAGCCGCAGAGTTCGGGCATCGGCGGCGGGGCCTTCCTCAACTATTTCGATGCCGCCACCGGCAAGATCGCGATCTATGACGGGCGCGAGACCGCCCCGGCGCAGGCCAGCCCGACGATGTTCCTGGATGCGTCGGGCCAGCCGCTCAATTTCCGCGATGCGGTGGTCAGCGGACGCGCGACCGGGGTGCCGGGGGCGGTCGCCGCCTTTGCCCTGCTGCACCGTGAGCATGGCGCGCTGCCATGGCGCGAGCTGTTCGGCGGCGCGATCGCAACGGCCGACGCCGGTTTCGTGGTCAGCCCGCGGCTGGGCCGGTTCCTGCAGGGAAGTTTTCCGGAGCTCGAGGTCGCCGATGCGCGGAGCTATTTCGCTCGACCGGACGGCACCCGGCTGCAAACCGGCGATCGCCTGCGGAATCCGGACTATGCCGCCTTCCTGCGCCGGCTTGCCCGCGACGGGACCGACGCGCTCTATCGCGGCAGCACGGCGGCGATGATCGTTCAGCGCGCGCGCGCCGCGCCGCTGGGCGGAACGATGACCATGGCCGATCTGGCGGGCTATCGGCCGATCAAGCGCGAACCGATCTGCGCCGCTTACCGCGTCTACCGCGTCTGTGCCCCGCCGCCGCCTTCAAGCGGCGCCGCCACGCTTGAACTGCTCGGGCTGCTTCAGCGCACCGACATCGCCGCGCGCGGACCCGGCGATCCGCAGGCCTGGTATCTCTTCGCCGAGGCCAGCCGGCTGATGTACGCCGATCGCGACGCCTGGTTCGGCGATCCCGAATTCGTGAAGGTGCCGATCGCCGGCCTGCTCGACCCGGCCTACCTGGATCGCCGTGCAGCGCTGATCGGATCGCGCGCAGCCGCCGATGTCACGCCCGGAACACCCGCCGGCGCTCCGGTTGCGGTGGCCGACCGGACCCGCGAACCCGCCGGCACTTCGCACTTCATCATCCGGGACGCGCGCGGCGATGTTCTCTCTGTCACCACGACGGTTGAATCGATCTTCGGCAGCGGGCGAATGGTCGACGGCTTCTTCCTCAACAACCAGCTGACCGATTTTTCGTTCAACCCGCTCCAGGCCGACGGGCGGCTTGCGGCCAATTCGGTGGCTCCCGGCAAACGGCCGCGCTCCTCGATGACACCGCTGATCCTGCTCGACCAGGAGGGCCGCTTCGCCGGGGCCATCGGGTCGGCGGGGGGCAGCGCAATCCTGGGCTATGTCGGCAAGTCGCTGGTCGCGGCAATCGACTGGGGGCTGCCGATGCAGCAGGCGCTGGCCCAGCCCAACCTGATCGCGCGCGGCAACGCGCCGCAGGGCGAGGTGGACCGGTTCGACCCGGCGGTGCTGGCCGGCCTGGCCGAGCGCGGCATCGTCCTGCGGCCGGGGCAGGGCGAGGACTCCGGTGTTCACGGCGTGCTGATTCGCGATGGCCGGATCGACGGCGGAGCTGATCCGCGCCGCGAAGGGGTAGTGTTGATCGGGCGCTAGGACGCCCGCTTGCGCCTGATCGGGACGACTTCGGCCGGTCTGTTGCTCAAGCGGTTCCAGGCATCGAGCGCAGCGACCTTGTAGGCTTCCGCAAGGGTGGGATAGTTGAAGCTGTTGTCGATGAAGTAATCCAGCGTCCCGCCCAGATTGATCACCGCCTGGCCGATATGGACCAGCTCCGTCGCCCCTTCGCCAATGATGTGGACTCCCAGCACGCGGCGGGTGTCCCGGTCGATCAGCAGTTTCAGGATTCCGGCGCTCAATCCCATGATGTGCCCGCGCGATGTTTCGCGCAGCCGGGCGATGCCGACCTCGTAGGAAATCCCTTTCGCGCGCACCTGCTCTTCGGTGAGGCCGACGGAAGAGAGTTCGGGCACGGCATAGATGCCGAATGGAAAACACTCCCCCGCAGCGGGCGAAGGCGCGCCGAACGCATGGCAGGCGGCGGTGCGGCCCTGTTCCATCGAGGTTGAGGCGAGGCTGGGAAAGCCGATCACGTCTCCGGCGGCGTAGATATGCTGGGCTGAAGTCTGGAAAGTCGCGGGGTCGACGGCAATGCGGCCGCGGTGGTCGGTTTCGATCCCGCACGAGTCCAGCCCCAGTCGCGCCGTCGCGCCCATCCGCCCGGCGGTAAACAGGACGGTTTCGGCCCGCACCTGCCTGCCGTCTTCCAGATGGCAGACCGGCATGCCGCCCTCGTCGAACGCAATCTTGCGCAATTCGCCCGAGAGCCGGATCGCGATGCCGCGATCGCGCATCTGGTGAATCAAGTTGGCGACGATCTCTCCATCAAGGAAATCGAGGAAGCGATCGCGCGGCTCGATCAGGGTGACGGGCACGTCCAGCGCAGAGAAAATCGTCGCATATTCCAGCCCGATCACGCCGGCGCCGACGACTGCGAGACTGCGCGGAACGCGGGGCGCACGGATGAAGTCGTCGCTGTCGAGCACGGTGGTGCCGTTGAAGGGAATATGTGCGGGCCGGTAGGGCGTGGTACCCGTCGCGATCAGCACTTTTTCCGCACGCACCACTTCTTCCACGAACCGGCCATTCACTTCCGAAGTGATGGCGATCTCGTGACCACCCGTAAACCGCGCACTTCCGACGGCCGTACGCACCCCATTGCGCGCGAACTGATGTTCCAGCACGGCGATCTCGTGCTCCAGCGTCTTGCCGAGCCGCGCGGCCAGATCGCCTGCTCCGATCTCGTCCTTGACGCGGTAGGACGCGCCGTAGAACCCGCGCTCGCGCCAGCCAGAGAGGTTGAGGACTGTTTCCCGCAAGGTCTTGGACGGGATCGTCCCGGTATGGACCGAGACCCCGCCGACCCGCGCTCGATCATCAATCACCAGCACGCTGCGCCCCAGCTTGGCCGCCTGGACCGCAGCCCGGCGCCCGGCCGGCCCACTGCCGAGCACGACGAAATCGTAAGTGGTCATCCGGACAGTCCCCCTCGGCCATTGCGGACTTAGAACGACCGCCCCGCCACCAGATTTCAGGGGTGGATCAATCCTGCGTCAGGCGCAGGGCTGCGGCGGGCAGGCCGAACGTGCGCCGAAAGGTCCGACTGAGATGCGCCGAATCCGCAAATCCTGCTTCGTAAGCGGCCTCTGTCAGCGGGCGGCCTTGCGCGTAAAGTTCGACCGCGCGCTCGAGCCGCAGCCACAGTACATAGGCCTTGAACGGCATCTGCGTGTGTTCGGCAAAGAGGTGCCGGGCCCGGCCTTCCGACAAGTGAACATGGCTGGCCGCCGCGGGAAGCGTCACCGTGCCGTCCAGCCGAGAACGGGCGTACGCGATCATCGCAAGCACGCGACTGTCCAGCAGTCCTGGCCGCGCGATTTGCGCTAGCGAAGCGACGACGCTTTGGCCCAGTTCCCGCAATTCCTGCCTCGACAGGTTGCTCGCAAAACCCTTGCGCAGGCGGTCAGCCGCTGCTGCTAGCGTATGGCTATCCCCGAGCGCCCAACGCCGCGCACCGAAATGTGCCGCAATCAGTGCGCGGCCCGCAAAGCTCTCCGGCGCAACGAACAGAAATGCCACCGCTCCGCTGCCCCGAAAGGTGTGGCGCTGATCCGAAGCGACGGCGGTGACCGGGCCCGACAACGACACATCGGCAACCCCGATCTCGAAGCTGCTGCGCAAAGGTATGGTCAGCTGGATCGCATGGTGCGCGTCAATCTTGTGCAATGGACCGGACTGCGCCGCGCCCAGCGCCTCAAGGGTCATCTTTTTCTGCCGGCAATTGCATGGCACGCAAGTACTCCTGCGCCGCGCGCAATTGCGGTACCGGTCCCAATCGGCTAACCGGCTGCTCTGCCAGGAAGGGGAGCCTGATGAACAAGCTTTATCCCAATGCCAAGACCGCACTCGAAGGCCTGCTGAAAGACGACCTGCTGATCGCTTGCGGCGGCTTCGGTCTATCCGGCGTGCCGGAACGACTACTCGAGGCGATCTGCGAAAGCGGCGTCAAGGGCCTGACCTTTGCCAGCAACAACGCCGGCGTCGACGGCGAGGGCATCGGCAAGCTGTTGCGCACGCATCAGGTCAAGAAGATGATCTCGTCCTACGTTGGCGAGAACAAGGAATTCGAGCGGCAATATCTCTCGGGCGAGCTCGAGGTGGAATTCAGCCCCCAGGGCACCCTGGCCGAGCGGATGCGGGCAGGCGGTGCCGGAATCCCGGGCTTCTACACCAAGACCGGTGTCGGCACCCTGATCGCCGAGGGCAAGGAAGCGAAGACGTTCGACGGCGAGGAATACATCCTTGAGCGCGGGATCTTCGCCGACCTCAGCCTGGTCAAGGCGTGGAAGGCCGACGCCACCGGCAACGTCGTGTTCCGCAAGACCGCCCGCAACTTCAATGTTCCGGCGGCAACCTGCGGCAAGATCTGCCTGGTTGAAGTCGAGGAAGTGGTCGAGACCGGATCGCTCGATCCCGACAGCATCCACCTCCCGGGCATCTACGTCCAGCGCATCATCGTTGGCGCGCCTTACGAAAAGAAGATCGAGTTCCGCACTACCCGGCAGAGGGAAACCGCCTGATGCTGGGGCTGCGCCGGCCCCACAAAGGCGAGCTGCCTGTCAATTTCGTAGAGCCTCTGAAGGACGATGCTTGGGAACTGGCCCGCTTCTGGGTCAATGGCGACCGATCCCTCGTTGTCACGGGCTTCGAAGATCGATGGTCACCCGAGTTGATCGGCTCGTTGTTGTTAGAATGTGCCCGCACAGTTGCGCTTGCTTTTTCCAGTAGGGGCATAATGACCGAGCAAGAGGCTTGGGTGCGAATTTTGAACGGTTTGGATGAGGAAAGGACACGCCTTTCCGAGTCGGGAGATTGAAATGACCACGCACGACGGAATCACCAAGGGCTGGAGCCGCGACCAGATGGCCGCCCGCGCCGCGCAGGAACTGCAGGACGGCTACTATGTAAACCTCGGCATCGGCATCCCGACGCTGGTGGCCAACCATGTGCCGGAAGGCATCCTCGTCACCTTGCAGAGCGAGAACGGGATGCTCGGCATCGGGCCGTTCCCCTATGACGACGAGGTCGATCCCGACCTGATCAACGCCGGCAAGCAGACCGT
>CANJBY010000075.1 GCA_947472735.1 Sphingomonadaceae bacterium | reverse complement strand
CGCAGGCGCGCTGACGTTGAGCGGCGTGAACACCTATGCAGGCGGCACCACGGTCTCGGCCGGCAGCCTCATCGGCAACACCGGCAGCTTTGGCACCGGCGCCATCGTCAATAACGCAGCCTTGACCTTCAACCAGGTCAGCGATGGCAGCTTTGCCTCGGTCATCTCGGGCACAGGCTCGCTGACCAAGCTGAGTGCAGGCGCGCTGCTGGTGTCAGGGAGCAACACGCTGACAGGCCTGACCACGGTAACGGCTGGCCGGCTCAACGTCACAGGTTCGCTGGCAAGCTCGGCAGTGACGGTCGGGAACGGCGCATCGATTGGCGGCACTGGCACGGTTGGCGCGTTGACGGCCCAATCGGGCTCGACGGTGGCTCCGGGCAACTCGATCGGGACGCTTGTCGTCAACGGCAGCCTGACACTGGCCGCAGGTTCGACGCTGGCGATCGAAGTCTCACCCACCGGTGCGGACCGGGTCTCGGCCACGGGCGCAGCCTCGATTGCGGGCAATCTGGTGGTGACGCCGGCAGCGAGCCCCTACACGACGTTCAACCAGAGCTACACGCTGGTGTCGTCGAGTGCCCGCACCGGAACCTTCGCGGCGAGCACGCTGGGCAACTTTGGCGCCGCCTTTGCTCCAACATTGGTCTATGATGCCACCTCCGTCATATTGCGGTTGGCGCCGGCTTCTCTGGTCCAGCAGAGCGGCACGCTGAACGGCAACGCGCTGGCCGTGGCCGGGTCGTTCGATGCAGCCGTGCTGGGCGGTTATAACCCGCAGCCGTTCTTCAACATGTATACTCAGGGCGCCAACCTGGGCGGCGCACTGAGCCAGTTCTCTGGCGAACTGCACAGCGCTGAACGCCGGGTTGCGCTGCAAGATACGCGCGTCGTACGGGAAGCCGCACTCGATCGCCTGAACGCCGATCTGGGAACGGTTGCGGGCACATCTTCGGTCACGAGCGAGGCCGCGGATAAGTCGACCACCATCTGGATGCGGGCTGCAGGTTCGTGGGGCACAGCCAAGGCTGACGGGACAGGCGCAAAGTTCAACACCGATCAGACCGGTTTCCTGATTGGAGCGGACTTGGCCAGCAACGGCTTCACGTTTGGCGGAATGTTTACTTACACCACCACTGACCTTGATTTTGCCAGCCTGAGCCAGTCGAAGATCAAGAGCACCGGCGCCGCAGTCTATGCGGGCTATCGTCAGGATGGCTCCGGCTTTGCGGTTGGTCTTGGCGGCGCGCTGGCGAGCACACAAGCACAGGGTGATCGCTTAATCAACGTTACCGGCTTGGCCCAGACGTTGAGCAGCAAGGTGGATGGCACCAGCGCCCAGATCTTTGGCGAGGTATCTTATGACCTGGCCAAGGCCGACAATACCCGGGTCGAACCGTTTGTTCGCCTTGCCTATGCCACGCTTGATAGCAAGGCGTTCGCCGAGACTGGCGGGATAGCGGCGTTGAGCGGGGGCAAGCAGAGCAATGATCTGACGATGGCGACGCTTGGCCTGCGCGGTGCCTATGTCACGGGCAAGACCACCTTGAACGGCTCGGTCGGCTGGCAGCGGACAGGAGGCGATCGGTCGGCCGCAACGACGGTGATGATGGCAGGGGTGAACACCCCCTATGTGGTGCGCAGCGCCACGCTTGACAAAGACGCTGTCGCGATTGAGGCGCAGGCCAGCTTCCGACTGTCCGCCAACCTCTCCCTTTCCGCCGGATACAGCGCCGTGATCGGCAGCAAAAACAGCGATCATGGCGCACGTGCAGCATTATCCTACGCATGGTAAGCGGATCAGCATGATTATTAAAAACCATCCAAGACTGACGATCAGCAGGGCCCCATGACAGTTGCAGATGTTGAAGCAAATCTAGAAGCTTCCTCCCAAGGTGAGACCACAACCTACAGCCAGTCAGATGGTATAGTCGGGCTGCTTGCCAAGCTTCGCGCTTCGATTATGTTTTCGTCCTACCAATCAGGCCTGCTTTATATGCTGGGCTATACCGCTGCTGGCGGTGCACATTTGCACCAGACAGCGGTGGCCAAGCCGATGGGTATCTGGGTTGAGGACGAAAACGCGTTTACCTTGTCCGCTGGTTACCAAATCCTGCGCTTCAAGAACGGACTGGAGCCCCATGAGCGGGTGAACCAACAGTTCGATGCCTGTTATGTGCCGCGCGTGACGCATTTTACCGGTGAACTCGATGCCCATGACATCGGCATTGGCCGTGACGGCCAACCAATCTTCATCAATACCCGGTTCAACTGCCTGGCGACGACCGATCCGCGCCATAGCTTCCGTGAGCTGTGGCGGCCGCCGTTCATCTCGGCGCTGGTGGACGAGGATCGCTGCCACCTAAACGGCTTGGCGATGGACAATGGCGAACCCGCTTACGTGACTGCGGTCAGCCGCTCGGACACCATAGATGGCTGGCGCGACCGGCGCGACAATGGCGGTGTTGTCATCGATGTCCGCAGCGGCAAAATCATCTGTGAGGGTCTGTCGATGCCACACTCACCGCGCCTGCATAACGGCGAACTGTGGCTGCTCAACTCGGGCACGGGTGAACTGGGCGTCGTTGAAGGCGCAGCGAAAGGCAAAGGCAAGTTTGTGCCGCGGGTCTTTTGCCCCGGATTTGCCCGGGGGCTGGCAATCCAGGACGGCTTTGCGTTCGTTGGCCTCTCGAAACCGCGCTACAAGCGTTTTGAAGGGCTGGCGCTTGATCAAAGGCTGATCGAGGCAGACAGCGAGCCATGGTGCGGCATCCAAATCATCGATCTGGCCAAGGGCATCTGTGCCGAATGGTTCCGCATCGATGGCGCGGTCAAGGAGATCTTCGATGTCGCCGTTATTCAGGGCCATGCCTGCCCGATGTCGATCGGGCCAGATGCTCCAGAACTGATCAAGTTTGTAACGCACGCCGGATAGACTTGATCGAATTTCTTCAAATTACCGCAGCACTGAACGTCGAAACTGAACCCATTGTACGATCAGTTTTGGCAGCCTTAGCCAACGACGAAAACTGACGGCTCAGACTTGATAGGTCCAAACATACTGAGCTCGGTATCGGATCGGCAATATGACGTGACCGACGAAGCCATTCTTTAAAGCACCAGCATGCTCGTGATCTGCCCCCTTCTGAGTGGCCCAATTTCTATTTTAGAATTGGCCACGGAGGAGGAATGGAATGGCAAGGAAGCACAAGCCCGAGGAGATCATCGCCAAGCTGCGTGAGGCGGAGATCGTGCTGGCGCAGGGTGGCACAGTGGCGGATGCGTGTCGCCGGATCGGCGTCACCGAGCAGAGCTACTACCGCTGGCACAAGGAATACGGCGGTCTGAAGATGGATCAGGCCCGGCGGATGAAGGAGCTGGAGAAGGAGAACGCCCGTTTGCGCCGGGCCGTATCGGACCTGACGCTGGACAAGCTGATCCTGCAGGAGGCTGCACGGGGAAACTTCTGAGCCCCGCGCGCCGCAGGCGCTGTATCGATCATATCCGGTGCATGATGCCGGTGTCCGAGCGGCGGGTGTGCCGCGTGCTCAGGCAACATCGATCAACACAGCGCAAGGCGCCGCGCGGGGCCGATGACGAAGCCGCACTCACCGAGGACATCATCGCGCTTGCCCGGCAATTCGGTCGCTACGGCTATCGCCGGGTGACCGCTTTGCTACGTGATGCCGGTTGGCATGTGAACCGCAAGCGAGTGGAACGCATCTGGCGACGCGAGGGGCTCAAGGTGCCGCAAAAGCAGCCCAAACGCTCTCGCCTCTGGCTCAATGACGGATCGTGCATCCGACTGCGGCCCGAGTATCCGGGGCACGTGTGGTCCTACGACTTTGTAGAAGGGCGCACGCACGACGGTCGCAAGTTCCGCATCCTGTCGATCATCGATGAAGCCAGCAGGGAGTGCTTGGCCCTGCCGGTGGCGCGACGCTTGCGAAGCGAGGATGTGCTGGCATCGCTGGCTGAACTGTTCGTAACACGAGGGCCGCCGGCACACATACGGTCAGACAACGGCCCGGAATTTATCGCCAATGCCGTGCAGGAATGGCTGGCAAAGGTCGGTGTGAAGACGCTCTACATCACACCAGGCAGTCCGTGGGAGAATGGCTATTGCGAAAGCTTCAACGGCTCGATGCGTGACGAGCTCTTGAACGGGGAGATCTTCTACACGCTGGCCGAGGCTCGGATCCTGATCGAAGCCTGGCGGAGGCATTACAACACCGTCAGGCCGCACAGCTCGCTGGGGTATCGCCCACCGGCCCCAGAAACAGCAACGCCGCCATGGCGGCCCTCCGGTTCCGCTTCGCTCCACCTACGGCCAGCCATGGCGCCGGAGGCAGTTTTACACTAACAATCCACACGGACCACTCAGTGGGGGCCGGTCATGGCGGCATACCCCCCGAAGTACCCCCACAACCGGGTGACTGCGAACGAACGGGAACGAATGCCATTGGCCAATTATCGGCTAAATATGGAGTATTTTCAGGGATTGTCCAGACGTATACGAACGTCAACGTACAGGCAGTTGGAGCGGGTGAAGGGAATCGAACCCTCGTCGTAAGCTTGGGAAGCTTCTGCTCTACCATTGAGCTACACCCGCGCACTTGGGCCTTGCGCCTTTGCACCGGGGCGCGGAAAAGGTCAATTGGGGTGCGTGGGCGAATGCCTGGGGTACTCCCGGGTGCGGTTGGGAGAGTGCGATGGGTCCGGTTGATCTGGGAAAGCTGCGTGTTCACAAGATCTTCGAGCTCGACAGCGGCGTGCCCATGCCGGTTGCCTTGCCCGGTGTCACCGCCGCGGATCTCGCCCGGATGAAGCGTTGGCACGATGATCCGGCCGAGTTTGCGGCGACGCCCGAGGACTCGCAGATGATCTTCGGGGTTCATTCCTGGCTGATGGAAGTCGACGGGCTGAACATCCTGATCGACACTTGCGACGGCAACCACAAGAACCGCTCGATCGCCGACGTCCACCAGTTGGACACGCGCTATCTTGATGGCTTTGCGGCGGTGGGAATTGCGCCGGAGCAGATTGACCTGGTGCTCTGCACGCACCTTCATTTCGACCATGTCGGCTGGAACACCCGGCTGGACAACGGCCGGTGGGTGCCGACCTTCCCCAACGCGCGCTATCTTTTCAGCCGCCGCGATTTCGAGCATTTCCGCGATACCAATGAGGAGAGCGACCACGCCGCAGCCTTTCTCGATTCGATCGTGCCGGTGATGGAAGCCGGGCTTGGCGAGATCGTCGAGGCGGACATCGCGGTGCACCGCGAGATTGCCGACGGGGTGTGGCTTGAGCCGGCGTTCGGCCACTCGCCGGGCTGCTGCACGATCCACGCCCGCCGGGAGGGGCCGGAGGCGCTGTTCTGGGGCGATGTGGTCCACCACCCGATCCAGCTGGTCCGCCCCGACCTGCCCTTCTTCTTCGACATGGACATTGCCGCTGCCAGCGCCACCCGCCGCCGCGTGCTGGAGCGCGCAGCCGATGGCGACATTACCTGCTTCCCGGCGCATTTCCGCTCGACCTCGGCCGGACAGGTGCGGCGCGACGGCGACGTCTACCGCTATGAGTTCGTACCCGGCTGAGGCGGCAGTCCCGCGGGCATCGCCGCCAGGGCGCGCAGCATTCGTGCACCGGGTGCAAACTGTTACTGTGCCCACGTTGACTCGGGAGGACGCAATGGATGCACGGCCGGAAGCTGAACCCGCAGCGGAACTGCGCGCCGGAGAGCTGGTGCTGCGGCATCGACTGTCCACCCGGCTTTGGCACTGGATCAACGCCGC
Source organism: Sphingomonadaceae bacterium (assembly GCA_947472735.1). Classification (GTDB taxonomy): domain Bacteria; phylum Pseudomonadota; class Alphaproteobacteria; order Sphingomonadales; family Sphingomonadaceae; genus Novosphingobium. The sequence goes on along the minus strand of CANJBY010000075.1, from coordinate 1,712 downwards.
CACCCTTGGGGTGATGCTGATGAGCGGGCTGATGATCTTCAACGCTCATCCCCGGCTTTACTGGGGGCACTATGGCGCCAACCCCGATCACGCCTGGCTGACGATCGGCGATGCGGACGGCATCGCTTTCCCGGGGTGGATCACGATCCCCTCCTACTACAGCCTGGCCGATGCGCGACTTTGGCACCTGGCCTTCGCCTGGGTGCTGGCGCTGGGCCTGCTGGCCTACCTGGTGCGCTCGCTGCTGAACGGGCACGTCCGGCGCGATCTGCACATCACTGCTGCCGAATGGGCCCCACGGCACTTGCTCCATGACATCGCCGAACACGCCCGTCTGCGGTTCCCGACCGGGGCGGCAGCGCTGAAGTACAACGTGTTGCAGAAGCTCGCTTACTGCGGCGTGCTGTTCGGCCTGCTGCCTCTGGTGATTGTCACCGGTCTTGCCATGTCGCCTGCACTCGATGCGGGGTGGCCGTGGCTGGTCGACCTGCTGGGCGGGCGGCAGTCGGCACGGTCGGTGCATTTCCTCGCGGCGGCGGGACTGGTGCTGTTCTTCCTGGTGCACCTGGCGATGGTCCTGCTGGCCGGGCCGGTGAACGAGGTCCGCTCAATGCTGAGCGGGTGGTATCGGCTGCCGGAGGACCGGGCATGACCGATCCCGCGCTTTCCCGCCGGCGCGTGTTGGCTGCGGGGGGCCTTGGCGCCGGCAGCCTGCTGCTATCCGGCTGCGACCGACTGAATGCGAGCCCCGCCTTCAAGGGACTGCTCGCAGACGTCGGACAGTTACACATGCGGGCGCAGCGGCTGATTACCGGGGACGCCCTTGCGCGGGAGTTCGGCGAGGCCGACATGTCGCCGGTGTTCCGCGCGAACGGATCGGTGCGCTCTGATGACCCGATTTATCGAGCTCACCTTGGCACCGGGTTCGCCGACTGGCGCCTGCGGGTGGGCGGACTGGTCCGCAAGCCGCTGGAACTGTCGCTTGATGCCCTGAAGGCGCTCCCGCAGCGCAGCCAGATCACCCGGCACGATTGCGTCGAGGGGTGGAGCGCGATCGGCAAGTGGCAGGGGCCTAAGCTTTCCACCATCCTCGCGGCCGCGGGACTGCTGCCCGAAGCGCGCTACGCGATCTTCCACTGTGCCGACCTGCTTGAAGGCAAGCCCTATTACGAGTCGATCGACCTGATCGACGCCTTCCATCCGCAGACGATCCTCGCCTGGCGGATGAACGATGCCCCGCTTTCCGAAGCGCATGGTGCGCCCTTGCGCCTGCGCGTCGAACGCCAGCTGGGGTACAAGCAGGCCAAGTTCGTGATGCGCATTGACCTGACCGACACCTTGAGCGGGATTTTCGGAGGCAAGGGTGGCTACTGGGAAGATAGCCGCGGTTATCAATGGTATGCGGGAATTTGATGCACGTGATAATTATAAGCCGACATCTAACCTACGTTAGAGGCCGTGGCGCCAAATTGTATGAAAGGAGAATTAACCTATCCTGGTTGTCAACAGAGGGTTCCCCCGATGCGCAAAACCGTTCTCAAGCTCGCAGCCATGGCCTCGCTCAGCCTGGCAGCAACGCCGGCGTTAGCCGGTGAGTACATCAACACTATCGTCGGCTCGTCGACTGTTCCCCGTCAGCACCAATGGCACAGATTTGAGGTTGTGATTTAAGGAGTGTTGGGGCTTCGTCGTAGTGACGAAGGAACGAAGAT
>CANJBY010000074.1 GCA_947472735.1 Sphingomonadaceae bacterium | reverse complement strand
TCAAACAGCGCGAAAGGATCAAACGGCAGACCATCGAATATCGGCGCTTGCAACACCGCAAGATCGCCGCTTAACATCAACCCCCTGACGATGCCCGCACTCCGCTAATCTAAGCCGCAAAGTGTGCCAAATGTTGTGACGACGGACACGTCGCGCGGTACTGCGGGCGATATCGGCCTCGGTCCGCTCCACCACGCACGAGTCGAACGACATCCGCGCCAGTTTGACCGGTCCCAGAGCGGCCAGATCCATTTGCGCATCAAGCGGCTCGCGATCGAACGGCGTAAACCGGGCCTGCGGCAGCTGCGAGGAATAAAGCGTGCTCCACGCCTGCGCCCGGGCCGGACGATCGACCCTCAGCTCATCGGTGCACAGGCTTTGGACAATGGAGCCCACAAATCCCCCCAGAGGATCATTCCAGAAGCATGCTAACGGATATCCTGCCCGCAGCAACATCAAGCGGGCGCATAAACTTGCCGCTAGCGGAACTGGCGGCGTTTTACCGTCCGGAGTAGCGCAAACGGCCGAGCAACCGCACCAGGCTGAAATGCTCGTCATTGCCGGCCAGCAGGCGCCCCTTGGCCTTTTCGAAGCGCATGACGTCTTCGATCCGGCGATCGAGGAAAGCGGCCGTATCGGCCTTGCCGGCGCTGGCGTCGTCTATCCAGACAGCCAGGACAGACGTGTAGAGCGCAGCCAGCGTGGCACGCTTGGTGTAATGGTTCAAGTCCACGGCGACGTCGCCGGCCAGCCGCCACATCTTGTCGGCGCTCGACCAGCCGCGGGACAGCGTGGCGGCCACGTTCTGCGGCATTGCCATGATCGCCTGGGCCCGGCGCAGCGCTTCTTCGCGCCCGGCGATCGCCGTGAGTCGAAACCAGACCAGCTGGCGTATTCGCTCGCGGATCGGCAATCCGGCCAGCTTCTCGCGCGGGAGAGCCGCCGCCATTGCCGAATCGACCGTATCGATCCACGCCGCGATCATCGCCATCGCTCCCTCGCGAAAGGCAAAGCGGGCCAGTTCGCGATCGACCCCCGCCGCTTGCGCCGCGGCATCCACCGCTGGCATGCTCCACCCGTCGAACGCCGCCGCCGCCGCGATGCCCGGTGCGAGCCGCAGCCGGAGCGCTTCAAGTGAAGGGTCAGCCGCCTCCGCCATGACTCAGAATGAAGGCCCGTAGACCTTGCGCGGGCCGGCGGCATTCTTCGGCTTGGCGTTCGCCTCGATTTCCTGCAGCACGTTGGATGAGCCTCCGACGAGCGCGGCATAGTCCCGCGCAGAACGGCCGGAATTGTCGGCCCGATCCGGGTCTGCGCCCGCCTTCAGCAGAATCCGCATCATCGCAATGTCCTTGCGGTGGACGGCGGAAATCAGCGGCGTTTCTCCCGTCGCATCAGGGTCATCCACCCGCGCCTTGTAAGCGATCAGCAGTTCGACGCCCTCGACGAAGCCCATGGCCGAGGCGACCATCAACGGGGTGACCCCACGGGCATTGCGCAAGTTCACGTTGGCACCCTTGCCGATCAGGAAGCCCATCCAGGTCAGGTCGCGCCGGCCGGTCACGATATGCAGCGCGGAATCTCCGCTGGTCACATCGCGGGTGTTGATCAACTGGCTGCCGGGCTCGGCGAGGTACTTGTTGACGGTGGTCCCGTCCTTCTTGCGGATCGCCTCAAGGAACTTGTAGCCATCGGAGAACTGGGCCTGGACGGGCGAGGAAACCACCACCAGCGCGGCAAACAGCGGCAGGATGGCACCACGAAACCGTCGGGACTTGAGCACGGGTCGGATCCTCCTGTTGCGCGGGCAGTTAGCGATTGGCAAGGATTCACCCCCTGCCCCACTCCTGTGTTGCAAGGCAAGCTTTAGCAGAGCATGAACCGCCGCGCCATGATCGCCCGCTTGCTGACTCTCGCCGTACTGCCGCTCTCACTCCTCCTTGCCGGTTGCGGAGGCCCGAGCCAGCCGGCCGAACGACCCCCGCTGGAGGGCGCGGCCATCGGCGGGCCGTTTACCTTGGTCGACAAGGACCGCCAGACCGTTACCTGGGAGCAGTTCGGCGGACAGTACCGGATCGTCTATTTCGGCTATACCTTCTGCCCCGATGCCTGTCCGACCGACGTCGGCGTGATGATGCAGGGATTTGCCCGGTTCGCGAAGGATCACGCGGCCGAGGCGGGCCGGATTCAGCCGATCTTCATCTCGATCGACCCGGAGCGCGACACACCGAAGATCGTGGGCGAATTCGCGGCAGCTTTCCCGCCGCGCCTGCTGGGGCTGACCGGAACGCCCGAGCAAGTGGCGCAAGCCGCCAAGGCCTTCGCCGCCTATTACGCGAAGGGCAAGCCGACCGCCGGCGGTTACCTGATGGATCACAGCCGCATCGCCTACCTCATGGGGCCGAAGGGCGAACCGATCTCGATGTTGCCGGTCGACAAGGGCGCCGACGCGGTCGCGGCGGAGTTGGCGAAGTGGGTGAAGTAACCTCCCCCTTTTGGGAAAAGCCGTTGTCCGCCCTGTCCCGTGCCGAATGGGAGGCCTTGTGCGACGGCTGCGGCCAGTGCTGCATGCACAAGCTCGAAGATGAAGACACCGGCGACTTCTATCCGACCAACGTCGCCTGCAAGCTGCTCGACCTGCGGACCGCGCGCTGCATGGACTATCCCGGTCGCCGCAAGTTCGTGGCGGATTGCGTGCAATTGACCCCGAAGCTGGCGGGCACGTTAGGCTGGCTGCCCGCGACTTGCGCCTATCGCCTGCGCGCCGAGGGCTTGCCCCTGCCCGAGTGGCACTACCTCGTCTGCGGCGACCGCGAGGCGGTGCACGCCGCCGGTGCCTCGATCCGGGGCAAGGCGATCTCGGAAGTGGTTGCGGGGCCGCTTGAAAACCACGTGATCCTCCCTCCCGGCATTACCTTCGAGCGGATCGTGGATGACGACGATGCTTGACTGGCTGCGACGCCCTCCGCGTGAGCTGCCCTTGATCGAGCTTGGCGAGCGCCACCTGCCGGTGGTGATCCGCCGCCTGCCGCAAGCTCGCCGCATGACCTTGCGGCTCGCGCCAGATGGCAGCGAGGTGCGCATCTCGATCCCGCGCTGGGGCAGCCAGACCGAGGCGTTGGCGTTTGCCCGTTCGCGGGCCGAGTGGCTGACCGGGCTGCTCGCCAGGGTTCCCGATGTTCCCGCCCCCGGCCATGGAACCCAGCTCGATTTCCGGGGACGCAAGCTGCGCATCGAGCACGATGCCAGTGCCCGCCGCCGGCCGCTGGTCCGCGACAATTGCCTGCACCTGGGCGGCCCGGCAGAAAACCTGACGCCGCGGCTGCGCAGGTGGCTGGAAGCGGAAGCACGGGCGCTGATCACTGATGACCTTGCCCACTATTGCGCCGCAGCCACGCTTCCGGTGCCGCCGCTGGCGCTGAGCAATGCACGAAGGCGCTGGGGCAGCTGCTCGGGCCGGGGCACCATCCGGATAAACTGGCGGCTGGTCATGGCGCCTGATCCGGTGCGCCGTTCGGTTGTCGCCCACGAGGTCGCGCACCTCGTCCATTTCGATCACTCGCCGCGCTTCCACGCGCTGCTCGGCGAACTGTTCGAAGGCGACATTGCCGAAGTCAACGCATGGCTCAAGCGGCACGGACGGGACCTCTACGCGCCGTTCGGCTGAGATGCGCATAAACCCCTAACCGGATCGCAAGCAATTCCTGTAAGAGGGGCACCGTGGTGCGCTTACTGGCCCTTGCCGCGATGCTGCTGGCAATGACGCCCGCCTTGCCGGCGCGGGCGCAGGACGAATGCATCTTGTGCGGGGCCAGCGGCAGCACGCAGAGCGCAGGCGAGCGGCCCCTGCAAATCGAGATCACCACCAACCTTGCCTTCAGCCGTCTCGCGCTGACCGGAAAAGGCGAACCGACCGTCAATATCGACCCGGCAACCGGCCAGCGCAGGACCTCTTCAGGGATCGTTCCGCTAGGCGGGATGAGCTTTCAGGGCCGCGCCCGCATCACCGGAGAGCCGGGACGAGCCGTGCGGATCGTCATGCCCCGGGTCATCCGCATGTCATCTTCGAGCGGTGGCAGCGCGGAACTCTCGCAAATCGAGACAGACCTGCCGCCTTGGCCGGCACTGGATGCCAACGGCGTACTCGAATTCAGCTTTGGCGGAGAGATGCGGGTCGAGGGCGGCGCTGGCGGCGTTCTGCGCGGACAAATACCGAACACCGTCGATTACAACTGAATCGCTGGCGCTGGCGCTGCGCAGCCACTATCTGGGGGGCATGGCTCTGATCCGCCCCTCTTCCTACTGGCGCAACATCAGCCCGCGCGGCGCGATCGCGGACTTCCGTGTCGTGTTCGAACAGGCCGGACGCAATCGCTGGCGGTTCGCCATCGCCGCTGGCGCGGTGACATTTGCGCTCTTCTCGGTGATGGCCAACGAAGGGGGACGAGGCCTGCCGCGTCCGCCGGAAGTTACCTACATCAATTCCTGGCCGGTTGACCGGAGCGAGGCGGAGATCATTCGCTCCAACCGGATCAACCAGGAGCGCAAGGTACAGGCCGCTGCCGCGCAGGCCGCTCGCGAGGAGGAGGCCCGCCAGGCCTACATGGCGCTGGGCCGCGCGACCGGCATGGACGTCGATGCGATCGCCGCCCGGGCCAAGGCCGAGCGCGCTGCGCAGAAGGCGAAGGACGATGCGGAAACAGCGCGAGTCCGTGCCGAGCTGGAGCGCGCTGCCCTTGAGCGCAAGTGAGGCAGAAGACCGGCGCTGGCTCGCTGCGGCGGCCAGCCTTGCGCAGCGCGGCATACCGCTCGCCCGCCCAAATCCGGCAGTCGGCGCACTGATCGTCAGCGGCGGCAGGGTCGTCGGCTCAGGCTGGACTGCACAAGGTGGCCGTCCCCATGCCGAAGCCGTGGCGCTGGAACGCGCCGGCAGCGCCGCCAAAGGCGGGACGCTCTATGTCACGCTCGAACCCTGCGCCCATCAAAGCATGCGCGGCCCGGCCTGCGCAAATCTCGTGGCCGGTTCCGGTGTGGACCGCGTGGTGATCGGCTGCACTGATCCGGATCCGCGCACCGCCGGGGCGGGCATGGCCATCTTGCGCGATGCAGGTATCCACGTGGATCTGGTGCCCTCTTCAGAAGCCGAAGCCAGCCTTACCGCATACCTGACTCAATGCCGGCTCGGCCGTCCGCATGTGACACTCAAGCTCGCCACCTCGCTCGATGGCTGCATTGCCATGGGTGACGGGACCAGCCGCTGGATTACTGGCGCGGAAGCGCGGGCGCATGCCCACGCGGTCCGAGCGCGAAGCGAAGCGATTCTCGTGGGCGGCGGCACCCTGCGGGCGGATGAACCCAGGCTCGACGTGCGACTCCGCGGCCTGGAAGCTCGCAGTCCGCAACGCTGGGTGCTGACCCGCGGCGCAACTCCGCAGGGATGGCACGCCATCGCCTCGCCCGCCGCAATTTCCGGGATGGAAGGCATCCACTCACTGCTGGTCGAAGGCGGAGCCGGCGCGGCGGCGGCTTTCCTCAGGGCCGGCCTGGTCGACCGCTTGCTGCTGTACCGCGCGCCGATCCTGATTGGCGGTGGCTTACCGTGTCTCGCCGACATTGGTCTGACTTCGCTCGATGCCGCGCACGGACGCTGGAAAATCACCGACCGGCGCCAGCTTGGCAGCGACGCGATGGAAGTCTACGAGGCGGTCCCATGTTCACCGGAATAATCACCGCCATCGGCACCGTTCGCGATGTCAGCGACAAGGGCGACCTGCGCGCCGTCATCGCCTGCCCCTATGATCCGGCCGAGATCGCCATCGGCGCCTCGATCGCCTGCTCGGGCGTGTGCCTGACCGTGATCGAACGCGGCGGTGAGCCCGGAGATGCCTGGTTCGCGGTCGATATCTCCGGCGAAACCGTGGCCTGCACCGTGCAGGACCAGTGGCGCGCCGGCCGCAAGCTCAATCTCGAGCAGGCGCTGCGCCTTGGCGAGGAACTTGGCGGACATATCGTTACGGGGCATGTCGATGCCGTGGGCCGGGTGACCGCGCGCGAGGAAGTCGGCGGCTCGATCCGCTTCACCATCACTACGCCGGCAGAAATCGCCCCATTCATCGCGCCGAAGGGCTCGATCACGGTCGACGGAGTCTCGCTGACAGTCAACGAGGTGACGGATCACCATGACGGAACCGCGGACTTCATGCTCAACATCATCCCGCACACGGCAGATGTAACCACGCTCGGCGGACTGCAGACCGGGGACGCCGTCAACCTCGAGATCGACGTGCTGGCGCGCTATCTCCAGCGGATGCAGAGCCTGAAGGGCTGATTCTGATGGCACCTTGTTTCGGCAAATGAAATTAGATTGCGATGTCCGAAACCTTGCGTCAGAGTAGTGCTACACAAAGAAAATAACTTCGGGAATTGGATCTGATGACTGACTCAGCCGCGCTCCACGGCCGCCCGCGCCTGTACGATTCGCACGCCCACCTCGTTTCAGACGACCCGGTCCGCTATCCGCGCAACGGTTTCGTGATCAAGCCCAAGGGTGACGGCGGCCCGGCTATCCGCTTTCCCTTCGGCGGCGGCACCATCGGCATTCCCGGTGGGATGCACGGCCCCAACCCCGTCAACGAAAAACCCACCGCGCAGCAGATGCACGGCTGGATGGCCGAGGAAAATGTCGTCGGCATCGCGGCGGTGCAAAAAGGCATGATCTACGGCACCGACAACAGCTACATCGTCGATGCCGCCAGCCTGTTCCCGGACGAGATGCGCGCCGTCATCATCATCGACCCGGCCGATCCCGCAACCCCGCAGATGATGCGGGATCTTTCCAGGCGCGGCGCAATCAGCATCCGCTTCTTCCCGGTCAACGTGGATGACAAGGTCGCCTGGCTGACCTCGCCAGCGGCGCTGGAAGTGTGGGAACTGGCGCACCAGCTGGGCATGATCGTTGATTTCGAGGCCCCGCCCTACGACGCCGACATTCTGATCCCGGTGGTCGAGCGCTTTGCCGACCAGTATCCCGACATGCCGATCGTGCTTGATCACTTGTTCATGCCGATCGTCGCCGAGCCGGACTATGGCATCGATTCCCGGTTCGATGGCTTCGCCGCGCGTGACAACATCTACCTCAAGTGGACGTCGCTCAGCATGGACGTGATCCGCGAGCAGGGCATCCCGGTCGAGAAGGTCCTGCGCCGCGCGGTCGATTTCTACGGCGCACACAAGATCATGTGGGGCTCGGACATCGGCACCTCTTCGGGCAGCTACAAGGAGATGGTCCAGCGCGCGATCGACTCCACCGTGCTGCTGAACGACGAGGAACGCCGGCAAGTGCTGCACGATGCCGGGCGCAAGGTGTTCGCGCTGTGGGATGGCAAGGACTGAGGTCGCTCAGGCCGAAAGCGGTCCCTTGGCGAAGCTCTCGCGGGTGATCTCGTAGATCACGTGAACGATCGGTCCGTTCGGGCCGTCCATGATATCGCTGCGGTCGGTCAGTCGCCCGCCAATCTTTTCCATCGCCCGGCGCGAGCGGAGGTTGGTCTCACCGACGCGGAACACCACGGTCCGAACGAAACCCAGCGCATGGGCCAGCATCAGCCGCTTCATCTCGCGATTGTAGCTCCCGCCCCAGTGGCTGGTGGCGAGGAACGTCCAGCCGATCTCGACTTCGGACTTGTCCGGATCGTGCCCCTGAAACCGCGACGAGCCGATGAGTTGACCGCTCACCTTGTCGATCGCGGCCAGAGCACCGCCCTGCGCGATTGCGTCCTCGAAGAAGACGCGCAGCACCGGTTCTTGCCAGCGATTGCTGACCGGATGAAGCGCCCATACAGCCGGGTCACCGCCGGCCACCTGAAACGCCGGCCAGTCATCTTCCCGCAGCGGCCTCAGCAGCAGCCGCTCCCCTTCGAGGACCGGCTGCCGGTCCATGTCAGGCCGTCACATCCGCAACGGCGGCGATGAACT
>CANJBY010000073.1 GCA_947472735.1 Sphingomonadaceae bacterium | reverse complement strand
GCGCAGACCAACACTGCCTCGACCGACAGCTGTGTTCAGTACCGCTACAGCAGCGTGCTGGCGCCGAACGAAGTGCTGCAGACTCGCCAGTCGCTCTACGGCATCCGCGTGGGCGTGAAGGTGAAGTTCTGATATCTAACGATATTTGTAACCGAAATGGAGGGGGAGCAGTCAACTGCTCCCCCTTTTTTCATGCGCCGTTAAAGGAAGTCCGCGTTAATGTGCTGCTGGCCGGGGCGAATGCCGCTCCGGGTGTTTCGGGGGTTGCCAACATGTCCGTTCGTCCGCTTGTCGCCGCGCTTGTCCTGTCGAGTGCGCTGGTCCCGCTTGCCGCTGCCAGTGCCGCTGCGTGTAGCGGTGCGCCCGCCGGGGCGATCGCGGTTGGGCAAGTGGTGCGGGTGGAGCCCGGGCCGGCGCGGGCCTACACGCTTGAGCTGGCGTCCGGACAAGGCGTGATCGCCGACTTGTCGATCCTGGGCCAGGCCGCGCCTCCCTCTGGCGAGGATGCCGAGGCGAAGGCTCCGGCGGGTGGTATTACCGTATGTTCCGCAAGCGGAGCGCCGCTGGCTCCGCAGCCCGGGGAGGTGTTCGAGAAAGGCGGGAGCGCGATTGCCATCGACGGCGGCACCCGGCTGCGCTTTGTCGCTCCGGCAACCGGCCGGTTCACCGTGTGGGTCGATGCCTCCGCCGATGCGCGCGAGGTGCTGGTGCGCAACCGCGATCTGGGCAAGGGCGGGGCGATTGGCACGGTCAAGCTTGGCGGTACGGCCGAAGGGCGGATCGTCTCGGATCAGCCGCTGGTTTACGCCTTTACCACCCCGGCCGGGCAGTGGGTGGAGATCAAGTCCACCTCCGAGGCCGATACGCTGCTGCATCTGGCCGGGCCTGATCGGGCCGGGGCCTATTCCGAGATCGCCAAGGTCGATGATTCCGACGGTCTGAACCCGGTGATCCGCCGGCGTCTGGCGGTTGCCGGAACCTACTATGTCCAGGTCGAAAGCCTGTCCGAAGATGTGCACCCCTTCACGCTGACCGTGCAGCCGAGCGTGGCGCCTCCTGCGCCGCCTCCACCAGCGGCGATGCGCGCCGGGACCACGATCAACGCCAAGCTGGCCGACGGTGATGACGCCAAGCTTTACGCGCTGCCGGTCCTGTCAGGCCATTCCTACCGCATCGAGCTGAGCGCCGAGTACGACGGCGTGGTCAAGCTCGGCTTGCCCAATCCGGTCGATACCGGTGAGGGGAAGGAAGGAGTCGAGTCCGGGTTCAGCGAGATCGCCAGCGCTGACGAAGGCACCACGGGCAACGAGAAGATCGACTTCACGGCCCGCCAGTCAGGCTCGCTGCTGGTTCTGGTCAAGAGCTTCGGGACCGGCGAGACGGACGGCAGCTTCCGGCTGTTGGTGAGCGACCTGGGCGGCTGAAGCCCGGGGGGAAGTTCGTCGAACTACCGATAAACGCAGCTGTCCAGCGCCTCGTTCTGCACCACGCTGGAGCGCGCGGCGATGGCGTTGCCGTGGCGGCGGGTGAAGCCGCCGGGAGCCACGACCTCGCGGCGCTTCGGCGCGGGCAGGGCGGCGGCGATGCGGGCCGCTTCCACCCGGGTCAGGCGCGCGGCGGAATGGCCGAAATAGCGCTGCGCCCCGGCCTCCACCCCATAAGTGCCAAGCCCGGTTTCGGCGACGTTGAGGTAAACTTCCATGATCCGGCGCTTGCTCCAGATGTTTTCGATCAAGAAGGTGAACCACACTTCCAGCCCCTTGCGGGCGTAGCGGGTCCAGCCGGTGCCTTGCCACAGGAACGCGTTCTTGGCGGTCTGCTGGCTGATCGTGGATCCGCCGCGCAACCGGCGCGAGCGCGCATTGCGTTCCATTGCCTTTTCGATTGCCGCCGTGTCGAAGCCGTTATGGGTGCAGAATTTGGCGTCTTCACCGGCGATAACCGCGGCAACCATGTCGCGGTCAATTCGGCTGAGGGGGGTCCAGTCCTTGGTGAAGCCGTTGGGATCGCCGATCATGGTCAGCGTGATCGGCACCGGCACAAATCTGTAGGCCACAGTCAGCGCCAGGCTCCCGATCAGGAACCACACGATCATTCGGCCGGTCCACCAGCCGAGGTTATGCGCAAAGCCACGCTGAGCGGACGGGCGGGAAGGGGAGAAGATGCGCGTCCAGGCCATCGCCCGAGCGTAGTCAAACCAGGGCGTTAGCGCCAGCCAGCTTGTGCAGCAGTTCGAGCAGCAGTCGCCGCTCGATCGGGGTGAGCCGCGAAGTGCCCTCGACTTCATGCGAGATGATGACGTTACGGGCCGCCGCTAGCCGTTCCCGGCCCTTGTCGGTGATTTCGATCCGGCTGGAACGGCCATCGGACTCATTCGGCATCACGTTGATCATGCCGTTGCGCACCAGGCTGCGAACAAACTGGTGAATGGTCGAGCGCTCGATGCCGAGGAACCGGGCGATCTCGATCTGGCTGATCGCGGGATTGGCTTCGGCCAGCCACATGATCGTCACCTGCTTGGCAGTGAGATCGAGCGCCTTGAGCTTGGGGTCAAGACGCTGGACCAGCAGCGAATGGCCGATGCCGAGGTGCAAGCCGATGATCTGTTCAAGGCCAGCGAACTTCAGGTCAAGTGCAACCGCCGCGCCGCGCGCATCGTTGCGCGCGATCCGCGTGATGCGGTCCGAGCTCAGCGTCAATGACAGCGGTGCGTCCAAAACCGGAATTCCCCTAATTCACACCCGCAACTGCGACGGGCGAATCTGATTGGCGCGGACCTGCCATGGCAAATGCCGCAGTTCAAGTTATCAAGTGAAGCATTTGTATGCACACGACGCAAAGCGCGCCGATCATCAAGCTTCGCTACCGTTTTGGTTGCACCGAAACCGTCAACACCGATCAGGCCGCCGGCAGCAGCCTGCGCTCACCCGCAATCCGCACCATCGCCTTCTGGAGCTTCTCGAACGCACGGACCTCGATCTGGCGCACCCGCTCACGGCTGACGTTGTATTCCTGGCTCAATTCCTCAAGCGTCTGCGGATCATCGATCAGGCGGCGCTGGACGAGGATGTGGCGTTCGCGCTCATTCAGGCTATCCATCGCTTCGGTCAGCAGCTGGTGCCGCATGCCGGCTTCCTGGTTTTCGGCCACGGTCTCGTCCTGCAACGGACGATCATCCTGCAGCATGTCCTGCCACTGGCCTTCGCCGGCCTCATTGAACGAGATGTTAAGGCTGGCATCACCGCCCATCATCATCCGGCGGTTCATGTTGACCACCTCGTGCTCGGACACGCCGAGATCGGTGGCGATCTTCTTTACATGGTCGGGATGAAGGTCAGTATCCTCATAAGCATCGAGGTTCTTCTTCATCCGCCGCAGGTTGAAGAACAGCTTCTTCTGCGCGGCGGTCGTGCCCATCTTGACGAGTGACCAGCTGCGCAGGATGAACTCCTGCATCGAAGCCTTGATCCACCACATCGCGTACGTCGCCAGGCGGAACCCGCGATCGGGCTCGAACTTCTTGACGCCCTGCATCAAGCCGATGTTGCCTTCGGAAATCAGTTCGGAGACCGGCAGGCCATAGCCGCGGTAGCCCATCGCGATCTTCGCGACGAGACGCAGGTGACTGGTCACCAGCTGGCGCGCGGCTTCGGGATCCTGATGTTCCTGAAAGCGCTTGGCGAGCATGTATTCCTGCTCGGGCGTGAGCACCGGGAATTTCTTGATCTCGGCCAGATAGCGATTGAGGCTCTGCTCGCCGCCCAGGGTTGGGGCGACCGGCAGCTTGCTCTCGCGATCGGTATGACGAGGTTCAGACATGGGACTCAACTTACCTTTCTATGTCGGCCCACCTTTGGAAGAACCCATAAAGGCGTTCTCCGGCGGTGGCCACATCGACTTTCCACTGTAGCACAAACTTCAGCTTGAATGTTCCAATTCAACCAACAGTTCCTTGAAATCGTCAGGCAGTTCGCTCGAAAAGCGTAGTGGCGTGCCTGTAACGGGATGAACGAAGCCGAGAATCGCGGCGTGCAGCGCCTGGCGCTGAAACTGAAGCCGGCCGAACAGCGGCCGCAGGCGCGGCGGGGTGCGTCCATAAGTCGGATCACCCAATAGCGGATGACCGATTGACGCCATGTGAACGCGGACCTGGTGGGTCCTCCCGGTTTCGAGCCGGCATTCCACCAACGCGGCATCCCGGCCGAAAGTCTGGACCGTGCGATAGTGCGTGACCGCATGCTTGCCGCGGCCATCCTCAACCAGAGCCATTTTCTTGCGATTGGAGGATGAGCGCGCAATGGCGCCGCGCACTGTGCCGGAGGCCGGGAGAGGAATACCTGCCGTCGCAGCCAGATAGGCCCGCTCGAGCGAATGATCGGCGAACTGGCGGGCCAGGCCCTCGTGCGCGGCGTCGCTTTTGGCGACAACCAGCAGGCCAGAGGTGTCTTTATCGATCCGGTGGACGATGCCGGGCCGTGCGACGCCGCCGATGCCCGAAAGCTGGCCATGGCAATGGTGCAGCAAGGCGTTCACCAGTGTGCCGTCGAGATTGCCGGCAGCCGGATGGACCACCAGGCCCGCGGGCTTGTCGACCACGATCAGGTGTTCGTCCTCGTAGGCAACGTTGAGGGGGATGTGCTGGGCGCGGGCCTCCGCCGGAATAGCCTCCGGGATGCGGATCGCGAATGCGGTACCCGCCGCCGGCTTGAGCGAAGCCTGGCCCGCCGCGCGGCCGTCCAGCGACACCCGGCCCTGGCCGAGCAGCGCCTTGATCCGCTCCCGCGACAAACCGCTGGCTTCGGCCAGGGCCTTGTCAAGCCGCTGACCGCCATCGGCGATCGTGCCGGAAATAGTGGTTTCCTCCCCGTTCATTGCTATCCAGCTAGGCATGATCCTCGAAGTGACAAGTGGCGCGATTGCCACAGTGCTGGCAGAAGCGGCAAAAGCGCACCCCCTGGAGTGCTGTGGACTGCTGCTGGGTGATGGGCCACGGATCGCGCGGGCAGAGCCGGCCGCGAATGTCCATCCCCTACCCGATCGCCATTTCGAAATTGATCCTGCAGCCCTGATCGCGGCTCACCGCGCGGCGCGCACCGGCGGTCCCAAAGTGCTGGGTTACTACCACTCGCACCCCAACGGGCATCCGCTGCCATCAGCCACGGATTGCGAGCACGCCGGCCACGACGGCGCGATCTGGGCGATCGCGGCCAATGGCGAGGTCGGCTTCTGGCGCGATGCGAATAGGGGTTTCGAACGGCTTTCCACACGAGTCCTGTCGGGCTAAGGGAAACGAAACCGGACAGGAAGACCATGACTCTCGACTCCACCGAACTTGCCAGTCTGCTTTGCTCGCGCCTCTGCCATGATCTGCTCAGTCCCGTCGGCGCGATGTCGAACGGGCTTGAGCTACTTGCCGAGGAAAAGGATCCGGAAATGCGCAAGCGCTGTTTCGAGCTGCTCGAGCAGAGCGCGCGGACCAGTGCCGACAAGCTGAAATTTTTCCGCCTTGCATTCGGTGCAGCCGGCGGCTTCGGCGAGGCGGTGCCCGTGGCCGAGCCGCGGGCGCTGGTCGATGCGCTGGTCGCCGGGAACGACCGGATTACGCTCAACTGGTCGCTTTCGGGCGAAACGCTGCCCAAAGCCGCGGTCAAGGTGCTGCTCAATCTGGCGCTGATCGGGATCGAGGCGCTGGTGCGCGGCGGTACGCTGGATATCGGCGCCGAACAGCGCGGCGGGGCGAGCGAGATTGTGGTCCGCGCCACCGGGGCGAAGATCGCCTTTGACGAGATCGTCGGCCGCGCGCTTGAAGGCCGGCTTGCTCCGGGCGAACTGTCCAGCCGCACTGCCCCGGCAGCGATGCTGCACGAAGTGGCCTCTGGCGCCGGGGGCGGATTGCAGTTTGCGCTGAACGACGGCGCGCTGGTGATGGGCGCGGTGCTGCCGGGGTGAGGGGGGGAAACCTTGCGCGCGGGCTTCGGCAAGCTCAGCCTGAGCATGGTTGGCGTCTGTCCCCGCCCGCTCACGGCTGATCGCCATGAATGAGCTGATCCACTACGAGACGCCGTCACCCAACTGGAACGATCGGCGCCTGCCGATCTCGATGGTGGTGCTGCACTACACGGGCATGGAGACCGCCGATGCCGCGCTGGAGCGGCTGTGCGATCCCGCTGCCGAAGTTTCCGCGCATTATCTGATCGAGGAGGACGGCTCGGTCCACCGGCTGGTGGCCGAACACAAGCGCGCCTGGCACGCGGGCCGTTCAATCTGGCGCGGGATCACCGATGTCAATTCGGCCAGCATCGGCATCGAACTGGTCAACCCCGGGCACGAGTTTGGCTATCGCCCGTTCCCTGATGAGCAGATGGCGGCGCTGCTGCCGCTGCTCGCCGAGATCGTCCAGCGCCACGACATTCCCCGCGCCAATGTCGTCGGCCATTCGGATGTCGCGCCATCGCGCAAGGACGATCCCGGCGAACTGTTCGACTGGGACCTACTTGCCGCCCATCGCCTGACCCTGCGCACCCCCAGGGTGCGAATGCCCGGTCCCTTCGAGAATGACGGCGCCTTCCTCCTCGCGCTCGAACGCTGGGGTTATGATATCACCGATCCCGAGGCCGCCGTCCGCGCCTTCCAGCGCAGGTGGAGGCCGCATATCATCGACGGAGTGGTCGATGGCGAGTGTTCGGCGATCCTGTTTTCGTTGCTGCTGGATCGGGATGCGGGGAAGACGCGGTAGATAACCAGTCACTAGCCTTCCGGCATTGCGGCGAGCCGATCAAGCCAGGCTTGGGCTTGCTTGGGCTCGCCTGCGGCTTGCGAGCTGACTGGTCCCCGCGACGCGAGAAATTGCTGATGAAGCTCAAACGGAGCCATCGCCAGCTGCTCCCTCGCATCGTCGATCGCCTGTCCGATGTCGTTCAGATTATCAATTACGGGCGCAACTGCTGCACGGGCCAAGCGATCCGCATTGTGATCAAACAAGCCCCATTTGCCCGAAGCAGTGAGCCGCAAAGCAGCGATAAGCGCGGTCATATAGTCCGCCTCAAGGTCCAGGCGGCGAATATCCAGGCGTTCGAGGCGATCAGCTTTTGCCATGTCCCGGCCTTACAACGATCGCAGGAATAGCTGCAATGAAAGCGACGCCCACCCCACCATTGCACCCCGCCACCCCATGCCCTACATCCGCCGCTCGCCAGGGGGCCGGGCAGCCGCGTCATCGTAAGATGCCGAGGAAAGTCCGGGCTCCACGAAACAAGGGTGGCGGGTAACGCCCGCCGGACGACCTGCTTGCAGGGAAGTCCAGGGAAAGTGCCACAGAGAGCATACCGCCGATGGCCCCTCCGGGCACAGGCAAGGGTGAAAGGGTGCGGTAAGAGCGCACCGGGGTACTGGTAACAGGGCCCGCATGGTAAACCCCACCCGGAGCAAGACCGAATAGGGGCGGCGCGTCGGTTCGCAAGGATCGACTGGTGTGTTTCGCATCGACCGCCCGGGTTGGTCGCTTGAGCCTTGCGGCAACGCAAGGCCTAGAGGAATGGCTGCCCTGGCGGCGTGGGTCCTTTCGGATACCGCCCGCCGGACAGAACCCGGCTTACAGGCTCCCTGGCGAATTTCCTGTGCAACTGTTGCCTAGTGGTAACTGCTGGGTCGAAATCGGCCACCATGTCCGCGCCCACGGCTTCGGTACAGTTGACTCAACCAACAACTTCTGATTGTATCTCATCATAACAATAAACAGGGATGGTGCCAAGTCGGCATTCGGGAAATTGTCCTGATTGTCCAAGGGAGGGGCCAGCAAATCACCAAAGTCCGTGTCGCGCTGCCGCCAGGCTGTCCGTCGTCACAACATTTGGCTCACTTTGCGGCTTAGATGAGCGGATTGCGGGCATCGTCAGGGGGTTGATGTTAAGCGGCGATCTTGCGGTGTTGCAAGCGCCGATATTCGAGGGTCTGCCGTTTGATCCTTTCGCGCTGTTTGATGATGGCGGGAGCCCTGCCGAAGTAGGCGTCGGCGGGCGTCACATTGTTCAGGCTCTCGTGGTATCGCTGGTGGTTGTAATGCTCGACGAAGGCCTCGATCTGGGCCTCGAGGTCGCCGGGCAGTGAAG
>CANJBY010000072.1 GCA_947472735.1 Sphingomonadaceae bacterium | reverse complement strand
TTCGTTCCTTCGTCACTACGACGAAGCCCCAACACTCCTTAAATCACAACCTCAAATCTGTGCCATTGGTGCTGACGGGGAACAGTCTATGGCAATCGGCCTGATGATCGGCGCCGGCCTGCCGCATTTTGTGGTGAACCACTTCATCAAAAAGCGGATCAACGATTTCACCACCAAGTTTCCCGACGCGATCGAGCTGCTCGTGCGCGGCCTCAGGTCCGGCCTGCCGGTCACGGAGACCCTGGGCGTCGTCGCCAACGAAGTACCCGGCCCGGTGGGGGTCGAATTCAAGCAGGTAACCGAGCGCATCAGGATCGGCCGCACGATGGACGAATCCCTTCAGGAGTCCGCGGACCGACTCAACACGCCGGAATTCAACTTCTTCTGCATCACCTTGGCGATCCAGCGGGAAACGGGCGGCAACCTGGCCGAGACGCTCTCCAACCTCTCGGACGTCCTGCGCAAGCGCGCCCAGATGAAGCTCAAGATCAAGGCGATGAGCTCTGAGTCCAAGGCCTCGGCCTATATCATCGGCTGCCTGCCGTTCATGGTTTTTGCCATGATCTGGTGGATCAACGCCAAGTACCTCATGCCCTTCTTTGTCGACGATCGCCTGATCATCGCAGGCCTTGGCGGCATGGTATGGATGAGCATCGGCGCCTTCATCATGGCCAAGATGATCAACTTCGAGATCTGATCGGGAACGGAACGGAACATGCTCAAGACACCGAACGGACCCACGCTTCTCGGCGTTGACGTGATCTGGGTGGGCACCTTGCTCGCCGCTGTCGCCGCCATTGCCGTGATGCTGGCAATCTACGCCGCCCTCACAGTCCGCGACCCGATGGCCAAGCGCGTCAAGGCGCTGAACGAGCGGCGCGAGCAGCTCAAGGCCGGCATCGTCGTCCAGAACGCCAAGAAGCGCACCAAGATCACGCAGGGCAGCGAGCGCACCGAGAAGGTCAAGTCGACCCTCTCCTCGCTGAAAGTTCTGCAGGACAGCCAGATTGCGGAAATCCAGCAGCGGCTCGCCCAGGCGGGCATCCGCAGGAAGGAACTGGCGTTTTACGTGATCGTCGGCCGCATGGTGCTGCCGATCATTTTCGGCGGCTTCGCGGCTTTCTACATCTACGCGCTCAACGCCGTGCCAGATTGGAGTTTCGTCAAGAAGTTCGCCGGGTTCGCCGTGCCGCTTATCTTTGGCTACAAGGCTCCCGACATCTTCCTGTCGAACCTCGTGAACAAGCGTACCGACGCGGTCCGCAAGGGCCTGCCCGACGCGCTGGACCTGCTGGTGATCTGCGCCGAGGCCGGCTTGACTGTTGACGCCGCCTTCAACCGCGTGGCGCGCGAACTGGGCCGGGCCTATCCGGAACTGGGCGACGAATTCGCCTTGACCTCAATCGAGCTGTCGTTCCTCAATGAACGACGCATGGCGTTCGAGAACATGGCCTACCGCGTCAATCTCGAAGCGGTAAAGGGCGTGGTGACCACCATGATCCAGACCGAACGCTATGGTACGCCGCTGGCTTCGGCCCTGCGCGTGCTCTCGGCCGAGTTCCGCAACGAACGCATGATGCGCGCCGAGGAAAAGGCCGCCCGGCTTCCCGCGATCATGACTGTGCCGCTGATCCTGTTCATCCTGCCGGTGCTGTTCGTGGTCATTCTCGGGCCGGCAGCCTGCTCGATCAAGGATGCGATGCTCAAATAGGAAAGCCGGGACTGGTGAAGGCTCAGGCCTTCACAACCTGGTTCTCGATGGCGCCGAAAATGCTGCGGCCCTTGGTGTCGCGCATTTCGATCCGGACCGAGTCTCCCCAGTGGAGGAAAGGCGTTTTGGGTTCGCCAGTCGCGATCATCTCGACAGTGCGTTGCTCGGCTATGCAACTGTAGCCGCGACCGCCCTGCGACACCGGGAGACCCGGCGAGCCATCGGGGCCCCGGTTCGATACGGTGCCCGAACCGATGATCGTTCCCGCGCCGACCCGGCGGGTTTTCGCCAGGTGCGCGATCAGCGTGCCGAAATCGAACGTCATCTCCTCGCCCGCCTCGGCCCGGCCGAACGGCTCACCATTGAGATCCACCAGCAACGGGTGAGACAGCTTGCCGCCCGTCCAGGCCGCGCCGAGCTCGTCAGGAGTCACGAAAACCGGCGAGAAATGCGTCGCCGGTTTGGATTGCAGAAAGCCGAAGCCCTTGGCCAGTTCGGCGGGCACGAGGTTGCGCAACGAAACATCGTTCGCCAACCCGATCAGACGGATGAAAGCCAGCGCATCCGCGCCGTTGATGCCTTGCGGCACGTCGCCGGTGACGACGCAGATCTCCGCTTCCATGTCGCAGCCCCAGCTTTCGTCGGCGAGGCTGATCGGATCGCGCGCGCCGCGCAGATCGTCGCTGCCGCCTTGGTACATCAGCGGCTCCTGCCAGAAGCTGTCCGGCAAAGTTGCGCCGCGGGCGTGCCTGACCAGTTCGACATGGTTCACATAGGCTGAGCCGTCTGCCCACTGGAAGGCGCGCGGGAGGGGCGCACCGGCCTCTCGTTCATGGAACCGCTCCCGCGGTATGGCGGCCGCTTCCAGTTCAGCCGACAAGCGGCGCAACGCCGGCTCGAAATAGTCCCATTGATCCAGTGCCTGCTGCATGGTCGGGACGATGTGATCGGCATCGGCAAACCAGGCCAGATCGTGCGATACGACGATCAGGCGGCCGTCCCGTCCCTGCGGCAGCGATGCGAGCTTCATGTAGCGCGATCCTTCATTTGCCCCTCGGGCGAAAGGTCCTGGACGCGGCGGCGAACCCGCCCCAGCAGGGACTTGAACGTGGCGCACTCTTCCGCAGTGAATTCGGCGAACAGCAGTGCTTCCATTTCCAAAGCGAGCGGCATGATCTGGCCATGCATGGCCTTGCCTGAGACGGTCAGTTCAAGATGATGCGACCGTCCATCCCGGATGTTGGGGCTGCGCTTGATCAGGTCGCGATCCTCCAGCACCTTGCAGGCGCGATTGACGGCGACTTTGTCCATCAGTGTGGCCCCGACCAGCGCGCGCTGGGTTTGCGAACCGGCATCGCCAAGCACGGCCATGACCCGCCATTCGGGAATGCGCAGGCCGAATCGGGCATTATACTCGTCCGCGATCCGGCCGCTCACCGCATTCGAAGTGACCGAGAGCAGGTAGGGGAGGAAGTCGGCAAGTCGAGAAATCTGGGCAGGCATAATTAGTCTCTAATGCAACCAAATCGCGACGCCAAGCGCAATTAGGCTGCAATGGGACCTCATTGCACGACATTTCTGCTTACGGATATGCCACTGCGCGCAATTAGTGCCGAAACAAGATCAACTGCGCAACACCCGACCAGCAACCGCGTCAAGCCGCGCCGCGAGTTGCGGATCGCGCTGCGAGGGGGCGGTCATGACCGCGTGGTCAAGGGCGCGGTCGGCCGCCGCTGGTTTCCGCCGCTCGGATAGGGCCTCGGCAAGACGCAGGACCGCCGCCCGGGCCAGCGCGACATTGGCAGTCATCACGGCAATCACGTCGTCTGCCTCAACCCCCGCCTCGCTTTCACGCCATGCGTCATAGTCGGTCACCATGCCCAGCACGGCGTAAGGCAGTTCCGCCTCGCGGGCGAGCCGCGCCTCGGGCATCGCGGTCATCCCGATCACGTCGGCGCCCCATTGCCGGTACATCCGACTTTCCGCGCGGCTGGAGAATTGCGGCCCCTCCATCGCCAGATAGCACCCACCACGGTGGACCGATGCGCCTGCCCGCTGGGCAGCATCGGTCACGAGCCCCGCGAGGCGCGGACAGACGGGATCGGCCATGCTGACGTGCGCGACGAGCCCCGGTCCGAAAAAGCTGCACTCGCGCCGCATGGTCCGGTCGATGAACTGGTCAGGCACCACGAAATGACCTGGCTGCAGTTCCTCGCGCAGCGATCCGATGGCGGAAAGAGCCAGTACGTCGGTAACGCCGCACCGCTTGAGCACATCAATGTTGGCGCGGAAGTTGATGGCGGATGGCGGAATGCGGTGACCCTTGCCGTGCCGCGCCAGGAACGCGAAGCGCACGCCTGCCAGAGAGCCGATTGTCACCGGCCCCGACGGTTCGCCGAACGGGCTGGCCACCGCGATTTCCTGCGCGTCCTCCAGGCCGATCCCGTCGGCCAGACCCGATCCTCCGATCACGCCGATGCACCAAGTGCCGTCGGGCACTCTACCGCGCAAGGATACCCGCCATGATGATGTCGATGGTGTGCTCGCGGTAGCGATCACGCAGGCCCTCGGTCAACGTATCGGTATCGAAGCAGTGCTGCAGCACCAGCCGCGCCGAAAAGAACCGGTCCACTGCGCCGGTCACCGTGAAATAGAACAGTTGCGGGTCGACCGGGCGGAACGCCCCGGCCTTCACCCCGTCACCGATCAGCTGCTCATACGCGCGGTACATCGGCGAAAGATAGGAATCGGCGATCCGCTTCGCATCCGTTGCACTGCCTTCGCGGACCATGCGCATGGTCAGGCGGTTGAGATAGGGCACGGCATAGAAGGTATCGACCACCTTGGAGATGTGCCGCCGCAACTTCGCCTCGGGGTCCCAGCCATCCTTGGCGACCAGCGCGTCGACACTGGTAACGATCGCCTGCCAGTCGCGGTCCAGCAGGGCCATCAGCAATCCGGCCTTGTTGCCGAAGTAATACTTCACCAGGGCCGAATTCAGCCCCGAACGCAGCGACAGCTCGGACAACGAGATGTCCACGACGTCGCCCTCGCGCATGATCGCGCTGGTGGTGGCCAGCAGCTTGTCGCGCGCGCCTTGGGAATCCGGGAGATCGGCCTGTGACATGTGCGGTTATCTTGGACCCATGCGGATCGCCCCGTCCATACGAATGTGCTCGCCGTTGATGTAATCGTGCTCGATCAGGAACAGCGCGGTCTGGGCATATTCCTCGGGCCGGCCGAGCCGCTTCGGGAACGGGATCGCAGCAGCTAGCGATTCCTGCGCCTTTGGCGGCAGCGAGGCCATCATCGGGGTCATGAAGATACCCGGCAGGATCGTGTTGACCCGCACGCCTTCGTTCATCAGATCTCGCGCGATCGGCAGCGTCATGCCCAGCACGCCGGCCTTGGATGCGGTATACGCCGCCTGCCCGATCTGGCCGTCCTGCGCCGCCACCGATGCGGTATTAACGATCACCCCGCGCTGACCGTCGGCGTCGATCGGATCGAGCGTGAGCATGCCTTCCACCGACTTGGCGATGCAGCGGAAGGTGCCGACGAGATTGACCGCGATGACTTTTTCGAAGCTGTCCATCGGATAGCCCTTGATCGCCCCGGTCTCGCGGTCGCGGCCCACGGTCTTGATCGCGGTGGCGATGCCGGCGCAGTTGACCAGGATCCGCTCCTGCCCATGCGCTGCCCGGGCCTTGGCGAAACCGGTGATCACGCTGGCGTCATCGGTGACATTGACCGCGCAGAAGGTGCCGCCGATCTCGGCCGCGATGGCCTCGCCGCGCTCGGCGTTCATGTCGAAGATCGCGACCTTCACACCGTGCGCAGCCAGCGCGCGGACCGTGGCTTCGCCAAGGCCAGATGCGCCGCCGGTTACGACTGCGGCGATGGAGTTGTCGAGCTTCATGGGAGAGACTCCGAGTTGGGGGATTTAATCGATCGGCTAAACAGACCGGAGCCCATGGTCAAGCGCGCATCATTTCCCGGTGGCCGTGTTCATCGCGTGCCAGCCCTTCTTTCCATGCCGTCGATCGGTTAGTCCTTAACAAAGCAACGAAGCAGGGAGAGTCGACGATGCCTGACCGGCGCAATTTCATGGCCTTAGCCGGAGCGGCTGCGCTTTGCTCCCCGGCAGCATTCGCCAGGACGGCTTCGGCGCCGGACCTCGTCATCAAGGGCGGACGGGTGATCGACCCGGCGCGGCGGATGGACGATTTTTTCGATGTCGCGATAGCCGGCGGTCGGATCACGGGGCTGGCCCCCTCGATCGCGGCCGGTAACGCGAAAGTTGTCGATGCTGGCGGTCGGCTGGTGTTGCCCGGGCTGATTGACGTTCACACCCACGGCACGGTCGAACCCGAGGACGCGGGAATGATGCTGGCCGAGGGGGTGACCGGCTGGATCGAAGCCGGCTGGCAAGGCGCCGATGGCTTTGAGCCCGGCCTCGCCGCCGCCCGCGGGGCACCGCAGGTTGCGGGCGTCCTGCTCAACATCGGCCGCAAGGGCGCGGTGGCTCCGGCAGGCTCAGGCACGCCGCTCGAACTGGCCGATGTCGCCGCCGCCAAGGCCGCGATTGCCGCGCACCGCGACCGGATCGTCGGGATCAAGGCCCGCCTCTCGCGCAACATCGTCGGCGAGGGCGACCGCGAGGTGCTGGCCCGCGCGCAGGCGGCGGCCCGGCCGTTCGGCATCCCGGTGATGATCCACATCGGCGACACCTACAGCCCACTTGGCGAACTGCTGAAGCTGCTCAAGCCCGGCGACATCGTCACCCACATGTACGCCCCGCCGCCGCACGGGCTGACCGGAGACACCGGCACGATCATCCCCGAAGCCATCGCCGCCCGTCGGCGCGGGGTGCTGTTCGACTGGGGCAATGGCACCCGCGGCCACTTGCGCTGGGACGTCGCCGAAGCGGCAGTCAAAGCCGGGTTCCTGCCCGATACGCTGTCGAGCGACTGGACACTGAGCGGCCACAAGACCGGCATGATCGCCCTGCCCACGGTGATGTCCGCCGCGCTCAGCCTCGGCATTCCTCTGGGCCAGGTCGTCGCCATGGTCACCAGCCAAGCCGCCCGCTGCTTTCCGCTGTTCCGCGGACGCGGCACGCTGCGGCGCGGCGCCCCGGCCGATGTCACGGTGCTCGACCTGCTGCATGGCGACTTCGAGTTCCTCGACAACGAGGGCAACAAGCGGCGCGGGGACCGGAAGCTGGTGCCGCATGCGACGGTGCTGGGTGGGAAATTGGTCTGATTCTAACAAAGCGCCGAACGCTTTCAGTTCATCACCACCCGGGCTTTATAATAGTAAGAGGACAAGAATTACTCTAGCGTAGACCGCGTAACGTGATGCAATTTTTGAGGGTGAGCGTGACTCTATCAGAGACAATCCGACGCATGTCCAAGGAATGCGCTGCGAGTCACCCTGAAATCGATCCTTGGGGTCAGGCTTGGGCGGAAACAGAGACGTGGGACACGGAAAATGCCAATTGGCAGGAGGTTGATGACCGAGAGCCTGACTTGCACCGAGCAATTGAAGCGACCGATGCCTCCGATACTGGCGATTTAGCGACTGCCATCAAGATATGGCATGGCCTCGCGGAGCGTGGTTCTGTTCGGGCGATGATCGAATTGGGCATATGTCACGAATTCGGATGTGGAGTTCCACTGAACCCAGATCTGGCAGAAGACTGGTACAATCAAGCGGCTTCCGGTGGCTCACAATTTGCGATGTTGCGACGAGCGCATCTCGCTGCATCGCGCAATGATTACGCCGAAAGTGATGCGATTTTGCAGGCTGGGGTCGATGCTGGGTGGGCATCTGCCATTTTTTGGCAAGCCTGGTATCGTATCAAACAGTCGGGGTCTAAGGAGTGTTATCGAAGAACCTACCCTTTGCTGAAGTTGGCAGCGAAATTGGGGCATCCGGGGGCTAAGTTAGTGCTAGCTAACCTTACGGTTCGTGGAAAATTCGGCAGGCTAAGAGTTCCATTCGGGCTCGTTAGTGCGGCCAAGTTAGTCATCGACGTCAGCGTTCAGCCGAAGTAGCTCCGACTATTGGCTAGACTTCGCAAAGCGGACGCATAAGGGGCGCTAAGCAATCAGGCCGGATCACCCCACCCCAATCGTCAACGCCCCATCGCCCTCGTCGATGCTCAGCGTGCTGCCATCCGGAATTTCCCCCGCCAGCAGCTTCTCGGCCAGCGGGTCCTGCAGATAGCGCTGCACTGCTCGCTTGAGCGGACGGGCGCCATAGACCGGGTCGTAGCCGACGCGGCCGAGCCAGCGCTTGGCGGCATCGGTGAGGTCGAGCACGATCTTGCGGTCCTTGAGCAGCTTCGCCACCCGGCCGACCTGGATATCGACGATCGGGGCCATGTGCTCCACGCCGAGGCGGTGGAACAGGATGATCTCGTCGAGCCGGTTGAGGAACTCGGGACGGAAATGCCCGCGCACCACTTCCATCACCTGCGGCTCGACCGCTTCGACGTCTTGCCCTTCCTCAAGATTGGCGAGATACTGGCTGCCGAGGTTGCTGGTCAGGATGATCAGCGTGTTGGTGAAGTCCACCACGCGGCCCTGCCCGTCAGTCAGCCGCCCGTCGTCGAGCACCTGCAGCAGCACGTTGAACACGTCCGAATGCGCCTTCTCGACCTCGTCGAACAGCACGACCTGATAGGGCCGGCGCCGCACGGCCTCGGTCAGCACGCCGCCTTCGTCATAGCCGACATAGCCCGGAGGCGCGCCGATCAGGCGGCTGACCGAGTGCTTCTCCATGAATTCCGACATGTCGATGCGGACCATCGC
>CANJBY010000071.1 GCA_947472735.1 Sphingomonadaceae bacterium | reverse complement strand
AAGCGCCGCCTGGCCGGCGACACGGCCCGTGCCGCGACCACCGATGAGGTCAGGGATCTGCGCCGCGAGGCCGGTGCGCTGAAGGAGTGCGTGGCCGACCTGACCCTCGAGAACCGCCTACTTAAAAAAAGCATGATCGCGGATGGGGAGGGCGACGAATGAGGTATCCCGCATCCGAGAAGCTCGAGGTCGTCCGGATCGTCGAGCAGTCGATGGTCGGGCTGGATGACGTCACAGAAGTCGTGGCCGCAGTTCTGACAAATCCCTTACATCATGCTGGCGCAACCTACGAGCTGGTTTCCCCCGGCCGCTACACGGCGCACGATCTTGGGCGGATAATCGCTGATGTCACCGGCAAGCCAATCGCGGTTGAGGAGATCGATTGCGATACGTTCCTCAGCCAGGTCCTCGGTGAGGCCGAACAGTTTCCTTACCAGGCCAGAATTATGCGCGCGATCAGCAGCCGCTACAGTTCGCACGATTTTGTCGGCAATCCCAATGTTCTGACCTGGTTGCTTGGCCGCGCGCCGACCACATTCGCCCAGTTCGTGCAGGTACAGTTCTCTGCGATGCAGTATTAGCTGGCGCAAGATTTTCCGCCAAACCCCTTGGCAGAGCTATTTCAAAGTTTGCTTCCACCATTTGGGCGGCTCGGGCGAGTAGCCAAACTGACGTTCAATTTCGAATGGCACCGAGAGCGCTTTCATATAGTACATTAGCAAATTGCCAGATGGCCCGAATATCCGACCGTCACACCCCCTTTTTGAAGCGCAATCTCCTTCATCCGTCCGCTTCAACCTCATAATTATGCACGAAATCGCTTGGAACCGGTGGGCCCCAGTTAGCGAGGCTATCTTCAATGCCGTAGTTTGTCGGAGTCCACAGCGCATGGTCATCAATGAAATCCATGTCCGAATAATATTCGAACCAGGAGCCCCATGGGTCCTGGATGTAGTGGAAAAAATTGGAGCCGATGGTGTGGCGTCCGAAGCCCCAGTCACCCTTGCCGGACTTTTCGGTCAGGGCGCGGCCGTTGCGGCCGACTTCGTCAGGGTCGCCCACCTGAAAACTGGCATGATGAAAGCCGATGCCGGGCGATTTGGCGAAGGCCAGCACATGGTGATCGCTGTTCCGGCGCGCGCAGCAGAACGCGATGATGTCCTGCGCCTTGTCGGCGAGCCCCATGCCCAACGCCTCGGTGACGAACGCGACGGAGGCGGGCACATCGGGCGAGAAGAGCAGGATATGCCCGAGCTTGAGCGGCTCGGCGGACTTGTAGCCATGGCCCGGCAACATCGCCGAGCGCCGGGTGCGGACAATCCGCCCCGGGGCGTTGATCTCGAACTGCGCCACTTGGGGGGGAACCGTGTCAGATGGAGTCTCGACAAGGTGGATCAGCAGTCCGTGCGGATCGGCGACCCACAGGCCGTCTGTCTCATGCCCATCGGGTGCGGCGACGACCTTACCGCCATGCTCTTCGACGTTGACCGCGATTTCGTTGAGGACTTCGGCGCGCAGCGCGATATGGTGCAGCCGCTTGCGCGCGGCACCCCCGATCAGCGTAAGGCAATCACGCTCCTGACCGGCACAGCGAAACCGCGCGATCTGGTCATCGACACGGGCCAGCAGGCCGGCATCGGTGTAGAATTTGATGCCTGCAGCAAGATCGGGCACCTCCAGCGTCAGTGATTCCGGTCCGAGTACAGCCATGATCAGTTCCTCCCGCTTTAGTCAGGCAACACGATTCTCGATCGACCCGATGCCATCGATTTCGCAGCGCACGACGTCGCCGCTTTGCAGGAAGACTTGCGGATCCATGGCGACACCGACGCCTTCGGGCGTTCCGGTCGCGATCAGATCTCCCGGTTCGAGCGTGAACGCGGTCGAGAGATAGGCGATCTGCTGCCAGATGTCGGCGATCATTCCGCTCGTGTTGTTGTCCTGCCGTTTCTCGCCGTTCACAAAGCAGCGCAGCGCCAGATCGTGCGGATTGGCGACCTCATCTGCGGTCACGATCCACGGGCCGATCGGGCCGTGAGTATCGAAGGATTTGCCCATCGTGAACGTCGGCGAATGGAACTGCCAGTCGCGCGCCGATACGTCGTTGGCGACGAAATAGCCGAACACGTGGCTGCGGGCGTCGGCTTCGCTGACATTTTTGGCTGCTGCGCCGATCACGACACCAAGTTCTACTTCGTAGTCGAGCTTCTCGGTCACCCCGGGTTCGATCACTTCATAAGGCCCGGAGATGCAGGTCGTCTGCTTGTTGAACCAGACCTGGTGCGCCGAACGCGCAACGCCCAGCTTGTCCGATTCCTCGAGATGCTTGCGGTAGTTCATGCCGATCGCGAGATACTTGCCGGGACGCTCGATCGGCGCGCAAAGCCTGACTTCGGCAAGACTGTGCGAGGGGGCGGTATCGGTAACGACATCGGCCAGAAAAGCGAGTGCGACGTCGCCAGCGATCACGATCGACAGGATAGTCTGGAAGCGGCTCTGTGCCAGCGTCAGATCGACAATCCCATCGGCTTTGACCGCACCGATGTGGACTGCGTCGCCAGCTTCAAATCGGACGAGTTTCATTTCGTTGCTTCCAGTTCCAGGTAGGTTTCGCCGAGCTTTACGCCTGCCGCGCGCAAATCGGCGAGAAAATCGGCAGCGAGCGAAGGTAGGTCGTCCGCCGAGGCGGCACCGCCATAGACGTAGTAATCCGGGCGAACGAGCATCGCCTGCCAGTGGTGATCTTGCATGAACCGGCAGAGGCGGCCATCGACATCCACGGCGTTCTGCGGTGCCTCGGGCTGATCGAGTAGCACGACATTAACGCCGAGATGTTCAAGCGCTTCGAGCGAAGCCGGGTCGAGCAGGTCGTCCGGAGTTGAGCTCGCGCACACCAGTGCGAAGCCCTTGCCGACCAGATCATCGAAGCGTCCGGTTGCACCGGCGCGGCTGATGCTGACGTGTGGGGAAAGCAATCCGGCACCGGGGCTGAGCTGGCCAGAAGGATCGCGGTGCAACAGGCCATCGGTCAATTGCGGGAAGTCGGGCATTGGTGGGACATTGCCCGAAAAGAACGCCGCATCCCGCTCGGCTGCATGGACCTCGTCGGGCACGCAGATGATCTTGCCGAGGAAGATCGACATGTCGACGATCTGGTCGACGTGCGGTTTGCGTTCGAGCTGGTAGCCATCGAGCAGCCGGTCATCGGCCTTGTCGTCAAGGATCAGACCGAGCCGCCAAGCGAGGTTCCACGCATCGCGCATCCCGGCGCACATGCCTTGGCCCATGAACGGCGGCATGACGTGCGCCGCATCGCCTGCAACCATTAGCCGCCGGTCGCGCCATTTCGTGGCCATCAGCGAGCGGAAATTGTAGACCTTGTGGCGCACCAGTTCGATGTCGTCAGGGCCCGCCCACGGTTTGAGCAGTTCCCAGACCTTGGCCTCGGCTTCGAGTTCCTCGTTGGTTTCGCCCGGCAGCCGCATGAATTCCCAGCGCCGAAAGACCCGGCCTGCGCGCACGCCCGCCGGAACGATTGTGGTCGGGCGGACCGGATTGCAATACTGACCTGCCGCAGGGATGCCGAGCTGCTCAATGGTTACGCCTTCCTTCAGCAGCACGTCGATCACCAGCCAGTCGGCCTCAAACCCCTTGTCTTCGCGCTCGCCGCCGATGGTTGCCCGGACCAGCGAATTAGCACCGTCACAGCCGACGATGTAGCGCGCGGTCAGCGCCTTTTCCGCTCCGGTCTCGGGCGAACGCAGATGGACCGTTGCGCTTTGCGCATCCTGCTCGATCGACACTGCCTCATAGCCGAGGTGAAGCGCGACCGTGGGCAAAGCCGCGACGGCCATGTCCATCGATTCTTCCAAGGTCGGTTGGTGGACGAAGTTGACCTCCGGGCCGCCAGAGATCGAATCCTGCGACCAATCGATGACCAGCAGTTCTTTCCAATCGGCATTGAACCATTGGTAAAGCGGTCCGCGCTGCGTGACCGCTGGCAGCATCGCTTGCATCCCGTTGGCCGCCAACACGCGATAGAGCTCGTGATCGACGCAAACCGCGCGCGGCAACGGGTAGCGCTCCGACCAGCGTTCGCAAACCGCGACCTTGCGGCCCTGATGCCCGAGCATCAAGGCGAGCGCCTGGCTCACCGGGCCATACCCCACGATGATCACATCGATCATGCCTTCAGTCATCCACTCTCATCGCGATTCGAGCTCTAATAATAATTGCTGGTGTCAGCTTGACATTCATGTCGTTGTGATGTCAACCGCGATCGTGCGCTGATGCCAGGTGCACGAAATGAAAAGTGGCAGCACGGACTAAATCGTGTGCCTGGTGGGGGGAATGATGATGAATTCCAAGCAGGTATGCGTGTCCGCTTTCGCCATGGCGTTTGCGCTGGCGAGCTCCCAGCCGGCCTTCGCGCGAATTGCCGATGCCGATTCTGCCGCGAAGCCAGCCGATGCCGAACAGGGTGTCGGTGAAATCATCGTGACCGCGCAAAAGCGCTCCGAGTCCGCACAGCGCATCCCGGTCAGCGTCGAGGCCGTCGCCGGGGAAACCCTCGCACGCGAGGGCGTCAAGGATCTCTTCCAGGCGGTGACGCTGGTCCCCGGTGTGGTCTTTTCACGCGCACCCGATGATGGCCTCGCGCTAACCTTTCGCGGCCTCGGCACGACCGCCCGGCCGCAAGCATTCGAGCAGTCGGTCGCCCTGTTCACCGACGGCGTGTTCATCGGCAAGGGCCGCCTCTATTCGACATCGTTCTTCGATGTCGACCGGATGGAGTTCATCAAGGGCACGCAATCGACGTTGCTGGGCAAGAATGCCAGCCTCGGGGCGATCAGTGTCGTGACCCGTCAGCCTGGCAAGGATTTCAGCGTCGAAGGTCGCGGTGGGTACGAGTTCGAACACGGTGGCTACAGCATGGACGGTGCCGTCAACGCTCCGCTCGGCGACAAGGCAGCACTACGGGTCGCGGCGCATTACAACGATTTGAAGGGGACCGTCCGCAACGATTTCACCGGACATCAGGGCCCGGAGGCGAAGGACCTTGGCCTGCGCGCTACCCTGCGCGCCGACCTGAGCGACAGCCTGAGCGTTACCGCATCATACCAGTATGCCAACAATGACCAGATCGGCGCGGGCTACCAGCTGATCGGCGCTGTGCCCGCATTTTACGGCGAAGGCGTGCTCGATGGGCACACATCGCAGTTCACCTCGGCCACAGCCAACGGCGAGACATTCCACCGCATCCGCTCGCACATGGGCAACTTCAAGGCCGAACTTGATCTGGGCGGCGTAACGCTGGTGTCGCAGACCTCATACGTTGCGTACAAACTGCATTTCATCGACGATTTCGACTTCACGCGCGACGATTCGGTCAACTTCTTCCGCGACGAAAAGTATCACCAGTTCACGCAGGAATTTCGCCTGCAATCGCCAACCGGTGGCAAGTTCGAATATATGGCCGGACTGTTTTATCTGAGCAGCAAGTGGAATTCGGTGGAAACCCAGGGCTGGGGCGTTCCCGGTTTCCCGCCAGCGGGCGGGCCGCCTCCCGGACAGCTGTTCAACGGTCCGTTCACCAACAACTTCGATCAAGACTCCAAAGCCTATTCAGCCTTCGCCTCGGGAACCCTCCATCTGGGCGAAACTGTCCGGGTCGCCGGCGGCCTGCGTTACACGCGCGAGGAAAAGGACGTGCTGTTCGGCAGGACCAACTCCGGCCCGCTGACGGTCTGGAACACGATCGCCAACCCGCCGTTCGATCCGACCCCGCTGACCCACGATGCCAACTTCCTCGACGGGAATATCAGCCTGCAATACGACGTTGCGCCGAACGTGATGGCTTATGCGTCGTTTGGACATGGCAGCAAGTCGGGCGGCTTTGTCGAAACCAATACCATCGCGATTCCGCCGTTCCTGCAAGTGGGCGGAAAAGTTCCGGCGGCACTGGTCGCTGCTGGGTCCGCGATCAAGGACGAGAAAACCAAGAGCTATGAACTCGGGCTGAAAACGACGCTGCTTGATCGGCGACTGCGCTTCAACATTGCCGGGTTCTATACCGATGTCAGCAATTTCCAGGATTCGGTTTTCACCGGCGGTCCGCTGGGTTTCATCACCTTCAACGGCGCCGCGCGGAGCAAGGGTGTCGAAATCGAGACTGCCTTCCAGGTGACCCCGGCATTCCGCCTCGACGCCGGTTTCACCTATGCCGACGCCACCGCAGTGATCCAGCCGATCGACGCCACCGGCACCCCAGTGGTCGACGGCAGCGGCAATCCCGTGCTTTCGCGGTTCCGCCGATCGCAGGCACCCAAGGCGATCTTCAATGTCGGCGCGACTTATGAAGCAGCGATCAGCGATCGTCTGGAACTGCGCCTTAGTGCAGGGGTCCGCCATCGCAGTTCGATGTATAACCAGCGGCAGGAACTGTTTCCGTCCAAGGCGCTGACTACACTTGATCTGTCGCTTGGCCTGCAATCGACAGATCAGCGCTGGGGGATCGACCTGGTTGGCAAGAATGTCACTAACTCGATTGCGGAAGACTTCGCGAGCCCGTCGGTCGATCCACGGTTCGGGGCATTTTATGGAGCCTATCTGGCGGGGCCGAACGCGCTGCGTTCGATCACCTTGTCGGTGCATTTCAAGTATTGAGGGAAGATGGAGGCGGCCGGTTCATTCGACCGGTCGCCACCAACCGATTTTCCCCGGCGCTTCGACCGCCAGACGATTGAACGCCTTCAGGACCGTCTTGTCCGCCTTGGTCGGCGAGACGCCGAAGCTGCGCAAGACCATCGACGACATTGTGCGCACGTAGGCTGTGTCGCGTCCGCCAGCGATGATCCGCAAGATTGCTTCGATTTTAGCGCCCATCAGCAAATCGGTGGCGATCTCGATCGATTCGACAACATAGTCGCCGGTTTCCACCCCGAGCCGGAGATCGTCCTGGATCTTGTTGGCGAAGAGATTGTCGCCGCTGAGCAGACCGATATGGGCAATGAAGGCCCCCCATTCGGGCTCCAGCTTGGCCCGCAGCAGGAACATCTGGAAACCGGTAGCCGTACGCAGGACGGGATCATCCAGCACATCGTAGACCGAGAGAATGCCCTCGGTCATCTCAAGCGCCAGATCCAGCCCCAGTTCGGCAACCGCTTGCTCAAGCGATTCAAAATATTTGTAAAACGTTCCGCGCGAAACGTCGGCTTCCTTGACCACATCTTCGATGACCGCAGAGCCATCGAAACCTACGCGTGAATATACCCTCATCACCGCTTGCAGCAGATGCGCCCGCATCCGGCTCCGCTTTTCGCGGGCGACCCTTACACGATGATCTTCGGCCAAAACATGTCCCCGGTTGATTACGCGCAGCCTACAAAATCGAGACTGCCCTGTCAGCCTCCAGTTGCGAAACGCCCAACGCCAGCCTCGTTTTATGGCTGGTATAAATCAAATATGCCATTATTGTCATTATGACAATAACGTTCGCGAATCTGACGAACGAGAAGGAGGAGATGCTGGTGGCACGGGAAAACGCGATACCGACGTTCGAGCTGGATTTCTGGTCGGACGAAGTGATTCTCGATCCCTATCCGCATTATGAAACGCTGCGGGCGCTTGGACCTGCCGTCTGGCTGTCAAAAAACCAGGTCTGGGCGCTGACCCACTACGCGAGCGTGCGCGAGGGGCTGTTGAACCCGGCGGTCTTTTCATCGGCCAAAGGCTGCATGGTCAACCAGCCGATGAATGATGCGACGCAGGGCATCATGTTGTGCAGCGATGATCCCGAACACCTCGCGATGCGCCGCCTCTTCGCCCGGCCGCTCCAGCCCAAGGCGCTTGCCGAACTGCGTCCGCGTCTGAACGGGCTGGCGACGGCGAAAATCGACGAACTCGTCAACCGCGGGACCTTCGATGCCGTTGCCGACCTGGCCCAATTCCTGCCGCTCACCGTCGTGACAGAGCTCGTCGGGCTCGATGCCGAAGGGCGGGAGAAGATGCTCGGTTGGGCGTCGGGCATTTTTGACGCGTTCGGTCCGATTGACAGCCCGCGGACGCTATCGGGTCTGGCCATTGCGCAGGACGTGATCTCCTATGTGCTCGAGCGCGTCGAACGCAAGAATCTGGTGCCGGGCGGGTGGGGAGAAGCTCTGTTCATCGCCGCTGACAACGGCGCGATCAGCGAACAGACCGCGCGCTTGATGTTGGTCGATTATCTGACCCCGTCGCTCGACACGACCATCAACGCGACTAGCGCCGCAATCGAATTGTTTGCGAACCATCCCGCAGAATGGGCGAAACTGAGGGCCGATCCGTCGCTGATTCCGCACGCGATCAACGAGGTGATCCGGCTCGAATCGCCGATCAGGGCGTTTGCCCGTCATGTGGCGCAGGATTTCGTGGTCGGCGGCGTGACACTAGAGCAAGGCTCGCGGGCGCTCATGCTCTATGGCTGCGCCAACCGCGACCCGGCCAAATATCCGGAACCAGCAGTTTTCCAAATCGAACGCCGTGCCGGCGATCATCTCGGCTTCGGCATGGGCACCCATCTCTGCGCCGGGATGCACCTGGCAAAGCTGGAACTGGAGATGTTGTTCCAGGCGCTTATACCGCGTGTCGAGAGGTTCAAAATCTTGGAAGCGAGCCGCAAGCCGCACAATACCTTGCGCGGCCTGTCCCGGCTGATCGTTGGCGTCGAGGGGCGAACACTTGCGTGAGCCGCGCAACGGCAATCACAGCAACACAACATTTGCGCACTCCACTCGGATCGCGGCTGGCGTCCGATCCGTCAGGCCGCAAGGGGCGGCCTAGCCGCCGGACCTTGCAAAAAAGTGTCCGTCGTCACAACATTTGGCACACTTTGCGGCTTAGATTAGCGGAGTGCGGGCATCGTCAGGGGGTTGATGTTAAGCGGCGATCTTGCGGTGTTGCAAGCGCCGATATTCGATGGTCTGCCGTTTGATCCTTTCGCGCTGTTT
>CANJBY010000070.1 GCA_947472735.1 Sphingomonadaceae bacterium | reverse complement strand
TTCCCCTGACACCTCGTTGTAGATCATCCGGCTGGTAAAGCGCCAGCCAGCGGCCGTGCGCAGCAATTCGTCCGCATAATAGCCGTAGCCGGGAAGGCAGGGCCACCGCTGCTGGTTGTCGTTGTTGATGTCCAGCCAGTAGGCCCAGCAGCGCGCCCGGTCGCCCTTGATGTCGAACACCCTGTTGGCGAGAAAATGGCGCAGCCGGAACGGTTTGAGCGGAGCGCTCGCGGCCGCCATCCGGTCATGGAACTCGCCCATCCTCGCACAAGAGTCGCGGATCGCGTCACGCCCTTCGGCGCTGCCTTCAGGCCAGAGCATCCGAGCGTCCGGGGTGAAGCAGTCCGCATACATGTCCGCATCGCGCCAATCGAGCGCCCACATGTAGCGGCTTTGCAGCTCGGCAATTTCCTGCTTGTCCAGCAATTGCTGGAGGGCCTGAGACATCGCTTCCCCGCCTGTCACCCGGCCACCCGCCGGATAAAGCGTGCCACCTCGACCTGGATCTCGGCATTTTCCGGCACGTCACCCAGCAGGAACCCGCCGTGCGGCATCGCCTCCCAGACGTGCAGTTCGGCCTCGATCCCGGCATCGCGCAGCTTGCGGTGGAGCAGCACCGAGTTCGAGAGGAACAGGTCGCGGGTGCCCGACTGGACCAGGGTCGGCGGGAAGCCCTTGGTGTAATCCGCAAACAGCGGCGAGAGGTAGGGGTCGGTCAGATCGTGCCCGTCAGCATAGATAGCGTTGCAGTCCGGCAGGCCGCCCTTGAGGATGACGTCGAGTTCGGCATTGGTGACGAAGGTGTCGCCGGACTCCGTGAGGTCGACCTCGGGCGTGAGCAACACCGCCCCCGCTGGCAGCGGCAGCCCGAGGTCGCGGATCATCAGGATGGTCGATGCCGCGATGTTCCCGCCAGCCGAGCTGCCTCCGACAACAATCCGGGCGGGATCGACCGTCTCGATCAGCGCCCTGTAGACCGCCAGGCAATCCTGCGGTGCGGCCGGGAAAGGGTCTTCCGGCGGCATCCGGTAGTCCACCGAGACAACCCGGGCCCCGATCATATCGGCTGCCCGGCCGCCCACGGCCTTGGCGAAAACCCCGCCTCCGGCCACGAATGCGCCGCCATGAACGAACAGATAGACCGGACCGGCTGCGGGGTCGTGGCCGGAAGGTATGCAGTCAAAGCACGGCACGCCCCCGATCTGCGTTGTCTCGATCGGCGTCTTCACGCCCTCAAGCATGGTTGTAAACAGCGCCTCGCGTGCCGGATCGACGTTGGCGACATGGCGGCGCCAGGCCTCCTTGTCGCTGGCCGGGGGCCAGTTCATCCGGGGATTGCCCGCGCCGGTCGAAAGGTTGCGCCGGGCGGCCGGGCTGATGGTCACGGGAGGCAAAACCTCCTTCGCGGGGATGCGCACCGGTGTGAAGTCATTGTCGTCCGCGGCCATCGCCAGCTCCTGTCTTTCCCCGGCGAACCGGCTGCATGCTTATTGTGATAAATAATGCAGCCCGAAGCGCAACCCGCAACGCAACGCAGCTGTTGCCGTCGCGTCACACTGGATTCAGGATGCAACCGGTTCGGCATGCCCGAACGCAATACGCATTGACACCATATCGGGCCGGATATACTTATCATGTTATGTTTCGTCGCGATGCGGCAAGGCATGGAGCGCGCTGCACCCGAAAAAGCGGCGGTGCGCAGCATCGAGTTATATGGGGAGGATACATCATGACGCGCAGGGACAATTCCCGATTCTACCGTCATTTGCTGGCTGGCAGCTGCCTGGCCGTAATGACCGCGCTGGCGCAGCCGGCGTTTGCCCAGGAAGCACAAGCCCAGGGCGAGAGCGATAACCCGCTCGGCGACATCGTCGTCACCGCCCGTTACGTCCAGGAAAACATCCAGGATACGCCGATCGCGATCACCGCGCAGACGGAGGCGCAGCTGGAAGCGGCCAACGTCACCAATATCGGTACACTTGGCTCGGTCATTCCAAATCTTCAGACCATTCCTGGTGACTCGCAGTCAGCCGGTACTCCGCGCATCTCGATTCGCGGCGTTCAGCAAGGGGCCTCATCAAGCCTTGCCGTACCTCCCGCCGTAGCCATCTATACCGACGACGTTTATCACTCGACCACTGCGGGATCGGAACTCGATTTCACGGACGTGGTTCGGGTCGAAGTCAATCGCGGTCCTCAGAGCACCCTTTCGGGCAATGCCTCCATTGGCGGCTCGATCAAGCTGTTCACGCAAGATCCGAAGGGTGACGGTTCGGGCTTCATCAATCTGGGTTACGGCTCGCGCAACCATATGGAAGCGTAGGGAGCTTTCGATTTTGCCTTGTCGCCTTCGCTATCCATGCGCGTGCTTGGTCACTTCAACAAGCAGGAAGGTTTCGGAAACCGGCTCGACTTCGCTTGCATGATGGACAAGCTGGGGACGCCGGCACTCAAGGGCACTTTGCCCTACTTCCAACCGGACTCCGGCAAGAAGGGTTGCGTTATCGGTCATACCGGGGGCGGAGAAACGGCAGTCGGTCAGGCTAAGCTTTTGTGGAAGCCGACCGACACGATGTCCATCCTGCTGACGGTGCGTCATCGCGAGGAAAATCTGGAAGAAACGCCTGAAGTTACGCTGGGTTTCCAGAAGGTGTGTACGATACCGACGGCAGCGTACCCGTCGGGTATCGGCGTACAGCCTTGCCCGCTGTCGGGCGCCGGCTCGGTCGGCGGTGCAGCGCAGATCTATCAGCTTGCAGCATTCAAGGCGTTCGGAGTCGTGTTTGATAACCGCTTCATCACGCCAGAGCGCAGTGGCGGCATTTATGATACCTATGCAACGAACTGCCGTCCGGACATCGACACCTCGGTTGTCATTCCGAACGGGGCGAGCACCTTCTCGTTCCCGGCGGGCTATCCGGACAACCTGTGCTACGAACCCCGTAAATTTTCCAAGCACACTCTGCTATCCGGCAAGCTTGAGGCCGAACTGACCGATAATATCAATTTGACTGCCATCGGTTCGTACACGAATTACAAGAATGAGTTCACTCAGAATGGTGATCAGTCGCCACTTGGTGCGGTGATTTCTCACTTTATCAACCTCGACAAGATGTGGTCGGCCGAGGCGCGCCTAGACGGCAAGCTGTTCGATGATCGACTCCAGTGGGTGCTTGGCGGGTTTGCGGTGAAGACCGACGGCTACCAGAACAACATGGTCAGCTTCGTGAACATCTACCAGCTGAACAGCGTTCACGGCGTCAACAAGTCCCAGTCAGGATTTGCGCACTTTGATTACAACTTGACCGATGCATGGCGCATATCGGCCGGCGGGCGCTACACCCATACCGACATCGCCATCACCATCGACAATCCGCAGGCGGTGTCGGTGCTTGATCCGAGGCATTCGGTGCAGAATCGTTGGGACTGGCTCATCTCGACTGACTACAAGGTCAATGAAGATGTGCTGGTATATGCATCTGCTGCGTCCGGTTCGCGCCCCCCGGGCCTGACCACGATCATCCTCAATGCCCGGCAGCTTGCTCCGACGTCTGAAGAAGATCTCATCAGCTACGAAGTGGGTGTGAAGGCCGATTTGCTTGACCGTCGCCTGCGGACCAACCTGACCGCGTTCTATCTGGACTACAACAAGCTCTCGACTGGCATCCAAGGCACTCAATGTCTGGGCGAACCGGGAACGGGTCAGGCAACCTGGTACAACATCATCTTCAACAGTGCGGATGCTGCGACCTTCTGCCAGACGAAGTACAGCAATCCGGCGACCGCCAACTACACGAACAACATCGGCATTCCGGCCACGGTCAAGGGCGTCGAATGGGAAATCACTGCGATTCCGGTAGATGGTTTGCGGATTGATTGGACGGGCGGATACAACAAGTTCAAGTCCGGCATCAAGGGAGTGGAGCCGCTCGCCGCTGGCCAGACCAACCCTCCGGGCTACCTATATTCGGGAAATCATCGTCAGTCCGAATGGAACATGCACGCCAACGTCTCGTATGACATCGAGACCAATGTCGGCACGTTCACACCTCGGCTTGACTGGACCTGGCAGTCGCAGCAGGACTACGACCCTGCTCCGGGCAACCACGGGCCAGAAGCAATCTTCGTGATCCCTGCTTACTCGCTGTGGAATGCGCAACTGGCATACAAGGCGCCAGATGATGATTGGTCGGCAACTCTGTCAGTCACCAACCTGAGCGACAAGTGGTACCACTACCAGGTGCTGCGCGGTTCGATTAACGCGCAGACCCGCGTGGGCAATCCGCGTGAATTCATGCTTTCGGTACGCAAGAACTTCTAATCACAGAGCAAGACCAACGTTCGGGGCGTCATTGATTTCGGTCGATGGCGCCCCTTCCGTTTGGGCATTCAGAAATTTCCGCTCCATTCGTGACAAGGCTGGTGCCGAGCGGCAGGATTGAATTTTGGGAGAGGCAGCGGCCATGAAGAAACTGATCAACGATCCGGCGCGCGTGGTGGAGGAAATGGTCGAGGGACTGGCCCTCGCCGATGCGCGGTTGATGCTCCTGCCGGATGAGACGGCCGTGGTTCGCGCCGATCACGATGCCCTGCGCCAGGCAGGTAAGGTCGCGCTCGTATCGGGCGGCGGATCGGGGCATGAGCCCGCCCATGCCGGCTACATCGGGAAGGGGATGCTGACGGGTGTGGTCGCTGGCGCGGTTTTCACCTCGCCCAGCGTCGATGCCGTGCTCAAGACCATTCTCACCGTCGGCGGGCCGGCCGGGGTGCTGCTGATCGTCAAGAACTACACCGGCGACAAGCTCAACTTCGGTCTCGCCGCCGAATTCGCGCGGACCCGCGGTGTTCCGGTCGAGATGGTGATAGTCGGCGATGACGTAGCGTTGGGGGATGGCGCCGAAGGTGTCGGGCGGCGCGGAATTGCGGGGACCGTTCTGGTCCACAAGATCGCTGGCGCTGCGGCTGAGGCGGGCTTGCCGCTGGAAGCCGTCCGCGCCGAAGCGCAAGCCGCGGCTGACAATCTCGCCAGCATGGGCATCGGCCTCTCGGCCTGCACCGTGCCGGCCGCCGGCAAGCCGGGGTTCGAGCTTGGTCCGGACGAGGTTGAATTCGGCCTCGGCATCCATGGCGAAAGCGGGGTGCGCAAGGGCTCTATCGCCCCGGCTGACGAAATGCTCGAGGAGCTGCTTTCCCGGATCGTCGCTCACGGCCGGTTCGTGTCTGGCGATCGCGTCGCGTTACTGGTCAACGGATTGGGCGGCACGCCTGCACTCGAGCTGGCGATTGCCTCACGCTTCGCGCTGCGGCGGCTGGCCGCGCAGGGCATAGTGGTCGAGGCGACATTGAGCGGTACCTTCATGAGTGCGCTGGAGATGGCCGGCTGCTCGCTCTCGCTGCTGCGGCTGGACGATCGCAGGGCGGAACGATTGCTCGCCGGAAGCGATGCGCCCGCCTGGGATGCACCGACCCGCCCTTCGGCCCAGCCCTCGCGTGCTGCTCCGATCGACACCACCGATGCGGCTGCCTTGCCACTCGGACCGGCCTGGTCAGATCCGCTCGGAGCTGATGCGATGGCGGCCGCAATCCGCAAGATCATCGCCGCGCTGCGCGCGGCCGAGCCCGAGTTGACCCGGCTTGACAGCGCCGTAGGCGATGGCGACCTCGGCATCAGCCTGACGCGCGGTGCGGAGAGTGTCGAGGCGGCCTTGGCCGGTTTCGATCTGCACCATCCAGCTCGCACGCTTGCGCAAATCTCGGCCAATCTTCGGCGATCGCTCGGCGGTACTTCCGGGCCGCTCTACGCGATGTATGTCCTGCGGGCGTCGTCAGCACTGGCCGAGGCAGACAGCGCGGAAGATCCCCGGGCCTGGGCCCGCGCGCTTCAAGCCGGTTGCGAAGGGATGATGGAACTGGGCGGAGCCGCGCCGGGCGAACGGACCATGCTCGACGCGCTGGTTCCAGCCGCTGCCGCTTTCGCGCAGTGCGACGGGCCGGTCGCCGAGCGTCTCGCCGCCATGCACGCCGCCGCAGTGGCGGGGGCGGAAGCGACCAAGGCGATGGCGCCGCGGCGGGGCCGCTCGTCCTATCTGGGTGACCGGGTGACCGGCCATCCCGATCCGGGCGCCGTCGGGGTCACCGTGTGGACTGGCGCTCTGGCCGGGTGAGCGCGGGTCAGCGCGGCAGTTCGCTGGCCCCCATCAGCGCCAGGTCGACCGAGCGGGCGGCCTGACGGCCTTCGCGGATTGCCCAGACCACCAGGCTCTGACCGCGGCGCATGTCGCCGCAGGCAAAGATCTGCGGATCGCTGGTGCGATAGTCCTCGGTGTTGGCGGCAATGTTGCCGCGTCCGTCAAGCGCGACGCCGGACTGATCGATCATGCCCTGCTTGAGCGGGCCGGTGAAACCCATGGCGAGCAGGATGAGATCAGCCCTGAGCGTGAATTCGCTGCCGGCCACTTCCTGCATCTTCCCGTCGACCCACTCGACCCGGACGCATTCCAGTCCGGTGACGTCGTTGTCTCCCACTACGCGCTTGGTCAGCACGGCCCAATCGCGCTCGCAGCCTTCTTCGTGGCTGCTCGATGTGCGCAGCTTCATCGGCCAGTTGGGCCAGCTCAACGCCTTGTCTTCGCGGGTGGGCGGCTTGGGCATGATTTCGATCTGGGTGACCGATGCCGCACCCTGGCGGTTCGACGTACCGACGCAGTCAGACCCGGTGTCTCCGCCGCCGATGACGATGACATGCTTGTCCTTGGCGGTCAGCGTGCCGCGCGGCGCAGCGCGGAGCTCGTCGTCGCCTGCGTTGCGCTTGTTCTGCTGG
Organism: Sphingomonadaceae bacterium; assembly: GCA_947472735.1. Classification (GTDB taxonomy): domain Bacteria; phylum Pseudomonadota; class Alphaproteobacteria; order Sphingomonadales; family Sphingomonadaceae; genus Novosphingobium. The sequence continues at coordinate 2,206 of CANJBY010000070.1, read as the reverse complement.
GTCAGGAACTCCATCGCGAGGCGAACGCCGGGCAGTTCCGCGCCGGGAATCTCAAGCCGCCGTGCTTCTTCCGCACCGCCCGAGAAAACGATCGCGTCGAAGTTTTCTTTCAGTGAAGAAACCGAGATGGTTACGCCAATCTCGGTCGACGTGCGAAACTGGACGCCTTCGGCCTCCATCTGCACGCCCCGACGGTTGATCAGGTGCTTTTCCATCTTGAAGTCAGGAATGCCGTACCGCAGCAGTCCGCCGATCCGATCGTTCTTTTCGAACACCGTCACCGAATGGCCTGCGCGGGCGAGCTGCTGGGCGCAGGCAAGGCCAGCTGGCCCGGAACCTACCACGGCGACCGATTTGCCGGTGCGCTTTTCGGGCACTTGCGGCAAGATCCAGCCTTCTTCCCACCCCTTGTCGACGATCGCGCATTCAATCGACTTGATGGTGACAGGCTGGTCCTGGATGTTCAGCGTGCAGCTCGCCTCGCACGGGGCGGGGCAAATGCGGCCGGTGAACTCAGGGAAGTTGTTGGTGGAATGCAGCACTTCCAGCGCATTCAGCCAGTCACCCTCGTAGACCAGGTGGTTCCAGTCCGGGATGATGTTGTTCACCGGACAGCCGTTGTGACAATAGGGAATGCCGCAGTTCATGCAGCGCGAGGCCTGCGCCTTCAGCGCCGGCTCGGCCATTGGAATGGTGAATTCCTTGTAGTGCTTCAGCCGCGCCTCGGGATCGTCATAGGTACGATCGCTGCGATCCAGCTCGAGAAAGCCGGTTTCCTTGCCCATCTTATCTACTCCGCGGCTACCGAAGCGGCATCCTGCCGCTCGGCCTCGAGTTGCTTCAGTGCCTTCGCGTAATCGCGCGGCATGACCTTGACGAACTTGCCGAGCGTCACCGACCAGTCATCCAGCAGCGCCCGGGCGCGTCTGGAGCCGGTGTACAGGTGATGCCGCTCAAGCAGGATGCGCAGGCGTTCGGCATCGTGGCGCAGCATATCACCCATACCGGGATCGCTGACCCCGTTGGTGCGTTGCTGCGGTCGGCCGGTACCGTCATCCTCGTCGCGCTCGGACGAGATCGTGAGCAGATCGACCTGCGCCGGATTGCAGCGCTGCGCGAAGGTACCGTCCTCGTCGTAGACGTAGGCGATGCCGCCCGACATGCCCGCCGCGAAGTTCCGTCCGGTCAGGCCCAGCACGCAGACCACGCCGCCAGTCATGTATTCGCAGCCGTGATCGCCGGTTCCTTCCACGACTGCGACCGCACCCGAGTTGCGCACGGCGAAGCGTTCGCCCGCGACACCATTGAAGAATGCCTCACCCGCGATCGCGCCGTACAGCACGGTATTGCCGACGATGATGTTCTCCGTGGGCTCACGCTTTACGTGACCAGGCTGGCGCACGATGACGCGTCCGCCGGACAGGCCCTTGCCGACATAGTCGTTGGCATCGCCGGTCAGATCCAGCGTGACCCCGTGGGCGAGCCAGGCACCGAAGCTTTGCCCGGCCACACCGGTCAGTGAGACGTTGATGGTGTTGTCGGGCAATCCGGCATGGCCGTAGCGCTTGGCCACTTCGCCTGACAGCATGGCGCCGACGGTACGGTTGACGTTGATCACCTCACGCTCGATCCGCACCGCAGATTTGCTGTCCAGCGCATCGGCGGACGCTGCAATCAGATCATTGTCGAGCGCCTTGTCGAGCCCGTGATCCTGCGTCAGCGACCAGCCCAGCGAGGGGCTGTCACCCAGCGGGACCTGGTGCAGGATCCGCGACAGGTCGATGCCCTGTGCTTTCCAGTGGTCGATGGCCTGGCGAGTGTTGAGCTTGTCGACCCGGCCGACCATCTCGCCCACCGTGCGGAAGCCTAGCTCGGCCATGATCGCCCGCAGTTCTTCGGCGACGAAGAAGAAGTAGTTGATCACGTGCTCGGGCTGGCCAGTGAAGCGCGCGCGCAGCACCGGATCCTGTGTGGCGACGCCAACCGGGCAGGTGTTGAGGTGGCACTTGCGCATCATGATGCAGCCGGCGGCGATCAGCGGCGCCGTGGCGAAGCCGAATTCGTCCGCGCCGAGCAGCGCGGCTATCGCCACGTCTCGGCCGGTCCGGATGCCGCCATCGGCCTGCACCGCGATGCGGCTCCGCAGGTTGTTAAGCAGCAGGGTCTGCTGGGTTTCGGCCAGGCCGATTTCCCAGGGCGATCCGGC
>CANJBY010000069.1 GCA_947472735.1 Sphingomonadaceae bacterium | reverse complement strand
GTGACGGACCTTCTGATAAAGTTCCACTCTCTTCATCCTCCGCCTCCGCACAAAAGCGAAGGCTTATCAGGACTGGCCCCTTTTTAATCCGCTCTACCAAGAGAACGATCAGGGAACAGAATGGCCCCTTTTATTACCGCTGTTTACAAGTTCGCCGCCCGGAACAGGCACCATCGCTGCGGCGCCGCCCGGCCACCGAGCTGGCGGGAACGTCTCAGCGTTCGGCAATGCTCTGCAAGTGCCGATCAAGCAGCGTGGCGATAGGGGTTGTTGTTCCGCCTGTCGCCAGCCAGCCAGCGCGCCAGTTCGGCGCGCGCCGTTGCACGCCGTCCGGCATCACCTGCGGCGGCGCTTGGTGTGTCATATGTGAACTCAAGGATCATGCCGTTGGGATCCTTTACATAGACCGAGCGGCAATATCCGTGTTCAAGAACATAGGTGTCCGGCTCGGTGATGCCTGCCGCAGCAATCCGCGCCTCCAGTTCGTCCTGGGTGTCCTTGTCGACGTGCAAAGCCACATGGATGAACGGCGATGTCGGCAGGTCCGGCCCGAATTCCGCCTGGTCATCGGCATCGGCAAACTGGAAAAACGCCAGCGCCGAACCATCAGCAAGTTCGAAGAAGCAATGGCAATAGGTGCGTTCCTTGCCGAAAAGCTCGTCAATCTCGGTATAGGTTGCAATCAACGGCAGACCGATCACGTCCTCGTAAAAGGCGCGCGTGGCCTCCAGGTCCTTGGTGACATAGGCCGTGTGGTGCAAACGGCCGGGACGGCGCTTGATGCTCATCTTGGCAATTCCTTATCCAAAGAGTTTTCCAGTAATCGTGGCGACATGGCGCCCTTGGAATCGCCCGCCGTCAAGCTCGCTTTCGTGTATTTTGTCAGGAAACCGGTTCCCACTTTTCCGAAACATACTGGAATGGCAGCGGCGTTGGGTCATCCCTCCTGACATCCTTTCGTCAGCTTCGTCGCGATTTCGCTGTGCGACTTAGAAGTTCTTTCCCACCGAAATCCGGATAGTCCTGAGCGGTGCCAACGTCTCATAGATCGCCACAAACGGGTCGGGTCCGGCAAAGCCGAAGTCCGCGCCCTTGGAATTTGTAACATTCTCGCCCGACACATTCAGGAAGAACCCGTCACGGCGCTCTAGTCGCGCATTCAGCGCCAGCGTGGTGAAGCGGGGCGTGAACAGCCCTTCGCCCAGCTGGTTGAACTTGCTGCTGCGGTGCTTCACCTGTCCGCCCAAAGTCAGCGTGGTGTTCTCGTCAATCTCGCTGCGCCAGTCGAGCCGGGTCGCGGCCGAGAAGCGCGGCGACTGCGTTAGCCGCAGCGTCGGGTTGAGCTGGGCGGCGTCCGCCCAGGTCACGCCGCCGCTCCAGGTCAGCCCGTCCACAAGGTGCCACGACCAGGTCGCCTCCACGCCCTTGGACCGCGCCCGATCATTGCTGGACACGAACAGCCCGCCAGCGGTGAACTGGAGCTGTTGCAGCCCGAACACATCGATCCAGAACGCCGTCACATTGAGCGTCAGCCTTCGGTCCAGCAGATCGCCCTTGAAGCCGATCTCATAGCTGTTGGCCCGTTCACTGCCGATCAGCGCATCAACATTGGGGTTGCCACCCCCCACGGACGGATCGAACGGCATGGTCTGGAACTCGCCATAGCCCCCCGCCTTGCCGCCGCGCGACGCCGCCGCATAGACCATCACCGCATCGCTCACCTTGTACTGGAGGGAGGCATTGCCAGCCACCAGATTGTCCGTGAACGGGTTCAGCCGCTGCATTGGGAAAGGTGCCTGAATGACCGTGTTCCACAGCGTGAATGGTGCCGAATTGGTGCGCCCGAAGTCCACCCGCTTGCGCTCGTTGGTATAGCGCAGGCCAAGGTTGAGGGTCAGGGCGTCGCTCGCTTCATAGGTCAGCGAGCCAAAGCCCGACAAAGCATCGGTTTTCTGGCGGAAGTCATTGGTATAATTACCGTTGAACAGCTGCCCTTCGATCGGCGCGCCGGGCGGAAAATCCGGAATACCCCAGATGTTCCGCTGCAACATGTTCCACTTCGACGTAAAGAAGAAGCCGCCCACAATCCAGTTCAGTTTGCTGTCGCCGCTGGATGCCAGCCGCAACTCCTGGCTGAACTGATTGTAGCTTTCCGACCGCAAGAACAGGTTGGCGTCCTTATTATTGAAGTCAAAGTCCGCATTGCTGACATTGTCGAACCAAGCCGCCGAGGTGATGGACGTCAGCTGCATAGAATCGAAATCGTAGGTGATGGTGCCCACCGGCAGGTCAATGGTGGTGCGATAATAGTCATCCCCGCCGCGCAGTTCGCTGCTGGAGCTGAAAGATTGCTTCACCCCGCTGCCATAGGTCACCGGCCCAACATTCGGCCCGCTGCCCAGCCCCAGCCCCGCCAGCCCCAGATCGCTGATCTGGTTGGCGCTCCCAATCCGCTTCTGGTCGGTGTGCTGATAGGAGAGCAGCATCGTCAGCCGGTCATCGGGCGTGATCTTCAGGATGCCGCGCAACCCCCAGTTGGTGTCGGTCGGCACCCGCTGGTTTGTGGTCTCGTTCAAGAGCCAGCCCCGGTCATACGTCAGGCGTCCGGCCACCCGCAGGCTCACCTTTTCCGACACCGGCACCGTCACCGCCCCATCGGCAAGGAAGCCGCCATTTTGCAGTTCGCCGCCAATTTCGACCCGGCCCGAGACACTATCGCCCGGCTGGGTGTTGACTACGGAAATACCGCCCAAGGAAGTGTTCTTGCCCAGAAGCGTGCTCTGCGTGCCCTTGATCAGCTCCACCCGCTGCGCATCGAATATCGGCTGGTTATAAAGCCGGACATTGCCCATGAAGGCGCCATCGACAAACATGCCGATGGAATTGTCAAAGGCAATATTGCCTGCCGCCGTCCCAATGCCCCGGAAGGTGATACCCGGGCTGTCGGATGGCGCGCGGGCAAATTCGAACGCTGGCACCATGGTCGCCAGCTTGGTCATATTGTCGATCTGCCGCGCCCCCAGCGCCTCACCAGACGCCACATCGATGGAAATCGGCACTTCCTGCAAGTTCTGCTCGCGCTTCTGAGCCGTCACGATGATCTCGTCGCTCTCGGCCGTCGTCGTCTGGGCCAATACCGGCCCCGACACCACAGACAATGCGCTTGCTGCCAGAAAGATGCTCTTCATGTCCGTCTCCCTTGTGGTTGTCGTTCAGGCCTGTTCCGCCTCGATCATCTCCTCGATCCAGCGCCGCGCCCGGATCGAATGTTCATCAGCGCGCACCAGAAGCTCCTTGGGCTCCGGCATCTGTCGCACCATCGCCTCGATATCCTGGGTCGCGTCGACATCCTGCTGGATGGCACCGGCAAACACCGTGTTCATGGTGTCGGTCAGGCTCTGGTCCTCCACCGCAAAGGACCGCGACCAGGCGAAGAAATAATTGGTCCGGTCGGGTGCGGCAGGCGTTACCGCGTGATGCACCCGAAACTCGCCGATCACCTCGCCACCGGGCTTCCTGAAGCTCTCCAGCGCCACATGGACAGACGGTGCATAGAAATCGATTAGCACCGTCCGCTCTACCGGCCCTTCATAGCCCAGCACCTCCGACAGGAACCCGGTCAGCGTCTCGTCAGGAATAAACCGGCTGCCGCGCAGGAAGCGTTCATTCTGGCTCACCTCGACTTTGGTCGCCGCAATCGCCTCGGTGCCGATGGTCCCGGCATGCAGAAACGCCAGATGCGAAATATCGGTCAGATTCTCGTGCAGAAGCTGCGGTCGACAGTTCAGCACCCGGTCAAGCGCCGGCACTGCCACCCAGCCTGGGCTGGTCAGTCGCATCTCGTCATGATCGGGGATCAGCGCCTCATCAGCCTTCTCCGGATCCCCCATCCAGATCCAGAGCCACTGCCACTTCTCCACTAGCGGATAGGCCTTCACTCGGCACGCGGCCGGGATCACGTCCTGGCTCGGAATCCGCACACACCGCCCGTCCGGGCCAAAGGTGAAGCCATGATAGCCACATTCCAGCGCATCACCCCGGATGATGCTTTTCGCCAGCGGATAGTTGCGATGCGGACAGCGCCCCTCCAGAGCAATCGCCTTGCCCGCCTTGTCCCGATACAGCGCCACCGGCTCACCCAGGAACCAGCGCTCTACCGGCATCTCGTTGTTCAGTTCATGGCTCCAGCCCGCCACATACCATTGGTTGCGCGGATAGTCGTAGTTTGACTTCAACGGCCACATTCTACTCTCCCCGAAGTTCTATATTCGAACATTTTTTCAAAAGACCTGAACAGTGTCGCGGCTTTCGACCGTTATCATACCAGCAGTTTTCAGCTATCCGCTTGAACCTATTTTGCCTTTCGAAATTCGCCGAATGTCCGGCGCCTGCCATCACTGCCGCCCTCGCTCCACGCTCCTCCAGTGCCGCCACGGACGGGTGGCTAGGTCCCGCCCGTCATGCGTCGCCAGCATCTCCGCCAGTAGCGCCGTTACCGCGTCGCCAGCAGTACGCCCCAGCCCGCGCTCGGCCCATAGCCGTCGATCCAGCCAGCAAGCGCGAACCCCGTGCAAAGCTTTTCATCAAAGGCCTCCCCAAGCGCGACAGACGCGATCCGGCCTTTTTGGCCTATGAGGTGTATTGCATAGAGTTTCGTAATACGAAGTCAAGTTCGATAATCGAATAAATAGAGCAATGAAGCTTTGGCTTCGCCGGTGGAAAAATCGCGCGAGCCGCGTCGGCGCTGCGGTGCACTCCGTTCGGGCCGCCCGGCATCACTACTCCCGCCCCTGTGACCTGCCATGCGGCCGCCGCCTGGACGCCAGCGACCCTCCGCCCGTAGCGCGGGACTTGCAGTTTCTGGACTTGCGGATTTGAGCCCGGCAGATTCAGGGCCTGCGGGCTCAGCCGTTGGCGAGCGACCTAGCCAGGGTTGGCCAACGGCGCAGCTCTGCCTCGATGGTGCCGGCGGCTTCGCGCAGCATTGGTAGCCGTGTACGGACCAACTCGTCCTGCGAAATGCGGGTGGTCGAAGTCGAACAGTTGATCGCCGCCACGACACGGTCATCGGGACTAAAGATCGGCACCGCCACCGAAACGATGCCGTAATCAAGTTCATCCAGCGCCGAATCATAACGGCTGTCGCGGACGCTACGCAGCCGGGCGCGAAACGCCTCCGGATCCGTGACGGTGCGTTCGGTCAGACGGGCCAGCGGCGCCTCGGCCAGGAAACTCTCGATCGCCCTCTCTCCCTGGAACGCCAGCAGTACCTTGCCCAACGAAGTCGCATGCAGCGGAAAACGCGTTCCGACGGCCGCACCCAGACGGATACGGCGGTTGGTGGGGATATGGCAGACGTACAGGATGTCACGCCCCGACAGCACTGCCAATGAAGCCGAATCGCCAGTCTGGTCGCGCAGCGCCTGCAACGGCGGTACCGCCACCTGTTCGATGTTCATCGATGAAAGATAGGCCGAACCAAAGGCCAGCACCTCGGGCCGCAGCAGGAACCGTCGGCCGACCTGGCCGACATAGCCCAATGCCACCAGCGTGTTCAGGCACCGGCGCGCCACCGCTGGCGACAACCCCGTCAACGCCGCGACTTCCGACAGCGCCATTTCCGGGTGCGCCTGGTCAAAGGCGCGCAGCACGCTCAGGCCTCGCTCGAGAGTCGAGAGATATTCCGGATCCTTGGGTTCACGCGCCGCCATGGCAGCCAGCGCTATGGGCAGGGCGGTCATCGCGCAAGCACTCTATTCCGCAGCCACCTTTTCATCACGGCCAAGGATAGAAAGATTGTCGGCTCCAAGCAGCGGCGGCGCCGTGACCAACAGAGCGCGCTCGCCATCGAAACTTAGCGGCGAGCGGATGGTGCGGAACTCGCCCCTAGGGCCGGGCGCGGCGATTTCGATCTGCAACGCCGCGGCCTGCGGCGAATCAAGCACTTCGCGCGATGTTGCGACCGCGGCATTGGGCACTTCAAGCTCGGTCAGCCTGGCCGTCCAATCGGCGCGGCTGCGGGCGGCGAATAACGGCGCCAGGAACGCCACGACATCCTCGTAATGGGCAATCCGCGCTTCGCGGCTGGCAAACGCCGGTTGCGCCAGCATGTCGGGCCGATCGACGGCAATCGCCAGGTTGTCCCAGAATTTCGGCGGCGACGACATGTGCAGCGCCAACCATTGGCCATCGCTGCACTGGAACACATAGGACTGGCTGACATGCGGTCGGCTGAACGGCCCCATCATCTGCTGGTCGGACAGGAGATGGGTGAAATCATCAAGGTTGAAATGGCACATCGCCTCGAACATCGACGTTTCGACCAGCCGGCCGCGGCCGCTCGCATGGCGGTCATGCAGCGCCGCGAGGATACCCTGCGCGGCGTAGAACCCGGTCATCACATCGGCGATCGCCGGGCCGACGACGCGCGGCTGCGCCGGGTTCAGCAACAGCCGCAGGAAACCGCTGGCAGCTTGCGCCACCGTGTCGAAAGCCGGACGATCGCGATCCGGCCCGGTGCTGCCGAACCCGGAAATCGAACAATAGATCAGCTGCGGATTGATCGCCTGCAACCTTTCGGCATCGACGCCGAGCCTTTTGGCCACGCCGGGACGGAAGTTCTGGATGAAGACATCGGCCGTCGCGATCTGGGCATCGAGCGCGGCGCGATCCTCGGCACCGCGGGTGTCGAGCGTGATGCTTCTCTTGTTGCGGTTCCAGGCCTGAAAATGCGGCGCATAAAGACCGCCGCGAAACGACCGGAACGGATCGCCGGTCACCGGCTGTTCGACCTTGATGACCGTCGCACCCAGATCAGCCAGCATCATGCCCGCGGCAGACCCGGTGATGAACGTGCTCATTTCGAGCACCCGAATATCGGAAAGCGGCAGCGCCATCAGCATTCTCCTCTAACCTGAATTCCAACCGGGCGCCTCGGCAAGCGGGGCCTGATCCTGGCAAAGCCTGTCACAGCAGAGCCGCCGGCAGGTCTCGAACCAGTGTCCGGTTGGTCGTGGATTGGCAGCAGGGTGGAAATCGACGCTTGATCCTTTCTACAATGTTCGTCTAACGAAAACAAGTTCGATTTTCGAAGTTTTGGGAGAAGGTCGATGCGCATCGGCAAACAGGACGCTCCGTTCACCGCCATCTGCACCTCCGACGCCGAATCGATCCGAGTTCGCGGCCATGATCTGTGCGGCGACATCATCGGCAAGATGGATTTCACGAGCTATTTCTGGTTGCTCGTCACCGGCACGCCACCGAGCGCGACGCAAAAATTCTTCGCCGATGCCGTTCTCGCCGCGATTGCCGAGCATGGCCTCGTGCCCAGCGTTATTGGCACGCGGATGACCTATGCTGCCGCCCCCGAGGCTTTCCATGGCGCCGTTGCGGCCGGCCTGCTGGGTTGTGGATCGGTGGTGTTGGGGAGCGCCGAGGTGGCCGGGCGCTTCCTCGCCGCCGTCGCTGTCGATGGCGATGCCGAAGCAGCTGTGCGCGCCTTGCGCGCGGAGAACAAGGCCATCCCCGGCTTTGGCCACCCGCAACACAGTGACGGCGATCCGCGCGCCAACCGGCTCCTGCGTCTCGCGGCCGAACATGGCATCGAAGGGTCGCATATCGCCGCGCTGCGTGCCGTCGGTGATTGCCTGCCGGCTGTCATCGGCCGGCCATTGCCTATCAACGTCAATGGCGTCATCCCCGCGGTGATGCTCGATGCCGGCTTCCCGCTGGCGGCATTGAAGGGTATTTCCCTGCTGGCGCGCACCGCCAGCCTGATCGCCCACCTGCAGGAAGAATCCGAGCGCCCTATCGGGTTCATCTTGTCGGGAGCGGCGGCGGCGACGATCTCCTACGACGGGCTTTGAAAGGATTGACGATGCTGTTTCCAACCTCGTTGGCCGGCTCCTATCCCCAGCCCGACTGGCTGAGCGACCGTGAAAAGCTGGCCGGCTGCATCCCGCCGCGCGTCCGGGATCTGTGGCGCGTGGCGCCCGAGTATCTCGACCAGGCCCAGGATAACGCCACCCTGATCGCCATCCGTGACCAGGAACGCGCCGGGCTAGATATTATTACCGGTCGCGAGATGCGGGCGATGGCCGCCGGCGCAGCTCTTGTCCGCGCCGAATTGGGCAGTGCAGCCCTTGTGCAGGCGGAACTGGTATGAGCGCCGGCCGGTTTCTCACCACCCATGTCGGCAGCCTGCCGCGAACCGACGATCTGGTCGCGATGATCTTTGCCCGCGAGGAAGGCCAGGACATCGATGAAGCCGCGCTGGCGGCGCGCGTCGCCACGGCGGTCGGCGATGTCGTTGCTGCGCAAGCCAGCGCTGGGCTGGATATCGTCAATGATGGCGAACAGTCAAAGCCAAGCTATGCCACCTACATCAAGGATCGGCTCAACGGCTTTGGCGGCGAGGGCAATTCCTATGTCTTCCAGGATGTCGAAGACTTTCCCGGCGTCAAGCAGCGCATCTTTGGCGATGCCGGCCGCAAGCACCGGAAAACCCCGGCGTGCAACGCGCCGATCACCGTCAAGGACATGGATGCCGTCCATGTCGATGCCGCCAATCTCAACACCGCGCTGGCGGCACATCCGGGGACGCAGGCCTTTATGTCGGCGGCATCGCCCGGCGTCACGGCGCTGTTCTTTGCCAACACCCATTATGCCAGCGACGAAGACTATCTTTTCGCGCTCGCCGAAGGCTTGCGGCATGAATATGAGGCCATCGCCGATGCCGGGATCATCTTGCAGGTCGATTGCCCCGATCTGGCGATGGGGCGCCATACGCAGTTCCGCGACCTCGACCTCAAGGGCTTTCGCGATCGCATGGCGCTGAACATCGCCGCCCTGAACCACGCTACCCGCAACATCGCGCCCGAAAAGATGCGGATGCACCTGTGCTGGGGCAATTACCCCGGCCCGCACCATTGCGACGTGCCGCTGCGCGACATCATCGACCAGGTGTGGACAGCGCGACCACACGCCATCCAGTTCGAAGCCGCCAATCCGCGCCACGCCCATGAATTCGCGCTGTTCGAAGAAATCGGGCTGCCCGACGGCAAGGTGCTTATCCCCGGCGTTGTCGAATGCCAGTCAGGCTATATCGAACATCCCGAACTGATCGCGCAACGTATCGGCCGCTACGCCCACCTTGTCGGGCGCGACAATGTCATGGCCGGTGTCGACTGCGGTTTTTCCATCCATGCAGGATCAGGCGGCGTCGATCCCGAAGTCGTCTGGGCAAAAATGACCGCACTCGCCAAAGGGGCATCGCTCGCGTCCGCGCGATTCTGGTAGAAGCGAACTTTGTGCAAGGACTGTCGATCCGCTTTTCCGGGGGCTCAGTTTGTTGCTACTCGGGCGCTCTGCAGGCGATGAAACCCGCTCCTGCTTCCGGTTTCGTAGTCGAGGATTCATTGCATCAATACTGTTCCCCGTCAGCACCAATGGCACAGATTTGAGGTTGTGATTTAAGGAGTGTTGGGGCTTCGTCGTAGTGACGAAGGAACGAAGAT
>CANJBY010000068.1 GCA_947472735.1 Sphingomonadaceae bacterium | reverse complement strand
GAGGTTGCGCAGGGCTTCCTCGCCGACGTTGGGGATGTCGCGGGTGATGTCTTCCGGCCCGAGCTTGGTGTCGCGGGCCATCACCTCGAACTCGTCGATGTGGATCGAGGTGAACACGTCGTCCTTCACGATCCGTTCGGAGATCAGGATCGAGTCCTCGTAGTTGTAGCCGTTCCAGGGCATGAACGCGACCAGGCTGTTGCGGCCCAGCGCCAGTTCGCCCAGCTCGGTCGAGGGGCCGTCGGCCAGGATGTCACCCGCCTCGACCACTTCGCCCACCTTCACCAGCGGACGCTGGTTGATGCAGGTCGACTGGTTGGAACGCTCAAACTTCTGGAGGCGATAGATATCAACGCCCGACTGGCCGGGTTCGATGTCACCGGCCGCCCGGATGACGATACGGGTCGCGTCGACCTGATCGACCACCCCGCCGCGCAGCGCGGAAATCGCGGCGCCCGAATCGCGGGCGACCGTTTCTTCCATGCCGGTGCCGACGAAGGGCGCCTCGGCCTGAACCAGCGGCACCGCCTGGCGCTGCATGTTCGAGCCCATCAGCGCGCGGTTGGCGTCATCGTTTTCCAGGAACGGAATGAGCGAGGCGGCGACCGAGACCAGCTGCTTGGGGCTGACGTCCATCAGCGTGACGTGTTCACGCGGGGCCATCACGAATTCGCCGTTCTGCCGGGCGGAAACCAGTTCCTCGGCAAAGCTGCCGTCATCATTGGTTTCGGCCGAGGCCTGGGCCACGGTGTGCTTCTGCTCTTCCATCGCGGACAGGTAGATCACCTCCTTGGTGACCTTGCCGTCCACGACCTTGCGGTAGGGCGTTTCGATGAAGCCGTACTTGTTGACCCGGGCAAAGGTTGAAAGCGAGTTGATCAGGCCGATGTTCGGGCCTTCCGGCGTTTCGATCGGGCAGATGCGGCCGTAGTGCGTCGGGTGGACGTCGCGGACTTCGAAGCCCGCGCGTTCGCGCGTCAGACCGCCTGGCCCGAGCGCCGACACGCGACGCTTGTGGGTGACTTCCGACAGCGGGTTGGTCTGATCCATGAACTGCGAGAGCTGCGAGGAACCGAAGAACTCGCGCACGGCAGCGACCGCCGGCTTGGCGTTGATCAGGTCGTTCGGCATCACCGTCGACACGTCGACCGAACTCATCCGCTCCTTCACTGCGCGTTCCATGCGCAGCAGGCCGACGCGGTACTGGTTTTCCAGCAGCTCGCCGACCGACCGGACGCGGCGATTGCCGAGGTTGTCGATGTCGTCGATCTCGCCCTTGCCGTCCTTGAGGTTCACCAGTTCCTTGACCACGGCGAGGATGTCCTCGGTGCGCAGGGTGGTGATGGTGTCTTCAGCGTCAAGGCCGAGACGCATGTTCAGCTTCACGCGGCCCACCGCCGACAGGTCGTAGCGGTCGGAATCGAAGAACAGGCCTTCGAACAGGGCTTCGGCGGTTTCGCGCGTCGGCGGTTCGCCGGGGCGCATCACGCGGTAGATGTCGGCCAGGGCGTGATCGCGGTCCTCGGCCTTGTCGGCCTTCATGGTGTTGCGGATCCACGGACCGGTGACGATGTGGTCGATATCGAGCAGCTCGAGATGATCGATTCCCGCCTTGTCCAGCGCAGCGAGGTTGTCCGGCGTCACTTCGTCGCCGGCTTCGATGTAGATCCGGCCGGTGGATTCATTGATCAGATCGACTGCCGAATAACGGCCGAAGATTTCGTCGGTCGGAATCAGCAGCTGGACCAGTCCGTCCTTCTCCGCCTTGTTGGCGGCGCGCGGGCTGATCTTGGTGCCGGCCGGAAAGATCACTTCGCCCGACTTGGCATCGACGATGTCGAAGGTCGGCTTTGCGCCGCGCCATTGCTCCACCACGAACGGCACCTGCCAGCCGCCCTGGCCGCGGTTCCAGACAACGGTGTCGTAGAAGTGGCTCAGGATCTGCTCGGCTTTGAGACCCAGCGCGTAAAGCAGCGCGGTGACCGGCAGCTTGCGCTTGCGGTCAATACGGACGTTGACGATGTCCTTCGCGTCGAATTCGAAATCAAGCCACGAACCGCGGTACGGGATCACGCGCGCAGCAAAGAGGTACTTGCCCGAGGAGTGGGTCTTGCCGCGGTCATGGTCGAACAGCACGCCCGGCGAACGGTGCATCTGCGAGACGATGACGCGCTCGGTCCCGTTGATGATGAAAGTGCCGTTCTCGGTCATGAGCGGCATGTCGCCCATGTAGACGTCCTGCTCCTTGATATCGAGAACCGAGCGGGTCTCGGTTTCCGAATCAACTTCGAACACGATCAGGCGCAGCGTGACCTTCATCGGCGCGGCATAGGTGATCCCGCGCTGACGGCACTCGGTGGTGTCGTACTTCGGATCTTCCAGCTCGTAGTGCACGAAGTCGAGCTCGCTGGTCCCGGCAAAGTCGCGGACCGGGAAGACCGAACGCAGGGTCTTTTCCAGGCCCGAGACGTAACCGGTCGCCGGATCGGAGCGCAGGAACTGCTCATAGCTTTCGCGCTGAACCTCGATGAGATTGGGCATCTGCACGACTTCGTGAATGTCGCCGAAGATCTTGCGGATGCGCTTCTTCGAGGAAGTGCGCGCCTGGGTGTGGGGCTTGGTCGCCATGAGGAGTCTTGCCTCTTCGCTTTCGTCGGGTGCCGGACGGGGCCGGCGGGAATGGTGCCACGCGCGGATAGTGGCGCCGTCGGACGCGCAAAAGGCCGCGAACGCACGGCACCTTGTGAGGAGCCATGGCCTGCAGCCTATTGCGTCAGACGGAAACCCGCGCTTCCTTCCTGGTACCTTCCTCCGCGCATGGAAGGCACTTGCTCGAAGCGTCGGGTGGGCCGGCATATAGGAGCGCGGCGCTGTGCTGTCAAACGCAGGCTGCCGCAAATCCCGCACGAATGGCGGGTTTCCGGTATTCGATACCGAACATATCGATAAACGATATTATCGATTGACAATATGCGCGACTCGACTTATTGATAGTCGATATCAACCATATTGGAGAACGATCAATGTCTACCTTCCCCGTCCGCCTCACCGCCGCTCTGTTCGCGGCCGCCCTGCTCTGGATCCCGACGATCCAGAGCCCCGCCACGGCGGCGTCCGTCGTCCTTTACTCGCTTGCCTGAGGAGTCATGGCCATGACCGACACCGCATTTCCCGCAGGTCGCAAGGACCCTCTGCTGATCGCCGCCCGCCTGATCGCCGTCTTCATGATGGTGATCATGGGCATCGCCATGGGAGCACTGCTGATCGCCTTGCCGGTGGTCCTGGTGAAGCAGGCCGACGTGATTGCCGAACTCGCCAAGCAGGGCTTTTCGGGCAATCCCGGACCGATTATCTGGGCGATAGCCGGGGTCATGGTGCTCGCGCTGCTGCCACTTGGCCTGATCTTCAGGTTTCTCGTCACGCTCAACCAGCTGATCGACAGTGTCGGCCAGGGCGAACCATTTGCCGCCGAGAACGCCGGCCGACTGTCGCGGATGGGGTGGTTGGCGCTGGCTGTGCAACTTTCGGCGATCCCGCTGGGCGCACTGGGATACTGGATTGCCCAGCAGCTCAAGGGAATGGAGGGCGTCCAGGCTGATGTCGACATCGGCTTCTCGGGCAACGGACTGGTGCTCGCGCTGCTGCTGTTCATCCTCGCCCGGATCTTCCGCCACGGCGCTGCGATGCGCGAAGAGCTGGAAGGGACCGTCTGATGCCGATCAACGTAAAACTCGACGAGATGCTCCACGCCCGCCGCATGACCCTGACCGAACTGGCGGAACGGGTCGACATTACTCTGGCCAACCTGTCGATCCTCAAGACCGGCAAGGCCAAGGCGATCCGCTTCTCCACCCTGGAAGCGATCTGCGAAGTGCTCCAGTGCCAGCCCGGCGATCTGCTGGCTTATGGGACCGAAGAATGAGGGGTGCGAGGCGAACCGGGCTTGACTTGGTTCGCCTCGCCCCGTAACGGCGCGCCTTCAAATTCGCGCGGCTTTCCCGCCATCGAGAGTAACCATGAAGATTCGCAACAGCCTCAAGTCGCTCAAGGACCGCCACCGGGACAACCGCGTGATCCGCCGTCGTGGTCGCACCTACGTGATCAACAAGACCAACCGCCGCTTCAAGGCGCGTCAGGGCTGATCACCCGAGCTTGACGGGGCCGGCAACGGCTCCATCCTTCAGACGGCCCGTCTCCCTCACCGGAGAGCGGGCCGTAAGCGTTTGTGGAGCGGGGCAGGGATGAGCAGGCGAATCGAAGCGGTGGTGTTCGATGTCGGCAAGGTCATCGTCGAATGGGATCTGCGGCTGCTGTATACCGACCTGATCCCCGATCCGGCCCAGCGCGACTGGTTTGTCGAAAACGTCGTCACGCCCGATTGGCACTGGCAACACGATGCCGGAGGGATGGTCGCTGATACGATCCCCGCCCGGCAGGCCGAGTTTCCCGAACACGCCGCGCTGATCGCGCATTATGCCGACAACTTTGCCGACAGCATTCCGGGGCCGGTTCCCGGCACGCTGGATCTGATCAAAGCGCTGCACGCCGCCGGCGTTCCACTATACGCGATTACCAATTTCGGTGCCGAGTTCTGGCGGGATTTCCATCCGACCTGGCCGGTGTTTCAGCGCTTCCGTGACATTGTCGTTTCCGGTGTCGAGAAGCTGGTGAAGCCGGATCCGGCAATCTACCGGCTGGCCGAGACGCGTTTTGGCCATGCGCCGGAAGCGATGCTGTTCATCGACGACAGCCTGCCGAATGTTGAGTCCGCCCGCGCCTGTGGCTGGCAGGTGCACCACTTCGTCGATTCGGCCGGACTGGAAGCCGACCTGCGCGATCGCGGCCTGCTCTGACAAAAAACTGCCCCCGCGGCGTCTGACGCGGGGGCAGGTGATTGCGGGGCGAGGGGGTGGGGGTGCAGGCCCCGCAAGGGCGAATTGCGTTACTGCGCCGCGTTGCAGCGGGTGAGGTCCTCAGCGGTCAGTTCGCCGCGCGGAGTCTCGAACCGGGCGACTTCACCGAAGGTCCTGGCAATGCGGTTGCAGGCCAGCACGGCCCGGCCGCCCGACGCGGGCGCGCTGCAGGTCGAACCCTCGCAGCGCCATAGGGCACCATCGAGAATCTGCTGTTTCGGCGCCTCAAGCGGGTGCGCCAGCGATGCGACGTAAGCACCGCCGCGCGCAGCTCCCTGGGCTGGCGAGGTCGTTGCTGCGAAGCCGCTGACCGTGCCGAAAAATGCCAGGCCAGCCAGGATCAGGTTGCGCGAGAGCGGCCGCGAAAGTGCGGTGTGCATTGTCTTCCCCTTTCATCTCGTTTGCGTCGCCCCGGAGCCGGTACGGGGGGCGGCATCCGAATTGCGTTGCGAATCGCTACCTATCAGTATAGGTTTCTAGTTGCAACTTGAAACGGAAAAAAGCTTCGGCGCGGCGGTCTATCTGGGTTACGCTGGGTCAGGAGCGGAAAAAAGATGGGTCTCACACACGATACCGCCATGAGTCTGGAGGAATGCGCGGCGCAATTGCCCGAAGCCCTCTCCATGGAACTGCAGAATATACCGAGTTGCGGCTTGCCCGCCGCACTTGAGGTGATGGGCGAGCGCTGGGCTTTCATGATCCTGCGCGCGGCCTTCAACGGCGTCTGCCATTTCGAGGATTTCCTTTCGGTGCTCGGCATCGCGCGCAATATTCTCTCGAACCGGCTGGGCAACCTGGTCGAGCATGGCATCATGCTGCGCGTGCCGATGGCCGACGATCGCCGCAAGGTGCAGTACCGCCTGACCGAAAAGGGCATGGATCTGCTGCCCGCGATGCTCGCGCTGCGGCAGTGGGGTGACAAGTACGGGATGGGCGTGCCGTCCAACCCGGTGCTGGTTGACACGCGTGACCGCAAGCCGATCGCCCCGATCGCGATCCGCGCGCACGATGGGCGCGTGATCACTTGCGCGGAACTGCGCTGGGAAGACGCCGCCAATCTCACCTAGGATCAGGCTCGCGGTGCAGCGCGGCGATAGCTGAGCGCCTCGGCCACATGGATTCGGCTGACAACCTCGCTTCCGGCAAGATCGGCAATCGTCCGTGCAACCCGCAGAATCCGCGTATAGCCGCGCGCTGAAAGCCGCATCGCTTCCGCGGCTTGCATCAGCAGCTTGCGGCCGGCCTCGTCCGGCGTCGCAAGGGCTTCAAGCAGATCGCCATCGAGCTGGGCATTGGTCGACAGGCCGGTCCCTTCCAGCCTCGCCGTCTGCACGGCCCGCGCCGCTGCGACCCGCGCGGAAACCGCGGCGGAGCCTTCAGTCGGCGGGGGCAGGCTCAGGTCGGCGGCGCTGACGGGATCGACTTCGACATGCAGGTCGATCCGGTCGAGCAGCGGCCCGGAGACCTTCGATTGGTAATCTGCCGCGCAGCGCGGAGCCCGGCTGCAGGCAAGGGCAGGATCACCCAGGTGGCCGCAGCGGCAGGGGTTCATCGCCGCGACTAGCTGGACCCGCGCCGGGAAGGTGACATGCGCGTTGGCCCGGGCGACAGTCACTTCTCCGATCTCGAGCGGCTGGCGCAGCGAATCCAGCACAGCGCGCTGGAATTCCGGCAGTTCGTCGAGAAACAGCACGCCGAGGTGGGCGAGGCTGACCTCGCCGGGCTTCACCCGCAAGCCTCCACCCGTCAGCGCCGCCATCGAGGCCGAATGGTGCGGCGCGCGGTAGGGCCTGAGCCGGCTGATCCGGCCCTCCTCCAACGTCCCGGCCACTGACGCGACCATCGACACTTCCAGCGCTTCCGCCGGGGTCAGTTCGGGCAGGATGCCCGGGAGGCAGGCAGCCATCAGCGATTTTCCGGCGCCGGGCGGTCCGATCATCAGCAGGTTGTGTCCACCAGCCGCCGCAATCTCCAGGGCCCGCTTGGCGACTTCCTGCCCCTTGACCTGCTTGAGGTCCGGCCCGGCCTTGCGCTGTGCCACCTCGCCCGGTTCGGGGATGTTCAGCACTTGCGTGCCCTTGAGGTGGTTGAGCAGGCTGACAAGGTCTGGCGCGGCCAGGATTGCGATCCCGCTGGCCCAGCGCGCTTCCGCTCCTTGCGCGGCCGGGCAGATCAGGTTCTTTTCAAGTCCGGCGGCATGGATCGCGGCCAGCAGCACGCCGGGCGAGGACACGATCCGCCCGTCCAGCGCCAGTTCTCCCACTGCCAGGTGATCGGCCAACTGCTCTGCATCGGTCACTCCCATCGCCGCCAGCAAGGCCAGGGCGATCGGCAGATCATAGTGCGAGCCTTCCTTGGGCAGATCGGCCGGCGAAAGATTGATGGTGATGCGCTTGGGCGGCAAGGCGAGGCCGAGGGACGCCAGTGCCGCTTGAACCCGCTGGCGGCTTTCATTCACGGCCTTGTCGGGCAGCCCGACGAGATGGAATCCGGGCAGGCCCGGCGCGATCTGGCACTGCACTTCGACGCCCCGCGCCTCGAGCCCGAGGTATGCCACCGTCGATACCAGCGCGACCAAGCCAATCCCCCTTGTTGCCCATCGCTGATGAAGGTCGTGCCCGGCCGTGTCGAGGGGGTGCGGGCAGTTGGCTCCGAACCGGATCAAGAAGGTGCGGTAAGGCGATCTTAACGCATTCCGGAAGCAAGCCGGTAAAGCGGTGGGGAGCATTGCAACGGGATGCGTTCCCTCGCCGCCGCCCTCCTGCCGTTCCTCGTCGCGCTTGCCCTGCCGGCGCAGGCGCAGTCGATCGCCTATGAAACGATTGTCGAAGAAGTGGTGGTGGTCGAGGCGACTGCGACCACTACGTCGGGCCGGTTCGTGCCGTCGGCCCCGGCCTCCGTCCCGACGGGCATTGCCGCCTTCGGTCCGTTCCGGGTGCTCGATGCGGATCGCGCCGCGCTGGTGGACGCGACTGACGAACGTTCACCGGCAGCGTTTGCCGCGATGCTGCGGGCCTACCCCGGCATTACAGTCCTCGAACTGGTCGAATGCCCGGGCACCGAGGATGACCGTGCCAATCTGCGGCTCGGGCGGATGATCCACCAGCGCGGCATGGCTACCCACGTTCCGGATGGGGGATCAGTGCGCTCAGGCGCGGTTGAGCTGTTCCTGACCGGAGCCCGCCACACCGCCGATCGCGGCGCCGAATTCGCCGTGCATTCCTGGGCGGACGATCTTGGCCGCGAGGCGCGCGACTATCCGGCGGACGCACCGGAAAACCGGGCCTACCTCGATTACTATCGCGAGATGGGAATGTCTGCTCCGCAGGCCGTCGCGTTCTCCGCGATGACCAATTCTGTTTCCAATTCCGAGGCGAAATGGCTGACCACTGCAGACATGCGGCAGTGGGTTGCGCTGGACTGAACCTTCAAAACAGAAACCGTCAGAACAGCCCCGGAATCAGCCGCCAGCGCACTTTTCCCATGTAGTCGCGGTACGACGGGTCTTCCGAAAGCAGCGCCTCCTCTGCGGTCAGGCGGCGGATCTGGGCGATCCAGGCGATCACATAGAGTGCCAGGTTCGCAAAGCTGAAGACGCCGGCGAGGATGCCGATGTGGCACAGCAGGTACCCGGCGTACATCGGATGACGCACCATGCGGTAAGCGCCGTCGATCTTGATCCCCCGGTTGGCGGGAGCGATGCCGAAACTGCGGCGTAGCGAAAGCTTGGCGCCAGCCTGCAGCATCGTGCCGAGCGCGACCAGGATTATGGCCGGGATGACCAGACCGTGGTCGGAAACATCGCGCGGGTCGATCAGCAGCGGTGCGGCAGTCGCGGTAATGGCGAGCAGCCAATCGCCCAGTTTCATCGATATGTTGTTGGTGGGACGGCGGATCAGGACGAAGAAAGCCACGGCCGATTCGGACAGCAGCAGAAGCGGTGCGATCGGGTTTACGGAATGCGAGACGCGCCAGGCCATCAGGCTCCAGAGCAGCACGATCACCACCTGCTCACCGCGATCGAGCAACTTCAGCGTCAGCTGGTTCGGCAGCGCCAGGGCATTCACGCCAGTTCCGTTCATGTGCAATTCCCTCAGCGCCGTGTCTCGCGCAAAGCTAGTGCGGCGTGGTTAAGGAAGGGTTGCGGCGCGCTTTCCTTGACTTTGCGCGCCGCGCTGCTAATTGCCCGGCCCGACCGGCGGGACTCGTGCCTGCCGTTCATCCGTCCGAGACAGTTGGTGCACGGGATCTGCCCGCGCTTAATTTCCAGCCTAGACGGGGAAAAGAGATTTCCGCTCGCAGCCACGCTGCGCGCTTACGGTGTGTTTCGCACCGCTCCTTCCCCTTCAACGGACTCGCCCGCGCCGCTTCGGCGGTGCGGACAACGTAGCCGGTCGCGCGGGTCATCCGTGCGATCATTCGTGAAGGAGTAAGCATGGATCGTTCGCAGAAAGCCGATGCGGTCGCCACTCTGAACGCAACCTTCAACGAGGTCGGCGTGGTGGTCATCACCCGCAACCTCGGCATGTCCGTGGCTCAGACCACGGCCCTGCGCGTGAAGATGCGGGAAGCTGGTGCGTCGTTCAAGGTTTCCAAGAACAGTCTTGCCAAGCTGGCCATCG
>CANJBY010000067.1 GCA_947472735.1 Sphingomonadaceae bacterium | reverse complement strand
TTTACCACCCGCTCAGCAGGGGCCTTCACAGACGATTTTTTCAAGGAGGGTTGGGGCTTCATCTTCGTTCCTTCGTCACTACGACGAAGCCCCAACACTCCTTAAATCACAACCTCAAATCTGTGCCATTGGTGCTGACGGGGAACAGTACGGCCAGACCAAGAGCCGGCTGGACATCAGGGGGCTCCGCCATCTGGCCCGCTTCGCACTGGCAACGGATGCGGTGCTGGCTTCTGACGGAAAGATCGTCTGCCGCTCCACGCTGACCAGCCCGACCAACGGCTGCATACCCTTCAACGTGTTCGGCGAATCCCGCGCCAGCAAGGCGGCCGTCGCTTATGTCACCGGCGATGCCTGGGCCACGCGCAACATCTCGCAGCACGCCGCCGCGCTCAACATCCGCGGCGATCTGGCGCAGGGCTGGGCCGGGGCGATCGCCGCGGCGTTCGGGGTGGAATACCGCCGCGACCGGTCAAGCGGCGATGCCGATGCAACCTCGCGCGCCGGTGGCTGGAACTCGAACAACGCGTTCGCGCTCCTGCCGGACGGGGACAACACGACCGAGGGCTATGCCGAAGTCAGCGTGCCCCTGCTCAAGGATTCGCCGATTGGCAAAGCGCTTACGGTTGATGGGGCGATCCGGTTCACGCACACCACGCACACCGGCGATGCAACAACCTGGAAAGTCGGCGCGGTTTACGAACTGAACGACAGCCTGATGCTGCGCGCCACCCAGTCGCGCGACATCCGGGCACCGTCCGCGCTGGAGCTCAGCCCGCTGTCCAATACGGTGCAGTTGCCGGTGAACGATCCGGTGCCGGCCACGGCGGGAACCTACTACGTCAACCTGACCACGGGCGGTAACCCGAACCTCGCTCCGGAGCGGGCGAACACCACCACCATCGGCGCGGTGTTCAAGCCGACCTTCATCCCCGGCTTCCACCTGTCGGTCGATTACTACAACATCCGCGTAAAGGGCGCGATCGCGATCCTTACCGGCCAGCAGACGATCAACGTCTGCACCGCCGGCCAGACCGCAGCCTGCCCCTTCATCACCCGCAGCCAGGCCGGCCTGATCACCCAGGTTACCTCGACTTACCAGAACCTCAGCCAGCTGCATTCAGAAGGGCTGGAAGTCGTTTCGGATTATACCCTCGATCTGAACGACGTCTCGTCGTCGCTCGGCGGGAAGCTCAATTTCCTGGCCAATGCCACTTACACGATCGAACTGACGACCACCGACGCCACCGGCTTCAAGACCCGCTACGACGGCTGGACGGGCAACCCCGGCACCGTGCAGAGCGTGTTCGGCGTGCCCAAGTGGCGGGTCGACGGGCTGGTGACCTATTCGACCGATCGCTACTCGCTGACGGCGCACGGCCGTTACGTTGGCTCGGGTCTCTATGATCCGACCAAGATCGGTCCGGAACAGGCGGGCTACAGCCCCTATCTGAAGAACAGCAACAACTACAACAAGGTGCCTTCGCGGTTCTACCTGGACCTGACCGCCTCGGTCGATCTGGTGAACAACGACAAGCACAAGGTTCAGCTGTTCGGATCGGTCTACAACGTGTTCGACAAGGATCCGCCGTTCCTGCGGCTCTATGGCAATCCCGTGCTGTTCGATGCCATCGGGCGCAGCTATCGCGTAGGCATCCGCGCCAGCATGTAGCACCTGCAACGTAACCGGCAGCCCCGGCCCGACAATGTCAGGCCGGGGTTTCTGCTTTCATGGGGCTACGCCCGGCGCGGACCGGCACTTCGCCATAGATCAGTTCGGCCAGCGTCTGCTCATAGGCGCTGTCTTCGCCGGACTGGCGCATCACTTCGATCGTGGCGGGATTGGCTTCGAAGATCGACCAGCCGAGCGTCAGTGCCTGGATCGCGGTCAACGTACGGCGGGCGTGGGCAGGGCTGAGGTCGCCCACCGCGATCCGCTTGAGCAGTGCTGGGACGAGCTCGGAGCGGACCTCGATGCTGACACCGGCGGTGGAAATGAGCTTGGAGGCATCGCGCACCCGGCGCTGCTGATCGTGCAGCGCGCGGCCCAGCGCCAGCAGCAGGTCGCGGCCCTGCAAGCCAGGATCAATCGACGAAAGCATATCGCGGAACAGCGCGTCCACCACGTAGGTGTAGAGATCCGCCTTGCTGGAGAAGTACCAGTAAAGCGCGGGAGTCTTGACGTTGAGTTCCTTGGCGATGCTCGCCAGGCTGAGCGAGGGGAACCCGTCGCGGTTCAGAATGGTCAGGGCCGCGGCGATGATTATCTCTCGTGTCAGTTCCGGTGCGCCGATTCTTGGCCTACCCACCCAGCGGCTCCTCTGTTCCAAAAACTTCCGTCACGAGCAATTTCAGCCCCCGGCTTTCGGTTAAGCCAGAACGCCCCGATTACCAATAAGAGAATGCAAAGCGGGGCAGCTTCCGACCGGCGGCACGGGGAGAATGCGCTGCCGAGTTGTCATTCCGCGTCACGAACAGTAGTTGAGTGGCTTGCCGTCGGCTTGACGTCCGGCGAGCCATCATCCGGAGGGCAAATTGCGCGAATCCGATCTGCGAGATGCGGTGTGTCGCTATGGCCGTTCGCTGTTCGAACGGGGGCTGACTGCCGGTTCCTCCGGCAACATCTCGGTGCGGACCGAAGATGGCGGCTGGCTGGTCACGCCAACCAATGTCTCGCTCGGCTTCCTCGATCCCGCCCGGCTTTCGAAACTGGACAGTACCGGCCGCCTGTTGAGCGGCGATGCGCCGACCAAGGAAGTGCCGCTGCACGCCGTGCTTTATGAAACCCGCAGCAATGCCGGGGCCATCGTACACCTTCACTCCACGCACTCGGTCGCGGTAACGATGCTGCCGGAAATACAGGACGGCGGGGGACTGCCGCCGATGACACCCTACTTCGTCATGAAGTGCGGCGTACCGGCGATCGTTCCCTATTACCGGCCGGGCGATCCTGCAGTGGCGGATGCCATTCGCGGGCTGGCTGGCCAGCACAGCGCGGTGCTGCTTTCCAACCACGGCCCGGTCGTTGCCGGCCAGACCCTGGAAGCCGCCGTGTTCGCGACCGAGGAACTGGAAGAAACCGCCAAGCTCTACCTGCTGCTGCGCGGTCTCAATCCCCGCTTCCTCAGTCCCGAACAGGTCAGTGAGCTCCATACCCATTTTGGCCGGGCATGATGCGGAGCGTGCACGCGACGTTTGTCGGCCCGCCATTCGGCTAACCGGAAAGTATCGGCATGCAAGGCAATACCCAGACAGTCGCGGTGATCGGTCTCGGATCGATGGGCTTCGGCATGGCCACGTCACTGCTGCGGGCGGGGTTCGACGTCGTCGGCAGCGATCTGTCGGCTGAGGCGCTCGCGCGTTTCCAGGCTGAAGGCGGCCGCATTGCCAGCGGCCCGGCCGAAGCCGCAGGGCAAAGCGAAGTCGTGATCTGCGTCGTGGTCAACGGGGCGCAGACCGAGGACGTCCTGTTCGGCTCGGGCGGCGTTGCCGCGGCGATGCGACCGGATACGGTTTTCGCCGGCTGCGCGACCATGTCTCCAGCCGTGGCGCGCGGGCTGGCCGAACGGTCCGAAGCGGCCGGAATCCATTACCTTGATGCGCCGATCAGCGGCGGGTCGGTCCGCGCTGCTGCGGGCGAGCTGACGGTCATGGCGTCGGGCAGTGCTGCGGCCTTCTCCCGGGCCGGAGCCAGCCTCGATGCGATGGCGGCCAAAGTCTATCGGCTCGGCGACGAACCGGGCGCCGGGGCGGCGATGAAGATGATTAACCAGCACCTCGCCGGCGTGCACATCGCTGCCGCTGCCGAAGCCATGGCCTTTGCCGCCAAGCAGGGTCTGGACCTCGACAAGGTCTATGAAGTCATCACCGCATCGGCCGGCAACAGCTGGATGTTCGAGAACCGCGTGCCGCACATCCTGGCGGGCGATTACACTCCGCACAGTTCGATCGAAATCTTCGTCAAGGACATGGGGATCGTCCAGGACATGACCCGCGCGGCGCGTTTCCCCGCCCCGCTGGCGGCAGCAGCCTTGCAGATGTATCTCGCCGCCTCGGGGGCAGGGCTGGGCGGGGCTGACGATGCCGCGGTGGCGCAGGTCTATGCGCGGCTGTCCGGCACCCGCCTGCCGGGGATGGACTGAGCCGATGCACAATCCCAAACGTGAAGCGCTCGGCCGCAAGGTGATCGTGCGATGAGCATTGTCCTGGGCTGCATCGGCGATGACTATACCGGCTCGTCCGACCTCGCCAACGCGCTGACCCGCGCCGGGCTCCGCACGGTCCAGACCATCGGACTGCCTGCTGCCGACCTGGACTTGTCCGGCTTCGACGCTGTGGTCATCGCGCTCAAAAGCCGCTCGATCGAGCCTGCCGATGCCGTGGGCATGGCTTTGCCGGCGCAGGACTGGCTGCGGCAGCAAGGCGCGCAGCACGTCATGTTCAAGGTCTGCTCGACCTTCGATTCCACGGAACGGGGCAATATTGGCCCGGTCATGGACGCCTTGCGCGGTGGTGACGAGGCCCCGCTGGTCCTGGTCAATTCAGCCTTCCCGGAAACCGGGCGGACCATCTATCGCGGCAACCTGTTCGTGGGCGATGTTCCGCTCAACGAAAGCCCGCTGAAGGATCATCCGCTCAACCCGATGCACGACGCCAATCTGGTGCGGGTGCTGGGCCGGCAATCGGCCGCCCGGATCGGCCTGGTCGGACTGGACGTGGTGGAAGCCGGTGCGGAGGCGATCCGCGCCCGGATGTCTGAGCTCACGGCGGAAGGCTGCGGAGCGGCGATCATCGACTGCGTGTTTGATCGCCAGTTGCCCGCGATTGGTCGCGCCGCGCTGGAAACGCCGCTCTCCGTCGGCGCTTCGGGTCTTGGCATCGGTCTCGCCGCTGCGCTGATCGAGCGCGGAGCAGTGGCCCGATCGGCCGCGGTGCACGCTCCGGCTGCGATCGGCGGGCCGCTGGCGATGCTCTCGGGTAGCTGCTCGGCAGCGACTCTCGAACAAGTCGCTCGCGCTGAAAGCTGGGCGCAGGTTCTGCGGATCGACCCGCGCCAGCTGCTGTCCGAGCCCGCGGAAGTGGATCGGATCCTGGCATGGGCGCGCGAGCACGGCCCGCACGGACCGATCCTGATCGCGTCGAGCGCGGCGCCGCAAGCCGTGCAGGCGCTGCAAGCCGAATTCGGGGCGGAGGCGGTCGGCTCGGCCGTGGAACTGGCCATGGGCCGGATTGCCTCCGGACTGGCCGCCGCCGGACTGCGCCGGCTGATCGTCGCAGGGGGCGAAACCTCCGGCGCGGTGGTCAACAGTCTGGGTCTGACGGCCTTCGCCATCGGTGCGGAAATAGCGCCGGGTGTGCCGGTTCTGCGCAGTGTCGGCACCGGGCAGGCCATGGTGCTGGCGCTGAAGTCCGGCAATTTCGGCGGTCCGGATTTCTTCGCCGATGCGGCGGCGATGATGCCATGAGCGGATGGGAGCAGGAATCAGCATGAATGTCGTCATCACCGGCGGAGCGGGCTTTCTCGGGCAACGCCTGGCCAAGGCTTTGCTCGAGACAGGCATTGCGGGGCCTTCCGGACAGCCGGTGCCGATCAAGCGGCTGATGCTGGCGGACCATGCCAGTATTCCGCAGCTCGACGATGCCCGCGTCTCCTACGCTACCGGAGACATCGCTGACCCCGCCTTTGTCGCCGCGATTGTAGCAGACGATTGCCATTTGCTGTTTCACCTCGCCGCTGTGGTCAGCAGCCAGGCCGAGGCCGATTTCGATCTCGGTATGCGCGTCAACGTCGATGCTTCGCGGCTGGTGCTTGAACGCTGCCGGGCGATCGGCAGCAAGCCGCGGGTGATCTTCACCAGCTCGGTCGCGGTTTTTGGTCCCGCCGAAGCGGGGGCCGAACCCGTCGTCAGTCCACGGTCCTCCTATGGCGCCGGGAAAGCCATCTCGGAACTGATGCTCAGCGACTATGCGCGGCGCGGCTACGTCGAAGGTGTGGTCCTGCGCCTGCCGACGATCACCGTGCGACCGGGCAAGCCGAACCAGGCGGCATCTTCGTTCGTCAGCGGGATCGTGCGCGAGCCGCTTTCGGGCGAGGATGCGGTGTGCCCGGTAGCGACCGAGACCCGCCTGTGGCTGCTTTCACCGCGCGGAGCGATTGCCGGGATGCTGCACGCCGCCGGTCTGCCGGCCGAGGCGCTGGCGGCCAGCCCGGTGATCAACCTGCCTGGCATTTCCGTCACGGTGGCCGATATCATCGCTTCGGTCGCGCGGGTTGGCGGCGCACCAGCCGCCGCGCGCATCCGCATGGTCGGGGATGAGAGGATCGACGCGATCGTCTCGAGCTGGCCCGGCCAACTGGACGATCGGATAGCCCGCAAGCTGGGCTTTCCCGGCGACGAGAGCTTCGACGAGATCGTCAGGCAATTCGTCGAGAATGACCTGCCGGTGGCGCTGGGGGCCTAGTCCCGCTCCGGGAGCTGCTGCTCCGGGTCCACCGGGCGGTTGTTCCGGCGCAGTTCGAAATGCAGCTCGGGCCCGCGTGCGAGTCCGGTCCGGCCGACCAGGCCGACACGCTCACCCTTGCGCACCGGATCGCCCTCCTTCACCGTTACCCGGCTGAGGAAGGCGTAAGCGCTGGTCAGCCCGCCGCCGTGATCGACGATCACCAGCTTGCCGAACTGCGTCGATTCCTCCCCTGCGAACAGCACTTTCCCCGCGTCAGCCGCGCGCACGGCGGTCCCTTCGGCGGCGGTGATGTCGATCCCGTCGTGATAGCCGGGCTTGCCGCGCGGCGCGAAGCCGCGGCGGATCGGGCCTTGCAGCGGCCAGTTGAAGCGCGGCGCGGCCGCTGCGGGACTGGACGGGGCAGGGGTTGCGGTTGCTGCGGGCGCGGGCAGGATCGTTGGGATCAGCAGCTTCTGCCCTCGCCGCACGGTCGCCCGCTGATCAAGCCCGTTGGCCACGGCGATGTCAGGCCAGGACACGCCGTATTTCCACGCGATCAGGAACCCGCTTTCGCCGGCTGCCACCGTGTGCCGCCGGGTGCGCGGAATCGCCAGTTTCTGGCCCGTGCGCACGGCGTAAGGGGCCTTCAGCCCGTTCGCCTCGATGATCAGCACCCGCGGAACCTCGGCTCGCAAGGCGATCCCGCCCAGGGTCTCGCCCGGCTGGACGACATGCTCGGTCTCTTCGTTGAAGGGCGCGCCGCTGGCCGTAGGGGAAGGGACGGGAGTAGGCGCTTTCGCAGCAGCGAGCAGCAGGGCGAGGGCCGGAAGCAGCCGCGCTTTCACTGGGAAAATCGCTCCGCCAGCACGGCCAGCGATGGCCGGTGGGTCAGATCGAGTTGCAGCGGCGTAACCGTCACGTGGCCCTCCGAGATGGCCTCAAGGTCGGTGTCATGGCCCGAGGTATGCTCGATCCCGTGCAGGCCGAACCAATAGTACTTGTACCCGCGCGGGTCCGTTCCTTCAACCACGGAGCCGCGGGCGTAATCATGGAAGCCCTGACGCACCACCTTGATGCCCTTCACCTGTTCGGCCGAAACCGGAGGGAAGTTGACATTGATCAGGGTGCGCGGAGCGAGCGGAGCTTCGATGAGCGGGCGCAGCACCCGTTCGCCCCAGCTTTCGGCCGCGCCGAACGGCACGGCATCGGCCATGCCTTCCGTCGCGTAGACCTGGCTGAGCGCGATCGAGCGGATACCCGCCAGCGCCCCTTCCATCGCGGCGGAGACGGTACCCGAGTAAGTCACGTCGTCGCCCAGATTGGCACCGCGGTTGACGCCGGAGAGGATCAGGTCGGGCGGAGCAGGCAGCACCTTCTTGAGCGCCATGGCGACCGCGTCGCTGGGGGTGCCGGTCACCGAGAAGCGCTTTTCCGCGTGCTTGCGCAGCCGCACCGGGCGAGTCAGCGTCAGCGAATGGCCCGCACCGGACTGTTCCTCGCTCGGCGCGCAAATCCAGATGTCGTCGGACAACTGCGCCGCGATCTTTTCGAGCACATAAAGCCCGGGGGCGGATATGCCGTCATCGTTGGTCAGGAGGATGCGCAATGCCGGTACTTTCGTTGTCGCTTCAATCAAACCCGCTCGTGCCGAGCTTGTCGAAGCACTGTCCTGATGTTGGCTACTGTGGAGTCAAAACTGTCATGCCGCCCATGTAGGGCACCAACACCTCGGGTAATATGACCGAACCGTCCTCCTGCTGCCCGTTCTCGAGCACCGCCACCAGCGTGCGCCCAACGGCCAGGCCCGAGCCATTGAGCGTGTGGACAAACTCCGTCCCTTTGCCGCCCTCCGGCCGATAGCGCGCGTTCATCCGCCGCGCCTGAAAATCGCTGCAGTTCGAGCAGGAACTGATTTCGCGGTAGGTGTCCTGGCCCGGCAGCCACACTTCCAGATCATAAGTCTTGCGCGCGGTGAAGCCCATGTCCCCGGCGCAGAGCAGGACCTTGCGGTAAGGCAGTTCGAGCGCCTGGAGGATCGATTCCGCCGCCGCCGTCATCCGCTCGTGCTCGGCTTCGGAATCCTCGGGGCGGACGATCGAAACCAGCTCGACTTTCTCGAACTGGTGCTGGCGGATGTAGCCGCGGGTATCCTTGCCAGCTGCCCCGGCCTCGGAACGGAAGCAAGCGGTGAGGGCGGTCATGCGGATCGGCAACTCGGCTTCGGAGAGGATCTGCTCGCGCACCGAGTTGGTCAGGCTGACTTCCGCCGTTGGGATCAGCCAGCGCCCGTCGGTCGTCCGGAAATTGTCGTCGGCGAACTTGGGGAGCTGCCCGGTGCCGAACAGCGCTTCCTCGCGCACCAGCAGCGGTGTCGCGCATTCGCTGTAGCCATTCACCCCGGTCTGGTGATCAAGCATGAACTGCCCCAGCGCGCGCTGCAGCCGCGCCATCTGGCCGCGCAGGAACGTGAAGCGTGCCCCGGACAGCAAAGCGCCAGTCTCGAAATCGAGGCCAAGCGCGGGGCCGAGATCGGCGTGTTCCCTGGGTGCAAAGTTGAAGCTGCGCGGGGTGCCCCAGCGGGAGATTTCGACGTTCTGGGTCTCGTCCTCGCCGTCCGGCACATCGGCGACGGGGATGCTGGGCAGGCCTGACAAGGCTTCCTGTAACGCAGCCGTCAATTCGCGCTCTTCCTGTTCGAGCGAGGGGAGCGCGGTCTTGAGTTCGGCGACTTCGGCCTTCAGCCGTTCAGCCTCGTGCGTGTCGCCGCGGCCCATCGCCGCCCCGATTGTCTTCGAGGCTTCGTTTCGGCGTCCCTGCGCTTCCTGCATTCGCGTCGACACCGCCCGTCGCGCGATGTCGAGCGCGAGGATCGCGGCAGAATGCGGCGCAAGCCCGCGCCGGGCAAGGCCGGCGTCAAAGGCTTCGGAATTTTCGCGGACAAAGCGGATATCGTGCATAGCGCAGGGCTATGCCCACTGCCCTGCGATCACGCAAGGCTCAGGCTATTTCACCCCGCAGGTGTTGAAGCCCAGCAGGCTGTAAAGCGGGCAGACCTTTACGAACCCGGTGAGCAAGGGGACGAGCCCGATCCAGCCCCACGGCGTCTTGGGGCCGACAAACACCAACGCAATCAGCACCAGCCCGACAACGATGCGCAACTGTTCCCCGTCAGCACCAATGGCACAGATTTGAGGTTGTGATTTAAGGAGTGTTGGGGCTTCGTCGTAGTG
>CANJBY010000066.1 GCA_947472735.1 Sphingomonadaceae bacterium | reverse complement strand
CTTAAATCACAACCTCAAATCTGTGCCATTGGTGCTGACGGGGAACACATCCAGCCATCGCCTTCGGTCTCGTCCTTGCCGCGCGGCACGAAGCAGGGCTCCTGGAAGGCGCCTTCCGGTCCGCACCACCACGATTGCTCCCGGCCGGTGGCCAGGTCGTAATGCGTGATCGAGTTGATCACCCCGGCGAAGGGTCCCGGAGGTCCGTTGTAGGGCTTGGCGAAATCGTAGGTGATCATCCAGCCGTGGCGATAGGGCTTACCGCACATGCGGTCGTCGATCCGAGGAAACTCGCCCGGCATCTCGCCGATCCGCTCGACCGACGCGATGGTGTCGCTGTTCGAGGCGAGGTCGACCGTCACTCGGTGGAGGATCGTGACGGCTTCTTCGGGATTGAACGGGCGCCCATCCTTCTCGGGGAAGAACGGCAGGCTTCCGGTTTTCGAGACGGGCAGATCGAGGTGGATCTTCGTTCCGTCCTGGAAGGCGTTCATCACGTGACAGCCGCAGAGCGACGGCTCGAGGCTGAACCAGCGCATGTCACTGCCATCACCGTCACGGCGCATTACGCCAACGTAGAACGGCAATTCGCGATCGTAGTAGAAGTGCGGCCGGTTCTCCTCCAGCACCTGCTGGTCGGAGGTGTAGGGCGAGACGTTGAATACCGCATAATCACCGGCGATGCAGAAGTCGTGGAGCATGGTGTAGTAAGGCACGGTGAAGGGCGCCTTTCGCACCACTTTGCCGGCGGGATCGATCTCGAAATAGCAGGCCTCGCGAGTCAGCGGACCGGCCACGGCATAGCCGAACCCGCAGAAGTTGCCGGTCTCCGGATCAATCTTGGGATGGGCGGTAAAGGTCGGGATATCGAGGTCGCCGCCGAAATCGGTGTAGCCCTGGGTCTCCAGCGTGTTGGCGTCCATGATCAGGCAGGGGCTGTCTTCCTTCATCGCGAAGAGCTTGCCGGCGTGGACGAGGACATTGGTGTTGGCGGTGCCGCGGATCATGCCCTTGACCGCGTCGTCGTCGGTTAGCGGATTTCGGCAGGCACCGAACAGCGCGCGGCCGGCTTCGTTCTCGACCTTCCACTTGTCGGTTCTGGCATAGCGCTGGCGGAAATCGACCTTGCCGTCCTTGAAGCGGAACATCGAGATCATGCCGTCACCATTAAAGAACTGGTCGTCGGCATATTTGGGCGGGAACTGCGGATCGGGATGGACGCGGTAGAAAGCGCCATCGAGCGCGGGCGGAATTTCCCCCTCAACCTCAAGGTCGCGGATATCGCCTTCCAGACGGATCAACCGCAAGACGCTGGTGAAGCCGGGATGCTGCGGGAAATGCGCCATGATGTCCTCTCGGTGTTTGTAACGATTGTTACAAAATATCGATGCAGTGGCTCTCGCGGGCATTGACCTTGGTCAATTCCTTGCGGCACAACTGCAGCCGCAAAACAAGCTTAGGGGGAAGCAATGGGACTGGGCCATCTGTGGAACGAAAAAGTGCTGCCGCGCTTCATAAAGTGCGCCTGCGCCGCGCCGGAAATTACGGAGCTGCGCGAAAAGGTCGTGCCACTGGCCAGTGGCGCCGTGTTCGAGATCGGCTGCGGCGGCGGGCTCAACCAGGCGCTCTACGACGCGGGGAAAGTCACCGCCTTTGCCGGGATCGATCCCTCGCCAAAACTGCTCGACTATGCGCGCGAGGCGGCACAGGCCAAGGGCTGGCAGGCCGACATTCGCGAGGGCGTGGGCGAGGCGATACCCTTTCCCGATGGAAGCTTCGACACGGCGGTGTGCACTTTCACTCTGTGCTCAGTCCACAACGAAGGGCAGGTGCTGAAGGAACTGCGCCGCATCCTGAAACCCGGCGGAAAGCTGCTGTTCCTCGAACACGGCCTCGCGCCCGATGCTGCCCCGGCGAAGTGGCAACACCGGATCGAGCCGGTGTGGAAGCGCGTGATGGGCAATTGCCATCTGACTCGTCCGGTGACGAGCGCGGTGTTGGGCGCCGGCTTCGCGGTGGGCCATCCCGAGCACCGCTACAATACGAAGGTGCCGCGCTGGGCCGGATGGATGGAATGGGGCGAGGCGGTGAAGGCGGGGTGAGGCCCGCCTTCCATTCCGAACCTATTCGGTGTCCTTGTTGAACACCTTGGCCCGGTCCGCCGCCCATTCCTGGATCGCCCGCACCCGCAGCGCCGAGCCTTCCGGATCGCTCTCGATGCCCGGCACCGAATCGAGGATCGCGGCGAAGTGCTTTTCCAGCCCTTCCTTGGTCTCGGGATAGGGAATGATGTAGAGCTGGTTGGCCTCTATGCCTTCGCGGGTGCGCTCGGCCAGTTCGACCGGCTCCATCCCGTGGCGGTGGATCGAGTGGAGCGAGGCGATGGTATCCTCGTTGGCGTTGTATCCGCTTGTCCCGAAAGAGGCGGGCCGGATCTTGGTCGCTTCGGCGATGTTCGACTTGATGTTGGCAGGGCAGACCACCGAAACGCCTATGCCGTACTTTTCCAGCCCCTGGCGATAGCCTTCCATCAGGTTGATCACGGCGGCCTTGGCGGCGGAGTAGGGCGCGGCGAGGGCACTGCCCATGAACCCGCCAAGCGAGGAGACGGTGACGACGTGGCCGGGCTTGCCCGAGGCGATCATGCGCGGCACGAAAGTCACCATGCCGTTGATTACACCGCCCAGGTTGACCCCGATCAGCCAGTCAAAATCGCCATAAGTGGTTTGCTCGATCGGTCCGAAACTGTTGACGCCAGCGGTGTTGAACAGCAGCGTCGGAGCCTGGCCGAACACCCGTTCCACTTCGTCTGCCGCAGCCGCATAAGCCGCGCGGTCGGTGATATCGAGCACGATGCCGTGAACCTTGATGCCTTCTGCGGTCAGTTCGGCGACGGCCTTGTCGATCGCTTCCTTGCGCACGTCGGCGATCACGATGCGGCAACCCAGCCGTCCAAAGACCTGCGCCTGGCCAAAGCCCGCGCCCGATGCGCCGCCGGTGATGAATGCCAGCTGGCCTGCAAAATCCTTCACCCGAAACCTCCATTTTCTACATTTGTATAAACCGTCTTTGGCCGAGCGGAGGCTCAATGGCAAGAGGGCGAGGGTAAGCGGATTGGTGCCCTCGCCGGTGCGCCGCCACACAAACGACAACGCCCGCTGCCGATGGGGCAACGGGCGCTGCTGTGCGAACGGTAAGGCGGATTACTCGCCGAAAGTGCGCTGCCACCAGCCGCGGCGGGGTTCGCCCGCTTCGGCCGGTTCGCCTTCGTCCGGAGCCGGGGCAGCCAGTGCAGTTTCCGCTTCGACTGGAGCGGCTTTCTTGGCGCGGCTGCGCTTCGGCTTGGCTGGCGCCTCGGCTGCGGCTTCCGGTTCGGGAGCAGCTTCGGCGGGTGCCTCGGCTTCCACCGAAGCTTCGGCGGGAGCTTCGGCAACAGCGGCCTTGCGGCGGCTGCGCTTGGGCTTTGCCGGCGCTTCCTCGGCAGGTGCTACTTCGGCGGCAGGTTCCTCTGCGACTGGAGTGGCAGCTGCTTCGACTGCTTCTTCGGCTACAGGCTCGGCCTTCTTGCGGCGGCTGCGCTTCGGCTTGGCAACCTCGGCGGCCGGAGCTTCCTCGGCTACGGCATCGCCTTCTGCGGCAGGGACTGCCTCGGCATCGCCTGCGTCGCCTTCACCAGCTTGGCGATCGTCGCCATCTTCACCGGCTTCGGCTTCATCACTCGCATGGCCTTCACCGCGACCCTTGCCCCCACGCCGGCGACGACCGCGACGGCGGCGCTTGCGCGGCGCTTCGCCATCTTCGCTGCGTTCGGCGTTATCTTCGCCGTGCTCGCCGTCCTGCTCGTCTCCGGCATCTTCGCCGTCCTCTTCCGAGCCGGCATTATTGGCGCCTTCTTCGCGCGGTTCGCTGTCGCGATCGCGGCCACCACGACGGCGACGCTTCCGGCCGCGCTTGGCGCGACGCTCGCCCTCGTCCTCGCTGCCGCGCTCTTCGGCATCCTCGTCCTCGGCGTCGTCCTCTTCCGGCAGGTCTTCGTCGTCTTCTTCCAGCACCAGCGGCTCGAAGCGCGGGACAAATTCGTTACGCGGACCGGACGAGGCAACGCGCATCTTTGCGCCCTCGTTTTCGCCTTCGGGCAGCACTTCCACCCGCACGCCGTAATGCGCTTCGATGTCAGCCAGGTCGGCGCGCTTGGCGTTCAGGAGATAGACGGCGGCTTCGGTCGAAGCATACAGCGAAACGACCACTCCGCGGCCCTTGGCAGCTTCGTCCTCGATCAGGCGCAGCGCGGAAAGGCCGGCGGAGCTGGCTGTGCGGACCAGGCCCGAACCGTCGCAGTGCGGGCAGGAACGTGTGGTAGCCTCAAGCACGCCGGTGCGCAGGCGCTGGCGGCTCATTTCCATCAGCCCGAAGCTGGAGATGCGGCCGACCTGGATCCGGGCGCGGTCGTTCTTGAGCGCGTCCTTCATCGCCTTCTCGACCTTGCGGACGTTCGAGCCGTATTCCATGTCGATGAAGTCGATCACGACCAGTCCGGCCATGTCGCGCAAGCGCAACTGGCGGGCGATCTCACGCGCGGCTTCAAGGTTGGTGTTGAGTGCGGTCGCCTCGATCCCGTGTTCCTTGGTGGATCGGCCCGAGTTGATGTCGATCGAGACCAGTGCCTCGGTCGGATTGATGACGATGTAGCCGCCGCTCTTGAGCTGGACGACCGGATGATACATCGCAGTGAGCTGGTCCTCCGCGCCGTAACGCTGGAACAGTGGCACCGGATCGGCATATTGCTTCACCCGCTTGGCGTGGCTCGGCATCAACAGCTTCATGAAATCGCGTGCGGCACGGTACCCGCCATCGCCTTCGACGACGACGTCCTCGATATCCTTGTTGTAGATGTCGCGGATCGCGCGCTTGATCAGGTCGCTGTCAGAATGGATCAGCGCCGGCGCTGAAGACTTCAGCGTGTTCTCGCGGATCTCGTCCCAGAGGCGGGCGAGGTAATCAAAGTCACGCTTGATCTCGACCTTGGTACGCGAAAGACCGGCGGTCCGCACGATGCAGCCCATCGACTTGGGCAGGTCCATCTCGGAGATGATCGTCTTGAGTCGCTTGCGATCGGACGCCGAGCTGATCTTGCGGCTGATTCCGCCCCCGTGGCTCGAATTCGGCATCAGCACGCAGTAGCGGCCGGCCAGGCTGAGATAGGTGGTCAGCGCCGCGCCCTTGTTGCCGCGCTCTTCCTTGACGACTTGAACCAGCAAGACCTGGCGGCGCTGAATCACGTCCTGAATCTTGTAGCGGCGGCGCAGCGCCATGCGCTTGGCGCGCAGATCGTCGGCTTCCTTGGCGTGACCGCGGCCCTGGCGGCGCTTGCCGCGGCGGGGCCGTGCTTCTTCGCTCCCCTCGCCGTCGGCTTCTTCTTCCACGTCGTGGTCAAAGCCGTTTTCGACGTGGCCGTCCTCGATGGTGGCAACTTCGTCCTTTTCGTCGGTGTCGACCTCGGTCACTCCGCCGAATTCATCGTCGTGGTGATTGTGAGTGGTACCGGCAAAGTCGTCATCCAGGGTTTCGCCCAGTTCGTCGTCACCAACGAAGTCTTCCTCGCCTTCGGCGATGGCGCGCAGGGCAGCCTCTTCCTCGGCGTGAGCGGCTTCCTCGGCGAGCAGCTGCTCGCGGTCTTCCTTGGGGATCTGATAGTAGTCCGGGTGGATTTCGCTGAAGGCCAGGAAGCCGTGACGGTTTCCGCCGAAATCGACAAACGCCGCCTGCAGCGAAGGTTCGACCCTGGTTACCTTGGCAAGGTAGATATTCCCCTTGATCTGCTTGTGATCAGCAGATTCGAAATCGAACTCTTCAATCCGGTTGCCCTTGAGCACCGCCACCCGGGTTTCTTCCGGGTGGCGCGCGTCGATTAGCATGCGCGTGGTCATTATGAATTCTCCAGGCGCGCGGCAGCTCGGACAGATCCGGCGGCGCAGCGCGTTCATATGCAAATGCGCCGCCGGCCCTGAGCGGACCGGCGGCGATATGGGTGAAGCCGGGACGTGTTGTGGTCCTGGCGTTGGGCTTCGTGTCTGCGAGAATGCGTGTGCGCGGCGACTTTCTGCGCGCGGCGCCAGCCGTCCAAGATGCCCCAGCCGCGATCGGCTGAATGGCTACGGACGGCGAAAGGCTACTCATAACTCGCGTCAACCTGTGTGAAAACCGGGCCTTTTCTCCCGGAAAGGCGCGTGGCGGGGTGACCCCATCCACGGTCTAGCTAGCATCGCTTGCAAACCTCTTCAAGGTTATTGCCGAAATTCAACAAGTCAGCTGCCAGATGTGCCGCGCATTATCGCTGCAGACCCATTGCACGCGATTCACGCCCGGCCTAACGATTGCGGCGATGTCGCGCCGTTTCCAGATCCTGCTGCTCCTGATCGCGCCGGTTGTGGTGTTTGGTGCGATGATTCTGGTCGACCGTGCCTTCCAGGCTCCGGGACGCGGACTGGACTACGTGCTGCGCTTTGAACTGCCACCGGCCGGCGGCGAGATTGGATTGCCCAAAGTGCAGGGACCGCTCGACGCCAGCCGGCCGCTGGTGGTGATTGATGCTGGCCACGGCGGCCACGATCCCGGCGCCGGTGCGAATGGCGTCCGCGAGAAGGACCTCACGCTCGCGCTGGCCCGCGCCGTGCGCGACCGGCTGCTCGAACTTGGCGGGGTCCGGGTCGCGCTGACCCGCGATGAAGACCGGTTCCTGCTGTTGACCGAGCGTTCGGGCATCGCCCGGCGACTGAAGGCGGATCTGTTCGTTTCGATTCACGCAGACAGCACCGGCGGGCCTTCCGCAACGGCCCGCGGCGCCTCGATCTACACCCTTTCGGCCCGCGGCACGAACGAAGCGGCGGAGCGCCTGGCCGGCCGCGAAAACCGGGCCGACACCGTCAACGGGGTTACGCTGGAAGATACCAGCGACACGGTCAGCGCAATCCTGGTCGACCTCTCCCAGCGCGATACGCAGGCCCGGTCGAGCGAGTTTGCGGGCCTTTTCCTGCGCGAGGGAGCAGGCCGGATTGCCTTCCATTATGGCACCGAGCAGTCGGCCGCTTTCGTCGTGCTGAAATCGCCGGACCTGCCATCGGTGCTGATCGAAGCCGGCTATGTCACCGCCCCGGAGGATGCCGACCGACTGCAATCGGTGGAAGGCCGGGCGCAATTCTCGGCAATTGTGGCCCAGGCCGTCCGCGTTTATTTTGCGCGCAAATCGGCGCCGGTCGCGCCGCAAAGCGCTGGCTAGGATGCCTGACGCCGTGCTAGTGGACCTCGACCATGGCTGACGAAAAGCTGCATTATCGCATTCGCCGCGAGGCGACCGGATATTGGGAATGGCTGCGCGCCTGGTTTCGGGAAAACTGGCATGCCAGCAAGTGGTTTCGCCTTGGCGCTTCCGTTCTGGGCGCGCTGGTGGCGCTCTATTTCCTGGTCTGGGTGTTCGTCGCGCGCAACCTGCCGTCGGCCGACAGTCTGCTGACGTATCAGCCGCCTCTGCCGACGATGGTGCGCAGTGTCGAGGGCGAGATCGTCTATTCCTACGCGCGCGAACGGCGCGTCCAGCTGCGTTTCGTCGATTTCCCCAAGCCCTTGATCAACGCCTACCTGTCTGCCGAGGACAAGACGTTCTGGAGCCACGGCGGGGTGGATTACCCGGGCCTTGCCGGCGCAGTGGTCGACTACGCTTCCAAGCTTGGTTCGGGCCAGCGCGCACGGGGCGGGTCGACAATCACCCAGCAAGTCGCCAAGAATATTCTGATCGGCAACGAGTACTCGATTGCCCGCAAGCTCAAGGAAATGATCCTTGCGCGGCGGATCGAAGGGGCGCTGACTAAGCAGCAGATTCTCGAACTTTATCTCAACGAGATCCCGCTCGGCCGGCAAAGCTTTGGGGTGCAGGCGGCGTCGCGGGCCTATTTCAACAAGGACGTGGGCGAACTGACGCTGGCCGAGGACGCATTTCTTGCGATCCTGCCGAAGGCCCCGGAAACCTATGGCCGCGAAAAGTTTGCCGGACAGGCGCTGGAACGGCGCAACTGGGTGCTCGACCAGTTGGTGAAGAATGGCTGGGCCAGTGCGGCGGAAGTTGCTGCCGCCAAGGCCCAGCCGCTTGGTATCCTGCCGCGCCAGAATCTCGCCTATGCCAGCGACGTGGGTTATTACGTTGAAGAGGTCCGCCGCCGGCTGATCGCCGAGTATGGGGAAAAGGCCGAGGATGGACCCAACAGCGTGTACGCGGGCGGCTTGTGGGTGCGAACCTCGCTTGATCCGGTCTTGCAGAAGGCAGCACAGGATTCGCTACGTGCCGGACTGATCCGCTATCACAGCGGCAAAGGGTGGCGCGGGCCGATCGCACACGTCAACCTGGATCCCGACAGCTGGCAAACGCAGTTGCTGGTGCTTAACAAGTCGATCAATTACCAGAACTGGCGGATCGGCATCGTTGTCTCGCGCAGCGGTTCCTCTGCAACAATCGGTTTCACCGACGGCAAGACCGCGCCGCTCACCGCGCTGCCCGACGGTCTGCGCACGGGCGACGTGATCGCTGCGGCGCAAGTCGGCAATGCCTGGGCGGTGCGGATCGTGCCGGAGGTTTCCGGCGGCTTTGTCGCGCAAGATCCGAATACCGGCCGCGTGCTGGCAATGCAGGGCGGCTTTGACCCGGGACTGGACAGCTTCAATCGCGCCACACAGGCCAAGCGTCAGCCCGGCTCGACCATCAAGCCCTTTGTCTATGCCACCGGGCTGGAGCACGGGATGACCCCGGCCACCATGGTCCTCGACGGGCAGTTTTGCGTTTATCAAGGAGCGGCGCTTGGCGAGAAGTGCTTCCGCAACTTCGACATGCGCGGCGCAGGCGGCCTGCACACGATGCGTTGGGGCCTTGAGCAGTCGCGCAACCTGATGACCGTGCACGTGGCCAACGATGCCGGCATGGAAAACGTGGTCAAGACCATCGCAAATGTCGGTATCGGCCGGTACCAGCCGTATTTGTCATTCGCACTCGGCGCCGGGGAGACGACGGTGCAGCAGATGGTCAATGCCTACGCAGCACTGGCCAACAATGGTGTGCAGTTCACGCCGACGCTGATCGACTTCATCCAGGATCGTAATGGCAAGGTGATCTGGCGGGCCGACAACCGGCGCTGCGAGAACTGCAACATGGCGCAGTGGGATGGCAAGCCGATGCCGCGCTTTGCTTCACGCGGGAAACAAGTGATGGATCCGCGCACCGCGTTCCAGGTGGTGCACATGCTCGAGGGTGTGGTCACTCGCGGCACCGCCGTGACGCTGCGCGACCTCAACCTGCCGCTGTTCGGCAAGACTGGGACCACCACCGGGCCGACCAACGTATGGTTCTGCGGCGGTAACATGGACATCGTTGGCGGGGTCTACATTGGTTATGATGCACCGCGCTCGCTCGGCGGTTATGCCCAGGGCGGCACGTTCGCAGCCCCGATCTTCAAGCAGTTCGTCACCGCGACGCGGCCGCGCTGGAGCCACACGCCATTCACTGCCCCGGCTGATATCCGCATCGTCAAGATCGACCGGGTGACCGGCAAGCGCGTATTCGATGGAACGCCCGGCAATGATCCCAAGGCCTCGATCATCTGGGAAGCTTTCCGGGCTGACACAGAGCCGGAACGGGCAACTCGTCTCGATGATCTGACCAAGCAGCGCGATGCCTTGCTGGCGGCGATCAGGCGCGGCGTGCAAAGCCAAGGCTCGGCAGAGGAAATGCCCGCGGACGAGGCTCCGCCGAAGGATTTCGTTGAGCAGCAAGGCGGCGTATACTGACGCTGAAGTATTGGGAGAATCATAATGAAGCTGGTCACACGAAGCTTGATGGCGCTGGCGGCTGCCGCATCATTGATCGCTCCCGCAACGCTTAACGCCGAGCTGCCCCAGGGAGCCCGCGCACCGATGTTCGCGACCCAAGGCGCGCTTGCCGGCAAGCCCTTTGCCTTCAACTTGTCCGTCGTCACAACATTTGGCACACTTTGCGGCTTAGATTAGCGGAGTGCGGGCATC
Organism: Sphingomonadaceae bacterium; assembly: GCA_947472735.1. Lineage (GTDB taxonomy): Bacteria > Pseudomonadota > Alphaproteobacteria > Sphingomonadales > Sphingomonadaceae > Novosphingobium. The sequence goes on along the minus strand of CANJBY010000066.1, from coordinate 85 downwards.
GTCAGGGGGTTGATGTTAAGCGGCGATCTTGCGGTGTTGCAAGCGCCGATATTCGATGGTCTGCCGTTTGATCCTTTCGCGCTGT
>CANJBY010000065.1 GCA_947472735.1 Sphingomonadaceae bacterium | reverse complement strand
GTGATGCGCTACCAGGCTGCGCTACGTCCCGACCTATTCAAGATCCGTCCCTTGCAGGGCGGATCGGGGAGCAGCGTCTATAAGGAGCAAGCCTGCGGAAGGCAAGGACGGCATTTGCCCTTGGGTTCGTTGCCATCGTACCTGATTGCTGCTAGTCGCGCGCCTTCCCGTCGGGAGGGGCGCTGCGTTTTGTTCACGCAAGGCCTTCGCTCGGCGCAGGCCCGAAATTCGCGAGTTTTCCAGCATGACCGTTTCAACGCTATCTCTTCTCGCCGCCGCTGCCGATGCCGGGTCACCTCCCATCTGGCTGTCGGTACTGCCCTATGTCGGTATCGCTGCGGTCTTCTGGTTCCTGATCCTGCGTCCGCAGATGCGCGCCCAGAAGGAACAGCGCGCCAAGATCTCGGGAATCAAGAAGGGAGATCAGGTGCTGACCGGCGGTGGCCTGCTGGCCAAGGTGATCAAGGTTGACGAGCATTACGCCGAACTCGAGATCGCCAACGGCATCAAGGTAAAGGCTCTCAAATCCACAATTTCCGACGTGCTTCCGCCCGCCGGCGCCGCTAACGACTGAGGCCGCCCGCCCGATGCTCGATTTTCCCCGTTGGAAGCAGGCCTGGTTCGCGCTGCTCGCCATCCTGACCTGCCTTGCGGCGCTTCCTTCCATCTTTGCGGTTTCGAACCTGCCCTGGCCGGCGGTTTTGCCTGACCCGAAGGTCAACCTCGGTCTCGACCTTGCGGGCGGCAGCCACATCCTGCTTGAGGCGAGCACGGACCAGGTCCTGCGCCAACGGCTCGACACGATGGAAGAGAGCATCCGCGCCAAGCTGCGCCGGGCCAATGGCAATATCCGCATCGGCGATATCTCGACCAAGGACGGCAATCTCACCTTCATGGTTGAAGATGCCACGAAGGTCGACGCCATGCGCGAAATCGTGCTGCCGTTGACCAGCGGAGCCGGGCTCACTGGCCAGCGCGACTGGGACATCCAGGTGGTCGATACCACCCGCTTCGTGCTGACCCCGACCGAGGCCGGGATCAAGCAGGCGGTCACCAACGCCATGGAAACCGCGACCGAAGTGGTCCGCAAGCGCATCGACGCATTGGGCACCCGCGAGCCGACCATCATCCGCCAGGGCGATGAGCGGATCGTGGTGCAGGTTCCGGGCCTCAAGGATCCGCAGGCACTCAAGAACCTGCTCGGCCAGACTGCCAAGCTGGAATTCAAGCTGGTGGACACCACCGCACTGCCTTCCGACGTGGCTCAGGGCATTGCGCCTCCGGGCAGCCAGATCGTGCCTTTCGCAGAAGGTGCCAGCCAGGGTGGAGTGAACGCGATCGCGGTGAAGCGGCTCGGCGGGATCAAGGGCGATTCGCTGACCAACGCCCAGCAGGGGTTTGATCAGCGCAACAACCAGCCGGTCGTCTCGATCCAGTTCGATACGCAAGGCGGCGCAAAATTCGCCAAGCTGACCAGCGAGAACGTCAATCGGCCCTTCGCGATCATTCTTGACGGCAAGGTGCTTTCTGCCCCGAACATCAATGAACCCATTCTCGGAGGCGGCGCGCAGATCCAGGGCAGCTTCACGGTGGAGACCGCCAACCAGCTGGCCATTGCCCTGCGTTCGGGCGCGCTGCCGGTCGACCTCAAGGTGGTAGAGGAACGCACGGTTGGGCCGGATCTTGGCGCGGATTCGATCCGCAAGGGCTTGATCGCCTTCCTGGTCGGCACAATCGCTTTGATGACCTTCATGATCCTCACCTATGGCCGCTTCGGCATCTATGCCTGCGTCGGTCTGGTGCTCAACACCATGATGATCCTCGGCGTCATGGCCGTTGCCAACACGACCTTGACCTTGCCCGGCATCGCCGGCTTCGTCCTGACCATCGGCGCGGCGGTCGACGCCAACGTGCTGATCAACGAGCGCATCCGCGAGGAACGCGCGCGCGGACGCCGGGTCATACAGGCCGTGGAGCTCGGCTACCGGGAAGCGCGCAGCGCCATTTTCGATGGTAACATCACCAATTTCATCGCTGCGGTGCTGATGTTCGTATTCGGCTCCGGCCCGATCCGCGGCTTCGCGGTGGTGCTGATCATCGGTATCGTCACTTCGGTGTTCACCGCTGTGAGCCTCACCCGCATGTGGGTGGCCAACTGGTTGCGCAAGTCGCGGCCAAGCGATCTCATGCTGTAAGGGATGGCCATGAAACTTCTCAAACTCATCCCCGACGACACCAACATCGACTTCCTCCGCTGGCGTCTGCCTTTCGCCTTCGTCAGCGCATTGCTGGTGCTGGCCTCATGGGGGCTGGTGCTGACACAGGGTCTCAACCTCGGCGTCGATTTCGTCGGCGGGCAGATGATCCGCGTCACCTTCACCCAGACATCCGCTGCACCGGTTGCGCAATTGCGCGAAGAGGTGGCGAAGTTGGGCTATGGCGAGCCGATCATCCAGCAGTTCGGCAAGCCGAACGAGGTCTCGATCCGCATGCATCTGCCCGAAGGAGCGGAACGCGATGCGGGCCTGTCCGATGCGATGAACCGCAAGATCGTCAGCTCGATCCAGCAGCAGCACCCCGGCGTTCGGCTTGACGGGGTTGATTCGGTTTCGGGCAAGGTTTCGGGCGAATTGTTCAAGACCGGCATGCAGGCGCTGTTGGCTGCGGCGGTGGCGATCTCGATTTACATCTGGCTACGCTTCGAATGGCAATTCGGTGTCGGCGCGCTGCTCAGCCTGGTGCATGACGTTTCGCTGACCCTCGGCCTGTTTGCGGTGACGCAGATGGAGTTCGATCTCAACATCGTTGCCGCGCTGCTGACCCTGATCGGCTATTCGCTGAACGATACGATCGTGGTCTATGACCGGATTCGCGAGAACCTGAAGAAATATCGGCGCATGCCGATGCCGGAGCTTCTCAACCTCTCGGTCAACGAAACGCTCTCGCGCACGATCGTCACCTCGCTATCGGTGCTGATTACGCTGCTCGCGTTGTTGCTGTTCGGCCCGAATGTGATCTTCGGTTTCACCGCCGCGATCACGCTGGGCATCTTCGTCGGAACCTACAGCTCGATCTACATGGCCGCGCCGATCCTGATCTGGCTCAAGGTCAATGCACAAAGCTTCGTCCCGACCGAGAGCGAGATCGATCGGCAGGAACGGCTCGCGCGCGAGCGCAGCTAGGCAAGCACTGCGCGCCACCATTCGGCCAGTTGCTCCGCGTTGGCTTCCCAGCTGAAGCGCGCGGCATGAGCGGCGACTTCGGCTTGCGGTGGCGGTTGGAGTAGCAGTTCGCGGATTGCCCGGGCTATTTCAGCCGGGACGCGATCGATAATCCGCCCGGCGCTGGCATCGCGAACCACCTCATGGGCACCGCCGATTTCGGGGATCACCAGCGGCGTGCCGCAGGCGAGCGCCTCGATCCAGGCATTGGCGAGCCCTTCGCGCTCTGACGGCAGGACCATCGCGTCCGACCCGGCGAGGAGCAGCGGCAGCACCTCGTGGCTGATCTGGCCGAGAAAATGCACGCGCCCGGCCAATCCCAGCCGGGCGGCCAGCCGGCGCAGCTGGGCCTCGTCGGGTCCGGTTCCGGCCAGCGCAAGATGCGCGTGAGGCACTTGCGCCAGCGCCTCGATCGCCAGTGCCTGGCCTTTGATCGCAATCAGCGAACCGGTGGAGGTCAGCAACGCCGCGTCGCTCGCAGCGTCAGCCCTAACGCAGCGCACGCCTCCGCACGGGCCAAGGCGCGCGGGAAAGGATGGAAACGGGCGTGGTCGACGCCGGTATAGTGCACCTTTATCGCCGCGCCCGGCATGCCCAGCTGGATCATGTCGCTACGCAGTGCCTCGGACACCGCGAACATGCCGGCCGTTGAGCGGGCCGCGGCGCACATCTGCTTCAGCGCCGCCGGGCGAGTGCTCCAATATTGCACGTCCGAGCCGCGCGCCTTCATGGTGAAGGGCAGGCCCAGGCGGCTGGCGACCAGCATGGCGGCAGGACCGTCGGGGAAGAGGAACTGCGCGTCGACCAGATCGAAGGGCGCCTCCGCGTGCAAGCGTCGGGCCAGTGGCAGCACGGCCCGGGCGATCCGCGCCGGATTGTGCTGGGTGCAGGTGGGTATCGAGAGAAAACACGGGTGGTGCACGGTTAGTCCGGTCAGCTGTGATGTCGCCGGATTGCGGCGCAGCGTAGCGTATGGTTCACGGCAGGATAGCGGCCATGGTGGCAGGCCGATCGGATTGACCATCACCAGGTCGATATCCCCGCGTGCCGCCACTGCCGCCATCTGCCGCGCAACGAAGCCGCCAAACGCAGGCCGGGTCGAGGCCGGAAACAGAGTGCTCAGCGAGAGCACCCGCAGGCGCCGGTTCACAGCTTGCGGACCAGCATCTCCGCAGCGGCGATCCAGGCGGCGTTCTCGATCACCACCTGCCGCGAACCGGCGCCGGGAGGGAGCAGGGCGACGCGGTGCTCGTCGCGATCGATCATCCGGCCGAAGGCGAACCGTCCGCCGGGGCGCGGAGCCAGCACATCGCGGTTGATCAGGCGCGGATAGTCCTCGGGGCCATACTGGCGCATCCAGACCTGATCGCCGGCGCGGTATTCCCCGGCACTGGCTTCCACTGCCATGACCACCAGCGGTGCTTCACCGCCGAGTGCGCTCGGCAGGATTGCATCCCGCGGGGCGGTAAGCGGTTCGGCCCCGGTTTCGGTCAGGCGGGCCACGACAGGCGTGGCTTCGACGGCTTCGCTGCGCAAGAGGAGTTCGGGCTCGACTTCCAGCGCACCCGCGATGCGGTTCATCCACACCAGCGAGAGATTGCGCATCCCTGTCTCGAGCCGGCCGATAGTCTGCGCCGTGGTCGGCGGCACGCAACGTTCGGCCACATCGGCGAGGGTCAGCTTCTTTTCGCGGCGAATATCACGGATGCGGTTGATCATCAGGAGCCTCGCTTAACCGAATAGGTTTGATTCCTATCCGGCAATCCGGCCAATCAGGCAAGTCCTTAGTCGATGATGCGGCCATCGCGGAGGTAAGCGAAAGCGCCTTCACCGGTCCAGGCTGCGCCGTCTGGAAAGCGCAGTTCGATCCCGGCCAGTTCCCGGGGGTCCGCCAGCCACATGTTCACGCCCATCATGGCATTGCCGTGTTTCGCCATGGCGGTCGCGGTCAGGACAAAATGCGTGGTGCAGCCGCATCCGGGGCAGAAGTGGGCTTCAGCCGAGGGATCGGCCTTGTCCGTGCGGCAGTAGCCTCTCGTTGCGCCTTCGACGATTGCCTCCGATGGATGGAAATAGCCCCAGCGCGCGCCAGACTTGCGGCACAAAGTGCAGTTGCACTCGTGGATGAACTCGGGGCGTTTGGTGATGGAGATGCAGACGCGGCCGCACAGGCAAGTTAGTTGCAGTCCGCTCGTCACGCTTCCACCAGCTCCGCCAACTCCAGCCAGCGTTCCTCCGCCGCGTCCTTTTCCGCGCGGGCGGCGTCGATGGCCTTGGTCAGCGCGGCGAATTTCGCCGGATCGCGGGTGTAGAGCGTCGCGTCGGAGAGCACGGCCTCGTCGCGGGCGATCTGGGCAAGTAGTTCGTCGATCCGCGCGGGAAGCAGCTCGTAGTCGCGCTGGTCCTTGTAGGAGAGCTTGGCCTTGCGTGGCGAGGGAGTTTCCGCCCTGGGTCCACCCCCGACCCCTCCCGCAGCAGGGACGGGCGTCTTGGTGGCTTTTGGCTTGCTGCTGGATCGCTGTTTTTCCCAGTCGGCATAGCCGCCTGCGACGATATCCACCTTACCCGATCCGTCGAGCCCGAGCGTAACGGTCACCGTGCGGTCAAGGAAGTCACGGTCGTGGCTGACGATCAGGACGGTGCCGTCGTAATCGGCGATCACTTCCTGCAGCAGGTCGAGCGTTTCAAGATCGAGGTCGTTGGTCGGCTCGTCGAGCACCAGCAGGTTGGAGAAGCGGGCGAACTCTCGGGCCAGCAACAGCCGCGACTGTTCCCCGCCAGACAGCGTGCCGACCCGCGCGTCGACCAGCCCCGGGTCGAACAGGAAGTCCTTGAGGTAACCCTGGACGTGCTTGCGCACCCCTCGCACGTCGACCCAGTCACCGCCCTCGGCAAGGATGTCGCGTACGCGCTTTTCGGGCGAAAGCAGGCTGCGTTGCTGGTCTACCATCACGCCGCTGAGCGTCTTGGCCAGCGTCACTGTGCCCTCGTCCGGTGCCAGTTCGCCGGTTAGCATTCTCAGCAAGGTGGTCTTGCCGGAACCGTTGGCGCCGACCAGGCCGATCCGGTCACCGCGCTGGATGCGCAAGGTGAAGTCCTTGATGATGGTTCGCTCGCCGAAGCGCTTGGTGACCTTGTCCGCGACGATCACCGCTTTGGTCTTCACGTCATCGGCTACCAGCTGCATCTTTGCAGTACCTTGGGGAGACAGCATGGCCGCGCGCTGGGCGCGCATCTCCCACAGCTTCTCGAGCCGGCCCTGGTTGCGCTTGCGCCGCGCAGTGACACCGCGTTCCAGCCAGTGTGCCTCAAGCTTGAGCCGGGCGTCGAGCCGCTCTGCCGCTCGCGCTTCTTCGGCATAGACCTGGTCTTCCCAGGCTTCGTACCCTCCGAAGCCGATCTCCTTGCGGCGCAGGCTGCCGCGATCCAGCCACAAGGTCGCGCGGGTCAGGCGAGTGAGGAAGGTGCGGTCGTGGCTGATTGCCACGAAGGCCCCGTTATAGCGCGAAAGCCAGCTTTCCAGCCAGTCGATCGCAGCAAGATCGAGGTGGTTGGTTGGCTCGTCGAGCAACAGCAGGTCCGGTTCGGAGGCCAAGGCGCGTGCCAGCGCGGCGCGGCGGCGTTCACCACCGCTGGCGCTGTCGGCGGTGCGGCTCATGTCGATGCCGAGTTGTCCGGCGATCGCTTCGACTTCATGTCGGGGCGGGGCGTCCTTGCCGGACAAGGCGAAGTCCATCAGCGTGTCGTAGCCGCTGAAGAATGGGTCCTGCTCCAGCATCACGATCTTGGTGCCCGGCTGGATCGAGCGCTTGCCTTTGTCCGCTTCGATCTGCGCGGCGATCAGGCGCAGCAGGGTAGTCTTGCCGGCGCCGTTGCGGCCGATCAGCGCGAGCCGGTCTTTCGGTCCAATATGGAGGTCAAGCTCGGAAAACAGCCAGCCGGAGCCCTGGTGCAGGCTCAGGGCTTCCCAGGAGAGGATCGGGGCTACGGCCATGGTCGCGCGGCCCTAGCGGTAGCGGGCGGGCGTTGACAAGCATCCAGCGCAGGTCTGACTGGTGAAGGGGGCGAATGGTGCATGTAGCGGCCGCAGCCCTGACACATTCACATCTTGTTCAAACCGGCATGGCTAGGCAAAGCAGCATGATGGTTCGTATTCTTCCCATTCTGCTCGCGGTGCTCCTGCCGCAAATGGCGTCCCCAGCGCTCGCCAAGCCGCCCCGCGGGGACGAGCAGGGCGAGGTCCGCCGCGATCTTCGCGCCGGCAACGTCCGCTCCCTTCGCGATATCGAGGGCCACGTGCTGCCGCAGATGCAGGGCATGCAATACCTTGGTCCGGAATACGATCCCGCTGCGATGGCTTATCGCCTCAAGTTCATCCAGAAGGGGCGGGTTGTGTTCGTCGACGTGGATGCGCGATCGGGCGAGATCATCCATCAGTCGCGCTGAGCGCCGTGCTTGACGCTCTGTGCGTCAGGGCCCATTTCAATCTGACGTCTTACAGGGGAAAAACAAGACCATGCGGATCCTGATCGTCGAGGACGAACCCACTCTCGGACGGCAGCTCAAGTCGACGCTTGAGGCGACTGGCTATGCGGTGGACCTTTCTACCGATGGCGAGGACGGGCACTTCCTCGGTTCGAGCGAGGATTACGACGCCGTGGTCCTGGACCTTGGCCTGCCCGAGATTGATGGACTGACCGTGCTGGGCATGTGGCGAAAGGAAGGGCGCAAGTTCCCGGTTCTGGTGCTGACCGCGCGGGACAGCTGGTCGGACAAGGTCGCCGGGCTCGATGCCGGGGCGGATGACTACCTTGCCAAGCCCTTCCAGACCGAAGAACTGATCGCCCGCCTTCGGGCGCTGATCCGCCGTGCTTCGGGCAATACTTCGAGCGAACTGATCGCGGGCGAAGTCCGGCTTGATACGCGCTCGGGCCGGGTCACCCTGGGTGGCGAGCCGGTCAAGCTGACCGCGCAGGAATACAAGCTTTTGTCCTATCTGCTGCATCACAAGGGCAAAGTCGTCAGCCGCACCGAGCTGATAGAGCACATCTACGATCAGGATTTCGATCGGGATTCCAACACCATCGAGGTGTTCGTCACCCGTATTCGCAAAAAGCTGGGGGCTGACGTCATCACCACGATCCGCGGCCTGGGTTACAGCCTGGACGACCCGGTAGGGCCGGGCCGGGGCTGAATTGGCCGGCCCGGAGGACGAACCAGAAGAGCATCCGGCTGCCCCCGTTGCGGCCCACACCGGTTCGCTTTCTCGCCGCATGCTGCTTATCGCGGCGGGGTGGATCAGCATACTCTTGCTGCTGGGCGGGGTCGGGCTGGAGCGGACTCTGACCAGTCAGGTCACCCGCAGCTTCGACGATCAGCTGGGCTACATGCTGACCGCAATGGTCGGTTCCGCCGAAGTCGGTCCGGACGGCGAGGTGTTCTTCAACCGCCCGCTCGGCGACCAGCGCTTTCTCGAACCGAACTCGGGCCTCTATTGGCAGATCAGCGGTAACAAGCACGAGGACTTCCCATCGCGGTCGTTGTGGGACCGCAGCCTCAAGGTGCAGGGCGGGCACTTCGATTCCACTCCGCACATCTATGACAGTGACGAGTTCGCAGGCGAACCGCTGCGCAAGATGGAGCGTTCGATTATCCTGCCGGGCAGCGACACCCAGTGGTGGTTCGTCGTAGCTCAGAGCCGGACTGCTCTCGACGCGCAGATTCGCCGAATTCGCCTGATTCTCGCGTGGAGCTTCGTTGTCCTGGGCCTTGGCCTGTTCCTGATGGCAATGGCGCAAAGTTGGTACGGTCTTTCGCCGTTGCGCCGGATCAGCCGGGCGATTGCGGCGCTGCGGACCTCTGGCGCAAATCGGGTGGTGGAACCCTTGCCACTTGAGGTCCAGCCGCTGGTCGAGGAACTCAATGCACTCCTGGCCCATGTCGACCGTCAGGCCGAAGAAGCCCGCACCCATGCCGGCAACCTTGCTCACGCGCTAAAGACGCCGCTGACCGTGGTGATGAACGCCGCCACGGCCCGCGCACCCGATCTGGCGGATACCGTGATACGCGAGGCGGCGATGATGCGGCGGCAGGTCGATCACCATCTCGCCCGGGCCCGCGCCGTTGGCCGCCGTGCGGTCGGCCAATCGCGCGCCAGCGTGTGGGACAGCGTCGAGGCGGTGCTGCGCGCCGTGACCAGACTTTATGAGAACACCCGCTTCGATCTTGATGGAAACAAGTTGGCGCACGTCGGGGTGGAACGGCAGGACCTCGATGAAATCCTTGGCAACCTGATCGAGAATGCCGCCAAGTACGGCGGTGGCAGCGTGTTCGTGACGGTTGATCCGGGCAAGCAGATCGGCTGGTGCGAGGTCTGGGTGGAAGACGATGGCGCGGGCATTCCGGAAGAGGAACGCGACCGCATCTTCGATCGCGGCGCGCGCCTCGATACCGGCAAGCCCGGCACGGGGCTCGGCTTGGCCATCGTGCGCGACGTGGCGGAGATTTACGGCGGGGAAGTGGAACTGGGCGAGAGCGAGGATCTGGGGGGACTGCTGGTCAGGCTCAGACTACCAAGAGTGGCAAACGGGTCCGGCCGGTCGGGCGCCTAGCGCCGACGGCCTGCCGCTAGGGGGCTTAGCCATTGCGATGCCCGTTTAAGGGACCCGCGCGAACCTACTTTCCAGCGGCCTGTTCGTGGTGCCGGATCACTTCCTGGATGACGAAGCGCAGGAACTTTTCTGAAAATTCCGGATCGAGTTGGGCTTCTGCTGCCAGTTGCCGCAACCGTGCAATCTGGCGCTCTTCCCGTCCCGGGTCGGAGGCCGGGAGGTTATGCTCCGCCTTGTAAGCGCCGACCGCCTTGGTGATGCGAAAGCGCTCGGCGAGGATATGGATCAACGCCGCGTCGATGTTGTCGATGCTGGCGCGGAAGCCGGATAGGACGGGGTCTGGCTGGGTTTCACTCATCGTGGCGCTCGCT
>CANJBY010000064.1 GCA_947472735.1 Sphingomonadaceae bacterium | reverse complement strand
GGCTCATCCTTTGCCGATAAATCTTTGGTCCGAAGACATCATCCGGTATTAGCAGTCATTTCTAACTGTTATTCCGAAGCAAAGGGCAGATTCCCACGCGTTACGCACCCGTGCGCCACTAACCCCGAAGGGTTCGTTCGACTTGCATGTGTTAGGCATGCCGCCAGCGTTCGTTCTGAGCCAGGATCAAACTCTCAAGTTTGTGTCCCATTCAGACCAGCACGGACCGAAGTCCGCTAGCTGACAAAAATGAATTTAAGGAGCCATTACCTGCACTTAATACAAACGTAATGGTTTACGTAAGGACATGTTCAGGTAACGACTTGGTTACCGGTACCCGGAGCCTTAAAACCCCCGGACCGGGCGCCGTCGCCCACATGTCCCTTCATCTAAAACCGACAATGTCAAAGAGCCACCGACAAAACGAGGCGGACAACCATAGAGCCCCGATTTTTGCTACCGGGGGACTGGTGTCCGTCTTTGCTGGCGACCGAAGCGTTTCTGCCGTTTTTTGCGGCGTCTCCGTTCCGGTGACCGGCCATATATGGAGGTGCTTTGAGTCGGTCAACCGCCTTTTTGCAATTTTCTTTGAGAGTTTGACAAAGTGACGACAATTCAATGTCTTAAGTCGCAAAATCAGGTCCGCCAGCACCCTCCCCGATCGAATCTGCCACCCCCTACTTAACCATCAGAACCGCAGTAAACCGCCGTCGCACACCGTTTCTTTACCCCCATCAGTTAATTGCAACGGGAAGCCAAGTCTCGGCAAAGACAGAGAAAATTTGCGCACATGCACCTTCCTGCGATCACTGTGGCGATGAGCGTCTACAACGGAGAGCGCTTCCTCGCGGAAGCGATCGACAGCGTGCTCGCGCAGACTTTCACCGATTTCGAGCTTCTGATCCTGGATGACGGGTCGACTGATCGCACCGCCGGGATCATTCGCGCCTATGCCGCACAGGACCCGCGGGTTCGCCCGATCATTCGCGAGAATCGCGGGCTTGTCGCCAGCCTCAATGAGTTGCTGGCCGAGGCCCGCGCCCCGCTCGTGGCCCGGATGGATGCGGATGACGTCTGCCTCCCGCAACGCTTCGCCCGGCAGATCGCCTTCCTGAATGTTCGACCAGATCATGGCGTGGTCGGGTGCTGGTGCGATGATATCGACCAGAATGGCCAACCCTACCCTCTCAGCGCGCCGCCGCACCCCGACAGCCACGAAGGATTTCTCGAAGCGATCGAGCACGGTTGGCCGCTGCTGGCACATCCGGCCGTTATGTATCGGCGCGATTTGGTGTTGTCGGTCGGCGGATATCACGCCGCCTTCAAGCATTGCGAGGACCTGGACCTGTGGCTGCGCCTGGCCACCCGCACCCGGATCGCCAACATTCCCGAGCGCTTGATTCGCTACAGGCATTACGCCGAGCAAGTTTCCAGCCGCCACGCCACGCAGCAGCAGATCGGCGCAGCGGTGGCAAAGATCGCTTATGGCGAACGGCTCGCCGGACGAACCGACCCAACGGAGAAACTGGACCGCTTGCCGCCCGTCGACGGCCTGGACGAGTTGTTTGGCCGTGAGGGCATTGCCCGTGAAGTCCGCCGCCGGGTTGCTCCCGGCTTGCTCTATTCCCGGGCGGGGTTGCGCGATGAAGGCTTCGATCTGCTGGTAAGGCACTTGCGCGAAGGAGGCAGTCGCGACGGCATGTGGCGCACCGTCGCCCGACTGGTCCGCTTCGGCGAGCCCGCTCGCGCAGCCCGGCTGGCCGCAACCTTGGCGATGAAACAATGACCGCCGCCCCCGGCCATCCCGGCAACGCTGGGCGAGAGCCCGCGACGATGAGCGTGCGCGGCGCGGCGGTCTGGGCGATGGCCGGGCAGTATCTGTCGTTCGCGATCCAGTTTGTCACCTCGGTGATCATCTCGCGCTTCTTCCTGACCCCGGCGGAGGTCGGCCTGTTTTCAGTCGCGCTGGCCGCAGCCCTGATTGCTTCTGTGCTGCAGGACTTTGGCCTCTCGCGCTATGTGGCCGGACTGCCGCGCGTCGGACCGGAGGACATCGCGCGGTGCAGCTCGGTGGCGCTGGCCTTTTCGTTCGTGGTCGCCGGGATCATTGCCGCGGCGGCCTGGCCTATGGCCCAGGCCTACCACGAGCCGGCGATGCTGCAGATCCTGCTGATCATTGCCGCAAGCTACCTGTTCATACCCTTCGCGGTCGTGCCGATGGCGCTGCTGGGGCGGACCATGTCCTTCAAGGGGCACTTTGCGATCAATGTCGGCGGTGCGGTGGCACAGGGCGTGGTAGCGCTCGGACTGGCCGCTGCCGGCTACTCGTCGCTCGCACTGGCCTGGGCGACGCTGGCAAACGGCGCGGCGCGCGGGATCATCGCGCAATTGCTGCGCCCTGCCCTGCCCTGGCCGCTGCGGTTCGAAGGCGTCCGTCCGATCGTCCATACCGGCTCGCGCCTGACCACGCTGTACGGGATTGGCGCCCTGGGATCGCGCACGCCCGACATGGTGGTGGGCAAGATTCTCGGCCTGCTGGCAGTCGGGCTTTACAGCCGCGCGGCAAGCCTCTCGGACCAGTTCCGGATGCTCATCTCGGGCGCCATCGGCAGCGTGTTCTACCCGGCATTTGCGCGAATACGCGATCGCGGCGAGCCGCTCGGCCCCGCCTATCTACGCGTTTGCGCGGGCTATTCGGCGGTGGTCTGGCCCGGCATGGCCGGCCTGGCTCTGGCTGCCGAGCCGATCGTGCGGATCCTTTATGGCGAGGTCTGGTCCGGGGTCGCCCCGCTGCTTTCGATGATTGCTTTGACCGAGATCCTGCTGGTCGCCCTGCCCCTGCACGTCGATTTGCCGATTCTGCTCGGCCGGTCGGGCCGTCTTTTACTGTTCAGCGTCATCGACACCAGCATGTCGATCGCGCTCCTCGTCGCGGGGTGCCAGTGGGGAGCGGAGGGCGCTGCGGCGTCGCGACTAGTCTACGGCGCGGCGTGGTTCCTGCTCTACGCTCGGTTCCTGCATGGACTGGTGCAGTTTGACGGACGACAGCTTGCCAGCATCTATGCGCGCAGTGCGCTGGTCACTCTCGCTGCCGTGGCCCCCCTTGCCGGCACTTACTGGCTCTGGGCCTCGCCTGCCGAAATCGGCGTTTTCGAGCTGCTCGCCGCCACGATTGCCGGCGGCATCGCTTGGCTTGGCATGCTGGCCTTGCTGCGCCACCCTGCCTTTGCCGACCTGATCGGACTGGCCGCGCACCTGCGGCTGGCCAACCGGATCCCGGCGCTGGCGGCGCACCGGGGCTGAACGGGTCGACCGGCGCAGCACCGACACCGCTCGTTGTGGTTGGTGCCCGGAGCGCGGCATGATAGGATCAGCCATCCCGGTCTCGACGTATGCCGGGTGGGAGAAATGCCATGGCCTTGTCTGCGCCATTCATCGCCCTGGCCCTTGCGGGCGTTGCGCTGCCGGAAACTCATGCCGCTGCCTCTGATCCGCAGGAAGCGGCCACCACCGACGTGGTCATCACCCGTGACGACTGGCACGAACGGATGACCGTGCCGGTAACGGTGATCGGACAAGGCCCGTTCCATTTCCTGATCGATACCGGCTCGCAGAATACCGTGATCAGCTCCTCACTGGCGGCGCGGATTGGCGTCAAGGCAAGCAGCAGCGCGATGATGATCAGCATCACCGGGCGCGAGCGGGTCGAGACAGTCGAGCTCGACGAGATCGCGCTGGGCAAACGCTCGTTCACCAGCTTGCTCGTGCCGCTGCTGGAGGAACAGAACATCGGCGCGGAAGGGATCGTCGGGCTCGACAGCCTGCAGGGCCAGCGCGTGCTGATCGACTTTGCTCGCAACGTCATGGCGATCGACGACGCCAAGTCGCTCGGAGGCAACCGCGGTTACGAGATCATCGTCACGGCCAAGCGCCGCAGCGGCCAGCTGATCATGACCAACGCAAAGATCGACGGCGTCCTGAGTGAAGTCAACATCGACACCGGCTCGGAAAACTCGATCGGCAACCGCGCCCTGCAGCGGGCGCTTTCGCATCGCTTCGGTTCCGAAAAGGGCACGTTGCGCGGCGTGACCGGCGAAGAAATTCCTGCCGATTTTGCAGTCGGCCGCAGTCTGACTTTCGGCACCATGTCCGGCGGCGGAACGATCAACAACATCGCCATTGCCTATGCCGATGCCCTGCCTTTCACATACCTTGGGCTTGATCAGAAGCCGGCACTGTTTCTGGGCATGCGTGAGTTGCGCGTATTCAGGCGCGTGGCCATAGACTTTGCCAGCCGCAAAATCCTGTTCGATGTCCCGGCCAGCGCCGATCCTCATTCGCGTTCCATCACGGGAAGGATCGACGGGCGGGAATTTTGAAATTCGTTTAACCAGTATGTGGTGCTCCGCGCGCTGCTAGACGGAAACGAGCACCCGGCCGAAGGGCATGGACGTCGAATTCATTTGCAGAACGCCGCTTTCAGCTGGCCTCGCGCCTTTCCATTTTCCGGCCGAGTCCCTAAATAGCGGCCATGCCGCCGGAAGCCCCCATCCCAAGTTCAACCGCAGAGCGGCAGGCCTGGGGCACGCTGCGGCGGTTCCTTCCCTACCTCTGGCCGGCCGGAAACCCCGCGCTCCGCTGGCGGATCGTGGGGGCAGTTGGCTTCATCCTGCTCTCCACCGCGACTCAGTTCGTGCTGCCATACCTGCTCAAGTGGGCCATCGACGCGATGACGCTCAAGGGGCCGGTGATCAGTCAGCTCGCGCTGCTTTATGTGCTGGGCTATGCCGCTGGGCGCTTCGGCGGGGTTGTATTCGACAATTTGCGCAACATCGTGTTCGAGCGCGTCGGGCAGGACGCGACGCGGCAGCTGGCCGAGAACGTCTTCCACCGCCTGCACCGCCTTTCGCTGCGCTTCCACCTGGCGCGCCGCACCGGCGAAGTCACCAAGGTGATCGAGCGCGGCACCAAGAGCATCGACACGATGCTCTACTTCATGCTGTTCAACATCGCGCCCACCGTGCTGCAGTTGATCGGCGTCGCCATCATCTTCCAGATCAATTTCGGCTGGGGCCTGGTTGCAGCTACGGCGGTGGCAATTGTCGCCTACATCTGGGTCACCCGCACCATCACCGAATGGCGCACGCATTTGCGTGAGAAGATGAACCGGCTCGACGGGCAGGCTCTATCTCGCGCCGTGGATTCGCTGCTCAATTACGAGACCGTGAAATACTTCTCCGCCGAACCGCGCGAGGAAGCCCGCTACGCCCAGGCGACTCACGCCTATGCCCAGGCCGCCGTAAAGAGCGAAAACAGTCTGGGCCTGCTCAACATCGTGCAGGCACTGGTGGTGAACCTGCTGATGGCCGGTGCGTTGGCCTGGACGGTGTGGGGCTGGATGCAGGGCAAATACACGGCCGGCCAACTGATCTTCGTCCAGACCTATCTCACCCAGCTGTTCCGTCCGCTTGACATGCTCGGCATGGTCTATCGCACCATCCGCCAGGGGGTGATCGACATGGCGGCGATGTTCTCGCTGATCGACACCGAGGTGGAAGTGCAGGACGCGCCCGGTGCGCCCGCACTGGTGATCAACCGCGCCACGCTTGTCTTTGATAACGTCGTGTTCGGTTATGACCGGGACCGCACGATCCTGCACGGCCTCTCATTCGAGGTGCCCGCCGGCAATCAGGTCGCCATCGTCGGTCCATCGGGTGCCGGCAAGAGCACGATCGCCCGGCTGGTGTTCCGCTTCTATGATCCGTGGGATGGCCGGATCCTGATCGATGGGCAGGACATCGCACAGGTGACGCAGGCTTCGCTGCGCGCGCAGATCGGTATCGTCCCGCAGGATTCCGTGCTGTTCAATGACACCATCGGCTACAACATCGCCTATGGCCGCGACGGCGCTGGCGATGCAGAGGTCGAAGCTGCGGCCCGCGCGGCCGCGCTGTGGCCGCTGATCGAGCGGCTGCCGCATGGCTTTTCTACTGAAGTCGGCGAACGCGGGCTCAAGCTCTCCGGGGGCGAGAAGCAGCGCGTTGCCATTGCCCGAACCCTGGTCAAGAATCCGCCGATTCTGCTGCTCGACGAAGCGACCAGCGCGCTCGACACCCGCACCGAGCAGGACATCCTGACCACCCTCCACGCGGTCGCCACCGGCCGCACCAGCCTTTCGATCGCGCACCGCCTTTCGACCATAGCCGATGCGGACACGATCCTCGTGCTGAACGAGGGGCGCCTGGCGGAAAGCGGCACCCATGCCCAGTTGCTCCGCCGCGACGGACTGTATGCCGAGATGTGGGCAAGGCAGGCCAACGAGACGGAAGACCTGACTCAGGCGGCAGAATAGCCCGCAGAGCGGGATCACCGTCATTGACATGTACCGGGCAATCGCTCCTATCCTTGCCGATCAAGAGGAGAACCCGCATGCGCCTGACCGCCACATTCGCCCTTGCCTTGCTGGCCGCTGCGCCGCTCGGCGCACAAATGCCGCCCCTCCCGGACCGACTCTGGCGCAAGCGCAAAAGGCAGCGGCCGCCACTTTCAAGGCTTGCCGCGGAACGCCGATCGCCGTGGCGATTCTGGATTCCGCTGGCGGCGTGAAACTGCTTGAAGTTGGTGACGGCGGGCGGGGACTGTTCGCTGATTTCGCCAGACGCAAGGCCGCGACGGCGCTCAAGTTCGGCAAGCCAAGCGCCGCCGTGCGCGACGAAGCCAAGACCAATCCCGATCTCGCGCGCCAGCTCACCACCGATCCGACACTGATCGGCTTCGGCGGCGGAGTTCCCTTTTCGAATGGCGCCATTGCCGTTGGCGGCGCTCCCAGCCAGGACACCGACGAGCGCTGCGCCCGCGCCGGCCTGGCCGTGCTGGAACGCCGCTGAGCGCAAAGGAATCAGCGGAGCGCTTCGGCCACCCGACTGGCTTGTGGGTCCTGGCCGGGACCGAGCTGTGGGAGCGCATCTCCTTCAAGGGGATGCAGGCCATGCTGGTGCTCTACACGGCCGGGCAGTTGCTCATTCCGGGGTGGGCCGGGCGAGTCATCGGCCTTGGCCCGTTTCGCAATGCGGTGGAGCGGCTTACCGGCCCGCTCTCGGCCGATGCTTTCGCCGCCCAGCTCTTCGGCATCTACATCGCGCTGGTGACGATGACGCCGATCATCGGCGGCTGGATCGGTGACCGGGTGGCCGGACGGCGGGCGACGGTCGCCGCCGGGGCGCTGCTGATGACTGCCGGTCATTTTGCGCTCGCGTTCGATGCCTCGTTCTTGCTGGGATTGCTGGTGCTGGTGGTCGGCGCCGGCCTGTTTCGCGGCAACCTCTCGGCCCAGATCAGGGCGCTCTACGCCGATGGCGACCGACGACAGGCCGATGCCTTCCAGCTCTATGCGCTGTCGGTCAACCTCGGCGGTTTCATTGCCCCGCTCAGCACCGGACTGCTCGCGCAGTACTGGGGCTGGCACGCCGGGTTCGCCTTTGCCGGAGCGGGGATGCTGGTCGGCCTGGTCACGTACCTCGCTGGATCGCGCCATCTGCCTTCTGACCGGCGAGCGGAGCAGGAGACGGGCCAGGCTTCCCGGCGGGTCGACCGACGCGCCATACTGGGCCTGCTGCTGCTCTGGCCGCTGCTGGTCTGCTTCTGGATCGCCCAGTCGCAGGTGTGGAACGTCTACAACCTCTGGGCGCGCGATCATGCCGATCTGGACGTGCTGGGGTTTGCCGTCCCGGTCCCATGGTTGGCCGCGCTCGACAGCCTTGCCCCGATTCTGCTCGCCCCGCTGGTGATCGCCCACTGGCGCCGCCTTGCCACCCAAGGCCGCGAGCCGCGCCTGCTGGGTAAGATGGCCCTTGGCTGCCTGCTTTTCGCACTCGCCGAACTGCTGCTGGTTGCAGGATCGCTCGCCGCGGAAAGCGGTAAAGTTGCGCTCGGCTGGGCGCTTGGCTTCCACTTGCTCTCCAACGCGGGATGGCTGCATTTCGTGCCGGTGGAGACCACCGTCTATGCGAGCCACGCGCCCGAGCGACTTCGTGGAACGCTGCTGGGCGTGGCTTCGCTGTCGGTCTCGGCCGGCAGCCTGATCAGTGGGCGGATGGGGGCGTTTTACGAGACCGTCTCACCCGCGGAATACTGGGCCGCAAACGGTGCGTTGGCAGCGGTCGGGGCGATGGCGCTGCTGGTCCTGGCCCGGCCACTCAGGAAACTGCTGCCACAAGTCTAGGCAGATCAAACCACGAAGTCGGCAGCCTCGTGCCAGAGCATCGCCTGCGCCGCCTTCATGCAGTTGCTCTCCACGTCCCAGGCCAGCGTGGGCGAACCGTAGAGCCGCCAGCCTTGCGTTAGCGCCTCGGACACCCGCTCGCAGAAGGCGCGGTCGTCCTTGCCGGTGAGCAGGCGGTAGATCGGGCGGTCTTCAGGGGTGGCGTACATCGTCATTTCCTGCAGTTTTCAGACCTTGGCCTGCCATATCAGCAGGTCCCCGTCTTCCGCGTCAACCCTGCTGCCAATTTTCGCGAAGCCGTTGCGCTCCAGCACACGCTGTGAGGGCACGTTGTCGAGGCCGGTTTCGGCAATGACCCGCTCCACCCGCTCGTCACCCCGTGCCCATTCGAGGACGCTGGCGACGGCCTCGCGCGTCGCCCCGCGATTGCGGCGGCTTGGGGCGACGCCATAGCCGATGCAGATTTCGCGCTCGGCATAGGGCCGGACTAGGGAGAGCAGGCCGACGACCTCGCCATCTTCGATGATCATCCAGGCCGCAGGGTCGAAGTCGGGGCGGATCGAATCCGCCAGATCGGCGAGCATCCTGAGCACCTCGGCAGGGGCAAGTTCGCTGTCCGCCACCAGCCGCCACGGCGCGGGTGCGCGTCCTTCGAGCAATTCCAGGAAATCGGCGCTGGTGGCGCTGACGATCATCTTACAGGATGTATTTAGACAAGTCGGTGTCCTTGGCCAGATCCGCCAGCCTGTCCCTGACGTAATCGGCATCGATCGAGACGGTTTGGTCCATCCGATCCTCGGCCTCGAAGCTGAGTTCCTCAAGCAGCTTTTCCATCACCGTCTGGAGCCGCCGCGCGCCGATGTTCTCGATGCTCTCGTTGACCTGTGCGGCAATGCGGGCGATCTCGCGGATCGCCTCGGCGGTGAAGTCCACCGTGACCCTCTCCGTCGCCAGCAAGGCGCGGTATTGCGCAACCAGATTGGCCCGGGTTTCTGACAGGATCCGCACGAAATCCTCTTCCGACAGCGCCTTCAGCTCGACCCGGATCGGCAGGCGGCCCTGCAGTTCGGGCAGCATGTCGCTGGGCTTCGCCACGTGGAAAGCCCCACTGGCGATGAACAGCACATGGTCGGTCTTCATCGGCCCGTACTTGGTGGACACCGTGGTGCCCTCGATCAGGGGCAGTAAGTCTCGCTGGACGCCTTCACGCGACACCGAGCCACCCCGCACGTCGCTCACCGCGATCTTGTCGATTTCGTCGAGAAACACGATCCCGTTGGTTTCGGCATTGATCAACGCGACCCGGGCGACGTCGTCCTGGTCCATGCGCTTTTCGGCTTCCTCGTCGACCAGCTTGTCCCAGGCTTCCGGCACCTTGAGCTTGCGGCGCTTGAGGTTCTGGCGGCCCATGGCCTTGCCCATGATGTCGGACAGGTTGATCATGCCGACATTGCCGCCCATCCCGGGGATGTCGAAGGGCATCTGCGGCGCTTCTTCAACCTCGATCTCGACCTCGACGTCGTTCATCGCATTCTCGACGATGCGCTGGCGGAAACTCTCGCGGGTTGCTTCGGACGCATTCTCGCCCACCAGCGCCTTGAGCAGCCGGTCCATCGCGGCCTTGCTCGCCGCTTCTCGCACCGCCTCGCGGCGGCGGTCCTTCTCCAGCCGGATCGCTTCCTCGACCAGATCGCGCGCAATCTGTTCCACATCGCGGCCGACATAGCCGACCTCGGTGAACTTGGTCGCCTCGACCTTCACGAACGGTGCATCGACCAGCTTGGCCAGGCGCCGGCTGATCTCGGTCTTGCCGCAACCCGTCGGCCCGATCATCAGGATGTTCTTGGGCGTGACCTCGTCGCGCAGTTCGGGCGAGAGGCGCTGCCGCCGCCAGCGATTGCGTAGCGCCACGGCTACCGCACGCTTGGCGTCCTGCTGGCCGATGATGTGCTCATCAAGCGCGGCGACGATGGCTTTTGGAGTAAGACTGTCTAGCATGGGATTCCAGGAAATCAGAGGGATTCGACCGTCACCCAATCGTTGGTGAAGACGCAGACCTCCGCCGCCACGGCCAT
Organism: Sphingomonadaceae bacterium; assembly: GCA_947472735.1. Taxonomy (GTDB): domain Bacteria; phylum Pseudomonadota; class Alphaproteobacteria; order Sphingomonadales; family Sphingomonadaceae; genus Novosphingobium. The sequence continues at coordinate 166 of CANJBY010000064.1, read as the reverse complement.
GGCGCGGCGGGCGATCTTCTCGGCATCGTCTTCGTAGTCATCAAGCGCGCGGGCTGCGGCCAGCGCATAGTTCCCGCCCGAACCGATCGCAGCGATCCCACCTTCGGGTTCCAGCACATCACCATTGCCGGTGAGGATCAGCATCACCTCGGCATCGGCGACGATC
>CANJBY010000063.1 GCA_947472735.1 Sphingomonadaceae bacterium | reverse complement strand
TTTTACCACCCGCTCAGCAGGGGCCTTCACAGACGATTTTTTCAAGGAGGGTTGGGGCTTCATCTTCGTTCCTTCGTCACTACGACGAAGCCCCAACACTCCTTAAATCACAACCTCAAATCTGTGCCATTGGTGCTGACGGGGAACACCCTGAAGGCAATTTCATCGAGGCGAGCTTCGACACGCCCTTCTTCCAGATCGGCGAAACCAAGTACGGCCGGCCGATCATCCTGCGCGGCTATGACAAGGAAATGAGTTTCGAGGACGCGGTCAAGCTGCTGATGGTCAGCTTCGATTCGACCATCAAGGCAAACCTGTCAGTGGGCATGCCGCTCGACTTGCTGGTGATTGAGCGCGACCAGTTCGAGCCGACGCACATGCGCCGGATCGGTTCCGGCGATCCTTACTACACCGCGATTTCGAACGGCTGGGCCAACGCGCTCAAGCAGGCGTTCCATTCGCTTCCGGATTACAGCTTCTATCAGGATAGCTGACTGGTCATGGCTGACTGGTCGCCCGGTCACCGCCAGTCAGCCCGCGCCGCTCTCATCCAACTCCTCGACGGCCGGCACAACTTCCCGGCGCGCCTTGGTGAAATCGAAGCGGATCCGCACCCAGGCGCCGATCATCGGCTTGCCGCCGATCCGTGGCGGGCGGACAAGGAATTGCCAGGCCGCCAGCCGCAGCGAGCGGGCCAGCCCTGATCCCGGCGGTGATTCGCCGAGCGACTGGCAATTGTCGACATGCATCTTCTCGATCGTCTGGCAGGCAATCACTGCCCAACTGCCGGGCGGGGCACCGCCCTTGAGATAGCCGGACAGCTCTGCGTCGCTCGGCTCGCGGTACCACTCGGCATTGAACAGCTGCGCGCCGCCGGGGCCTTCGCCGGGGCCGAACATCTTGCCTCCGCCGGCGGGAGCGCTGTCCCCGCTGGAGCCCTGTCGAGGCATTTTGGAGATGTCCCAGGCAGCAAACTGGTCCTTGGAAAGGCCGAGCAGCTTGATCGGCGGGGAAGTCGGCACCGGCGCAGGCGTGTCCTGCGGGAGCCTGACCTGCGGGCGCGTTGCCGCTGCGGCTGTCTTGCGGGTCGTCGTCTTGGGTGAGGCGGTCTCGGCCGCGCCGACATCCACGGCCACCAACCGGGCACCACCGAGGCCGCTCTGGCGTTCGATCACACCCATGCGCAGCAGCACCAGCACGATCACCGCGACGATCAGGCCGGACAGCACGAACGACGTCACCCGGCTGCGCAACGAGGGCCGTGAATTGATGAAGGAAGACGACGCCGCGGAGGATTGCATCGCCGGTGCGGGTACCCGGCGCGGCGGCGGGGTTCAAACGATAATATGTCGCAAGCTGTGCGCGGTCAGTACCAGCGTTCGATCATGACCATCAGCCGCGCCGCCTGGTCGCGCCAACACCGATCCCATTCGGCGGTCCAGCGCGCACCGGCGGATTCACCCAGCACGTCCACGAACATGTCGAGCGCCTCGCGGTAGCGTTCCAGTGCGATGTCGCCATAGCCTTCGTGCGTGCGCAGCTGGGCACGGGTGAACATCTCGACCCACGGTTCCTCAGCGGCGACGGCCAGCAGCAGGCCCATGATCTCGTTGACCATGTTGCCGTGCGACGACAGCTTGTTGTGGAACTTCGCCTGCTCGGCCGGGTTGGCGCGGAAGAAGTGTGCGAAGAACATCGGTACGATGTCCACACCGTCCGCGACGATTGCATCCATGGAGGCCATCAGCGCCTCGTAGGCGGGCGTGGGAGTGGTCGATTCCGCTGCCTGCATCGCATCCTCGCTCTCGGTCTGTCCCCAGCCATAGACGCGCGGACGTGCTCCGCCTTGACCGGGATCAACTGGCCGTCAGCGGCAATAATTACGGCCGGAAAGCTCGACGTGGAGATGGTTGCGGTGCGCGGCGTTGTAGGCCGGGCCGAGTACCGTCCCGAAGCGCTTGCAGGCGCTGGCGTGAATCAGCTGGAGGAAGCGCTTCTCGGCAGGTGAGCCTTCCGTCCAGTCGCCCAGGATGGTGATGCGCCGGCCGTCGGCCAGGACGAAGCCAGAGATGTCGATCGCGGCGGCCCTGGCGTGGGCGCTGAGCCGGTCGGACCCAGCGACGCTGCGGCAGTTGTAGCTACCCATGGTCTCGATGCGGACCAGCCTGCTGCCCAGTTCCTGCCGGGCGGCGCGATCAATCCCGAAGCGGGCCCAGCCGGCGAAGGTTTCGGCCAGCGGGCAAGTCACCGGACCGAGATTGCTGAGCGCAAGGCTGGCGTTGTCACTTTGCAGTCCGGCGAGACGAACGGTGTTCACTTGCTGGCAGCCCGCGCCGAAGTACTGGTCAGGCAAAGGCGTGAAGTTGGCGCGGCTGGCGCCCAGGCCGGCGAGGCACTGGCGGGATTCGGGTCGGGGCGTCAGGACGGCGGTCGACTGGCGGACCGTCTGCCGCGGTGCGGTCGCCTGCGGGATGTCCAGGCATCCGGCAAGCAAAGCCAGCAAGGGCAGGGTAGCAAGGTAACGGCGCATGCGCCGAGCTTGGGGCGGAATTGGTTAATTCCGCGTTAGCTCCGCCCAAACGAAAGGGGCCTTGCGAACCCCCCGATCCGCAAGGCCCCGCGCGTGACGAACCCGATGCCTACTTGGTGAGGCCGGTCAGGTCGCCCTTAAGAGTGTTGAAAGTCAGCAGCGCCACGCAGCTCGCGACCGCGCTTGCCGCGCCGAGCGCCATGTAGCCGGCCACTGCGGAAAGTTGCGCGCCCACCATCGGGAGATGCGCCAGCGCCACGCCTGAAAGCGGCAAGACGAGAGCGAGGAGGATGAGACCCCGAAGCGAATCTTCAGTGTAGCAGATCCCGGCTACGAGGCCGAGAACGACGATGGTGAGAGTGACGTCGAGTCCCGGAATAGCCACGAAACCGGCGACCACGGCGAGAATGATGGCCAGCGCACGCGCCAGTCCACAAATCTTTCCAAGCATATTTGACCCCTATTGTTATTTTGTTCGCCCTCTCGGACGAACAGCGACCCAACAGCGAAACTACATGGTTTCCGGGAATTGACAAAACAAAAATGCTGCGCAGCAAAGCACGGAAATATAAAGCAAAGCATGATTAATTTAACTACCCGCAGTGTGACGGTGGGAGCGGTTGCGAGTGCGGCGATGATGGACGACACGCTGCGAAGGAGTGCTAGTTGCAGCGTGGGCGGCGCTATCGCCGCTCCGAACGGGCTATGCCAGGCGGACAAACAAGTGCTATGAAGCGGTGCTGGAACGCGCTCGTCACAAAGCCTGTTCGACCGCGTCAGATGCGGCCCGGCCCGGTTCCATCCGGAACTAGGCCGGAAGCGGCGGACAAGCGATTGACAGGCCGGGACTGTTCGACTAGGGGCACGCCTTCTTTCGGCCCCCCTGTGCCCGCACGGGGGCGTGGCCGGCTGGATCAAGTGATTGGATAGGATAGCATGTTCGCTGTAGTGCGCACGGGCGGCAAACAATACCGGGTTGCCGCCGGAGACAAGATCGCGGTCGAGAAGCTGGCTGGTGAAGCCGGTGACAAGATCACCCTGGGCGACGTTTTGCTGGCCGGCGACGGCGGCGAGGTCAAGGACGCCAATGGCGTTGTGGTCTCGGCCGAAATCATCGCGCAGGCGAAGTCCGAAAAGGTCATCGTCTTCAAGAAGCGCCGCCGGCACAACTACCGCCGTCGCAACGGCCATCGCCAGCAGATGACCCTGCTGCGCATCCTGGCCGTTGGTGGCGAAGAGCAGAAGGCTGCGCCGAAGAAGGCCGCCGCCAAGAAGTCTGACGCCGCTGAAGCCGCGGCCGAATAAGAATCCGGAGTAGTTCGAGATGGCACACAAGAAAGCAGGCGGCTCCTCGCGTAACGGTCGCGATTCGGCAGGTCGTCGCCTTGGCGTGAAGAAGTTCGGCGGTCAGGAAGTGATCGGCGGCAACATTATCATCCGCCAGCGCGGCACCCGCGTCTATCCGGGCGCCAATGTCGGGCTCGGCAAGGATCACACCCTGTTCGCGCTTTCGGCCGGACGCGTGCGATTCCACGATGGCAAGCTCGGTCGCAAGTACGTCTCGGTAGACGTCATGGCCCAAGCAGCCGAATAACGGATGGTCGATAACGGGCCATCCTGATGGGTGGCCCCGCCGGACTATAACAGTCCGGCCGTACGAGGGAGAGGGGCCCGGCCCGTCTCCCTTTTTTCGTCTCTCCCTCAGCACGTCCCGCTCGTAGTGCCCTTTTCAGGGCCCGATCCGGCGCAGGACGTAATGGCACTGTCATGCGCGCAGTCTAGGCAGGCTGGCGTGGGGCGAATGTGGAGAGCTACGATGTTCATTCGCAGTGAAAGACTGTTCCTGCGGCCGGCCTGGCCGGAAGACTGGGAAGAAATGCTGGCGCGGATCGCTGACGAGGCGGTCGTGATGAATCTCGCCCGCGTTCCCTGGCCCTATTCGGCGGAGGATGCGCGCAACTTCGTGGCGCAGCCGCAGGATCGCTCGCTGCCGCACTTCGTGATTACTTTGCCTACCAGCGTTGAACCGGCGCGGATGATCGGCGGCATCGGCCTCAGCGACGCAGAGGGCGAGGTCGAGCTGGGCTACTGGCTGGCGCGTGACTTCTGGGGCAGAGGCTATGCGACCGAAGCATCGCGGGCGGTTATCAGCCTGGCCCGCACTTTGGGCCACAGGCAGCTGGTGTCAGGCCATTTCGTGGACAACCCGGCATCGGGCCGGGTGTTGCGCAAGGTTGGGTTCCAGCCCACCGGTCGGATGCGCCGCCGCTATTGTCTGGCCCGCCGCAGCGAAGTGAGCTCGATCGAGCATCGCCTCGATCTGGGAGAGCCGTGCAATTGCGATGGTTATGATACCGCCGCCATGATGCAGGTGGCATGAAGGGGCCTCCCGGGAAGGGGAGGACTAGGCCAGCTCAGCTTCCGCTCTGGCAATCAGTCCGCGCTCATCGTTGTTCCACGGATGAAAGCCCGGCAGGAAGTAGGCCACCCAGGCCGGGAAGATCCGGCGCAGCACACCCGGCTTCCACATCAGGTAGGCCGCGAGGCGAAGCTTGACCCGGAAGCCGGTCATCCCGTCCTGCGCCAGCAAATCAAGCGTATCGGTCCACCGGTGGGCTAGGAAGTTCTTGGTCACCAACAGCATCATCAGCGATTTCAGCTTCCAGCGCTTCCACCGGCTCCAGCGGCGCGTGGCGTGGAGGTAGGTGTCATAGGCGACGGCCTTGTGCTCGATCTCTTCGATCGCGTGCCAACGCCAAAGCTTGCCGGAATCGCCGCGCGCTCCGGCAAAGTGCTGCGGATTGACCAGGAATTCGTGCGCCATCATCGCCGTGAAGTGCTCGAGCGCCATGGTTGAGGCGAGATTGAGGATAACCGGTCGGCCATTGGTCATCTCGAGGAAGCCGACCAGGCGCTCGTCGATCCTGGAAAGGTCGTAACCTGCATCGGTCGCCGCCCGGTTAAAGGCGATGTGCTCGCGCGTGTGGTTGATTTCCTGCGCCACGAAACCGCGGATTTCCTCGGCCAGCTTGGGGTCGGCGCCGTCACGATGCGCTTTCACCGCCTCGATGAAAAATGCCTCGCCGCGCGGAAAGACCGCCGACAATGCATTGTGCCAGGCAGTGCCATACGGATCGCCATTCAACCACCAACGCTCCGGCTTGTCCTCGCGCCCGAAGCGCAAGTCGCGGACGGTGAGCGTCAGGTCGGCCGGAGTGGGGGTGGCCACGGCGGCGTCGAGCGGGATCGGGCTTTGCGCGTTCATGCGCTTGAATTAGTTATTACTGACATTCATGTCAATAAACTGCAAATCAAGTGCCCGCCGACGGAGCAACGGGCATTATGCCGTGCTTTTGGCGCTAGGTGACTAGGCGGTTACGACCTCACCCTTCACCTCCACGTGCCCGCGATATTCGCGGATGAAGTGGCCGTTGTCGAAGTTCCACGGACGAAAGCCGGGCAGCAAGATCTTCGACCAGTGCGGCAGCAGGCGGCGCATCATGCCGGGTTTGGCCCAGAGGAAGCGGTTGAGCCGCCATTTGGCGCGCCAGCCGGTGATCCCGTCTTGCGCCATTAGCCCCAGCGCGTCTCGCACGCGGTTCTTGAAGTACTTGCGGGTGATCAGCAGCGAGACCAGCGACAGCGTCTTCCAGCGCTTCCAGGCCGACCAGTCACGGGTTGCGTGCAGCCAGATGTCGTGGACCAGTCCCTTGTGCTCGATCTCCTCGGTGGCGTGCCAGCGCCACAGCTCGGCCGCTTCATGCTCGGCCCCGGCAAGGTAGCGCGGGTCGGCCAGCAGTTCGTGGCTGATCGAGGCTGCGAAGTGTTCGAGCGCGATGCTCACCGCCAGATTGACCTCGCGCTGGCGGCCTTCGGCCAGTGCCAGCATGTCGGTAATGCCGCGATCAATGCTTTCCACGTCGTAGCCGTGGTCCGAGATCATGCGGTTGAAGGCGATATGCTCGCGGGTGTGATTGATCTCCTGCCGCACGAAGTTGCGCACCTCGGCCTCGAGCGCCGGGGGCAGGTCTTCACGAAAGTTTTTCATGGTATCGATGAAAAAAGCCTCGCCGCGCGGCAGGCTGGCGGAAACCGAATTGTACCAGGCAGTCGCCACCGGGTCGCCGTTCATCCACCAGCGCGAGGGTTTGGCTTGTCGACAGAACCGTTCATCCCGCACGATCAGCGCGTGTTCGGCCGCGTTCGACTGGGCCTTGCCGCCAATCAAAGGGCGCTCTAGGTCGATAGCTTCTTGGTCGCTCATTTTAACAAAATATTAGGCATATGTATTAATGGCAACCCGTAAGCGTCTGACTCAGGTGGAAAGCCGTGATGCCGCGCTTGAAGCGGCTCGCGCACTGCTGATCGAAACCGGCCCGCAAGCTGTCACTCTCAAAGCCGTAGCGGCGCGGGTGGGCCGGACGCATGCGAACCTGCTGCACCATTTCGGTTCAGCTTCGGGGCTGCAAAAGGCGCTTGCGGCGTATCTCGCGGAAACGATCTGCTCCACAATCGTCGAAGCGGTGGTCGCCAGCCGCGCCGGACTCGATTCGCCGCGTCACGTGGTCGATCTCACGTTTGATGCCTTTGACAAGGAAGGCGGCGGGGCGCTGGCTTCGTGGATGCTGCTCTCGGGTAACGAGGATGCGCTCGATCCGATCGTCGATGCGATTCACGATCTGGTGGACGATCTGCACGAATCGGGTGCCGGCGCGATGCGCGAGGTGACGCTGGCGCTGGTGCTGATGGCGTTGGGCGATGCGCTGATGGGCGCGCAGCTCTCCGCCTCGCTTGATCTGCCGCGCGATCAGGCGCGGGCGACTGCGGAAACAATGCTGATCGAGTCGGCAATAAAGGCCGGGCTGGCGCCTTAGTGCTCGGCTGACGGAAGCCACGCGGGGCGCAGCGCCGGGTCGATATCCTCGACCCGCAAATGATCTACGGCGAGCCGCAGCTCGGGATAGGCTATCCGCTGCCGCGCCGGGTCAGAGCGGTCCAGCGGAACCACCACCACCCGCCGGTTGACCTTCTGCCGCCAGTTCATCCGTGCCGTGTTCTCCTGGCCGACGTAGCAGCCCTTGGTGAAGGAGACGCCGCTGAGCTCGGCCGCGTTGCATTCCAGCCAGAGCAGGTCACCCAGCTCCGCCGCGCCTTCGGCAACGCCGAGCGAAAGGCGGTGCGCAAGCCATGCGGCATCCGCACTGCCTTCGCTCGCCGGTGCCAACCAGCGCCGACCGAGCGCGGACAGGCGCGGATCATTGCCCTCAGGATGGGGTTGCCAGTGGACGGCCAGGCTTTCGTCCCGCGCGATGCCGATCTTGCGGCGCAGGCGGTAGAGCGACAACCGCTTGGCCAACGCTTCGGCAGCGCCGGCTTCGCAATCGAGCAGAAGGTCATCCGTCTTTGGATCGCGCCAGACGAGGAAATCGAACAGCACCTTGCCTTGCGGGCTGAGTAGCGCCGCCCAGACCGGCAGCGCCCCGGCCACATCATTGGTAACGAGGCCCTGGAGGAATTCGGCGACATCCTCACCGGGCTCCAGCGGGGACAAGCGCAGGATCGCGCGCGAGGTGAGGGTGGTAGCTTCCATTGAGCTTGCATATAGGCACCCCATGACGAATCCCAAACTCACGATCCGCCGCCCCGACGATTGGCACGTCCATTTGCGCGACGGCGCCATGCTGGAAGCCGTCGCACCCTATACCGCGCGCCAGTTCGCCCGCGCGATCGTGATGCCCAACCTTTCGCCGCCGATCACCACGATCGATGCCGCGCGAGCCTACCGCGGGCGGATCGAGGCGGCGGCCGGACCGGGCTTTACTCCGCTGATGGTAGCCTACCTGACCGACGGGATCGACGGCGCGATGCTGGCCGAGGGTCATGCTGCCGGGGTCTTCACCGCCGCCAAGCTCTATCCCGCTCACGCAACCACCGGTTCCGCGCACGGGGTAACCGAAGTCAGGCATATCCACGGCGCGCTGGCGGCGATGGAGCAGGCCGGGATGCCGCTGCTGGTGCATGGCGAGGTGACCGATCACGAGGTTGACGTGTTCGACCGGGAGGCGGTGTTCATCGACCGGACCATGGCCGGGCTGGTCCGGGATTTTCCGGGCCTCAAGATCGTGTTCGAGCACATCACCACCGAAGAGGCGGCGCAGTTCGTGCTGGCGGCCGGGCCCAACGTGGCGGCCACGATCACACCGCAGCATCTCCATATCAACCGCAACGCCATGCTGGTCGGCGGCATCCGGCCACACGCCTATTGCCTGCCCGTTGCCAAGCGCGAGAAGCACCGGCTGGCGCTGCGCCAGGCGGCGACTTCCGGAAGCCCCAAGTTCTTCCTCGGGACTGACAGCGCCCCGCACCGCATTGAAACCAAGGAAGCCGCTTGCGGCTGCGCCGGGATCTTCAATGCGCCATTCGCGCTGGAGAGCTATGCTGCGGTGTTCGACGAGGAAGACGCGCTGGACCGCCTTGAGGCGTTCGCCAGCGAAAACGGTCCGCGCTTTTACGGCCTGCCGTTCAATGAAGGCACGGTCACGCTGGCGAGGGCGGACAACCCGATCCCGGAAAGCTTCGTGACCGGTGATATCGAGCTGGTCCCGTTCCATGCCGGTGAAACCCTGCGCTGGCGAATAACGGGCTAGACGACGCTCTCCGACTGCAGCACGCAATCCTCGCCGGCGCCGGTTTCCACCTGCAGGGTTGCATGACCGATGCCGAAGCGGTGTTCGAGTTGATGCGCGAGTTCGTGCAGGAAGGCATCTCCCGGGTGACCGCCGGGTGCCACCAGATGCGCGGTAAGGACGGTTTCGGTCGTGCTCATCGCCCAGATGTGCAGGTCATGCACCGAAGTCACACCGGGCTGCTCTGACAGCAAGGTCCGTACCGCCGCCTCGTCGATCGCCGAGGGAACCGCGCCGAGCGCCAGGCGCAGCGCTTCCCTGAGCAGCGACCAGCTGCCGAAACCGATCACGATCGTGATGACCAGGCTGGTGACCGGATCAATCCACGTCTTGCCCGTCAGCAGCACCAGTAGTCCGGCGATCACCACGCCGGCCGAAACTACCGCATCGGCCAGCAAGTGCTGGAACGCCGCGCGCAGGTTCAGGTCGTGGCTACGGCCTCTGGCGAACAAGAGCGCGCACATGGCGTTGATGACGATGCCGGCGGCGGCGACGCCCATCATGATCGCGCCTTGCGGCTCGGCCGGGTGGGAAAAGCGCTGGATCGTCTCCAGCAGGATCGCGCCCAGCGCCAGCCAGAGTAGTGCCGCATTAGCCAGCGCCGCCAGGATCGAGCTGCCCTTCAGGCCCCAGGTGTAGCGGGCCGATGGCGGGCGGCTGGCGAGCTTGCTAGCCCCCCACGCGAGCAGCAGCGCCAGTACGTCCGACAGGTTGTGCCCGGCGTCCGCAATCAGCGCCATCGACTTGCCGGTGATCCCGGCGACCACCTCGACTACGACAAACGCCAGATTGAGCGCGACCGCGAGGGCAAATGCCCGGCCGTGACTGGCGTGCTGAACCGTCCCGTGCGCGGCATGGTCGTGGTGGTGATGCGCGCCCATGCAGCACCGTTGCACAATTGCCGCACTGCAGCAACATTCGACTTGTCGCGCGGGCACGTCTGCCTGCGGTTTGGTATCGATTTATCGCCGTTTTGAACAAATGTAATGGTACAGCCTCTTCAGGCGAAACTTCCTTACTTGCGGCGCATTCGGCACCAGCGCGTCGCGCCAAACTGTCAACACCTTGTCACATTGAAATGTTCAGGGAATGTCCGAGCGCTTGTATGAGCGCTCACATGTCCATATTTTCCCCGATTCGGGGGGGCAAAGTCATACGGATAAATGGGGTTGGGCTAGCCGGGCGTGACCGGGGCCAAAATCGGAGACTGACGACAATGCAGCTCAAGTATTTCCTTGCCGCGAGCGCGGCCAGCATCTCTCTCGCCTGCGCCTTTGTCGCACCTGCCTTCGCGCAGGAAACCTCCTCGGCGGTGCGCGGCACGGTGGTGTCGGGCGGCGCCCCGGTGGCCGAC
>CANJBY010000062.1 GCA_947472735.1 Sphingomonadaceae bacterium | reverse complement strand
CGAAGCGACGGTGATGTCGAAGCCGGTCTCGCGCGGATAGCCGTTCGAGACGCCGCCGAGCGGGCCAACGATCTGGCGCAGCGCCCGGTCGTTCATGTCGAGCACGCGGCGCCAGGTGATGCGGCGCAGGTCGAGGTTCAGCTGGTTGCCCCAGTGGATGTGGTTGTCGATCATCGCCGAGAGCAGATTGTGCGCGCTGGTGATGGCGTGAAAGTCACCCGTAAAGTGCAGGTTGATCTCGTCCATCGGCATGACCTGGCTCTTGCCGCCGCCGGCGCCGCCGCCCTTGACGCCGAAGCAGGGGCCCAGGCTCGGTTCGCGCAGGCACAGCATGGTCTTCTTGCCGATGCGATGCAGCGCGTCGGACAAGCCAACCGAAGTGGTGGTCTTGCCTTCGCCGGCCGGAGTGGGGTTGATTGCCGTGACGAGGATCAGCTTGCCCACGGTGTCGGACTTGGGCAGCGCGTCGCGGTCGATCTTGGCCTTGTACTTGCCATAGGGGATCAGCGCATCGTCCGGAATACCGGCTGCCGCCGCAACCTTGGTGATCGGATCCAGTGTGGCTGCGCGCGCGATTTCGATGTCGGTGGGCATGAACTCCCTTTCCCTTGCTAGTCATGGCCCGGGCAAGGGATACGGAGCGCCGAACCGGCGCTGCCCCCATTCCAGGTCACTGCTCCCAAATTTGTAAGCAACATATACAATTTTTCGGGCGACTATCACAAGAGCGAAAATTTCACAGACGCGGAAATTTTTCATACCAATCCCGTGCGCGAAGGCGGCTTGCGTCTGAGCCGCGGCGGCGGTAAGTTCACATTTCGTTCTAATCGGATGAATTGATGGACCAGACTTCCAACTTGGCATTTGTCTTGCTCGCATTACTCCTGGGGGGCGGTCTGGGGTGGTGGCTCGGCGGACGCCAGGCAGCAGAATTGCGGCAGCGGCTTGCGGAACGGGAGAACGAGGCGCGCGAGCAGGATGGACGGTTCCGTCAGGCGATTGCGGAGCTCGGCGATTCCCGGATCGAGGTGGCGACCCTGCGGGCCAACGCCGCCCATTTCGAAGAGCAGAAGGCCGCGCTGATCGAAGCGCAGGACAGTCTCAAGCGCGAATTCGAAGCAGCCGGAGCGAAAATTCTCGCCCGGGCGCAGGAGATGTTTCTGGTCCAGGCTGAGCAGCGGCTCGGGCATTCGGAAGAGAAGACGGCCGAGAGACTCAAGACCTTGCTGGCGCCCGTCGACCAGCGGCTGAAGAGTTATGAGGAGCAGGTCACTGCCCTGGAAAAGCAGCGTATCGACGCGTTCGGTCAGTTGTTCGGGCAGATCGAGGCGGTGCGAGCCGGCCAGGAATCCGTTCGGGCAGAGGCGGCCCGGCTCGGCAATTCGCTGCGCAATGCCCCCAAGGCCCGCGGCCGCTGGGGCGAACAGCAGTTGCGCAACGTGCTAGAGCAGTGCGGGCTGGCCGAGCATACCGATTTCATCACCGAACACTCCATCGACACCGACGAGGGCCGGCTGCGACCCGATGCTATCGTGCGGATCCCCGGGCAGAAGCAGTTGGTGATCGACGCGAAGGTTTCGCTGAACGCCTATCAGGCGGCGTTCGAGGCAGATGACGAGACGATCCGGCTCGCAGCGCTAGGCCAGCATGCCGCATCGATGCGAACCCATGTCCAGCAGCTCGGCGCCAAAAGCTATCAAAGCCAGTTCGAGGATGCGCCGGATTACGTGGTGATGTTCGTTCCGGGCGAGCATTTCGTTGCAGCCGCCTTGGAGCACGATCCGGAGCTCTGGGACTTTGCTTTCCGCAACCGCGTTCTGCTGGCATCGCCGACCAACCTGGTCGCTATCGCCCGCACCGTGGCGATGGTCTGGACCCAGGACAAACTTGCGCGGGAAGCGATCGAGATAGGCCGCGCCGGGTCGGAGCTTTACGATCGCTTGGCCAAAGTCACCGAGGACCTCTCGAAAGTCGGGCTCCACCTGGGCCGCGCAGTCGGCAGCTACAATGACTTTGCGCGCAGTTTTGACAGCCGCGTACTGGTTTCTGCCCGGCGCTTGCGCGACAAGGGAATCGAGATTGGCAAGCGCGAGATCGAGGATGTACCTCTGATCGAAATCGTCCCCCGGCGCTCCGAAACGGTCGATGAGTTGGCGGCGCTGATCCACGATGCCGAGGAAGAGCCTACGGCCGGCTAGCACCCGGCAGGCGTCGGGCTTCCAGACGATGCCCGCCGCCCTGTAGCTGCATCAACCCGCGCTGGATGCTGATTTTCGGCCTGGAGCCGAGCAGATCGGCCATCGCTCGCTCCTGCTCCATCACGCCTTCGCAGAACATCATCGTGGATATGAACGGACCGCCGACAAGCCGGCTCCCTTGCAGCCGCCAGGTTCCGCCAAGTCCGTTGCAGCCCGCGCTGGCGGAAAGGCGGTTGCCCAGGAAACGGATCACGGCGCGCTGCGAAACGGGTGCGCGACCATCAATGGTAGTGACTCGCCAGGCGCTGTCCATCAGTTGCCCTGGAGTGGGCGGAATGGCTGGTGGGGCGGCACCGGCTAGGAACAGGGCGAGGGCAACGGCGAGGGTTCGGGCGAGAGTCATCCGTGTCCCATGAAGCGTCTTGGCTGATCGCAGGCTTAACCGTCGAGGCTGGCCAGCACTTCGTAGGCCAGCACAGCCCCCGCAACAGCAGCGTTCAGGCTGTCCGCCCGGCCTTTCATGGGCATGGTCACCCGCAAATCACAGGCAAGTTCATATTCGTCCGGCAACCCGCGCGATTCGTTGCCTACCAGAATGAAGCAGGGCGCGCGGTACGGCGCACCGCGGTATGGCACTGCCTCACGCAGCGACGCCGCGACGAGCTGCCCTTGGCCCGCGCGCAGCCACGGCAGGAATTCTTCCCACCGGGCCTGAGCCAGCCGCTGAGTAAAGATCGCCCCCATACTCGCGCGCACGGCCTCGACCGAGAACGGATCGGCGCAATCATCAATCAGGATCAGACCGCCGGCGCCGACCGCGTCGCCCGTCCGCAGCATGGTGCCGAGATTGCCCGGATCTCGCAGCGCCTGTGCAACCAGCCAGATCGGCGCGACGTGCCGGTCAAGCGAAGCAAGGGCAGTGTCGAACTCGTCAAAAACCCCGGCAATCGCCTGCGGGTTGTCCTTGCCGGTAATCTTGGCAAGGATGTCGGGGCTGGTCTCGATCACCTCGCCGCCGGCTTGCAGCACTGCCTGCTCCAGCGCCGCGAGCAAGGGATGGTCGTCGCGGCCTTCCGCCATGACCAGGGTCTCCGGCAGGCGCCCGCCTTCCCGCGCGTCGGTCAGCAGTCGCAGTCCCTCGGCCAGGAACTTGCCCGCGGCCTTGCGATGCTTCTTCTCGCGCAGCGCGCGCAGCGCCTTGACGGTGGGATTGGAAAAGCCGCTGATAATCCGGCGCTGGTTCATCGGGGAACAATCCGTTCGGGGGACCTGGTCAATCCTCGCCGAAGCCGTCCTTGACCAGACCGGTGAGCTTCAGCAACGCGGCGTCGCAGCCGTCACCGCTCACTTCGATCTCGATCGCGTCGCCCTTGGCAGCGCCGAGCATCATCAAGCCGAGGATCGAACCGCCGGCGGCCTCATGCCCGTCTTTCAGGACCCTGACGGTTATGCCATCGGGCATCGCTGCGACCATGCTGACAAATTTCGCACTGGCCCGCGCGTGCAGGCCGCGGTTGTTGACGATCTCGATCGTGTCGCGCGCTTCGTTCATGCGTCCTGGCCCAGAAATTCGGAAGCAATGGTGATGTAGTTGCGTCCGGCATCGCGTGCGGCAATCGTCGCTTCCTTGAGCGCCATGCTCTTGCGCGCCTTGGCCAGGCGGATCAGCATCGGGAGGTTGATTCCGGCGATCACTTCCACCGTGCCTTGTTTCATCAGCGAAATGGCCAGATTGGAGGGCGTGCCCCCGAACAGATCGGTCAGGACAATGGCTCCGGCGCCGCTATCGACCTCGCGAATCTTCTCCGAGATCTCCTTGCGGCGTTGCTCCATGTCGTCGTTCGGCCCAATGCAGACGGTGGCAACGCCTTCCTGGCGGCCAACGACATGCTGCATCGCATGCACGAATTCCTCGGCAAGCTTGCCGTGGGTAACCAAAACCATACCGATCATTGCGAAGAAGTGCTCCGAACACCCAGCGGCCCGACAGCGGCCATGTACCCCCTCGTCATCGCGACTGTCCTCCTTCGACGAGATCAGCGGAGCGCGAACTCAGGTTGCGGTGCAACATTGTGGGCGAAAAACCAGCCTCGCGCAAGGCTGCGCCGATTTCCTCGGCAAAGAACACGGATCGGTGCCGCCCGCCGGTGCAGCCGAAGGCCACGGTGACATAGGCCTTGCCCTGTGCGCGGTAGCGCGGAAGCAGCAGGAGCAGCAGGTCACGAATCCGCGCAAAAGCTTCGTCGAAGGCCGGGTCCTTGCGGACATGTTCGCCCACGGGGGCGTCCAGTCCGGTGAGCGGGCGAAGATCGTCATGCCAGTGCGGATTGTCAAGGAAGCGCATGTCGAACACCAGGTCGGCAATGGGCGGCATCCCGCGCGAAAATCCGAAACTTGTTACCGTCACGGTCATCCCCGGACCGCTGGCCGGCGAGAACTGCTCGCGGACCGCCTGTTGCAGCTGGTTCGCGGAGAATGCGGTGGTCGAGATCACGAGATCGGCCCAGCGCCGCAGCGGCTCCATCTGCTCACGCTCGGCCGCGATGCCAGATGCTGCCGGCAAGTCTCCCGCGAGGGGATGACGACGGCGGGTCTCGTTGTAACGCCGCTCCAGTTCCTGGCCGGAACAGTCGAGAAACAACGTGGTCAGTTCGAGTTCGGGACGCCGAGTCAGCTTCTTGACCAGCGCGATCAAGGCATTGGCATCGAACCCTCGGGTTCTCGTGTCGAACCCGATCGCCAGCGGCATGCGTCCGCCGCTCAGGTCTGGCTGCGTCGTATCAAGCAGACGCTCGAGCATGCGCAGCGGGAAGTTGTCGATTGCTTCCCAGCCCAGGTCTTCCAGCACGTTGAGCGCAGTGGTCTTGCCGGCACCAAGCAGGCCCGTCACCAACAGGACGCGCTGGCGTTCGACGGGCGGGGATGAGTCGGCGGGCATGGCGGTTTGATCTGCGCTCACTCCCGGTAAAAGGGAAGGGGTGCGATCAGCTTGTCCGCGAAAGAGGCAGGCCATAGCGCCGCAAAGCCAGTTCTGCCTTCAACGCCAGAACCGCTCCGTCAGGCCAGAGCCGCACCAGCGGCAGGCCAACTCCCGCGATCCCGATGCTCTCGGCCTGTTCGACGAAGCGCTCGGCTCCCGGATCGAGACGGAGGGCGATGGCGATGGGGATCATCTCTGCGACCGGATAGTCAAGAAGGCCAAGGTTTCGGACTTCAAGGAGTCCGCGTGTTCGCGGGTGAGGGCTCGCGTAAAGCATTCCCGCGTTGCCCCTGACTTCGATTCCGTCGTCGCCGACCAGTGTGGCGCCGCGGTCGATCAGGGCGAGGGCGAGCGAGCTCTTTCCGCTGCCCGGTTCGCCCAGGATCAGCAGTCCCCGACCGTCAATTGCCACGCAACTGGCCTGAAGCGAGGTCATTCGAATTCACCGTGAACCGGGAGGTCGATCACAAGGCAGGCCCCGGCAGCACCGCCGGGACGATCCCGCGCGCTCAGGCGGCCATCATGCGCCTCGACGATCGTACGGGCGATGGCGAGTCCGAGACCGCTATGGCTCCCGAAATCCTCGTCCTCAGGCCGTAGCGAATGAAACCGTTCGAAGATCCGTTCCCGGTCCTCCGGAGCAATCCCGGGCCCTTCATCCTCAACGGAAAGCTGGATCCGGCCCGACTGGCGCGTGAGCTCGACGGTGACCGTGCCGCCGGGCGGGGAGAACGACACGGCGTTGTCGAGCAGGTTTTCCAGTACGCGTTGCAGCCTCGGCAGGTTGCCCGGCACCAGCAGCGGTTCGCCGTCCCGGCGGCGGCGCAGCTTGATCTTGCGGTCGCGGTTGGCGCCGGACTTCTCGCGATTGGTGATGATGCCCGCAGCCAGCGCCGCGAGATCGACCGGCTGGAACGCGGTCCGGCTAAGTTCTGCGTCGATCCGGCTCGCTTCCGAAACCTCGGTGATCAGGCGGTCGATCCGCCGGACGTCATGCGCCGCTATCTCTGACAACTGCTTGCGCAGTGCCGGATCCTTGACCTTCTCCAGCGATTCCAGTGCGCTGCGCAGCGATGCCAGCGGGTTCTTGATCTCGTGCGCGACATCGGCGGCAAATGCGTCGACAGCATCGATGCGCTGGCGCAGCGCCGCCGTCATGTCCGAGATCGCCCGGGCCAGCAGCCCGATCTCGTCCCGGCGCTCGGGCAAGCGCGGAACGACCACATTGCGATCGCGCCCAAGCCTGACGCGGATCGCCGAACGTACCAGCATCCGCAACGGCTGCACGATGGTGCGCGCAAGGAACAGCGAGAGCTGCACCGAGATGATCGCCGCGATCGCCACAACGATCGCCAGGGTCTGCCGGGCATCGCGCACGTTCTGGGTAACGTCGGGCGCATTTCTGAGGGTCAGCAAGGCCTCTCCATTGCCGCCGACAGGGGAGGCCGCGCTAATCGCCGGTGTCTGATCTGGTGCGGCGCGGTGGAAAATCGTGGTGTGCCGGGTCTGCAGGGCCTGAACGATTTCCGGCCAGTCTCCCGCGTGGTTGCCGAGTTCGCGGTAAGGCACGATAGGGTCGGCCCCGAGCAGGAAATCCATTCCTCGATCGAGTGCGCGCGCGCCGTGCTGCAACCATGGTTCCTTGTCCGGGTCCACAAAGGCAAACGCCGGTGGGGCGAGTTCGAAACTGTCGGCGACCAGACGGCCTTTGGCATCGAACAGCCGCAGCCTGAGGTGTTGCCGCGTGCCGATTGCGCGCAGCATAGCCTTGCGCTGTTCCGGCCGGGCGCCGGCCAGCGCGTCGGCTGCGATTTCGGCTTCGGACCGTGCGAGGTTGAAGCGCTCCTCCAACAGTCGTTTGCGGTAGCTGTCGAGGTAGAAGAAACTTCCGGCCAACAATCCCAGAGCCATGATGTTGACCACGAGGATGCGAGTGGTCAGCGAAACGCGCCGCGCCCAGAAGCGGCGGTCCTCAGCCTCGTGGCGGTCGTGGTCAACCATCGGCGTAGGAATAGCCCGCGCCGTAAAGCGTCTCGATCGCAGCAAAGTGCGGATCGACCGCGCGGAACTTGCGCCGCAGGCGCTTGATGTGGCTGTCGATCGTCCGGTCGTCGATGAAAACGTCGTCGCTGTAGGCGGTGTCCATCAGCTGGTTGCGGCTGCGGATGACGCCCGGACGGCTCGCCAATGCTGCCAGGATCAGGAATTCGGTCACGGTCAGCGACACCGGGACCCCGTCCCAGCTGACCTGATGCCGGGAAGGATCCATTACCAGCCGGCCACGCCGAATCTCGGGCACTGCACTGTCGCCTTCGCCCTCGTCTCCGCCCTCGCGCCGGACCAGTTCACTACGGCGCAGGATCGCCTTGATCCGCGCGACGAGCAAGCGCTGGCTGAACGGCTTGGTGATATAATCATCCGCCCCCATCGCCAGGCCAAGCGCCTCATCCGGCTCCTCGTCCTTCGAGGTCAGGAAGATCACGGGAACGTCGGAAGTTTCGCGCAGCCGCCGCAGCAATTCGAGGCCGTCCATCCGCGGCATCTTGATGTCGAATACGGCAAGATCGGGTGGATTATCGAGAATCGCCTTCAGCGCGACACTGCCATCGGCATAGAGTCTGGTGGCGAAGCCTTCGGCCTGCAACCCGATCGAGACCGATGTCAGGATGTTGCGATCGTCATCGACCAGCACGATCACCTGCTGTGCGTCGCAGGGCTTTGTTGCGCAACTAAGCGTTTGAGCAGGCAAGTTTTCTGTCATGGTCTCGACAGGGTTTGTTCGCTTTGATGGCCGGGATTCAAGGCCTAGCCGTTCCTGCCGACAATAACAATGTGCTGCACATTTGCTGCATTAAACGGCTGATTAAACGCTTGAATCCAACCCATTTGAGCGATTTGACCTTAGGCCGGTGCTCGACTATGCGCACTTGCGATTCCGCATTCCTATGTTCTGCGGCCCACCGGGAGAGTATCTTGATTACTGCTTCGCTCAGCTACCCGCTCGACAAACAGGGTATTGTCACTTCGGCAACCATCCATGCCAACCTCGGTACTGCGCCGCTGGTTGAACATGCCCTTCGCAATGGTGAAGGCATGCTGGCCAAGGATGGGCCGCTGGTGGTCGAGACCGGACTGCACACCGGCCGCGCCGCGAAGGACAAGTTTATCGTTCGCGACGCCGAAACCGAGGACACAGTCTGGTGGGGCAAGACCAACCAGGCGATGGACCCGGCCCATTTCGCCGCGCTCAAGGCGGACTTCCTGGCCGAGCTGGCCAAGCGCGACACGCTTTATGTTGCAGATCTGTTTGGCGGTTCGCAGCCGGAAAACCGGGTCAACGTGCGCATCATCAATGAGCGTGCCTGGCACAACCTGTTCATCCGCACGCTGCTGGTCCGCCCGAGCGACACCGAGCTCGCCAACTTCGTTCCCGAATACACCATCATCGATTTGCCGACCTTCCGCGCCGATCCCGCGCGCCACGGTTGCCGCACCGAAACGGTGATCGCGGTCAACTTCACCGAAAAGCTGATCCTGATCGGCGGCACGGCCTATGCCGGTGAAATGAAGAAGTCGGTTTTCGGCATCCTCAACTATCTCCTGCCCGCCCGGGGCGTGATGCCGATGCATTGCTCGGCCAATATCGGTTCCGACGGCACCACCGCCGTGTTCTTCGGCCTTTCCGGCACCGGCAAGACCACGCTTTCCGCCGACGCCAGCCGCACGCTGATCGGTGATGACGAGCATGGCTGGTCCGATACCGCCGTGTTCAACTTCGAGGGCGGCTGCTACGCCAAGATGATCCGCCTATCGCCCGAGGCCGAGCCCGAGATCTTCGCGACCACGAAGCGTTTTGGAACGGTGCTGGAAAACGTGGTGATCGATCCGGTCACGCGCGAGATCGACCTCGATGACAATTCGCTCGCGGAAAACAGCCGCGGCTCCTATCCGATCGAGTTCATTCCGAACACTTCGGAGAAGAACCTCGGCCCGGTTCCGGCCAACATCATCTTCCTGACAGCCGATGCCTATGGCGTGCTGCCGCCGATCGCGCGGCTTACGCCGGACCAGGCGATGTATCACTTCCTCTCCGGCTACACGGCCCGCGTTGCCGGCACCGAGATCGGGGTGACCGAGCCTGAAGCAACGTTCTCAACCTGCTTCGGCGCACCCTTCATGCCGCGCCATCCCTCGATCTATGGCAACCTGCTCAAGGAGCGGATTGCCAGGGGCAACGTCAAATGCTGGCTGGTCAACACCGGCTGGTCGGGCGGCAAGGCTACCATGCCGGGCATCAGCCGCATGCCGATCAAGGCCACCCGCGCGCTGCTTAATGCCGCGCTCGACGGCAGCCTCAACGCAGCCGAATTCACCAAGGATCCGAATTTCGGCTTCGAGATTCCGGTTGCCGTGGCGGGTGTTGACAGCAAGCTGCTTGATCCGCGCGGGGCGTGGTCCGATCCGGCCGAGTACGATCGTACCGCGCAGGATCTGGTCCGCAAGTTCATCGAGAACTTCGAACAATTTGCTGACCACGTCGACGAAGGCGTGCGCCAGGCGGCCCCAACCGCCGCTTGAATCCCTTATCAAGTTCCGGGTCGCGACGCCGACCCGGAGCTATTGCGGCTGCCGGCCCGCCACGCGCGGAGTGACCGGTGCCGCTGTGAGCTAACCATGATAATGCGTCACAACCGCACAGGTGCCGACGGTTTTTCCCAGTAGCGGGATTTACGGCGTTTGCATTTTTCCATTGTTCCATCCATTCCGGTTGTAAAGCTAATGCAACACGGAACGGGGCGTCGAAACCGAAATGGATATTCTCACCACGCTGCACCGTAGTGGCGGGATCGATGCACTCGCGCGGGAGCTCAACCTGCTTCCGGCCGAAGCGGCAAACGCTGCGCGCTGCATGCTACCCGCGGTGCTGAAAGGCATGCACGATGCCGCGGTATTGCACGGTGGAGGAGCCGTTGGGTTGCGCAAGCTCGTGGATGCCTGGGAAGAACTGGGTGGCGGCGGTTTGGCGGCAGGATTACTGGCGGGGAATGGAGCCGATCAAGCGGTCGCTGCGCAGGTCCTCGACCTGCTGATCGGAATTCCTGCCGAAAAGTCCGGCCTTATCGATCACTGCGCGACTGCTTCCGGCCTTGATCCGCTGGAGACAGGCCGGATGCTGCCCTTGTTGGCAATGCTGGTCGCCGGCTATATCTGTGCCCGCAGCGCAAGCGAAAGCAACCTGGATTGGCTGGCAAACACATTGGCGGAGCTCAGGGACTGAAGCCTCCGGAAGGGCGACCGGCATGATGGCAACCGCACTCTCGATGATGGTCCTTGCGATCATCGCCCTGGTCGGCGGAGCGCTGTTCCTGCTGCGCCGTGGTAACGCCCGCAAGCAGGCCAGCCTCATGCTGGTGCTCGCGGCGATTCTTGCCGTCAATGTCGCGATCTGGACCCTGCCGGGAGGCGGCGGGACTGCGGCGCCGGTTTCGGGCCCCGCTCCCCGCTAGCGGGTCACTTTATTGGACAATCCGGAGCGAGGCGCATGTCGAGGTAGTTGTCGACTGCTCGCATCATCTCGTCGAGTTCGTGTTCGAAGAAGTGATTGGCGCGGGGGATTTCGTCGTGATGGATCGTGATGTGCTTCTGGGTGCGCAGCTTGTCGACCAGCT
>CANJBY010000061.1 GCA_947472735.1 Sphingomonadaceae bacterium | reverse complement strand
GTCGTGATGGATCGTGATGTGCTTCTGGGTGCGCAGCTTGTCGACCAGCTTCTGCACTGCGCCCGGAGTCACGACGGTATCCTGCGCTCCCTGCACGATGATGCCCGAAGAAGGGCAGGGCGCAAGGAAGCTGAAGTCGTACATGTTGGCAGGCGGAGCGACTGAAATGAACCCGCGCACTTCGGGACGGCGCATCAGCAACTGCATTCCGATCAGCGCGCCGAAGCTGTAGCCGGCGATCCAGGTGGACGAAGCCTCGGGGTGGATTGACTGGACCCAGTCCAGCGCTGCGGCGGCATCGGACAATTCGCCGATGCCGTTGTCGAAGCTGCCCTGGCTGCGGCCGACGCCGCGGAAGTTGAAGCGCAAGGTGGCGAAGCCGCGATTCACGAAGGTCTTGTACATCGCCTGCGTGATCCGGTCGTTCATCGTGCCGCCTGCCTGCGGGTGCGGATGAAGGATCATCGCGACGGGCGCGCGCGCGCGCGTGGAGGGCTGGAAACGGCCTTCTAGGCGGCCTTCGGGACCGGGGAAGATGACTGCGGGCATTGTCTCGCCTTTGCTGGTCTGCGCTCCAAACCGCGGCCACCGAGCGATCTCGGCTTGCCGGTCCGGAATGGGCTATGATCGGAAGGAAGGCGCTATATAGAAACGACCGTCGCAAAAGCAACTTTTCCGAGCATGACCGCCGATTCGCTTTATCTTGACCATGCCGCCACCACGCCGCTGCTGCCAGCAGCGCGCGTTGCGATGCTTGAAGGGTTCCAGATCTGGGCCAATCCCTCGAGCCCGCACGGCCCGGGCAGGAAGGCGCGCGCCGCGCTGGAGAATGCCCGCGAACGGGTCAAGACGGCGCTGTGCTGGAACGGTGAAGTCGTGTTCACCTCCGGCGCGAGCGAAGCGCTTGCGATGGCCATGCAGCTATGCACGCTTCCCCTCGCAGCGGTCAGTGCCGTCGAACATGATGCAGTACTTCGCCACGCTTCCGGTGTGCCCAGGATAGGGGTCGACGGCCTCGGCATCGTCTCCCGGGCAGAATGTGCGCATGCGGGGCTGGTCGCGATTCAGCAGGCCAACAGCGAAACCGGGGTAATCCAGCCACTGGACGGCGTGGCCGATCTGGTTCGGGCGGCCGGCGGCCTGTTGCTGGCCGATTGCGCGCAGGCAGCGGGGAAGCTCGCTCTCCCGGATGCCGACCTCATCGCGCTCTCTGCGCACAAATTTGGTGGTCCGGTGGGGATCGGAGCGCTGCTGGTGCGCGACTGGGCGATGCTGCGTCCTACGGGCGGACAAGAACGCGGCTATCGCGGCGGGACCGAGAATTTGCCCGGAGCCCTCGCCATGGCGGCGGCGCTGGAAGCCGGCAGCGACTGGCTGTCCGGGGCTGTGCGCCTGCGCCATCGGCTTGACGAAGCGATCCACGCCTCAGGTGGATTCTCGATTGCGGAGGAGACTGCCCGCGTACCGTCTATCGCGTCTTACCGTATGCCAGGTAAGTCCGCGAACGCGCAGCTTATCCGTTTCGATGCGATGGGAATTGCCGTTTCGGCGGGAAGCGCCTGCTCCTCGGGATCGCTGCGCGCCAGCCACGTATTACAAGCCATGGGCCTGACCGGTGCCGGAGAAGTGATTCGGGTGAGCATCGGCCGCGAGACGAGCGAGGCTGATATCGAACGCTTCATCGCTGCATGGCGGATAGTAGCTGGCCCATGATCTACCTCGACAACCAGGCCACCACCCCGCTCGCCCCGGAAGCGAAGGAGGCGATGCTGCGTTGGCTCTCCGGACCGGAGGCGATGGGCTTCGCCAATCCGCACAGCGCGCACCCGGCCGGCCGGGCCGCGATGGCAGCGATCGAGGTTGCGCGCGAGCAAGTGGCGGCGCTGCTGCCGCCCGGTGGGCGTGTGATCTTCACTTCGGGCGCGACCGAGGCGATCAACCAGGCCATTCTCTCGGTCCCGCGCAGCGGCATCGCCTTTTCGGCAATTGAGCATTCGGCCGTGATCGAGGCTGCCAGGGCCAGCGGCGCGCCACTGCAGGAATTGCCGGTGGATGCCGCCGGGCTGGTCGACCCTGAGGTGCAATTTGCCGAGGACATCGGGCTTGTCTCGGTCATGCAAGTCAACAACGAGATCGGCACGATCCAGCCGGTGGCCCGTCTGGCAGAGCGGGCGCATGCCCATGGCGCTCTGTTCCTGTGCGATGCGGTGCAAGGCGCAGGGAAACTGGCCCCACCGGAGGGCGCCGATCTCATCGCCGTCACCGCGCACAAGCTCTACGGACCGAAGGGCATTGGTGCCTTGTGGGTGCGCGACGGAGTGGAAATCGGACCGTTCATGCATGGCGGCGGCCAGGAAGGCGGCTTGCGTTCCGGCACGCTCAGCCCGGCGCTCTGTGCCGGGTTCGGGGCCGCGGCGGCGCTGGCGAAAGCGCGGATGGAAACGGACTTCCAGCACTTGCAGGGGCTGGCCGCTGCGGCACGCACGGCGCTTGCCGGATGGACTCTCAATGGCAGCGAAGTCAGCCGCTGGCCCGGAAACCTCAACCTGCGGCTCGATGGGCTGGACGTACCGCGCCTGATGTCAGACTTGCGCGGCATCTACTTCTCGGCCGGATCGGCCTGCGGCAGCGGCACAGGCAAGCCAAGCCGGGTGCTCAAGGCGATCGGGCTGGCCGATCGCGCGGCAAAATCTTCTGTCCGGCTCGGATTCGGTCGCTATACGACTATCCAGGAAGTCGAGGATGCCTGCGCACGCATCGCGGCAGCGGCCGTAGCGCAGGGAGAATGAGCGATGGTTCGAGTGACCTTCATCACCGCCAGCGGCGAACGGGTAACGGCCGAAGCTGCACCCCATACCCGGCTGCTCGAGGTGGCTCAGAATGCCGGGATGCCGCTTGAAGGAACCTGCGAAGGCCAGATGGCCTGCTCCACCTGTCACGTGGTCCTGCCGCCGGACTGGTTTGCCCGGTTGCCTGCCGCCAGCGATGACGAGGAAGACATGCTCGATCTCGCCGCCGGTGTGACCCGGACCAGCCGCCTTTCCTGTCAGATCCTGCTGGACGCGGCGCTGGATGGGATCGAGGTGCGAATTCCGGGGGAAAGCCGCGACATGCAGCGGCGTTGACGCTTGGCGTCGGGAATCGCTGCCTGCTAGGGCGGCAGCAGAATGACTACTGACATCACCGAGCCCGATCCCTTCGATGCGATCGTCGATGCGCCGTTTGATTCCGCCTTGTCGGAACGGTACCTCGTCTATGCGCTCTCGACGATCACCGCGCGTTCCTTGCCCGATCTGCGGGACGGCCTGAAGCCAGTTCACCGCCGCCTGCTCTGGGCCATGCGTCAGCTGAAGCTCGATCCCTCGGAAGGCTTCAAGAAAAGCGCCCGCGTCGTCGGCGATGTGATCGGCAAGTATCATCCGCACGGGGACGCATCGGTCTACGATGCAATGGTGCGTCTCGCGCAGGACTTCTCGCTGCGTTATCCGCTGGTCGAAGGGCAGGGCAACTTCGGCAACATCGACGGCGATAACGCCGCTGCCTACCGTTACACCGAAGCCCGCCTGACCAGGACCGCGATCCATCTGATGGCGGGGCTCGACGAAGGGACGGTCAACTTCCAGCCGACCTACAACGGCGAGGAGGAAGAGCCCGAGATTTTCCCGGGCCTGTTCCCGAATCTCCTGGCCAACGGCTCCAGCGGCATTGCCGTGGGCATGGCGACCAACATCCCCAGCCACAACGTTGCCGAGATTGTCGACGCGACGCTGTTGCTGATCGACAATCCCCATGCCGAACACGACCAGCTGATGGAGCTGTTCCGCGGACCGGACCTGCCGACCGGCGGGATCATCGTTGATAGCCCCGCGACCATTTCAGCCGCCTACGCCAACGGCAAGGGCGCGATCCGGGTGCGAGGTCGGTTTTCCACCGGGCGCGAGGCCGACGGGGCCTGGGAGGAAACCGGGATCGAGCGGCTGAGCGGCGGGCAATGGCAGCTGGTGATTTCCGAGATCCCCTACATGCTGCAAAAGGGCAAGCTGATCGAGCAGGTCGCCCAGTTGATCGCCGACAAGAAGCTGCCGATCCTCGAGGATATCCGCGACGAGAGCGACGAGCAGATCCGGATCGTGTTCGTTCCCAAAAGCCGCAATGTCGATCCCGAGCTACTCAAGGAATCGCTGTTCCGGCTCACGGATCTGGAGACCCGGTTCAATCTCAATCTGAATGTGCTCGATGAAACCCGCACGCCTGGTGTGCTCAGCCTGAAGCTGCTGTTGCAGGAGTGGATCAAGAGCCAGATCGACATCCTCCAGCGGCGCACGCAGCACCGTTTGGAGAAGATCGCCAACCGGCTTGAGCTGCTCGATGGCTATATCATCGCCTACCTCAACCTTGACCGGATCATCGAGATCATCCGCACCGAGGACGAGCCCAAGCCGGTAATGATGGCGGAATTTGGCTTGAACGACCGCCAGGCCGAGGCGATCCTCAATATGCGGCTCCGCTCGTTGCGCAGGCTTGAGGAAATGGAACTTCGGCGCGAGCGGGACGATCTGCTGGCCGAACAGGACGATCTCCAGAAGCTGCTGGAGAGCCCGGCTCGCCAGCGCACCCGGTTGAAGCGCGATCTTGCCACGCTGCGCAAGGACTATGCCGAGGATACTTTGCTCGGCCGCCGCCGCACCACGATTGCCGAAGCCGCACCGACGGTCGAATTCAGCATGGACGCGATGATCGAGAAAGCGCCGGTGACGGTGATCCTCTCGGCCAAAGGCTGGATCAGAGGCGCCTCGGGACACGAACCGCTCGATCGCGAATTCAAGTTCAAGGAAGGCGATGGACCGGCCTTCGCGCTCCACGCCCAGACCACCGAAAAGCTGCTGATCGCCTGCGACAATGGACGATTCTACACGCTGGGGGCGGACAAACTTCCCTCCGCGCGGGGCTTCGGCGAACCGATCCGCACCATGCTGGACATCGACTCCGGGGCCGAGATCGTCGGCCTGATCCCGTATCGGCCCAAGGCCCAGCTGCTGCTTGCCAGCAACCAGGGTCGCGGATTCGTCGCCGAGGCGGAGGAACTGCTGGCCGAGACCCGCAAAGGCCGGGCGGTGATGTCAACCAAACCGGGAGTGAAGTTGGCCGTCATTCGCGAAATCCCGGCCGAGCACGACCATGTCGCCGTGGTGGGCGACAACCGCAAGCTGGTGATCTTCAGCCTTGAGGAAATGCCGGTCATGGCGAAGGGCCAGGGCGTTACCCTCCAGCGTTTCCGTGACGGCGGACTGGCGGACGCCACCACCTTCAAGCTCGACGAAGGACTGAGCTGGAAAATGGGTGGAGACTCGGGTCGCACGCGCACTGAGAGCGACATGCGGCTCTGGAAGGTTGCACGCGGGGCCGCCGGACGATTGCCGCCCAACGGTTTTCCAAGGGATAACAAGTTTTAGGGCAGAATTTCGGAGAGGATTTCTTCGACCCTTTCGCGCCCAGGAAAACCTTCCGCAACCCAGCGATCTTCGGTGGCGCGCAGAATTCGCGCCACATCGGGGCCGGCCGTCACGCCCCTTTCGACAAGCTCTCCGCCCTTGAGAGGGAAGGTCGGGATCTCCCAGCTATCGAGAGGCGCGACCGAGGCTCCGGCAAGCAGAAGACGGTCGATCGCCGAGACGCGACCCAGACGATAAGCGAGCGCGCGGGGTGAGATACTTGCTTCGCTGCGACCCACCGCCAGGGCGAGCCGCTTTTTCTGCGCACCCGACAGGCGGAAGCGCGAAGCGACAGCTTCGGCCTGCGGCACATCCGGCGGCAACAAGGCGGCGAGACGGCGCAACGCATCAGGGACGATCATCTGGCGTTGTTCTTCCGCCACCAGCCGGGCAAGCGGCGCAGGGGCAGCTTCAGGCAGTACCACCGCCAGTACACCCAGTTCCGCCATGCGCTGAACGGTCGACGCCGGGTCGGGCAGGCCGAGAAGATTCATCATCTCCATCCCGATCCGCTCGCGCGACAGGCCCTTCAGGGTGCTGGCGAGTTCCTTGCAGGACTCTTCCGCTTCTATATCAGCGGGATATGAACCAAATCTGGCCTGAAACCTGAAGAAACGCAGTATGCGCAGATGATCCTCGCGGATTCTCTGCCGCGCATCTCCGATGAAGCGCACTTTCCGCGCCTCCAGATCCGCGCGTCCTTCGAAGTAATCGAAGATCTCGCCCGTCGCGGGATCGGCATAGAGCGCGTTGATGGTGAAATCGCGCCGGGCCGCATCATCGCGCCAATCCTTCGAGAACGCGACCGTGGCGCGACGGCCATCGGTGCTGACGTCATGACGCAAGGTGGTGATTTCGACTGCGCCTTCCGGCAGCGGAGCAGTGACCGTGCCGTGGTCGATACCGGTTGGGATCGCCTTGATTCCTGCCTTTTCCAGGCGTGACGTCACTTCCTCGGGAAGCAAAGGGGTGGCGATGTCGACGTCCTTGACGTCAAGCCCCAACAGCGTGTCGCGCACCGCGCCGCCAACGTAGTGAGCGTTGCCCGGGCCCAGCGCAGCGACGAGCGCGGCAAGGTCCTTGCGCTGCGTCCAGGGTACCGCCGGCAGACGTGATCCGTTCACCACGCAATCCTGCGAGCCAGGTTGGCGATGATCGCGGCGGTGACGCCCCAGATGCGGTGCTCTTCCCACATGATCTCGATGTAGCGCCGCTTGGCCCCCCGCAAGTACCCTTCCTGATGGGCATGATTGGCCGGATCGAACACAAAGTCCACTGGCGCCTCGAACCAGGCGGCAACCTCGGTCGGGCTGGGATATATCTCTAGATCGGGCGGGACCACAGCGATAACCGGGGTCACGGCATAGCCCGATCCAGTGACGTAGGTGTCGCTGGTGCCGATCACGGTCACCAGCGCGGGGTCGATCCCCAACTCCTCGTTGGCCTCGCGCAGGGCAGCCTCCACCGCATCCTCGCCAGGATCGAGCTTGCCGCCAGGAAAAGCCACCTGTCCCGGGTGCGAGCGCATGTTGGAGGGGCGGTGGATCAACAGGAAACCCGGGCGTTCGCGTTCTGTGATCGCCGCCAGCACAGCGGCCGGGACAGGCTCGCGCTCAGCAAACTGGCGGTCGTCCCTGAGCGCACCCGGATCGCGAGCGTGCCCTTCGGCGTGCAGCCGGCGCAGTCGCTCGGTCAGATTGCTCATGCCGGAACCAGCGGAAACGTCACGCCACCGCTAGTGACTTCCAATTCACCTGATAAAAGAGCGAGTTCAATGATTTGTGCATACATACTGCGGTTCAGTCGAGCTTCAGCGCCATTGCGCACGCCCAGGTACAGCGCGGGCACGTCGGGATCTCCGCGGGCCACCACCGGATGATCCGGCCCCGCGATCACAAGATCATCGGTGTTGAGCCGAAAGGCGAGGGCATCGC
Organism: Sphingomonadaceae bacterium; assembly: GCA_947472735.1. GTDB lineage: Bacteria > Pseudomonadota > Alphaproteobacteria > Sphingomonadales > Sphingomonadaceae > Novosphingobium. The sequence goes on along the minus strand of CANJBY010000061.1, from coordinate 3,973 downwards.
CTTCTTGCTTGACGTCAATTGCGACGAAGGCCGCATCTTCGACCGTGATTGCCAGTTTTTCCTGTGGGGTGACCAGCCAGTGCTGCCCGGTTTCATCACGCATCAGCAGCGATGCGAAAGCCCGGACCATGGCCGGGCGGGTAATCTCGCCGCCGTCGTGGAACCAGCGCCCGTCACGGCGAATAACCATGAGACTGTCGCCCGTGTGGGCCGGGGTCCAGCTTGTTACCGGCGGCAGCTTTCGCTCCGCGACCAGCGCGGCGATCTCCTGCAGCGACAAGGCGCCCAGTTCGGGTGGCGGTTCATAGGGCATCGTCGGCTAGCGATGCCAGAAGCGGCTAGCGCCGCCAAGGCCCCAGCGTTCCTTCCCGCGGAAGTACCGCGGGATTGTCGCATCGCACCAGCAGGCGATGCTGCTCGAACGGGCCGGGAAGCTGCCACCCGGTGGTTCCCACGTTGGAAAACCCCCAGAAGCGCCCGTAGTATTCCGGATCGCCGATCATCACTTGCGGCAGCGGAGCTTCGGGACTGAGCGAGGCAATCGCCGCCGACATGAGTGCCTGACCATAGCCGAGCCCTTGATATTCCGGCAGAACTGCGACCGGTCCGACCATGATCATCGGTACCGCCTTGCCGTCAGGCGTGTTCAGCGCCACCGGCCAGCACTGGATCGTTCCTACCAGATGTTCCTCGGCATCGATCGCCGCGAACGACAGGCCCGGCAGCCAATCGGTCCCCTCGCGCACCTTGTAGGCCGTACGCTGCTTGCGCTCCGGCTCGAACGCGCGATCGAGCAGGGCGTCGACCAGCGCGGGATCAACGTTCTCGAGCGGGATGAGGGTGAGGCCGGCGGACATAGGCGCGGGCGGATAGGGAAGGGGGGGAAGATTGGCAACCGAAAGGTGCATAACGCCTGCAAAGGCCTTGCCCTTGACGGCATGACGCGGGCACTCAGCCGGCATGGGCGCAGTGATGACCAGGCAAGCACGTATCGTGATCGGGGTCGACGAGGCGGGACGCGGACCGCTGGCCGGTCCGGTCGTGGCGGGGGCGGTGATCCTGGGCAGGGAGGCGCCTGAAGGGCTCGACGATTCCAAACGCCTGTCGCCGCGCCGCCGGGCCGAACTGGAAACGGGCATCAAGGCCTCGTGCCGCTGGTCGCTCGGCGTGGTGGAGGTTGATGAGATCGACCGGATCAACATCTTCGCCGCCACCATGAAGGCCATGGCCCTGGCCGTGGCCGGGCTCTGCGCGCAAGACGGGCTTTGTCCGGACGAGGTCCTGATTGATGGAAATCTTACGCCCGCCGGGCGTACGCCGCTCTGGCAATGGCCGGCTCGGGCAATCGTGGGCGGCGACGCACTTGAACCGGCAATCTCGGCCGCGTCGATCATTGCCAAGGAGCACCGTGACCGGCTGATGCACGCGCTGGCCGAGCGGCATCCCCACTATGGCTGGGAACGCAACGCGGGCTACGGCACGCCAGAGCACCTCGAAGCCCTGCGCTGCCACGGACCGACATCTCATCACCGCCGCAGCTTCGCGCCAGTGGCGCAGCTGGTGCTGTTCGCGGACTAGCTAGCTCCCGAAGGCTCTGGTCTTGGCACCGTCGATATAGGCGCGGGCGAACCCTTCCAGCATCTCGGGCGTGGGCGGTTCGGTCGGCCGCTCGGAAGTATGCATGTCTTCCGTGCTATTCACCCGCGGATAGGGCTGGGTCGGCACCGGCACGCCGAGGAAAGCGCAAAGCGGTTCCCATCCGTCCTTCGCGCGGTGCACAAGTAAGCGTTCGGGTGGAAGCGCGCTGACCACTTCGGCCTCCCACCGCCGAAAATAGTCAGTCATGTATGAACGGTCGGCAATTCGGTCACCGAAAACGTCGACGATGATGCCGCGCATGAATTCGCCCATCTCGCCTTCGTTGAATGCGGCCAGATGATCAGGGTGGAAGATCGTATTGCTCACCGAGTCGAACCAGCTGTCCGGATCGCGCGTGGAGAGCACGACCTTCGCGTCCGGATAATGCTCCGCGAGCTCGCGCCAGTAAGTGCAGCCGGGATAGTCGGTGGTAGAGAGATAACCGTCGAAGATTGCGTCCCAATCGGGCTGCCCGCGCCCCGCTGCAACCCAAAGCGGCAGGTTGCGCCGAACACCGGCAAAGACTTCGGACATGTGGTAGCACGGACCAAACCCGAGATGCTCCAGCGCCAGTTTGAGCGACAGTGTGCCCGTCCGCCCAAGTCCCGCGCCGATGACTTTCAATGCCATGGCAGTTCTCCTTGTGTGCGATGCCAATTCTATCGCGCACGACCGCCACCAGCAACTGCGATGGTCGGAGCCGCTGTGCAATTCGGTGGGGCAGCAGAAATTTCTGCTCGAGAGTTCGCCCGACCACACCGCTACATCTAGAGTCCCCACCGCCCCGATGGACTCAACATGCAGTGTGGGACTCGTTTCGTTCCAGCTGCGTTGACCCTTCCTTAACCACGAATCCCTAGGATTCTCCGCGAGTCGCGGCTTGACGTGGGCTGTGGATAACTCCACCCTGCACGGCCATAGACGGAGCAATCGACGATCATGGCCGAAGTCCTGCTGAAACAACGCACGCCAAGCGTGAGCAAAACAGTGCTGCCGCTAGGGCAGATCCTGACCGGGGACTGCATCGAGGCCATGCGCTCCTTGCCGAGCGCTTCGATCGACCTCGTGTTCGCCGATCCGCCGTACAATCTCCAGCTCGGCGGCGACCTGAACCGGCCGGACGGCAGCCATGTCGATGCGGTGACCGATGACTGGGACCAGTTCGAAAGCTTCGCCACTTACGATCGCTTCACCCGCGAGTGGCTTTCCGAGGCTCGCCGCGTGCTGAAGCCGGACGGCTCGCTCTGGGTGATCGGGTCCTATCACAACATTTTCCGCGTCGGCGCGATCCTGCAGGACCTGGGCTTCTGGATTCTCAACGACATCGTCTGGCGCAAGGCCAACCCCATGCCCAATTTCAAGGGCACGCGCTTCACCAACGCTCACGAAACCCTGATCTGGGCCTCGATGGGGGAGAAAGCGAAGTACACCTTCAATTATCGCGCGATGAAGACGCTGAATGACGAGTTGCAGATGCGCTCGGACTGGGTCCTGCCGATCTGCTCCGGGCAGGAGCGGCTGAAGCAGGGTGGGCACAAGGTCCATCCGACCCAGAAGCCGGAAGCACTGCTTTATCGTGTCATGCTCGCGACCACGAACAAGGGTGACGTCGTGCTCGATCCGTTCTTCGGCACCGGTACCACCGGAGCAGTAGCCCGGCGCCTGAGACGCGAATGGATCGGCTGCGAGCGCGAGGCTGGCTATCGCCAGGCCGCGATGGAGCGCATCGAACTGGCCCTGCCGCTGGACGAAAGCGCGGTGACCACCATGCAGAGTCCAAGGTCGGCACCGAAAGTCGCCTTCGGAACGCTGGTGGAAACCGGCCTGATTGCGCCGGGAAGCACATTGTTTGATCTAAAACGCGGGCATGCCGCCACTGTCCGGGCGGATGGTTCGCTGGAATGCGGCGGCGAGAGCGGCTCGATCCACGGCCTTGGCGCGAAACTTCAAGGCGCGCCTTCGTGTAATGGCTGGACCTACTGGCACATCGAGCACGACGGCCAGATCAAGCCGATTGATGCGATCCGCCAGCTCTATCTGCTGTCGACCGAACCGTGAGCCGCAGACTCTACATTCGACCGATCGCGCTGTCCGACAGCCCGCAGAGCGAGGAAGGCGAGGCACTGCGCCTGGTAGGCGGGCTGGTCTATGCCAGCCGGTTCGCGGTGATCGAGCGCGACGACGACCGGATCCTGTCGCGCCGGCGCTATTCCGCCCCCGAACTGGAGGAATCGCTCGGCGATCTGCCAGATGAGGCGCGCGCCCAATGGGACAACCTTCGCAAGGTGCATGCTCCCCTGCAGTGCGGCGATCGCACGGTGCGGCTCGATCAGCC
>CANJBY010000060.1 GCA_947472735.1 Sphingomonadaceae bacterium | reverse complement strand
TCAAACAGCGCGAAAGGATCAAACGGCAGACCATCGAATATCGGCGCTTGCAACACCGCAAGATCGCCGCTTAACATCAACCCCCTGACGATGCCCGCACTCCGCTAATCTAAGCCGCAAAGTGTGCCAAATGTTGTGACGACGGACACCTGGCACTGGGGCCGGATGCGCTGCGCGCGCTGGTGACCCCGGATGGCACCCTCGCCGACATGAAGGGCGCCCTTGGCGGCGCTGCCGACTGGACCTTCTGAACCCTTCAATCAATGAGGTTAGCGTGAAAATACTCGTCACCGGTGCGGCCGGATTCATCGGCTACAGCTTGTCCCGGCAGCTTCTTGCGCGCGGGGACGAGGTGATCGGCATCGACAACCTCAATGACTATTACCAGGTCTCGCTCAAGGAGGACCGGCTGAAGCGCCTGGTCGAGGCCGGCGGCAACCGCTTCCGCTTCATCAAGCAGGACTTTGCGGACTACGAGGCGCTGGTCGCCGCGCTGGAAGGGGTGGAGTTTGACCGGATCGTCCATCTCGGCGCGCAGGCCGGCGTGCGCTATTCGATCACCAACCCCCACGCCTATCTCCACGCCAATCTCGCCGGGCACCTCAACATGCTCGAGATCGCGCGCCACCGCGCGGTGGAAAACATGGTCTATGCCAGTTCCTCATCGGTCTACGGCGGAAACACTAAGCTGCCCTTCGCGGTCGAGGATCGGGTCGATCTGCCGGTCAGCCTCTACGCCGCGACCAAGAAGGCCGACGAGTTGATGAGCGAGACTTACGCCCATCTCTACCGCGTGCCGCAGACCGGGCTGCGCTTTTTCACCGTCTACGGCCCGTGGGGCCGGCCGGACATGATGATGTGGATCTTCACCAAGAAGATCCTCGCCGGCGACCCCATCCCGGTGTTCAACAATGGCGATATGTGGCGTGATTTCACTTACATCGACGACATCATCGCCGGGGTGATCGGCAGCCTCGACAACCCGGCGCCCGATGACGGCCAGGTCAAGGCCGGCGGCAGCGACCGCCCGCACCGGATCTACAACATCGGCAATCACCGCTGCGAACACCTGATGAAAGTGGTCGAAATTCTCGAAGCCGAATGCGGCCGCAAGGCCACGATCGACTTCCAGCCGATCCAGCCCGGCGACGTCAAGCAAACCTACGCCGACATCAACGCCATCAGCCGCGACCTCGGCTACGCCCCGACGACGAGCATCGAGGTGGGCGTTCCGAATTTCGTGCGGTGGTACAAGGAGTACCACGGGGTTTAGGGCAGATCGTCAACCCAACACCTTCTTCAACAGATCATTCACCACTGCCGGATTGGCCTTGCCCTGCATCGCCTTCATCGTCTGCCCGACGAAGAACCCGAACAAGGCTTCCTTGCCGGCCTTGTATTGCTCAACCTTGTCGGCATTGTCAGCCAGCACCTTGGCGATCACGGCTTCGATCGCGCCGGTATCCGAGGTCTGCTTGTTGCTGGCGATTTCGGCGGTCAGGTCGGTGTCGGTGGTGAGGTAGGCCTGGAGGATTTCCTTGGCCTTGCCGCCAGAAATCACGCCTTCGCTCACCGCCACGATCAGCGCCACATTGGCAGCGGGGGTGTTCTTGGGGTGATCAACCGCAACGCCGGCGGAGCGCAGCACGCCGGGGCGTTCGGACAGGATCCAGTTGGCGACGCGCTTGGCCACGTCGCGCTGGTCCTTGCCGCTTTCCGCGACCACTGCGGCCAGCATTTCCTCGAACTGCTGGTAGGTCTCCACTTCCAGCGTGAGCTGCGCCGCATCATAGGCCGAGAGGCCCAGCGCAGTTTCATAGCGGTGGCGCTTGGCGTCGGGCAGCTCGGGAAGGCTCGCGCGGCATTCGTCGACGAAGCTGTCTGCCAGCACCAGCGGGAGCAGGTCCGGATCGGGAAAATAACGATAGTCGTGCGCATCTTCCTTGGAGCGCATCGAACGCGTCTCGTTCTTGTCCGGATCGTAGAGCCGGGTTTCCTGCACCACGGTGCCGCCGTCCTCGATCAGGTCGACCTGGCGGCGTGCCTCGCTTTCCACCACGGCCATGACGAACCGCACCGAATTGACGTTCTTGGTCTCGGTCCGGGTGCCGAACGGCTCGCTCGGGCGCCGCACCGAGACGTTGACGTCGGCCCGCATCGAGCCCTGGTCCATGTTGCCATCACACGAACCGACATAGCGCAGGATCTGCCGCAGCTTGGCAAGGTAAGCCCCGGCCTCGATCGGCGAGCGCATGTCGGGCCGGCTGACGATTTCCATCAGCGCCACGCCTGAGCGGTTGAGATCGACATAGGACATGGTCGGGTGCTGATCGTGCATCAGCTTGCCGGCATCCTGCTCGACATGGATGCGCTCGATCCCGATGGTCTTGGTTGAACCCTCGGGGTCCTTGTCGTCGAGGATGACCTCGATCTCGCCCTCGCCCACGATCGGGTGGTAGAGCTGGCTGATCTGGTAGCCCTGCGGCAAATCGGCATAGAAGTAGTTCTTGCGATCGAAGCGCGACCATTTGTTGATCTGCGCCCCCACGGCAATGCCGGTGCGCACGGCCTGGCGGATGCATTCACCGTTCAGCACCGGTAACATGCCGGGCATCGCGGCATCGACCAGCGACACTTGCGAATTGGGTTCAGCCCCGAAAGCGGTGGCGGCGCCGGAAAACAGCTTGGACTGCGAAGTGACCTGCGCGTGGACCTCAAGGCCGATCACGACCTCCCACTCGCCGGTTTCGCCCTGGATGCGGTAATTGCTCATGGCCATGCCGATAGGGCGCGGCGGCGCGGCTGAAAAGGGGGGAACTCGCGGCTCAAGCCGGTTTTCCGATTCGGGGCGCGATGCGGCGCGACCATTGCCGGGCGGGATGTTCGACCAGGCGATACAAAATCCATGCTGCCAGAACGGCGAAGACGAGTGCTCCGGCGGAAATCAGGTCTGCCACAACCCCGAGTTCGGGACTGGCGGCGGGGCGGTTGTTGCCAGGGATGGGCACGAACCAGCCGGCATGGCCCAGGCGCACAGCGAGGCGCGCGGCTATGCTCAGTACCGCGCTCTCAGCGAGGGTGTGGACCATGTAGAGCGAGTAGGAGACCGTGCCCAGGAACACCAACGGTCGCGTGAGCAGCAGCCAGGAGACGTGTCCGCGACCGGCGGCGAAGATCAGCACCACGAGCGCGAAGCCCATGCCGTACAGCCCGAATACGGCGTCGTCCCCTGCCATCGCCACGGCCAGCACCACAGCGAGCACGAGCGCAATTTCGAGCAGCGTCATCAAGCCTTGTCCAACAGCAGCAAGCCGAACGCCAAAGCGCTGCCAGAGCACATACGCCACCACTCCGAAGCCGAAGCCGGAAAATCCGCGCAACAGCTTGTGGTGCAGGCCGACGAATTCGGGGAACAGCATCGCCGCCGCGGCAATCACGGCAAAAAGCAGGCTCAACCGCCACCACCCTTTCCCCGCCGCGCGCCAACCGAAGGCCGCCACCACATAGAGCACCAGCTCGACCGAGATCGACCAGCTTTGCAGCAGCCAGGTGTAAAGCGAAGGCGTCCACAGGCTTTGGAGCAGCAGGAGCTGCACCCCGAGGTCCGGCAAGGACCGCACCGGTCCGAAAGCCTCACGCCCGGTCAAGCTGCTCCCAACCAGTTCCACCGCCAGGTAGGCTGCCAGCATCACCGCATGGACCGGCCAGACCCGCCCCACGCGCAGCCACAGGAACCGTGCGCGCGGGAATCCGGTGACCAGCCGGTCGGCATAAGCCGCCGCGATGACGAAGCCGGACAGCGCGAAGAAGAAGTCGACGAAGAGCAGGCCGTTTACGAAGAAACGCTGCCCGAACAGCGGCCCCTGCGCATTGAGATGCTCCGCCGCAACCACCAGCGCGGCCACCCCGCGCAGCGAATCGAGCGCAGCGAAGCGGTGCGGCGCCTCGCTCGGGGCGCCGCCGTTCAATTTACCACCACTTCCCCGGACGGGCAGTGAAGCCGGCTCGCTGTTCGATCGCGAGCCCTGCGTTGAGCACGCCCTGCTCGTCGAACGGCCGGCCGACGATCTGCAGGCCGAGCGGCAGACCTTCGCGGTTAAGTCCGGCGGGGACCGACATGGCGGGCAGGCCCGCAAGCGAGGCCGGAACCGCGAATACGTCGTTGAGGTACATCGCCAGCGGGTCCGAGACCATCTCGCCTAGCCCGAACGCGGCAGTCGGCGTCGTCGGCGCAAGAATCACGTCCACGTCCGCAAAGGCGTTCTTGAAGTCGTGGCTGATCAACGTGCGGACCTTCTGTGCCTGGGTGTAATAGGCATCGTAGAAGCCGGCGGAGAGCACGTAGGTGCCGATCAGGATGCGGCGCTTGACTTCGGCTCCGAAGCCGGCGGCGCGGGTCGCGGCGTACATGTCCTGCAGGTTCGCGCCATCAGGCAGATCGCGCAGGCCATAGCGCACGCCATCGTAGCGCGCGAGGTTGGACGATGCTTCGGCCGGGGCGACGATGTAGTAGGCTGGCAGCGCGTACTTGGTGTGCGGCAGCGATATGTCGACCACCTCGGCGCCGGCATCCTTGAGCCAGGCGATGCCTTCGTCCCAGCTCCGGGCGACGTCTGCGTCGAGCCCGTCGACCCGGTATTCGCGCGGAATGCCGACTTTCTTGCCTTTGAGATCGGCGTTCAGGCCCGCTTCCCATTCGGGCACCGGCAAGTCGAGGCTGGTGGAGTCCTTGGGATCGAAGCCGGCCATCGCCTCGAGCATAATCGCACAGTCGCGCACATCGCGGGCCATCGGCCCCGCCTGATCGAGCGAGCTGGCGAAGGCGACGATACCCCAGCGCGAGCAACGCCCGTAAGTCGGCTTGATCCCGGTGATGCCGGTGAAGGCGGCAGGCTGGCGGATCGACCCGCCGGTGTCGGTCCCGGTCGCGGCAGGGCAAAGCCGGGCCGCAACGGCTGCGGACGAGCCGCCTGAGGAACCGCCGGGTGCGAGCGGCGTATTGCCGCCGTCACTGCGCCGCCAGGGCGAGATCACGTTGCCGAAATAGGACGTCTCGTTGGACGAGCCCATCGCGAACTGATCGAGATTGAGCTTGCCGAGCATCCCGGCGCCGGCTTCCCACAGCTTCTGGCTGACGGTGCTTTCGTACTCGGGAGTAAACCCTTCGAGGATGTGACTGGCGGCCGTGGTCTGGACGCCCTTGGTGGCGAACAGGTCCTTCATGCCGATCGGCACGCCGGCCATCTTGCCGAGCGCTTTGCCCGCCGCGCGGTCCGCATCGACCTTGCGGGCGGACTCCAGCGCATGGTCGGGCGTGGCGACGATGAAGGCATTGAGCGCACTGGCGCCGGCAACGGCTGCGTTGAACGCTTCAGCGGCTTCGACAGCGGTGAAGTCCCCGCCGGAAATCCCGTCGCGCAGCGCGGCAACGCCCAGATTGGTGATCTCGGTCATTATTCGATCACCTTGGGCACGCCGAAGAAACCGTGTTCGGCAGCGGGAGCATTGGCCAGCACCTGATCGCGAATGCCGCCGCCTGTCAGCGGATCGGCCCCGATGACATCGGCACGCAGGCGCAGCGCGTTCTCGATTACCGCAGTCATCGGCTCGATCCCGGTCACGTCCACCTCGCCGAGCTGTTCGACCCAGGCGAGGATTCCGTTGAGTTCGGGCACCATCGCTTCAAGCTCGGCCTCGGTCACTTTCAACCGGGCGAGCGATGCGATCCTGGCCACCGTGGCGGTATCGATCGACATGTCATTCCTTCATGCAAAAACTGCGTGGTGCGGCGCTAGCAAAGCGACCGCGCCCCATCAAGCAAGGGGCTCAGCGGCCCTGCGGCGGCACTGCTCCCGGCGGGGGCGGAGCGCCGGCACCCTGCCCGCCTTGCGCACCCTGCATCTGTTGCATCTGCTGCATCATCTGCATGCGCTGCTCGTATTCGGCGCGGTTGATGTAATCCAGCAGGTCGACCTCGAAGTTCAGGTTGCTGTTGGCCGGAATCTGGCCAGAGACCTTGGCACCGTAGCCCAGCGCAGCCGGAATCTTGACTTTGTACTTGCCGCCGCGCTGCATCTGCTGGAGCGCTTTGGTGAAACCCGGGATCACGCCCTGCAGCGGAAAGACGGCACCGTTGGCCTGATCGAAGACCGTGCCGTTATCCAGCGTGCCCTTGTAGTTGATCATCACCACGTCCTCCAGCGAGGGCGAAGGGCCGGCGCCGGCCTTGACCGTCTCGACCTTCACACTTGCGGGCATGGCCACCCAGGCCAGCGCGAGCGCCGCGAGCAGCGCCACCAGCACCCCAAGCCACAGCTTGCCCAGCGCACCCTTGGCGATCGGCTGAAGGGGAACGCGAGTGATCTCGGTCATGGCAGCATCCTGTCTGGTCTAACGCAAAAGGGCGCGGGATAATCCGCGCCCTCATTGCTTATGAAACTGTCGGGTTCAAGCTTACTTGACGCCGTCGCGTTCCATCCGCTTGCGCTCCATCTTGCGGGCGCGGCGCACGGCAGCGGCCTTTTCGCGGGCACGCTTTTCCGACGGCTTCTCGTAGTGACGGCGCAGCTTCATTTCGCGATACACGCCCTCGCGCTGCAGCTTCTTCTTAAGCGCGCGCAAGGCCTGGTCGACATTGTTGTCGCGAACGAGAATCTGCATAAACCGACACACCTCACATACAAAAGGCCAGAACCCCGCTGTTGCAATCCGGCGCGGGGGAGCACCTGAAAATGAAAACGAAAAACCTGGCCGAATCCCGAAAGATCGGCTCGAACCGGCGGGCGGCTAGCAGAGCTCGGCAGCCATGGCAAGTATTAGTGGCGAATTCGCAAGGGTAGTCAGCGCGCGGCCAGCCAGCTAAGGAAACCCCATGACTTCGCCTACTTTCCTGCAATCATCGGTCTATGTCGCATTCGGCGGCGCTGTCGGCGCCTGGCTGCGCTACCTCGTCGGCCGGGCCTGGCTGCGCGCCATCGGCCCGGTGGCGGCCAGTGCCTTTCCCTGGGCGACGCTGACCGTCAACTTCCTCGGCAGCGCGGCCATGGGCATCCTGGCCGGCTGGCTCGCCCGTCATGGCGAGGGCGGCGAGGAGTGGCGGCTGTTGCTGGGGGTCGGCATACTCGGCGGCTTCACCACTTTCTCTGCCTTCAGCCTTGAGGTGGTCAACCTCGCGCATCGCGGAGCTAGCGGCACGGCCGTGCTGTACGTGCTGGTCTCGCTGCTGGGCGGAATCGCCGGTCTTATGGGCGGCCTCGCGCTGATGCGGGTGGGGGCATGAGCCAGAACGGCACCGACCGGGTCCGCCAGTTCACCGTTGGCCCCGACGATGAAGGCGTGCGACTGGACCGCTGGTTCAAGCGCCATTTGCCGCAGATCGGCTTCGCCACGATCAGCCGCTGGGCGCGCACCGGGCAGATCCGCGTCGATGGCAAGCGCGCCGACCCGGCCGATCGCCTCAGTGCCGGTCAATCGCTGCGCGTGCCGCCGGGGGGCGACATCACCACAGAAAAGACGGCCCAAGCCCGCAAGCCGCTCACCGAGGAACAGCTCGACCGAGCGGAAGCCATGCTGATCCACCGCGATCGCGCCGCCATCGTGATCAACAAGCCGCCAGGCCTCGCTACGCAGGGCGGCACCGGCACGTTTGAACACGTCGACCTGCTGCTCGATGCCTATGCCCCGACCGGACCGCGCCCGCGGCTGGTCCACCGGCTCGACAAGGACACATCGGGCGTGTTGCTGGTCGCCGCGACCCCCGGCAGCGCCGCCTACTTCTCCAAGCGCTTCTCCGGACGTTCTGCGCGCAAGATCTACTGGGCGCTGGTGGTGGGGATGCCCTCGCCCGACGAGGGAATCATCGAACTGCCGCTGGCCAAGCAGCCCGGCAGCGGCGGCGAGAAAATGATGGTCGACCACTCCGAGCACGGCCAGCCGGCAAAAACCAGCTACCGCGTGCTTGACCGGGCCGGGAACAGCGCCGCCTGGGTGGAGCTTCAACCTTTCACCGGCCGCACCCACCAGCTGCGCGTGCATATGGCGGCAATCGGCCACCCGATCGTCGGCGACGGCAAGTATGGCGGGCCGGAAGCGTTTCTCTCCGGCTCGATCAGCCGCAAGATGCACCTCCACGCCCGGCGCCTGGTCGTTGATCATCCCGACGGCACCCCGCTGGATGTCACGGCCCCCCTCCCCGACCATTTCGCCGCCAGCCTGGCCCAGCTCGGTTTCAATCAGGACGATGGCGAGGCACGGCCGATAGCTCCTACAGAGCTGGGGCGTGAGGAAAAGAAGACGGTGGCCAAGGCCCATGCCAAGCAATACCGCAAGGAACGGCGCGGAGAGCGACTGAGCGGGGATCGCCGGACCATCCGCGCGGGCGTACCCAGCGACCGGCCGGCAAAATCCAAGGGCCCGACCAAGGGCAAGGGTTCGCCGGTTCCCGTGCGCAAGCCTGTGGTCGCAAAGCCCAAACCCAGCCCTAAACCCAAGGCCAGGCGGCCCGGTCCGCCGCGTAAACCCGCAGGTCGCTAATGCATCCCAATCCCGCGTTCCGTCACGATGACCGGGCCCTGCTGGAGGCGCTGATCGACGAGATCGGGTTCGGCATGGTTTTCGCCACCACGCCCGACGGGCCGCGCGTGGCCCATGTTCCGTTGATGTGGACCGGTGACGGGGCGGTGCAGTTCCATCTCTCTCGCGGCAATGCCTTGGCGAAGTATATCGACGGCATGACGGCGGTGGCTGTGATCAATGGTCCGGAAGGTTACGTCAGCCCGCGTTGGTACGCCGATCAGGCGCAAGTTCCGACCTGGAACTATGTCGCGCTCGAACTCGAAGGCCGGGTCAGGCGGATGGATCAGGACGGACTTCTGTCGCTGCTTGAGGATCTCAGCACTCGCGAGGAAGAACGCATTGCCGACGGCACGCCGTGGACCTTGGACAAGCTGCCGCATGACAAGCTGCGCCCGCTGCTGGCGGCCATCGTCGGGTTCGAGATGGAAGTCCTGGCCTGGCGGCCGACCTTCAAGCTTTCGCAGAACAAGCCGGCGGACGAACGCGAACGCACGGCTGCGGGACTTGAGGCCACAGGATCTGGCGCCATCGCCCGGCTGATGCAAACCCTCGTCCCGTGAAGCGCTCGGTTGCGATATTCGATTTCGACGGCACGCTGGTTGACGGCCAGGCGAGCATTTGCACCGCGATGGAGCGCGCCTTTGCCGCGCACGATCTGCCCCCTCCAGATCTCGGGCAGGTACGCCGGATTGTGGGTTTGAGCCTGGTAATCGGGCTGCGCCACCTCCTGCCAGACCATGATGAGGCCATGCATTTCCGGGTCGCCGACACCTACAAGGAAGCCTTCCGTACCGCGCGCGAGGCGGGTGAGCGCACCGACCCGATGTTCGGCGGCATGCGCGCCGTGCTTGATGATCTGCGGGCTCGCAGCTGGACGCTCGGCATCGCCACCGGCAAATCCATGCGCGGCCTGGCCTTCTGCCTGGCCGAGCATGGCATCGCCGATCACTTCGGCACGCTGCAAACCAGTGACCATCACCCCTCCAAACCGCATCCCGCCATGCTTGAGGCCGCCATGGCCGAATTGCTGGCGACGCCCGAGGAGTGCGTGATGATCGGCGACACCGCCTATGACATCGAGATGGCGAGCGCGGCCGGCGTTCACGCAATCGGCGTCGGGTGGGGCTACCATGCCCCGTCCGAACTGCTGCAAGCCGGCGCGGGATTTGTCGCGCAAAGCCCGGTCGAACTGGCGGAGTATCTTCGGCAATGAACGATCTGGCCAGATCAAGGTTTTTCGTCCTCCAGGCAATCCGGTTGAGTGGCGTGGTGCTCGGTATCCTCGGGCTTGCGGTCCTGTCCGGCCGGATCGAGCTGCCGCGCATCGCAGGCGCACTCATGGTCGTCGTGGGCGTGATCGACGCGTTCATCGCGCCGGCGATCCTCGCCCGGCGCTGGAAATCGCGCGCGCCATGAAGCGGTTCTACAAGAATGCGGCCGCCGAACCGGGTGATGGCGGATGGCGCGTGGCGCTGGACGGCCGTGCGGTGAAGACCCAGGGCGGGCGAGCGCTGATCCTGCCGACGCAACTGCTGGCAGAGGCGCTGGCGCAGGAATGGGCCAATCAGGGCGAGGTGATCGACCCCACGGCGTTCCTGTTTCGCGACATGGCGGACTACGCGATCGACGTGATCGCGCTCGATCCCGCAGCGGCAATCGCCGAGATGCTGCCCTATGCCGACACTGACACGTTATGCTACCGCGCCGATCCCGAAGATGCGCTGCATCGGCGCCAGGAAGAGGTCTGGGAACCGCTGTTGCTGGCCGCGGAGCATCGCCTCGATGTGCCCTATGTCCGGACCACCGGGGTTATCCACCAGCCGCAGGCGCCGCGCACGCTGGAGCGGATCCAGGCGGTACTGATGACGCAAGACGTCTTCACGCTTGCTGCAGTGAAGACCATGGCCAGCCTTGCGGCGTCAATGGTGCTTGCCCTGTCCGCGCTCGAGCCCGGCGCTGATGTCGATGTGTTGTGGGATGCCGCAGAGCTGGAGGAAGACTGGCAGGCCGAATTGTGGGGCCGCGATGCCGAAGCCGAAACCCGGCGCACCCGGCGGCGCGCGGCGTTTGCCGCAGCAGCGCGGTTTGCCGAACTGATCCGCAGCTAGCCGACCCACTCCGCGACTTCGGCGGCAACCTTGTTGGCGGCGCGGTTCAGCGCGGGTGCGACCGAAGCGGCATCCGCAGTCACACCGCGTTCCACGGCCTCGAACCGGCGCGTGGAGATTTGACCATCGCCCATATCGCGCACCGCGTCGAAGCGCACGATGACGGACATATTGCGGGCGTCGTAACCCATTTCGACGAGCCGGCCGGAAAGGTGCAACGAACCGCGTGCCTCGGCCTGGTCGTCCTCGAACACCAGACGGTTGCCCTTGGCCCGCATCGTCTCTGCCAGCAGTCCACGCAGCAACCGCGTCGGCCGCTCCACCCACACCGCGTCCTTGAGATAAGCAACGTTGGCATTGTCGAGTTGTACCGGCACGCGGGTCACGGCGAGCCGGCGGTCTGCCTCGGGCTCCATCACCACCAGCGCTTCGGCGGCGCGGCCGCCCAACGTCCTGCCCGCCGGAGCCAGGTTATCCGCAGTGAGCGTGAGCAGCGTCGGCGGCGCCTTGCCCCCGCCCAGGCTGACGCAACCGGACAGGCCCAGTGCCAACAGTCCCAGAGCAGCGGCGCGCATGTTCATTACCGTCTTCATGGCTTGTATTCCGGCAGCTTGGGTCCGCCGATCACGGCACCGGCGCCCTGGTTGTCGATCCGCTCGGTCACATCACGCAGCGCCCGGGTGGTTGCACGCAGGTCGCGGATCGCCTGTTCGGCCGCGGGGAGCGTCGATGCAGAAAGCTGGTGCGCCGCGGGCTGAGCCTCGGTCAACGTCGCCTGCAACTGGTCGGCGGCGCGCTGGGCGGAGCTCAGGGTGGCGCGCAACTGACGCGCGAGAGGCTCGCCATCGCGGTTGAGCATGGTCTCGGCCGAACCAGCGATCCCTTCAAACCGCGCGAGCGTGGCGGTGGCCTGTTTCAGCGTCACCTGCAAATCGGTCAACGTGGTTTTCACTTCGGGCGCGACGTCGGAAAGATTGCCGGTCAGCGTCTCGGTATTCTTGAGAATCCGCCCGAAGATCTTCTGGTTTTCGTCCGACATCAGGTTGTTGAGTTTGTCCGTCAGCGTCGCCAGCCGATCGAGTAACAGCGGCGCGTTGGTGAGCAACTCGCCGAAGCCGCCGCGCTTCGTCGGGATCACCGGAACGCCTTCCGGCCCCGGCTCGACAATTTTCGGCGCGCCCGCGACGCCGCCGTTGAGC
>CANJBY010000059.1 GCA_947472735.1 Sphingomonadaceae bacterium | reverse complement strand
CGTCACACCGGACAGCTTTTCCGATGGCGGGCAGTTCATGGACGATCCCGAAGTCGCCAACGCGCACGCCTCCGCCATGCTTGAAGCTGGCGCCGCGATCATCGACGTAGGCGGGGAAAGCACGCGTCCGGGCGCCGCCGCAGTGTGGGAGGGCGACGAGATCAAGCGCGTGGTCCCCGCGGTCGAGCGACTGGCATCAGCCGGAGCCGCGATCAGCATCGACACGCGGCGGCCAGCCGTCATGGAAGCGGCGCTGGCGGCCGGGGCGCAGATCATCAATGACGTCTCTGCCTTGCGCCATGATCCCCGCAGCCTCGAATTCGCAGCCCGCTCGGGTGTGCCGGTGGTGCTGATGCACGCACCAGGCGAGGGCGAGGACCTCCACGCCGGGGCCCGCTATGACGATGTCGTGCTCGACGTGTTCGACTGGCTCCGCGAACGCCGCGATGCGGCGGTGGCGGCGGGGATAGCGTCAGAAAAGATCGTGCTCGATCCAGGCATCGGCTTCGGCAAGTCGATGGCGGACAATCTCTCGCTGATGAACGCATTGCCGTTGTTCCACGCACTGGGTCAGCCGCTGCTCGTCGGAGCGAGCCGCAAGCGGATGATCGGCGCGCTCAGCAATGAGGCACCGGCGCACGGCCGTCTTGCCGGGTCACTGGCATTGGCGCTGAAGGCGCTGGACGGCGGCACGCACCTCGTGCGGGTGCATGACGTCGCGGATACCATGCAGGCCCTCAGGGTGTGGCGGGGCCTGAAGGATGCAGCGCTCACCGATTTTGCCCAGCATCCGCACTGAACGCGGACTAGCTGGTCAACAGTTTCAGACCGGAGACCACCAGCACCGCCGCCAGGGCGGGTCGCAGCCACTTGTCAGCGGCACGGCTCGAGAGGAGGCTGCCGACGATCACGCCGGGGATCGAGCCAATCAGCAGATTACCGAGCAGCGTGAAGTCCACGTCACCG
The DNA here is from genome assembly GCA_947472735.1 of Sphingomonadaceae bacterium. Classification (GTDB taxonomy): domain Bacteria; phylum Pseudomonadota; class Alphaproteobacteria; order Sphingomonadales; family Sphingomonadaceae; genus Novosphingobium. The sequence goes on along the minus strand of CANJBY010000059.1, from coordinate 10,926 downwards.
AGCATCCAGTGTCCGAACCCGGCAACGAGCGCCAGGGGCACCGCATGGGCGATGTCGGTGCCGATGATTCGTGCCACCGGCAGGTGCGGATAAAGCACGAGCAACGCGGTCACCCCGATGGCTCCGGCTCCCACCGAAGAAACAGATACGGCGACGCCAAGCACCAGACCGAGCCCGATCGTAGGCAGGAACGTGTGCCTTTCGTCCACCGGCTCCTCGCGGCGCGCGAACATTGCAATCTTGCGCTGGAACAGGGTGGCGACCGCAGTCAGCAACAGCATGCAGCCGAGCATCCCAAGCACGATGCGGGTCGCATGGTTGTTAAGATGGCCAAACTTGTTGAGCAGCACCAGCGAGACAGCTGCGGCTGGCAGGCTTCCGCAGGCGAGGCGGCGCATGATCTTCCAGTCCACCGTTTCGCGCCAGCCGTGCACGGCTGATCCGGCAATCTTGGTGGTGGCGGCATAAAGCAGGTCGGTGCCGACCGCGGTATGCGGGTTGACGCCGAACATCAGCACCAGCAGCGGCGTCATCAGCGATCCGCCGCCAACCCCGGTGAGGCCGACGAGCAGGCCGACGAACAATCCGGCAATGGCATGCAACACGTCCATGCCGTGAAACAGTTCCATCAAATCCGTTCCTTGCCACCCCTGTCAGCTCCGAGGGCATTTGGACCGGAACCGCAGCGGCGGCAAGCACCCTATCCTTTTGAGCCGCGCTAGAAATGCTTCTCCATCCCAAAGATAGACACCCCCGGGATGAGCGAAATTTCGCTGGCGCTGGAACAGATCGGAGAGTGGCGGATTTTGTGCACCGCAAAACATTTTTGCATTTCCCGATTTACCTCGTGGCGGCAAACCGATAGATTTCAGCTGCTACCGGTAGTTCCTCGCGGAGCTGCCAGATCGCGGACCACATAGGTGGCCGCCAAGAAAAAGGAGAATACCATGCCTTCCGGACGAACCCTAACCGCGCGCCCTCGAACCTCGACCGCGCCGGAAGCCGATGTGGAAGCCGAAGCGCCTCCAGTTGCAGCTGTCGCCAAAAGCGCGAATGGCAAAGGCCAGAACCTTCAGGACCAGTTCCTCAACCTGCTGCGCAAGAACAAGACACCAGTCACCATGTTCCTGGTGAAGGGCGTGAAGCTGCAGGGCATCGTGACCTGGTTCGACAATTTTTCGATCCTGCTGCGGCGCGATGGCCAGTCGCAACTGGTGTACAAGCATGCGGTTTCGACCATCATGCCCAGCACACCGATCGATGTGCGTCAGTTCGCCAGCGCGGGTGAGGGCAGAAAGAAAGTCCGTCTGCTGCAGGACGTGTTCCTGTCCAGCGTACGGCAGGCCGGCGTTCAGGTGACGATGTTCCTGGTCAACGGTGTGATGCTGCAGGGCAGGGTAGCCGCCTACGATTTGTTCTGCATGTTGCTCGAACGCGAGGGCTACGTGCAACTTGCGTACAAGCACGCAGTTTCTACCATTCAGCCGCTGACGCCCGTCGACCTGACTGGCAGCGACTATGATGGTGAAGAGGACGGCGACTGAGCTTTCTGGATGACAATCGCGAAGAGGTAACTCGCGGCGGGCGGGCGGTGGTCGTGTGCCCGGCCTTCCGCTCCCGCGGAACGACCGCGGATCCCGAAAGCCGGCTTGAAGAGGCCAGGGGACTGGCGCTGGCCATCGGGCTGGTGGTGGTCGATGCACTGGTGATACCGATCCGCGAGGCCCGCGCCGGTACGCTGTTCGGTGAGGGCCAGATCGCCAATATCGAGACGGCCTGCAACATGGGTGACGCCGAACTGGTGATCGTCGATGGTGCGCTCACCGCAATCCAGCAACGCAACCTTGAGGAAAAGCTCAAGCGCAAGGTGATTGACCGCACCGGACTCATTCTCGAGATATTCGGCGAACGCGCTGCGACGGCGGAAGGTCGGCTGCAAGTCGAACTCGCCCATCTCGATTACCAGGCCGGCCGTCTGGTGCGCAGCTGGACTCACCTCGAACGGCAGCGCGGCGGCTTCGGGTTCCTCGGTGGTCCGGGCGAAACCCAGATTGAGGCCGACCGCCGGATGATCCGTGACCGCATGGCTCGGCTCCGGCGCGAGTTGGAACAGGTCAAACGGACCCGCGGGCTTCACCGCGAGCGCCGGGGCAAGGCGCCGTGGCCGGTTATTGCCCTGGTGGGCTATACCAACGCCGGCAAATCAACCCTGTTCAATCGCTTGACCGGCGCTGAAGTCATGGCCGAGGACTTGCTGTTCGCCACCTTGGACCCGACCATGCGGGCCATCCGCCTGCCTGGCGTTGAAAAAGCGATCCTCTCGGATACCGTCGGTTTCATCTCCGACCTGCCGACGCAGCTGGTCGCCGCCTTTCGCGCCACGCTGGAGGAAGTGACCGGAGCCGACGTGATCGTGCACGTCCGCGATATCGCCAATCCTCACAGCAACGAGCAGAAGGACCAGGTCCTGGCCGTGCTCAGCGAGCTCGGAGTCCTGCCGGCAGAGGGTGAGGAAACTGGCGTTCCGATGGTCGAGGCATGGAACAAGTGGGATCTGCTCGATCCAGGGCGCATGGGCGAATTGCATGACGTCATGGCGGCGCGACCTGATGAGACAATCGTTCCAATTTCTGCACTTACGGGCCAGGGTTGCGAAGAATTACTAACCCGGGTGTCGAAGTTGCTGACCGCCGACGCCCGCGAACATACTTTCGTGATCCCGGCTAGAGACGGGCAGCGGATCGCCTGGCTCCATGCGCATGGCGAGGTCCTCAGCGAAGTCGATGCCGGCGAAGGAGAGCAGGGGCCGCAGCGCCGCCTGATTGTTCGGCTCGCACAGCGCGAACTAGGGCGTTATATCCGCCTCTGATGCCTTGACGGCCTGCCACAGCGCTTCCTGCTGATCGAGCGTAAGCGCAGCGAACGGGTGTTCATTGGCCGCTGCCATGGCTTCCATGGCTCGAAAGCGTCGCTCGAACTTGGCATTTGCGGCGCGCAGCGCGTCTTCCGGAGCAATGCCATAGGACCGCACCAGGTTGACCGCCGCAAACAGTAAATCTCCCGCTTCTTCCGCGCGGTCCTCGTCGGTTGCAGCGCTGGCCAATTCGGCGGTCTCCTCCGCCACCTTGGCAGCGGGGCCATCCGTATCAGGCCAGTCGAAACCGACGCGTGCTGCGCGTTTCTGGAGCTTTTCCGCCCGCATCAGCGCCGGTAGCGCCAGTGCGATACCATCGAGCGCGGAAGTCGCGCCCTTGCTGGCGCGCTCCTCGGCCTTCAGGCGTTCCCAGCGCACATCGCGCGATGATTCCTCATCGGGCGCATCGCCGAAGATGTGCGGATGGCGCGCTTCCATTTTGGCCACGATCGCATCGGCCACGTCAGCGAAACCAAAGTGGTCGGACTCTTCGGCCATGCGCGCGTGGAACACGACCTGGAACAGCAGATCGCCGAGCTCATCCTTCAAGGCCGCCATGTCGCCGCGTTCGATCGCGTCGTGGACCTCGTAAGCTTCCTCGATCGTGTAGGGCGCGATGGTCGCGAACGTTTGCGCGCGATCCCATCGGCAGCCGTTCTGCGGGTCGCGCAGGCGGGCCATCAGGGCAAGAAGGCGGTTAAGCGGATGAGAAGCAGATTCGATCATGGCCCTTATTGGATGGTTGCTGTGCAATTGTCAGCCCGGCGCCAGCGGGCAGTGCCCAGCTGCAACTGCGCCATGGAAGATTGATAATATATATTATGTTAAATGATTGGTGGGATAAAGGCAGGGAAGCCGGTTAGGCCTCCAGGATCAGACCATCGAACCCGACCTGCACATGCGGCGGAAGTTCCGTGGAAAGTTCCTGATAATCCATCGAATGGTCGAGATGTGTCAACACCGCCTGGCGTGCGCGGCACGCGTCGACCAGTTCAAGCGCCATGCCGAGATGCGAATGCGTCGGATGCGGTTCGCGCCGCATGCTATCGACAACCAGGATGTCGGTTCCATCGAACAGATCAACCATGTCACGCGAAATGGTGCTAAAATCCGTCGCGTAACTGATTGACTTTCCGTCGCAATCGAATCGATAGCCCGTGCTCTCGCTCGGTCCGTGCGGCATCTGGCGGCTTTTGACGCCAATGCCACCGCAGATCTTAAGCCGGTCCAGCGTATCGAGCGAAACGAGCGTCGGGTAGCCATGTTGCCCCGCAAACACATAGCCAAACCGTTGCCGTAGCCAGCGCACAGTCTCTTCCGCGGCATAGCCCGGCACCGGTCCGCCACGTCCGTAGCGCATCGGCCGCAGATCATCGATGCCATGACAATGATCGGCATGCTCGTGGGTCCAGAACACCGCGTCGATCTTGTCGATCCCGTTGCTGAGCAATTGGTGGCGCAGATCGGTCGATGTATCGACCAGCAGCCGCGTGCCGGCCGCGCTTTCCACTATAATCGACACCCGGCTTCGGCGGTTGCGTGGCTCGTTAGGATCGCACCGACCCCAGTCGTTTCCAATCCGGGGAACGCCCAGCGACCCCCCGCACCCAAGCATGATCAGCTTCACAAGCCGGCTTTCCTGAACAGGCGGACGAAGTTGCGCGTCGTTGTTGCCGCCAGCGCTTCGGCCTCGATCCCGCGCAGCGACGCCACAAACCGGGCGGTATCGGCCGTGAAGGCTGGCTCGCACACCTTACCGCGATTTGGGACGGGAGCCAGAAACGGCGCATCGGTTTCAACCAGTAGACGATCTTCCGGAATCCAAGCAGCTATGTCTTGCAAATCTTTGGCATTCTTGAACGTTACGATGCCTGAAAGCGAAATCGTCAGGCCCAGATCAAGCACGGAACGGGCAAAATCTGCGGACGCCGTGAAGCAGTGGATTAGCGCGGGGTATGCACCCTTTTCGCGCTCGTCGGTCAGGATCGCCAGCGTATCGGCCTCTGCATCGCGGGTGTGGACGATCAGCGGCAGGCCGGTTTCGCGCGCCACGGCAATGTGCGTGCGGAACAGATCCTGCTGGGTCTGCCGGTCCGAATGGTCGTAGTAATAATCCAGACCGGTCTCGCCGATGGCGATTACCCGTGGATGCTCCGCAGCTTCAAGCAAGACCGTTCCACCGAGGTCGGCATGGGCATCGGCTTCGTGCGGATGGATGCCGACGCTGGCCCAGACATCGCTTTCACGTGTCGCGGTTGCGATGACTTGTTCCCATTCGCGCTGGCGAGTGGAAATCGAAAGAAACCCGCCGATCCCCGCCGCACGGGCGCGGGACAGCACGCCTTGCTGGTCTTCGACCAGGCCTTTGTATTCGAGGTGGCAATGGGAATCGATCAACATCACACGGCATCGTCCGCAGGCAGTTCCAGGCGGGGAAACAGCGGAGTGGGATTTTCGATCCGGAAGTCGCCGGTGGCCAGCACCGTGTACCAGTCTTCAGCGACGGTGGTGTACCCGCGATGGCTTTCCGGCACGCCGAGGAGATCCAGCAGCGCCGCCGCCTTTTCCGGGATGACCGGTGTGATCGCGACCGCGAGTTGGGCGATGCAGACATAGAGCGTTGCCAGCACGGTCTCCATCCGCTCGGGATCGGTCTTGCGCAGCGCCCAGGGCGCCTCGCTGTCGACATAGGCATTGCAGGCGAAGCAGGCCTGGAGCCAGACTTCAACGGCCTGCTGAAGCTCCAGATTTTCGACCATGGAAGGAATTCGGGTCTGGACCGTCGCGCCGATCTGCGCGAGCAGCGCCTCGTCCGCTTCACTGCGGCCGTGGACGCCCGGAAGCTTGCCGGCGCAGTTCTTCGCAATGAATCCCAGGACCCGCTGTGCAAGGTTGCCGAAGGCGTTGCCGAGTTCGGTGTTGCTGCGCATGACGATCGCTTCGGCAGAGAAAGATCCGTCGCTTCCGAAGCTGACCTCGCGCGTCAGGAAATAGCGCAGCGCATCGACGCCGAACCGCTCGGCCAGCTCGATCGGGTCCACCACGTTGCCGAGCGACTTGGACATCTTCTCGCCGCGATGAAGCAGGAAACCGTGGCCGAAAATCGCCCTGGGAGCCGGCAATCCGGCGCTCTTGAGCATGGCCGGCCAGTAAACCGCGTGGAAGCGAACGATGTCCTTGCCGATCAGGTGCAGGTTGGCAGGCCAGAAGCGCGAAAAGTCGCCGTCGCGGTCCGGAAAGCCGATACCCGTGAGATAAGTCGTCAGCGCGTCAACCCAGACGTACATCACGTGCCCCGGGCTACCCGGTACCGGCACGCCCCAGTCAAAGCTGGTGCGCGAAACTGAGAGATCGCGCAGCTCGTTGCCGCGCAGGAAGCTGAGTACCTCGTTGCGGCGGCTCTCGGGTTCAAGGAAACCGGGCATTTCGTTAAGCTCGATCAGGAAATCGCGGTACTTCGAGAGCCGGAAGAACCAGCTTTCCTCGACATTCCATTCCACCGGGGTGCCTTGCGGTGAGAGGCGCTGCCCCCCTTCCCCTGCGATCAACTCGCTTTCGTCATAGAATGCCTCGTCGCGGACCGAGTACCACCCCTCGTAGCGATCGAGATAGAGGTCGCCGGCCGCCTCCATCGCCTTCCACATGGCAATGCTGGCATCTTTGTGCTGGTTTTCCGTGGTGCGCCGAAACGCATCATAGGATATGTTGAGAATGCCGCACATATTGCGGAAATGGTTTGACATTTCCGTCGCGAATTCGAGCGTGTCACGCCCGGCATTACGGGCGGTCTGGGCCATCTTGAGGCCGTGCTCGTCGGTGCCCGTCACCAGCCTGACGTCGCGGCCCTGCATGCGGTGGAAGCGGGCGATGACGTCAGCAGCAATCGCTTCATAAGCATGGCCGATATGCGGCTTGCCATTGGGATAGGCGATCGCAGTAGTGATGTAATAGGGTTCGGCCATGGCCGGTCTGCAACTTTCCGAAACGGTCAGGAAGCCGCTTCTCTAGGCATCGCGGCCGCTGCCAGCAAGCCGCCAATTTCCAGCGCCAGCAGCCCCGGATCGAAATTGAAGGTCGGCGCCTGCGCCGAAAGCCGGGTCAACGCCACATGCGCCTCGATCAGGCGCAACTGGCGTTCCCGGCCTGCATCCGGCACCGCACCCGAGACCATCGCCCGCGCCAGTTCGATCACCGCCGCCATCCGGTCACGCCCGGGCCGGGCGCCGATTTCTTCTGCGAGCGCCCCCCGGAAGCTCAATTGCGGATCACCTTCCGTTATGATTCCGCGCATTATCCGATGAATCTCGCCCAGCTTCTCGTCAATAAAGGCCAGTGCTGTGCCGGGTGAACCCTCGGCGGCGGTTACCGCGGCGATCCGGGCAGCCTGATCGGCCTGCGGCGCTTCCGCCCGCAGCACGGCATCAACTTCGGCATCGGGCAGCGGGGCAAAGCGCAGGATCCGGCAGCGCGAGCGGATCGTCGGCAGCAGTCGTCCCGGGCGGTGCGCGACCAGGATGAAGTAAGTGCCGCTCGGCGGCTCCTCGAGGCTCTTGAGCAGCGCATTGACCGCGTTCTTCTCCATGTCGTCGGCCGGATCGACAATGACTACGCGCCGGTTGCCGAGCGTGGGGCGTGTGGTCAGGCGCTGCTGCATGCGGCGGATCTGGTCGATCGTAATATTGCGCCGGGCCTGCCACGGCTTGCCGTCGGCGCGTTTGGCTTCTTCGGTCTCGTTGGCTGGCAAGTGATCGAGCACGATGATGTCGGGGTGCTGCTGTATCGCAGGCTGCGGCATCCCCGGTTCGGCGACCAGTTCGGCTGCTGCGGCCCGCGCGAAATGCCCCTTCCCAATCCCCTCGCGCCCGGCGAGAATCCATGCGTGATGCATCCGGTTTGACGTCAAGGCTTCGCGCCAGTGGCCCCAAGCCTCGTCGTGGCCTCTGAAAATCATGGCTTTAGGTCGAACGTAGCATGAATGGCGGCCATCACCAGCGCATGGGTCTGCTCTGGCGTGCCGTTGCCGTCGATCCGGGAAAAGCGGTGCGGTTCTGCAGCGGCGAACCGGCCAAAGGCCTCGCTCACGCGCAGATGGAAGGCTGCCTCACGTCCGCCGATCCGATCCGCTTGCTCGCCATCGCGAAGGGCGATCCGGCCAGCGGCGACTTGCGGCGAGACTTCGAACAACAGGGTGAGATCGGGCAGCAGACCCCCACTCCCGATCCGGTGCAGCTCAAGCACCTCTGCGTCCGAGAGCCCGCCCCCGCCGCCCTGATAGGCGCGGCTTGAATCGACGTAGCGATCACAGATCACCCATTGGCCCGCATCCAGCGCGGGTACGATCAGGCGCTCGACATGGTCAGATCGCGCTACGGCAAACAACAGCGCCTCGGCCCGGGGATGCCAACCCTCCCCTTCCGTGCCGAGCAGCAGGTCGCGGATCGCCTCGGCGCCGGGAGTGCCGCCCGGTTCGCGCGTGGTGACCACATCGACCCCCCGCGCGCGAAGCGCAGCGGCGAGCAGACGCGCCTGGGTCGACTTGCCCGCCCCTTCCCCGCCTTCGAGTGCAATGAATCGCCCGCGTGTCATCACCACCGTCCTGCCAGACGGTCGCACCTGCGGTCAAACAGTCAGGTCAATGTGCGCGCTGGAGCGTTGCGTCCTTGAACCCCGCTGCGCGAGCCCGGGCCAAAGCGGCGTCGGCTTCGGCTCGACTGGCGACAGGTCCAATGCGCACCCGCCAGAGCTTGCCGGAGGGCGAGACTGAGGCCTTGGCTTGCGCGGCAACGCTGTCCGCCCGGGCCTTCGAACTGAACGCCCCGATCTGGACGACGAAGCCACCGTGGACGCTAGCAGCTGGCGCCGTGCGAGGTATTTGGGGCGATTTCGCGGCCGGCGGCGATACTGCCTGCGCCGGCGCGACAGCGACAGCGGGCGCTGTCGGTGCCGGAGTGGCGACCGGGACCGGTGGCTTGACGGGCGCGGGTGTCGTAACTGCCGGTGCCGCCTTTGGCAGCGGCAGCGGCGGTGCTGGCATAACCTCCACCTTGGGCATTGGCGCCACGGGGGCAAACCCACCTTGTTCGAGCTTGCGACGCAGCACGCCGAGCAGTCCCGGCGGGGTCGGCAGACGCTCAGCCGCGCGCTGGCCGGCGCGCAGCAAGGCGCGCTCCTGCTCGGGCGGATTGACCCGGCGCACCCGGACCGGCGCTTCGGCTCCGCTCAACCCGAGCTGCGCCACGGCACCCGGCGAAAGCTCGATCAGGCTAGTCTTGTCCATCGGTCCGCGCTGGTCGAGGCGAACGAGAATGGTCCGTCCACTCTCAAGCGACGTCACTTCGACGTAGCTGGGGATCGGCAGGGTGTGATGAGCGCCCGCGATGGCGGCCCCGCCGGTGGTGCCGACCGAGGCCTTGCCGACCTGATCATAATTCATCGCGGTGCTTGGCGTGAAGTTGACCCCGGCAATGGTGTAGGGATCGCCGACCAGGACCGGGTAATCGCTGGTGGCTTGCGCCAGCGCCACTCCTGAAGTTGCGACGGCAAGGACGGCCGCAAGCGGCAGCCATGGCTTAACGGGCAATCTCATCTGCAAGCAATCCCACGGAAAGAGCGTAGTAGTTCGAGCAGTTATATTCGAGGATCACCCGGTAATTTCCGGTTAAAAGGTACGCCGGGGTCCCGGGACCATCGGGTTCGAACAGGCTGGCCATGACCTCGTTGCCAATCGGTGACTGCGGCTGCACTCCCAATTCCTTCCACTCTGCCACGGTCTTCCAGCGGGCAAAGCGGGCATGGACCCTGGCGCAACTTGGGGCTTCCAGACGCGGCGCGATCTGCCGCCGATCGAGTCCGTCCGGCAGGGTCACCCGTACCCCCCACGGCTGGCCCGGCCGCCATCCCGCATCGCGAAAGTAGTTGGCGATGGACGCGAGCGTGTCGGCCCGGCTGTGCCAGATGTCGGCGTCCCCATCGCCATCGCCGTCCTGTGCGAGGCGCAAATAGACCGAGGGCAAGAACTGCGGATTTCCGAAGGCCCCGGCCCAGCTGCCATAAAGGCGTTCGCGGGGCACGCCGCGGTCGACCATCTTGAGCAGCGCAATGAATTCGTCAGCGAACAGTTCGCGGCGGCGGCCCTCGAATGCCAGGGTGGCGAGCGAGCGGGCCAGATCAAAGTCGCCGGTATAGCGCCCGTAATTGGTCTCATGCCCCCAGATCGCCAATACGATCGGGACCGGCACGCCATAACGCTGCTCAACCTGCGGGAGCACCGCACCCAGCGATTGGCGCATGTTGCGCCCGCCGCTGATCCGCGAGGAATCCACATGAATCCGCAGATAAGGGCTGAACGGCGGCGGGACTGAGCTGGTGCTGGTCCCCGGCTGCGACCGGTCGAGCGCGACTACCCGGGGATTGGGGGTCAGGCCGGTGGTCATCCGCTGGATTGTGCCTTCGCTCACACCCTCGGCCCGGACGCGGGCGGCGAGGAGCTGGAGATAGCCGGGGAACTCCGCTTCATCCGGCGTCCGCAAAGCTCCCGTTTGTTGCGCGGGTGCCGATGTCGCGGTGGCAGTCTGGACAAGCAGGGCGGCAAGCAGCAGGCGAAGCGGGGTGGACAGACTCATGGTGCGGAATCTGGCACATAGCCCGCCACTTGGGAACCGAAGATGGATGACAAGTTGGTGCGAAGCGGCTAGCCGCAACCCACCGGACGCGGACAGGTGGCCGAGTGGTTTAAGGCAGCGGTCTTGAAAACCGCCGTGGGTGCAAGCCCACCGTGGGTTCGAATCCCACCCTGTCCGCCAACATCTCAATGCGAATCAATGAGATGGGCCTCAAGGGGCCGAAAAATCCCTAGCTTCCGCGGGGTTTTGCAGATGGCGTGTAAACCTCAGAGACTGCCAGAAACCCCCAAATCGGTCTCTGACCGGCTTTTGTCTCTTTTCACCTAAACCTCGCTCGCAACGGTATAGTCTCCATAAGTGACGGATTTCCGACGTTTATTGCGAGCCCGG
>CANJBY010000058.1 GCA_947472735.1 Sphingomonadaceae bacterium | reverse complement strand
TGCCGCTCGCCGCATCGAAGGCATAGGCCCGGCCGGCCACGCCCGAGGTGTACATCACCCCGTCGATCACCAGCGGTGTTGCTTCGAGCACGCGGTTGGTGCCGAGTTCCGCCTGCCAGGCGAGACCAAGGCGGCTGACGTTGTCGGCCGAGATGTCGGTCAGCACCGAATGGCGGGTCTTGCCGGCATCGCCCCCCGGATTGGTCCAGTTGTCGGCAGCCTTGTCCTGCTGCGGCGGCGCGGTGCCGCCCGCCGAACAGGCTGCAAGGGCGGCCGCGAGAATCAGGGCGGGGAGGCGCCTCACTTACCGTCCCACGGGCTCTTCATATGATAGGGCACGGTAATGAAGTTCGCCTCGATCTGGCGGATCATGCCGTTGTCGATCCGGAACAGCTCGGCCAGATAGAAGCTGTGCGGGAAGCGGATCGGCGATTGCACGGTCCGCCCGTCGGTCAGCTGGTATTCCTTGATCCGGCCGCAATGGTCGATGAAGCCGAAGGCCATGACGATCCCGCGTTCCTCGTCGACCAGCGGGAAGCGGCGGCCGCGGAGGCGATCGTCGTAGCGGTAGTTGCCCATCCGGAACTGGTCCTCACAGCCCATCGCCGCGACGGGGACGATGAACGCGAAGTCCGGGTTGCGGGTAGTCTGCACGCCGTTCTCGACCCGGTCGCATTCGGGATGGAACTTGGTGCGGATCGTCCCGTCGTTGAGCTGGAGCGTCGAGAAGTATCCGTCGGACAGCGCGATCATCTCCTCGCGCGGGGTGGGAACTTCCGCGTTGGAATTCATGATCGGCTTGTCCCAGAACTTCGGGTTCGGGAACTTGATGCCGCTGTCGGACTGGCGGACCACGATGGTCTCCGCCTCGGTGATCGCACCCGAAGCATCGAAGGCGAGGCGCAGCGCGAAGCCGGATTCCTCACTGTATTCGTGCGTTACGCCGAAGAAACCGACTTGACGGGTGGAGGGATCGGCAAAGCGCAGGTCATAGTCACCGAGCCGGTCGATCGTGCCCCACAGGCCATCGCCCGGTTCCAGCATGACGTTGTTCTCGCTGAACTGTGCGCCTGGCGCCCAGGCCAGCCTCGCCGGATCGCGCGCGATGAGCGCAGCCTTGTATTCGTCCAGCTTGGCGTAAAGTGCTGCCCTGTCCATGACCTCTCCCATTCAGGCTTTGACGCCTTTCGATTCGTGTTGCATATTCTACCAAATGTTACAATAGCCCCGGGAGAATGCCATGGCGCGGACTGCGCAGGAACAGGCCAGCCTCGATCTCGTGCTTGCGATGTATCGGGACGTTTTGATGCCACTCGATAGCAGCCGCGTCGACGACTATATCTCTCCCGCCTATATCCAGCATTCCTCGTTGGCGGAGCCGACCGTGCAGGCGCTCAAGGACTTCCTGGACTTTGCCAAGGCGCGTTCGCCCGACGCCACGCACAACATAAAGCGCGCGATGGTGGATGGCGACATGGTCGTGATCCATCATCACGTGATCCGTGAGGAAGGTGATCCGGGCATGGCTGTTGTGGACATCTTCCGGGTGGAAGGCGGACTGATCGTCGAGCACTGGGATGTGCTGCAGGACGTGCCGGAAACCCCGGTCAACCCGCTGCCGATGTTCTGAGTGAAGGATGCCATGATGCGCTTTACCAACAAGACTATCCTCATCCTCGGGGGGACCGCCGGCATCGGTGAGGCGGCCGCGCGCCTGTTCCGCGCTGAAGGCGGCAAGGTTGCACTGACCGGGCGCAGCCAGGCGGCGCTTGATGCGCTGGCGGGGGAGGGCTTCACCGCGCTCAAGGCAGACATGGGCGATATCGCTGCAACCCGCGATGCGATTGCCAAGGCTGCGGCTGCCCTCGGCGGAAGGATCGACGTGCTGTTCGTCAACGCCGGGGTCGGCGGCTTTGGCACGTTGGCGGACATGACTGAGGAGTTCTGGGACCAGGTCCACGGGGTGAACCTCAAGGGCGCGTGCTTCGCCATGCAATCGGCGCTGCCGCATCTCAACGACGGCGGTGCGATCGTCATCACCGGTTCGATCGGCTCGATGATCGCGGTACCGGGTAACGGCGTTTACGCTGCCGCCAAGGCCGGGCTGCGTGCCGCCGCCCGGGTGATCGGGGCCGAGCTGCTACCTCGCAAGATCCGCGTCAACATGGTCTCGCCCGGGCCGACCGATACAGAAATTTTCAAGCGCGATGCTTCGCCCGAGGAAATCGCCGCCTTCCGCGAGATGCTTAGCGGGGTGGTGCCGATCGGCCGGATGGGCACCAGCGAGGAAGTTGCCCGCGCGGCGCTGTTCCTCGCCAGCGACGAGGCAAGCTTCATCAACGGCATCGACCTGTTCGTTGATGGTGGCTCGATCGAACTGAAATAAGCGAAGATCAGCGGAAGGACTGGCCGCTGCGGTTTTGCACGGCGGGCAGGGCGCTGAAGCGTTCGAACCATTCCGCGATGCCAGTGTATTCCTCGCTCACCGGCAGGCCAATCGGGCGGGCGAAGGTGATCGCGGCAAACAGGGTGATATCGGCCAACGAGTAGGTATCGCTCGCAAGGAACGACTGCTCGCGCAAGACTCCATCGAAGTACGGCAGGTTCGCCACTGCCTCCGCCCCGCGCCGCCGGCCCCAGTCATGCCGGTCTGGCCATTCAGGCTTGCGCCACGGCCGCAAGGCTTCGCCCAAGCCCTTGGTGCCATAGTGGAAATAGTCATCGATCGGGTCGAGCAACATGATCTCGGCGCGACGGTGCATCATGTGGATCAGCGCTTTTTCGCGCTGAGTGCGGCCCGTCAGCACGGGATGACCATCGAGGTTGTCGAGATATTCGGTGATCGCGACGGATTCGGAGATCGCCAGCCCGTCCTCCAGCACCAGCACCGGAGTCTTGCCCACGGCATTCATCGCGAGGAACTCGGGGCGCTTCTGCTCAGCCGCGACGAGATCGACGCTGACGTAGCGGACCTGATCCTCCAGTCCCTTCTCGGCCACGACGATGCGGACCCGCGCGGCGTTCGGTGTTCCCGCGCGGTCGTGTATTACCATCATGCCCTTGCCTTTCGCCGCAGTCTCAACAGACGGGAGCGGCGACCTATCGCAAATGCCGTGCGATCGGGAAAGGAGTCACAATTGCGAAGGCATTCCGTCGATCAGGATGGTTTTGGCCTCGACATAGGCCGCCAGCCCGTCGGGTCCGCCTTCGCGGCCGATGCCCGATTGCTTGAAGCCGCCGAACGGTAGGCCGAAATCAAGCCGCATCCCGTTCTGCGCGACCGCGCCGGTCCGCACCGCCCGGGCGATTCGATAAGCCGCATCGACGTCATGAGTCAGAACCGAGCCGTTGAGGCCGTAGTCGCTGGCGTTGGCGATTCGGATCGCATCCTCATCGTCCTCGCACGGGATCAGGCTGAGGACTGGGCCGAAGATCTCTTCCTGAGCGATGCGGCTGGAATTATCGACATTGGCGAACAGTGTCGGCTCGATGAAATAGCCAACGTTCATATGCGCCGGACGGCCACCGCCGGTGATCAGGTCGGCGGTCTTGCGGCCTTCCTCGATGTACATTTCGACCCGCTCAAGTTGGCGCTTCATGGCCAGCGGGCCGAGCTGCGTGGCGGGATCGGTGGAATAGCCGATCCGCACCTGCTTCATCTCGGCGGCGATCGCCTCTGCCAGTTCATCATGGCGCGAGCGCGGGACGATGACCCGACTGAGCATGGCGCAAATCTGTCCGGACAACCGGATGATCGTGCCGGTCAGCAACTTGGCCGCATCACCGACGGCGAAATCGTCACGCAGGATTGCAGCCGACTTTCCGCCGAGCTCCAGCGTGCAGCGCGCGATCCGGCTCCCGCAGACCGAGGCGATGCGTTTGCCCGCCACGGTCGATCCGGTGAAGCTGACCTTGTCGATACCGGGATTGCAGACGAGATGATCCGAGGCATCGCGGTGGCCGGGGACGAGGTTGACCACGCCGGCCGGTATGCCGGCCGCTTCGGCCGCTTCGGCGATGAGATAGGCCTCCAGCGGAGTCTCGGGAGAAGGCTTCATCACCACGGTGCAGCCGGTGGTCAGCGCATAGGCAACCTTGTTGGCGAGGATCCCGAACGGCGCGTTCCACGGCGCGATTGCCGCGACCACGCCGACTGGCTCATATGCGACGATTGCGGCCGCAGCTGCGGGAGACTGGCGCACTTCGGTGAATTCGAACGCCTCGGCAAAACCGGCGATCTGGTCGAGCGTCATCACGCTTCCGGCGTGCATCATCGGGGCGAAGCTCATCATGCCGCCGATCAGGGCGTTCCAGCAGCGGGCCAGTTCGTCAGTGCGGGTCCGCAAGTGATCGACCATACGGCGGAAGGCGGCAAGCCGTTCGGCCTTGCTCAGCCGCGGCCACGGACCACGATCGAAGGCATCACGGGCGGCGGCTACGGCCGAGTCCATATCGGCTTCATCCGCCTCGGCAACCCGGGCGACCACTTGTTCGCTATCGGGTGAGACGATCTCGATCAGCCGGCCGGAATGGGCCGGAACCCATTTGCCGCCGATGTACAGGTGCTCGGGGTGCGCGATGGTGACGCCTTCGGGAAGCATGGGACTATCCTTGAATCTGGGGAGGAAGCGCGCATTCGACTTGTTCAATCTTGCCGCCGCGCGTGGTGTAGAAAATGAACTGGCGGATCTCCTGGATCTCGCCCTGGTTGATCGGGAAGAAGCCGACCGCGCCCTTGGCGTCAAGCTCCTCACGGGTGACATCGCGCAGCGCTTCGATCCGGACGATCGCGTCGCAGGCGGTGCAGGTTTCGGATGCGGCGAAATTGCGCAGGGTGACCGTCTCCTTCACCGCGGAGTGGAGCCAGCGGTAAAAGTCCTTCAGTTCCTGACGAGAACGGATCACGATCCCGAAGAATTCCATCCGAGGGGGATCGACGTAGAAATCGGCCACGCCATCATAGTCCCGGGCGTTGAAGGCCGCCAGATATTGTTCGTATTGCGCACGATCCAGCATTCCGCCTGCTCCCGTTCCTTATGTCGCAAAGCTAACAATCGGTAGCAATTTAGCAAGCCGCAAGGCGCAAAAAAGATGGGCGGCCGTTTCCGGCCGCCCAGGATTTACACCTTGGATAAGGTGTGGGGATCAGAATTCCTTCTTGACCGTGACGGCCCACTCGCGGGGACGACCGACCTGTGAGTAGATCGTGCCCGAGAAAGCCTGGACCGCGGCAAAGCGGAACGGGGTGTAGTACTTGTCGAACAGGTTCTGCACTTCGAACGCGATCGACAGGTCTTCGTTCTCGTTGCGCCAGGTCAGGCGAGCATTGCCCAGAGCGTAGCTCGGGTAGTAGTCGATCGGACCGCCGCCGGTGGTGCGGCCGGCGCTGGCCTTGCCGGTGTAGGCAAGGTCGAAGCGCGGCGTGATCGAGCCGGCGTTGCCGAGGTCAGCCTTGTACTGGATGCCGAAGCTGTACTTCCAGTTGGGCGAGACGATCGGGTCTGTGATCAGGATCGCGTTGCCGACGCGGGCGTCGATGCGCGACCAGTTACCGGTCAGGTGGCTGAGCGAGGCATCGATATCAAGGCCTTCGATCGGGCTGGCGGTCAGTTCGGCTTCAAAGCCCTTGATCTTGCCGTCACCCGCGTTCTGGCGGGCGCCGCACGGCGCGTTCGAACCCAGCGACGCACAAGTGATCAGCGGGAGCTGGATGTCCTTGTAGTCGTTGATGAAGGCCGAAAGGTTGAGGCGCAGGTGGCGATCGAGCAGGTCGGTCTTGACGCCCACTTCGTAGGCAGTGACCGTTTCCGGACCGAAGTTGCCATTGAGCGCCTGAGCCGCGTCGAACGGACGCGCCGTCACGCCGCCGCCCTTGAAGCCGGTGCCGACCGTGACATAGGCCAGGATCTGCGGCGAGAAGCGGTAATCCGCCGAAACGCGCCAGTCGAGCTTGCTGCCGTCATAGTCGGCGACCACGCCGTCAAGCACGCCGAGCGGGCCAGACGTCGTGCCATCGAAGTTCTTGCGGCGGAAGGTGTAGTCCTTGTGCTCGTCGGTGTAACGCAGGCCGCCGGTCAGGGTCAGGGCATCGGTCGGCTTGACGAAGATGCTGCCGAACACGGCCTTCGAATTGGCATTGACCGGATCGTCACCCAGGAACTGGAAGTTCAGGCCGGGCGCGATGTAGCGGATGTCCTGGCGGGTGAAATAGGTCGACTTCTGCTTCGAGTAGAAGCCGCCGACCGTCCAGTCGACCATGTCACCGACCTTGCCGTTGAGGCGCAGTTCCTGGCTGAAGAACCAGAAATCCAGGTCGTTGTAGCCACCGGCGGCCTTGGCCGGGAACGGCGTGAAGTCATCGTCGGTGCCCCAGATCTGGCGATAGCGGCGATAGGCCGTGATCGTCTGAAGGTTGAGGCTGTCCGAGAAGGTGTAGGTGCCGTTGCCAGACACGCCCCAGCCATCGAACTTGGTGGTGTTGGGCATGAAGTAGCTGGCGCCTGCCTGTCCTGCGGCGGGCAGGTAGAAGCTGGCATAGGTGCAGAACTTGCCGCACAGCGCATTGGCAACGGCCGCACTGGCAGTGGTCACCACTTCGGCGGCATTGCTGCGGTTTTCACGGGTGTAGTCAGCCGTGACGGTATAGTCCCAAGACTCGCTGGGGTTGTAGCGCAGCGAACCGCGGATGCCCGAGTAGTTGATTTCACCCAGCTTCGACATCAGGCAGCCCTTGCCGCCGGTGCTCGGGAAGGCTGCGACGCCTTCGGGGTTGCCGGGCTTGGCGCAACCATAGTCAAGCTGGTCGACATAGCCGTCCTGCTGCTTGTGCACGGCCGAAACGCGGGCGAAGAGGCCTTCTGCCAGCGGGAAGTTGGCGCTGGCACGGAATTCCATACGCTTGCGCGAACCGTAAGTACCCTGGAAGGTGCCGCCGGTTTCGTCGGTCGGCTTCTTGGAGAACAGCTTGATCGCGCCGCCGATGGCGTTGCGGCCGGTGTTGGTGCCCTGCGGGCCGCGCAGGACTTCGACGCGCTCAAGGTCGAGCAGGTCGAAGATGCCGCCGGTCAGCGTCGCGTAGTAGACATCGTCGATGTACATGCCGACGCCGGGTTCATAGGCCGGGTTGAAGTCGAACTGGCCGATGCCGCGGATCGAAGCACCAAGCGACGAACCATAGGCGCCGCCCATGGCGTTGAGCGTCACGTTCGGAGCCTGACGGGCGATCTGGGACAGATCGGTCTGGTTGCGCGATTCGAGCAGCGCGGCGTCAACAGCGGTGATCGAAAGCGGGGTGTCCTGCAGCTTCTGCTCGCGGAACTGGGCGGTGACGATGATGTCGCCGGTGGTGTCTTCATCGCTGCCCTGCGCGTCCTGGGCGCTGGCCGGCATGGCCAGAGCAAAGGCGACGAGCGAAGCGCCGGCGACAAGCGCGGGGCGCAAAAATGCGGCTTTGCGCGAAAGCTGTTTCATCAGAATCCTCTCCTCAAGTGCGGTCCGGTTGCGAACCACGCTGCATCCATAGGTATGCCCGATTGTCAGTAACACTTACGAAATGTCTTTTACAAGCGTGTAAGACCGCAGCGTCGCCCAGAAGCCATGCACATAGGCACTTTTGTCGTCCCATGATGCAAAAAGGTAACACATGTTAGCATCGTTGCACTGCTAACGATCTTGGAACGGTCGGTCTGGCTGACAACTGCAATGGCGGAGCGCAGGCAAGCGGCTGCTTTCGACGGCGGGCGTCCGGCAAGCACTCATGGCGATGCAGGGAAGCTGGTGCCCGGCGTCGCGGACCTCAGTTGCCGGTTCGTAGCCCGCGGAAGAGGTCAAGCGACATTGGCTGATCGAACAGATAATCGCCCTGAGCGGTGCGGCCGGCCTCGAACAGGGCGCGCACCTCTGGCGTCTCCACTTTCTGTCGGCTGATGTCATTGAAGGTCTGGCCCAGCACCCGCTCGACCAGCGCGTTGAAGTGGGGATAGCGCGCGAACTGGACGTAGCCGTAATGCCTCGCCTCGGTGAAGAGGGCGGGCGTTGTCCGGGCCAGAGCGGCCAGCGCCGCGGTCCGCACCTCGGTTTCATCGTGGAACGGGCGCATCACCGCGAAATGGCTTCCGGTCATGCCCGGCTCGACGATGCACAGGAAGCCTTGCGGCTTCAGCACCCGCGCCGCCTCGCGCAGCGCCGCGTGCATCAGCGGTATCGGCACGTGGTGCAGCGAGCGGAAGAACAGCACGCCATCGACGGAGTCATCGGCAAACGGCAGGGCCTGCGCTTCACCTTCAAGGAAAGTCAGGCCGTCCAGGGGTTCGGCTTGCCGGTTCTTTTCCGCCTGGACCGGATCGGGCTCGATCCCCACCACCTTTGCCCCGGCCTGGACCAGCGCCCGCGACGTCGCGCCCGCACCGCAGCCGATGTCCAGCAGTTCCAGCCCGGCCACGGGCACGAGTCCCAGCACTGCGGCGATTTCGGTGCTTTCGCCCAGGTCGATCCGTTCCGATGTCATGCAAGTCTCCCAGCCTGTGCCTCTGCCAGCAAGTCACCGTCCCCAGCGACGCTTGCTTTCCTTGCCGAACCGCCCCTTGCGCGTCCCCGGCTTGCCCTCGTTGCTCCGGCCGACCAGCGGCGCCTTGTGCTCGCCTTCCGGCAGCCCCAGCTCGGTCGCCTCAAGCCGCCGAATCTCGTCCCGCAGCCTGCCGGCTTCCTCGAACTCGAGGTCCGCCGCGGCGGCGCGCATGCGGCCTTCCAGCTCCTCGATGTAGCCGCGCAGGTTGTGCCCGACGAGGTTGTTGCGGGAATCGTCCTCGATCTCGACCAGCACGCCATCGCGCGATGCCGTATCGGCGACGATGTTGTGGATGTCGCGCCGGATCGATTCGGGGGTGATGCCGTGTTCGATATTGTAGGCGTGCTGCTTCTCGCGGCGGCGGTCGGTTTCCGCGATGGCGCGTTCCATGCTGCCGGTCATGCGGTCGGCATAAAGGATCACGCGCCCATCCATGTTACGCGCGGCGCGGCCGATGGTCTGGATCAGCGACGTCTCGCTGCGCAGGAACCCTTCCTTGTCGGCATCAAGGATGCAGACGAGGCCGCACTCCGGAATGTCCAGCCCTTCGCGCAGCAGGTTGATGCCCACCAGCACGTCATAGACGCCCAGCCGCAGGTCCCGGATCAGCTCGATCCGCTCCAGCGTCTCGACGTCGCTGTGCATGTAGCGGACGCGCAGGCCGGCCTCGTGCATGAACTCGGTCAGATCCTCGGCCATGCGCTTGGTCAGCGTGGTGACCAGGGTGCGATAGCCCTTGGCCGCCGTCTCGCGGCACTGGACGATGCAATCCTGCACCTGATCCTCGACCGGGCGGATTTCCACCGGCGGGTCGATCAGCCCGGTCGGCCGGATCACCTGCTCGGCAAAGACCCCGCCGGATTGCTCCATCTCCCAGCTGCCCGGCGTGGCCGATACCGCCACCGTCTGCGGGCGCATCGCGTTCCATTCGTTGAAGCGCAGCGGGCGGTTGTCGATGCAGCTGGGCAGGCGGAAACCGTATTCGGCCAGGGTGATCTTGCGGCGGTGATCGCCTTTTGACATCGCCCCGATCTGCGGCACGGTCTGGTGGCTCTCGTCCACGAACAGCAAGGCATTTTCCGGCAGGTATTCGAACAGCGTCGGAGGCGGTTCGCCGGGCAGGCGGCCGGTCAGGAAGCGCGAATAGTTCTCGATCCCGGCGCAACTGCCGGTCGCGGCGATCATCTCGAGGTCGAAATTGGTGCGCTGCTCCAGCCGCTGGTGTTCCAGCAGCTTGCCCTCTGCCTCCAGCTCCTTGAGCCGCTCGGCCAGCTCGAAGCGGATTGCTTCCGTTGCCTGCTTCATCGTCGGGCCGGGGGTGACATAGTGCGAATTGGCGTAGACCCGCACCGAAGCGAGGCTCGCCCCTTTCTTGCCGGTAAGCGGATCGAACTCCGAAATTTCCTCGATCTCGTCGCCAAAGAAGGACACGCGCCAGGCCATGTCCTCGTAGTGCGAGGGATAGATCTCCAGGCTGTCGCCCCGGACCCGGAAGTTGCCGCGCGCGAAAGCGGCGTCGTTGCGCTTGTATTGCAGCGCGACGAGCTTGCGGATCAGCTCGCGCTGATCGACGCTCTCGCCCTTCTTGATGTCGAAGATCATCGCCGAATAGGTCTCGACCGAGCCGATGCCATAAAGGCAGCTGACCGAGGCGACGATGATCACGTCGTCCCGCTCCAGCAAGGATCGGGTGGCCGAATGGCGCATCCGGTCGATCGCCTCGTTCACCGAGCTTTCCTTCTCGATGTAGGTGTCCGACCGCGGGACATAGGCCTCGGGCTGGTAGTAATCGTAGTAGCTGACGAAAAATTCGACCGCGTTGTCCGGGAAGAAGCTCTTGAATTCGCCATAGAGCTGGGCGGCGAGGATCTTGTTGGGCGCAAGGATCAGCGCCGGGCGCTGCGTCGCCTCAATCACTTGCGCCATGGTGTAGGTCTTGCCGCTGCCGGTGACGCCAAGCAGCACCTGCGTGCGGTCATCGGAGGAAATGCCTTCCACCAGATCGGCAATCGCGGTCGGCTGATCGCCGGCTGGCTGGTATTCCGAAACGATCCGGAACGGCCGCCCCGCCTCGGACTTCTCCGGGCGGGCGGGCTTGTGGGGCACGAAATTGCCGGAGGTGTCGGGCTCCTCCAGCCCGCGGCGGATGATCAACTGGGCCATGTGGGCTGTATGGGGGTTTATGGTTTGTTCTGCAATGGGGGAGGGTCATGGTGCGGGACGAGCGGAAAGCGGCCGGAGGCGCGCCGGGTTAGTGACGTTTGTGCCGCTCGCCCTTAACCTATCCGCCCCTTGTGACGTCCTCCTTGGCATCGCCGGCTCGGCCGGTTTGCCGGAGAGGAAGTTACCAATGTGCATCAACCCGCATGCTTTTCGCAGGTCAGAGCGGCTTCCTGTGGTGTTGCCGGCGCGGTGCCGTTCGCGCTCCGGGTTTCTGGATCGGGGGACCATTTCGGACATCTCGGCCGAAGGCTGCCGCTTCGAGAGTTTCGCGCTGACGCTGCATGCCGGCGACCTGGTGGTCATCAACCCGGAAGGGATCGAGGGCCTCTGCGGCAAGGTGCGCTGGGTGAAAGGGCACTCGGCCGGGATCGAGTTCGAACGGCCGCTTTACGCGCCTGTGCTCGGTCACCTGCATCGCCGTCACGGCATCTTCCTGGCGGCGCTGTCGCAAGGGCATCAGCAGGGGTACCGGTTGGCGGCTTAGAGGTAATTTCCGAATTGGAATCATCCTAGCCACTGGTTGAACAACGGCTGGACCCTGCGCTCGAGCACCCATGCCAAGGCGAGCGCGGCCGCTGTCAGTAGGGGCAAGCCTACGGCAACCGGCATTCCAGGAAACAGTGCCGCAGCCGCGTGGATCACGGGAAAATGGCTGATGTAGAGTGCGTAGGAATAGGGACCGAGCCAAGCAAAGCGCCCAATGCTCGCGCGAAATATCGCACCTGGCAACCCGTCCCAGGACCGCACTGTCCAGGTCGCCGCCATGAGAATTGCTGCACCAGACATAAATCGGCGGATGTCGACTAGTGGATAAAGTCCGGGGCCTTGGTTGAAACCATTAACTAACAGGGCAGGTAGCCACAACAGAGCACCTAAAACCATCACCGAGACCCAGTAGTTGCTGGTGCTCCAGTTCATTGTTCCGGTGTCGCGGATACCCGTTGCCATCGCGGCTCCAGCCCACCAGATCAAGAAATAGAGAGCGAAATACGAAATTTGGTTGGGCATCCAGTAGTGCGCGGCAAAGCCTGTCACACCGACGGTGATTGCCACTAGCGACTGCGCGCGAAAATGATGCCGGACCAACGCGAAGAACAGCGCGTAAAACCAGGCTTCGTAGGACAGCGACCAGAAGACGAGATTGTAGTACTGATCAACCCAGACTCCAGGCCGACCCAAGCCGAAATCCTGAAGCATGAATAAATTCCCCAGCAGCCTTCCCCACATGGGGTCCGCCCACCGAGCCTGCTCAAGCGAGGTTAGCAGGTAGCTCAGGATCAGGCTCAGCACATACAAGGCTGTCCGTCGTCACAACATTTGGCACACTTTGCGGCTTAGATTAGCGGAGTGCGGGCATCGTCAGGGGGTTGATGTTAAGCGGCG
>CANJBY010000057.1 GCA_947472735.1 Sphingomonadaceae bacterium | reverse complement strand
TGTCCAACCCTGACAAGATCATCCGCCTCAAGACCGTTCTCGCCCGCACCGGCCTGTCCCGCTCCACCATGTATCGCAAAATCGCAGAGGGGACTTTCCCGTCTCAGGTGAAGATCAGCGTTCACGGCGCGGGCTGGCGGGAATCCGCCGTGAACCGCTGGATCGATGATCCGGTGTCGTATCGGAATGAGAGCGCGGCGCTGTGACAGCGCCGCCTTCGGTCGAGCCGATCTGCGTGAAGGTCAATGACGCTGCGCGCATGATCGGCGTCGGTCGCACCAAGCTTTACGAACTCATTGCATCGGGCGAGATTCAGGTCATCAAGCTCGGGAAATCGACCCGTATCACGACTGCCAGTCTGCACGAGCTGGTCATGCGGCAGCGCGAGTCGAAGTAGGCTCTGCTGCCGACGTATCCGCCGCTGGTGTGCGATTGCTCAGATAATCCGCCCATTGCTTCATCAGGCTGCGGCGCTTCTCAAAGAAATCGGTTCGGCGGTAGGCCGCTTCGACCTTATTGGGCAACTTGTGGGCGAGAGCCTTGTCGGCGACCTCCTTGGGAAAGTCGGTGCATTCGGCGGCCCAGTCCGTGAAGGTAGATCGGAAGCCATGCACTGTGATGCTGGCGAAACCGTCGTCGCGCAGAAGCTTGGTCATGGTCATGTCGCTGATCGGCTTCTTGCCGTCGTTTGAAAAGACCAAGCCTGTATCGCTGATCCGCTCGTTCCAGCGCTTGCACAGCAATGCCACAACCGGTGCCGAAAGCGGCACGACGTGGGTTTCGCCTGCCTTCATCCGTTCGGCAGGAATGGTCCATACCGCGTTTTCAAGATCGAACTCGGTCCATACCGCAAGGCGCGTCTCGTTGGAGCGCACGGCGTTGTAGATCGTGAAGCGCAAGGCGTCGCGCCCGGTCGTCGGGGCGGCGCTGGCAAGTTTCTGCATCAGCGCCGGAACGTCGGCATAAGGCATGGCCTCCATGTGCCCGCGCTTGTCGTTTTGACGTGGCAGGCCTTTGCGCACCGACCGCAACGAGACCTCTTCCGGCACCCAGCCTTTCACATGCGCGAAATCGAGCACTACGCCGATGCGCTGGAGCAAGCGCCGCGCTGTTTCCGGTATCTCCAGCCATATCGGGGAAAGCGCCTCGACGACGCAGGCGCTGTCCACCTTGTCGACCGGCTTTTTGCCGATGCGCGGAAAGAGGTGCCGCTCGAAACCAGACAGCCACCGGGCATGATGGCCATCCTTCCACCCGTCGCCCAAGGTCTCATGGCATGTGCGGGTTGCGGCCTCAAAGGTCGGAATGACCTTGCGCGCCTTTCGCCGTTCGGCGACAGGATCGAAGCCTTCACGAACTCGGCGGCGCAATTCTGCTGCCGCCGTTCTGGCATCAGATAGCGAAACGTCATGCGCTGATCCCAGCCCATAGTCGCGGCGATGGCCTTTCAACTGCATACGCAGCACCCAGGTGCGCGCGCCGCTGGGCTTTACGACCAGACACAAGCCTCTGCCATCGACATGGCGACCGGGCTTCGCATTCTTCACTTTCAATACTGTCAGCGCCATCAGGTTCGAGTCCCTGTCAGGGATTCATACCGCCAAAAACGGTGGTATTTGGTCCCACAATCGTTCCCACATTTCAGCGGGAATTCAGGCGATTCAGGGCGACCGACCGCGAACACGTTACAAGATAAATCGCTGATTTTACAGAGTAGTTGGAGACGCTCTGAAATTGCCTGAGACGAAAGTTATAGCGCCTCCTCCGCTACCACTTTCGCTTCGGAGATCGGCTACCCGCACTGCCCGCGGTGCAGTAGTTTGTGGTCGGCCAGCACCAGCGCCATCATCGCCTCGACGACGGGTACGCCGCGAATTGCGACGCACGGATCGTGCCGGCCTTTGGTGCGCAGGTCGGTCGCCTCGCCTTCGCGGGTGATGGTTTCCACCGGGGTTAGGATCGAACTGGTCGGCTTGAAGGCCACGCGCACGACCACTGGCTGCCCGGTCGAGATGCCGCCGGCGATGCCGCCGGCGTGATTGGCGAGGAACTCCGGTCCGGCTGACCCCGGCCGCATCGGATCGGCATTGCCTTCGCCGGTCAGCCGCGCGGCGGCGAAGCCATCGCCGATTTCCACGCCTTTGACCGCATTGATCCCCATCATCGCCGCCGCCAGATCGGCATCGAGCTTGCCGTAGATCGGCGCGCCCCAGCCGGCAGGAACGCCGGTGGCCATGCATTCGACCACCGCGCCGACCGACGACCCGGCCAGCCGCGCCTCGTCGACGATCTTTTCCCAGCGCGCCGCTGCTGCCGGATCGGGGCAGAAGAAGGGATTGTTGGCGATCTCGGCTGGATCGAAGGCCGCCCGGTCGATCGCATCGCCGCCGATTTCGGAGACGTAGCCGATGATCGCCACTTCCGGGATCACCAGCCGCGCCACGGCTCCGGCCGCGACCCGCGCTGCCGTCTCGCGCGCGGAGGAACGCCCGCCGCCGCGGTAGTCGCGCAGGCCGTATTTGGCGTCATAGGCATAGTCGGCGTGGCCCGGGCGATAGGCCTTGGCGACTTCGGAATAGTCCTTCGAACGCTGATCGACATTTTCGATCATCAGGCTGATTGGAGTGCCCGTGGTTTGCCCCTCGAACACACCCGAGAGGATGCGGACCTGGTCCGGTTCCTGCCGCTGGGTGGTGAACTTCGACTGGCCCGGCCGCCGTGCATCGAGAAACGGCTGGATCGCCGCTGTGTCGATCGCCAGCCCTGGCGGGCACCCGTCGACGACGGCGCCCAGCGCCGGCCCGTGACTCTCGCCCCAGGTGGTGAAACGCAGCAGGCGTCCGAAGCTGTTTACGCTCATGGCCTTGCGCTTTGTCGCCAAAGGCGGAAAAAGTCCACTCACCATGTTCCTCGTCGTTTTCCGCAACCGCAAACGCGCCGACATAAACGCCGCCGCCTATTCCGCCGACGCCGCGCGAATGGAAGCTCTGGCCCGCGCCCAGCCGGGCTTCCTCTCGTTCAAGAGCTACGCGGCGGAGGATGGCGAAGTGGTGGCGATTTCGGAATGGGAGAGCGAGGCTTCGGCGCGGGAGTGGGGCCGGCATGCCGAGCACGCCGAGGTGCAGGGGCGTGGGCGGGAGGAGTATTACGAGAGCTATACCCTGTTTGCGTGCGATGCGCCGGGGGTGCGGAGGTTTGGTGGGGGGTAAGAGCCGGCGGCGATGTCGGACCTTAGATGGGGTGATTATTCATTCCGGTGATAGCGGCAGCCAGATCACCAGTTCGTAAGCGCCCCAATAATCTCGCCATTTCGGCTCCAAACCCAAATTGTCTGTTGGTCGGAAGAGGATGTCGATGCGTGTTCCGTCCGGCCAGCCCGCCCAAAGGTGCTTCACCTTATTGCGCTTGGCTATGCCCGTATATTGGTCGACAGTTTCCAACTGGGGTTTGATGTGTTCCGCTTTAAGGCAATCAAAAATCAGCCATGGGAAGATGTGCGTAAACTCAAACCCGACGGGAGCGAGGGCCGCATCGCAAAACTCAACCTGCGCCTTGACCGCTGTGGTCCGGCCGCATGCGAATGTCATTTCCTCTTCTTTGAAGATAGCGATACGCTGCGGACCTGCAATTTTTGCTCCGTCTTTCAAACTTTGCAGTGCGCGGCACAGTCCTGCTTCCGCAGCCAAAGCGGATGTCGGAAACAAGAGAATTAGGAGAGGGAACCATCGGATGGGCACAAACGCAATGATCGCACGACGCCCGACCCTCTGCAATTCAAGTTGTAACCGAATCCGCTGAATCCCCGTCCCCGTTGCGCTTCGCGAGTACACGAAAGATTTTAAGGCTGCACCGCCTTGCTCCCGGCCAAGCGCGCGCTACGGAGCCTCAACAGCCAAGGAGCCCAACGTGACCATCACCCTCTACGGCATTCCCAACTGCGACACCGTCAAGAAAGCCCGCGTCTGGCTCGATGGGCAGGGGATCGCCTACACCTTCCATGACTACAAGAAGGCCGGCGCCGATGCCGACCGGATCGCCGGCTGGATCGCCGCGCTTGGCCTCGACAAGGTGCTCAACCGGGCCGGGACGACCTTCCGCAAGCTGCCGCCTGAGGTGACGCACGAACTCGACACTCCCCGGGCAATCGCATTGATGGTTGCCAATCCCTCTTGCATAAGGCGCCCGATTGTCGAACACGCCTCAGGGGTTCTGGCGGGGTTCAAGCCGACAGAGTGGGAAACAGCGCTGGCTTAGCGCCTGGGGGCGAACAAGCGAATGGCACTCGATTCGGAATTGATGCAGATCCTGGAATGGATCGCGGCGGGTCTCGGCCTGCTCAACATCATGCTGCTCGTCTGGCGCAGCGTGTGGAACTACGCCTTCGGCATCGCTTCGGTGGCGATCTACATTTTCGTGTTCTTCGAAACGCGGCTTTATGCCGAATCCGCTTTGCAGGTATTCTTCGTGCTGGCGCAGGTCTGGGGCTGGTACCTGTGGTACAAGGTCGGCGACGATGACGGACAGGTGCCGGTCCGCTGGCTCGACTGGCCAAGCCGCGTAGTCTGGACCGTGGCGACCGCAGCGATGAGCCTCAACCTCGGCTGGGCGCTGCACCGCTTTACCAACGCCGCCATGCCCTATGCCGACAGCGCGATTGCCGGCGCCAGCGTGGCGGCGCAGATCCTTCTCGGCTTCCGTCGGATCGAGAACTGGATCATCTGGATCCTGATCGATGTGGCGGCGGTCGCCCTCTATATCAATCGCGGGCTCTACCCCACCGCCGGGCTCTATGGCGGGATGCTGGTGATGAGCCTGTTCGGACTCAGGGAATGGATCTTGGCGGAGCGTCAGGCCCGCACTGCATGAATCGAATCTGCTTTCACGGGGCTGAGAGCACCGGTAAATCAATGCTCGTGCAAAGCCTTTCAGGGGAACTGGGTATCCCCTGGGTTCCCGAATACGGCCGCGAATATGCGGAAAGCCGCGGCACCGATTTCACCATGGCGGATTTGCTGGCCATCGCCGAAGGTCAGGATGCGGCGATGCACGCCGCTGCGGCCACTGCGCCCCCGCTGCTGATCCTGGATACCGATCCGCTGATGACGGCTGCATGGGCGGTCATGTTGTTCGGCGATGCTCCCGAGGTGCTGTTCGGCTATGAAAAGGCCGAGCTTTATCTGCTGTTCGCGCCCGACGTACCCTGGGTGGACGACAACACGCGTTTCTTTGGCACGCCACAATTGCGCGCGCGCTTCGCCGCGCAGGCGGAGCTCATGCTCCAGCGGGCGGGTGTTCCGTATCGCACGGTCGAAGGAGACTGGGCTGCGCGCGAGGCGCAAGCGCGCGCGGTGCTTCAGCGACTGGCCTGAGCAGCCGGACACCGCGGTCCATCGAGCCAGGGATCACGAACCATGGCCATGGCGATAGTTGCCAGAAGGTCGGCATCGGCCGGACCATGGGACAATTCGCGGTGAATGATCTGGAAGCGCTGGCAGGTGGCCGCGTTGACCTGACCGGTGCCATAGCGATTGGCGATGGTGGTGATGTAGCTCTGGAACTCCAGCCTCCCAGCCGCAGTCTTTGCGCCATAGTGCACCTTGAGCCGGTCCTGAGCGGCGGCGAACATCGGATTGTACGAGGTGACCATCCGGTCATGCTCATCACGGAAATCAATCCCTACGGTGCGGCAGCGCAGGCTGGTGGTCATCAGCAAGGTTTCCAGCTCGTTGATCCGGGCAGCGCCAATTTCGGCGGCCTGCCAGCATGCGGCGGCCGCTGCGGCCGGGGCGTGCAGCAGCGCAGCCAGCGCCAATGTCATTGCGGCTCCGCGCCGGCTCACGAAGCTGGTCGCCCGGGACAGCTTTCGATCGGTACTGTCATCAACCGGTCGAACAGCGCTTCATAGTCCTTGCTGGTGTCGAACGCCGATTTCGCCGTCGGCTGGTATGAGCGCGATTCGGCCGCGATCGCGTTCATCGCTTCTGCCTCGTGCGTCGCGGCGAAGACGTCATACATCGCCTGGAGCTTCTGCAGATGGGCGATTGCCGAAGCATTGTTCGAGTCAGCGGTGTCCTTCGCCGGCTTGTAGAGCGAATCGTAGAAGGCATTGCGGTCCAGCGCGGAGCAGAACCTTGGCGGCAGCTTGACTTCGGGAACCAGCGACAGGGTCGGCCACTTCGGCAGGACCGCTCCGGCCGGCAAGCCCGGCGGCGGGCTGGGCCTGGACGCCTGCAACTGCGCCATCAGTGATGCACCAGGCTGCGGCGGGACGGCCGGAGGTGCCGGGACGGGCTGAGCGACCGCCGCAGGGGCCGAAACCGGCGCGGGCGTTGCCATCGGTGGAGCAAGCGGCGCAGCGGGCTGCGGTGCCTTGACCAGCGCCGCGGCCGGTGCAGCAACCAATATGGCGGTTGGCTTCACGGGCAGCACGGGGGCTTCGGGAGCTACTGGCGCGCTGAGCTGGGGCGGGGCTGGTGCCGGCTGTTCCGGCACGCCGCGCGCTACCGCGCTGCGCCGCTGGATCGCTACAATCTTGGCCCGCGCCAGGGCGCTGAATGTGCCCTTCGGGTATTGCTGGAGGTAGGCTTGGTACTGCTCCGGATCTTCGCTGCTCGCCACGGATTGCCAGAACGCCAGCTCAAACTGGCTGCCGACCCCGTTAGGCAAATCCAGCGGTCCCATGGGGGCATTCTGCTGGGCCAGCGCCGGAGTGGCCATCGCCAGTCCCAGCGCCGATAGATGGCGCAGCAACCGCCCGGCAGGTCGTCCCCAGTGCATTTGTCTGCCCGAATCCCCCAGCGGCAAGAGAACGGACCATACCGCCTTGAATCTGTGGCGAGAAGCGGGAAGATGCGGCATAGTTCAGCCGTTCGGGCTTCAGATTGTGCCGAAGTGGCGCTGCATGCTGGCAGGGATGGGAGAGACAAGACGATGGCGGTGACGGATTATTCCTCACTGTTCGAGCCGCTGCGGCTCGGCAAGGTGACGCTGCGCAACCGTTTCGCCATGCCCGCGATGCAGATTGGCTATACCCGCGACTGCGCCCCGACGCCGCAGATGGTGGCGCACTTGCGCGATCGGGCGCGCGGCGGGCTGGGGCTGATGTTCAGCGAAAGCTGCGCTCCGGACCATCCCAGCGCGTACTGGCAGCAGGGCTTCGCCGCTATCAACCCGCGCACCCGGCCAGCCTGGGCCGAGGTGGTCGAGGCGGTCAAAGGAGAAGGCGCCGCCTTTCTGATGCAATTGTGGCACCCGGGGGCGATGCGTACGCCGGTCAAGGGTTTCGTCCATGCCGATACCCCGACGCTGAGCCCGTCGGGGCTGGCGCAGGCGGGCCGTGCCAACGGGCAGGCGATGTCTGCCGCAGAACTGGATGACATCGCCGCCGCCTTCGTCCGCGCGGCGCAAGATGCCAAGGCGATCGGCGCCGACGGCGTTGAGCTTCACGCTGCGCACGGCTATTTGTTCGATCAGTTCCTGTGGTCCGAGACCAACCAGCGCGGCGATCGCTTCGGGGGCGAGGCGCTGGAGGATCGCGCGCGCTATCCGCTTGCGATCGCGGCTGAGATCCGCGCTGCCTGCGGGCCTGATTTCGTCATTTCGATCCGGTTTTCGCAGTTCAAGGAAGTGGACTACGGCGCGAAGGTCTTTGCCACCCCGGACGAACTGGGCCGCTTCATCGCGCTGGCCGAGGCGGCCGGCCTCACCATGCTGAACGTCTCGTCCCGGCGCTTCACCAAGCCCGAATGGCCCGAGCTGGACCCCCGGCTCAACATCGCGGGTTGGGCCAAGAAGCTCGGCCGCCTTCCGGTGATGACGATCGGCAGTGTCGGCCTGTCGAGCGACATCTTTGCCGACCTGTTCGACAAGGAAGACCCCAGCCTGCAGATCGGCGCCGATCTGGCCGAACTTGCCAGCCGCCGCGCCGCCGGGGAGTTCGACATTGCCGGGATAGGCCGCATGCTGATTGCCAATCCGGAACTGGTGGCAAAGGTCGCGGCCGGCGAAGTCGACAAGCTTCAGCTGTTCAGCAAGTCGGTGCATCTCAAGCACCTGCTAGGCTCGATGGAACCGGGACTGGTCGAGGAGGAGCGGAAGGTCGCGGAGGTTTAGCTGGCCGTCGCAGTGACGATGTAGTTCAGCCCGACGTCGTCCGAGAGGTGCAGGCTCCGGCTCGGCGACCAGGAAATGCCGCGTGGGTCGGCCATTGTCAGCCCGGCAGCGGCCAGCAGCTCGCGCAGTTCCTCCGGAGTGATGAAATCCTCCCAGTGATGCGTCCCGCGCGGGACGATTCCGAGCCGCTCGGCGCCCTCGACCAGCAGCAGCTTTGACTGTGGTGTGCGGTTGGGGGTGGAGAGGACCAGCAGCCCGTCGGGCGCCAGTGATGCGGCCAGTGCGGCGACAAAGGCTGGCTTGTCGGAGACATGCTCGATCACTTCCATCGCGGTGACCAGGTCGAACTGGTCCAGACCCAGGGCGCCGAGCTCGCCGTGGCGATAGTCGATTGCCAAGCCTGCGCCCCGTGCATGTTCGGCCGCAACCGCGATGTTTTCCGCCGCCGCATCCACGCCAGTAACCTCCGCACCCAGCCGGGCGAGTGGCTCGCACAGCAGGCCGGCACCGCAACCGACGTCCAGCGCGCGCTTGCCGGCCAGCGGGCGGACACTCCGCGAATCACCTTGCCAATGCCGGTCCACCGCCTCGCGGATGAAGCCCAGCCGCACCGGATTGAGCCGGTGGAGCATCGCGGAGGACCCATTCGGATCCCACCAGTCGGCGGCAAGATTGCCGAAATGCTCGGCCTCGGACGGTCTGATGGTTGCATTCGCCATGGCACGTCCCTAACAGGGCGCGCGTTTGGCCTCCAGAGGGCTGATCGACTTCAACGGGAGCATTTTCCTTGGCGCGCATCGTGATGAAATTCGGCGGCACGTCGATGGCCGGCACCGAGCGCATCCGCCGCGTTGCCGGTATCGTGCGCCGCCAGCAGGCGGCCGGGCACGAGGTGGCAGTGGTGGTTTCGGCCATGGCCGGTGAAACCGACCGGCTGGTCAACTTCTGCCGCGAGGCAAACGCGCTTTACGATCCTGCGGAATATGACGTGGTCGTCGCCGCTGGTGAGCAGATCACATCGGGCCTGCTGGCGCTGACGCTTCAGGCGATGGGCTGCAAGGCGCGGTCGTGGCTGGGCTGGCAGCTGCCCGTGCGGACTGACGACGCCCATGCCAAGGCGCGGATCGAAACCATCGATTCCGATGGGTTGATTGCTTCTATGAAATCTGGCGAGATTGCGGTTATCCCGGGCTTCCAGGGCTTGTCGCCCGATGGCCGGGTGACGACGCTGGGGCGCGGCGGGTCCGATACCTCGGCCGTCGCGGTGGCGGCGGCGGTCCAGGCGGATCGCTGCGATATCTATACCGACGTTGATGGCGTCTACACGACCGACCCGCGCATTGTCGCCAAGGCGCGCAAGCTCAAGTACGTCACGTACGAAGAGATGCTGGAACTGGCCTCGGTCGGTTCGAAGGTCTTGCAGACGCGCTCGGTCGGCCTGGCGATGAAAGAGCGCGTGCGGGTGCAGGTGCTCTCAAGCTTTATCGATGACGATGCTCCCCCGGCAGACGACCTGCCGGGTACAATGATCGTCTCGGACGAGGAACTGGAAGGACTGGAAATGGAAAGCCAGCTGATCACCGGCATTGCCGCGGACAAGAACGAGGCGAAGGTCACCCTGACCCGGGTAGCCGACCGGCCGGGCGCCGTGGCGACGATCTTCGGACCGCTGGCGGCGGCCAACATCAACGTCGACATGATTATCCAGAACGTGGCCAAGGATAAAGGCGAGACCGACGTGACCTTCACGGTTACCCGCGCCGATCTGGCCCGCACCCAGGCGCTGCTCGAAGGGCAGAAGGAAGCGATCGGCTATTTCCGCATGATCTGCGACAGCAAGGTGGCGAAGATCTCGGTCGTCGGTGTCGGCATGCGCAGCCACGCCGGCGTGGCGGCTACCATGTTCCGCGCGCTGGCCGAACGCGGCATCAACATCCAGGCGATCTCGACCAGCGAAATCAAGACCTCTGTCCTGATCGACGAAGACGAGACCGAACTGGCGGTGCGGGTGCTCCACACCGCCTACGGGATGGACGCGGAGTAGCTTACTCGCTGGTCCGGCCGTCGAAATGCTCGTGCGCGGCGCGGGCGTCGGCGCTGGTTTCATGCACGGTGCCGTCGATGTGCTCGGGCGGCGAGTAGATCGTGTAAAGCCTTAGCGGCTCTCCACCGGTCGACTTGACATTGTGCCGGGCTCCGGAGGGGACGATCGCAGAGTCGTCGGCCTTGACCTTGTGGCACACCCCGTCGATCCACACTTCGCCTTCGCCAGCCTCGAAACGGAAGAACTGGCTGACGTCGTCGTGCACTTCCTCGCCAATCTCGTCGCCGGGCTGGATCGTCATCAGCACCAGCTGCATTTCCTTGCTGGTGTAAAGCACCTTGCGGAAGGTGGCGTTACCGAGCGTGAGTGCCTCGATATCCTGGACAAACCCTTTCATCTGAAGACCTCCTCGATTGGCTTCTGCGTGGACAGTACCACGGCGCATCAACTGACCTGGCGGGTAATCGGGGCCACTGCGATGGAATTGACCGATCGCGGTGAGCACCTTGCTCGCCAGCAATTCACCGCATAAAGCGCGTGGCCAGTCCCTCCATTGATCCTGGACAATCCTGCATGACCGATTACCCGCTGACTTCCGCACTGATGGCGCGCGGCACCGCGTTCCTGGGCAGTGAATACGCCATTCTGTGCGGAGCAATGAGTTGGGTATCGGAGCGGCACCTTGTCGCGGCGATCAGCAACGCCGGCGGTTTCGGCGTCATCGCGTGCGGAGCGATGACACCCGAACTGCTCGACAAGGAGATTGCGGGCACCAAGGCGCTGACGGGCAAGCCCTTCGGCGTGAACCTCATCACCATGCACCCCGCGCTGTTCGACCTGATCGGGGTCTGCGAGAAGCACGGGATCAGCCACGTCGTGCTGGCCGGCGGTATCCCGCCCAAAGGCAGTGTCGAGGCGATCAAGGCATTCGGGGCCAAGGTCCTGGTCTTCGCGCCGACCTTGGCGCTGGCCAAGAAACTGCTGCGTTCCGGCGCCGATGCGCTGGTGATCGAGGGCAGCGAGGCGGGTGGTCACATCGGTCCGGTTTCGACCAGCGTACTCGCGCAGGAATTTCTGCCCGAACTGGCGGCAGAACACATTGTCTTCGTGGCGGGGGGGATCGGGCGCGGCGACATGATTGCCGCTTATCTCGAGATGGGGGCCTGCGGCGTGCAGCTTGGCACGCGCTTCGCGTGCGCCAGTGAGAGCATCGCGCATCCCGCTTTCAAGAAGGCATTCTTCCGGGCCAATGCGCGCGATGCAGTGGCTTCGGTCCAGGTCGATCCGCGTCTGCCGGTGATCCCGGTGCGGGCGCTGAAGAACAAGGGCACCGAGGAATTCACCGCCAAGCAGCGCGAAGTCGCGCAACTGCTTGACGATGGCCAGGTCGACATGGGCGAGGCGCAGCTGCAGATCGAGCATTACTGGGCCGGAGCGCTGCGCCGCGCGGTGATCGACGGCGACGTCGAGAACGGCTCGCTGATGGCCGGGCAGTCGGTCGGCATGGTTTCGCAGGAAGAACCGGTGGCGGATATCATCGCCCAGATCATGGCCGAGAGCGAGGCGGCGCTGGCGCGGCGCTAAGCCGTCGTCTGCACCACGGCCGCGCGGCCTTCGCACTTCGCATTGGTTTCCTTTGCGCCGCCGCCCAGCATCGCGGCGGCGACGAACCCGGCCAGCACCAGCACGGTGAAGCCCGCCGTGGCCAGGCCGAGGTAGCGGTCGATAAAGGCTTTGATCGGCGCGCCGAACATGCGGAAGGCCACGCCGACGATCATGAAGCTTATCGCGCGGCTGATGATGCTGGCGCCGATAAAGATCAGCAGCGGCATCGAAATGAAGCCGGCCGTAATGGTCAGCAGCTTGAAGGGAATGGGTGTCGCGCCTTTGATCATGATGATCTCGGCCCCATATTCGCGCAGATAACACGCGGCGCGCGGGAAACTGTCGGTCAGCCTGAGCAGCGCCAGCAGCTGCGCGCCGATGGTATCGTAGAGGAAATGCCCGATGGCATAGCCGAGCAGTCCTCCGGCAACCGAGGCGACGGTCGCGACCGCAGCGAAACGCACCGCCTTCTTCGGTTCGGCGAGGCACATCAGCCCCAGCACCGGATGCGGCGGGATCGGGAAAAAGCTCGCTTCGACGAAAGCGAACAGGGCCAGCCATGCAGTTGCATGCGGATGTGAGGCCTTGGCCATGGTCCAGTCGTAGAGGCGGCGAAGCAAGGGCGGGGATCCATAAGCTGTTGGCGAGACACTGCTTAGTCAGCCGGCAGGTTGGCGACAAGAGCGGCGGAGATTTAACCTAATCGGTTCTTAAAGCTTGACATCGTCAGGCCATTTAGGTACATACCAAGAACACAGCGAGGAGCCGATTCGCCCCCACGCCGTTGTTGCCCCCGACGAAATGGAATCTTGCATGGCGAACAGCAGCCCGATCGGCCGGCGCGAGCCGGCGCCCGTAAAGCTTGTCTTCGCAACCTGGTCGAAGGCATTTTTGAATGAACTCGCCGCAACCTCCAATGTCAGTGCCGCCGCGCGCCACGCAGGCATCGCAACGTCCTCTGCCTATGAAGCGCGGCGCGCAAATCCCGAATTCAGCCGCCGCTGGCAGCAGGCGCTATGCGAAGGCTACGACCTGTCCGTCGTCACAACATTTGGCACACTTTGCGGCTTAGATTAGCGGAGTGCGGGCATCGTCAGGGGGTTGATGTTAAGCGGCGATCTTGCGGTGTTGCAAGCGCCGATATTCGATGGTCTGCCGTTTGATCCTTTCGCGCTGTTT
>CANJBY010000056.1 GCA_947472735.1 Sphingomonadaceae bacterium | reverse complement strand
GTGCTGATGGGCGAGGCGCTGCGCCGCACCGATCCCCATGGCCGCAGCTTCCGCGACATATTGCGCGGCGATCTGTTCGAGCCGCTGGGGATGAAGGACACCAGCATGGGGCTGCGGCCCGACCTCAACGCGCGGCATATCCGCCCCGACATGCGCGGCACGGTGCCGATCCAGCACCTCTCGCGCAACCTGCCGGGCGATCATGCGCTGTTCGAGGATCCTGAAGTCGAGGCCCCGCATGTCGGCTGCGCTTCCACCGTGCCCGACCTCTCGCGCTTTGCCGAAATGCTGCGGCGCGGGGGCGAACTGGACGGCAAGCGCATCCTCTCGCCGCGGATCATTCAGATGGCGCGGCAGGTCTGGACCGGGGAGTTCCCCAACGAGCTCTACCGCACCGTTCACCTCCGCTCCGGCTGGGAAGAGATGCCCGCCTACATGGGGCTCGGCTTTAACGTGCGCGGCACGAAGATCGGGCATCACCAGCTCGGCACCATGACCAGCCCGGAGACTTTCGGGAACTATGGCGCGGGCAGTGCGCTATTCTGGGTCGATCCCGCGCTGGACGTCAGCTTCGCTTGCCTCACCGCCGGGGTGATGAGCCAGGCCGCCAATATCGAACGCTTCCAGAAGCTGTCCGACATCGTCGTGTCAGCCTGCATCTGAGGACAATGTCATGAGTGAATTCGACGTCATCGCCATCGGCTCCGGCCACAATGGCCTGGTAGCCGCCGCCTATGCGGCAGTCGCGGGCAAGAAGGTGCTGGTGCTGGAGCGCAATGCCTGGCTCGGCGGCGGGGTAGTTACCCGCGAACTGACGCTCCCGGGCTTCCGGCATGACCAGCATTCGATGAGCCACATCTTCATCCAGGGCAATCCGCTGCTCCTGAATGACGAGTTGGGGCTGAAGGCGAGATACGGGCTGAAGTACATCTTCCCCGAAAAGCCGATGATGTCGGTGTTCGAGGATGGCCGCACGCTCTCGCTCTATCGGGACAGCGAGCGCTCGGCCCAGTCGATCGCGCAGTTCTCGGCCAAGGACGCCGAGGCGTTACGGGCCGTCTCCGCGCAGGCGGCGCAGTGGCTGCCGATGATCCAGGCTTCGCTTTACACACCGCCGATGCCGGTGGGGGCGGGCAATGCCATGCTCGACAGCTCCTATGAAGGCCGTGAGCTGTGGCGGGTGATGCAGATGAGCAGCCATGATCATCTCTGCGAGCTGTTCGAAAGCGATGAGGTGCGGATGCACTTCGCCCGCGTCGCCGGCGAAAACCTTGTCTCGCCCGACGAAAAGGCGACCGGGATCGGGATGTACGTGTTCCTCGGCTTCCTTGAGAAGTTCGGGTTCGGGGTCGCGCAGGGCGGGGCGGGAAGCCTCACCGCCGCCTTGGTGGCCTGCATCGAGGACCACGGCGGCGTGGTCCAGGCCAATGCCACGGTGCGCGAAGTCACTTCCGGCAGCGGCCGGGCGACGGGAGTGGTGCTGGACGATGGCACCCGCCATACCGCGCGCGATGCAATTATCGGCGCGATCCATCCGCATCTGCTGCCGGGGATGGTCCCTGGAATGGCCCCGCAGGCCGCACAGGACGCCTTGCGTACTCAGATCACCGATGCAGCCTGCATCACGGTTCACGCTGCGCTCGACGCCCCGCTGAAGTTTAAGGCGGACGATGTCGACGCGGTCATGGTCGAACTGATGCCCGACAGCTACGAAACGCTGCGCCGCGCGTTTGACGACCTGCGCTATGGCGGCTTCGTGCGCACTCCGCTGGTCGGGCTGGGCTCGCTTTCGCAGTTCGATCCCAGCCGCGTGCCCACGGGCAAGGCGATCCTTCATGCCTGGGACTACGTGCCTTACGAGCGGCCCGACGGCAAAAGCTGGGACGACACCAAGGGCGAATATGCGCAGGCCATGATCGATCGCATGGCGGTGTTCATCGAGAATATGCCGGGGGTGATCCTGCAGGCCCATGTCGATTCGCCGGTGGATATGGAACGCACTTCGCCGAGCTTTTTGCGCGGCGATCTCCACGGCATTGCCACCACGACGTACCAATCGGGTGCGCACCGCCCGACGCCGGAACTGGGGCAATATCGGGTACCCGGGGTCGAGCGGCTCTATCTGGTCGGACCGTTCCAGCATCCGGGTGGCGGGGTGTTCGGCGCGGGCCGGGCGACCGCGCAGGTGCTGCTCGAGGATCTTGATATCGATCTTGAAGATGTGCGGGTAACGGCATGAAAATCTACAGTTCCGATGGCGGCGAGATGATGACGGTCAGCAAGATCGAGCGCAAGGGCAACGAGCTGGTGCTGAAGGGCAAAGCCTTCGGCACCATGCCGATGAATGCCCGCCTGCGCCCCGAGGAAGCCCGCGCCGCGCTCAAGTTGCTCACCCCCCGCATTGTCTTTTTCCTGCTGACGCTTCCCTTCCGAAAGGCTTCCAAGAATGGCTGACCACAAGAACCGCTCGATCATCGTCACCGGCGCCGCCGGCTCCATCGGCTTCGCCACTGCGGCGATCCTGGCGAAGGAAGGTGCCAAGCTTGCCGTGGTCGACATCTCCGACAAGATCGAGGACTGCGCCGAGAAACTGCGCGCCTACGGCGGTGAAGTGATCGCGATCCGCGCCAACTGCGCGGACGAGGCCGAGGTAAAGGGTTACGTCGACCAGACCGTGGCCGCCTTTGGCCGGGTCGACGGGTTCTTCAACAACGCTGGCGTTGAGGGAGCGTTTGCGCCACTCCACGAATATCCGGTCGAAGAGTTTGACCGGATCGTCAGCGTCAACCTGCGCGGCGTGTTCCTGGGCTTGCGCTATGTGCTGATCCAGATGGCCAAGCAGGGCGGCGGTTCGATCGTCAGCACGGCCTCGATCGGCTCGGAGCGCGGTCTCGCCGGTGGCGGACCCTACAACGCCGCGAAGCATGGCGTCGTCGGCCTGACCAAGACCGCCGCGGCTGACGTCGGCCCCAAGGGCATCCGGGTCAACTGCGTCGAACCCGGCGTGATCCAGACCCCTCTGCTCGACGAGATCATGGTCCAGATGTTCGACGGCGATCTCAAGGCCGGGCTGGACAAGCTGGGCTGGGTCTCGGTGATGAACCGCGTTGGTCAGGCCTCGGAAGTGGGCCACGTGGTCTCGTTCCTGCTCTCGGACGAAGCGAGCTTCGTCACCGGCGTGGCCTGGCCGGTCGACGGCGGCGCGCTCTGCACGATCAAGCACTAGGGCCGGGCAAGCACTGACCCGGTTGCGATAGCCCCGCTTTGCGCTATCACCGGCGCAAAGCGGAGGCAGTCAAGCAATGGCCGATACGATCCTGGTCCTCAACGGGCCGAACCTTAACCTGCTGGGCGAGCGTGAGCCGGAGATTTACGGCTACGACACGCTGGAGGACGTTGCCGCGCAGTGCCGCGCCGAGGCAGAGCCGGCGGGGCTGAAGATCGACTTGCGCCAGACCAATTCCGAGGCCGAAATGGTCGAATGGTTCCAGGCGGGACGCAAGGGTCTGGCCGGGATCGTGTTCAATCCGGCGGGCTTCTCCTATGCGGCATATCCGGTGCTCGATGCGATCAAACTGGTCGATTGCCCGGTGATCGAGGTTCACATCTCCAACATTCACCGCCGCGAGGCGGAGTGGCGGTCAAAGTCGATCATGACGCAGGTCTGCACCGGGATCATCTCGGGACTGGGCGTGGCCGGCTATGCGCTGGCGGTACGGCGGCTGGTGCAGTTGGCGAAAAAATAGCGCTCAACAATCCCGCAATTTGCGGAACAACACTTCGCCATAGGGCTGACGGTGAAGCCGGCGGTTGTCAGGCCCCCAGATGACATCGGGCGCGACGTGGTCGGTCAAACGGAGCGGGTCGACGTCGTAGCGCGCGGCGGTATCCGTATCGGCGAAGCGGAAGTGGGCGTTGAAGATCGCCAGCCACCCGCCCGGCGCCAATGCCGCTTCGAGCATCGCGACCCCCTCGGCAAAGCGGGCGAACGGCATCACTGCCGAGCAATCCTCCGGCGCAAAGGCTTCAAGATCACCGTGGCGCAGCACGGCCAGCGCGAGAACCGCGTCAAACTGCTCCCCCGCTGGCGGAAGCTCCGCCAAAAGATACCGCCCGTCTGCATCGGCCTTGCGGGCCCGCGCAATCGCGCGCGGATTGGTATCGACGCCCGTGATCCGCGCCTGAGGCAACCGCTGGCGCAGCGCGCGTACTTCCTCGCCGCTGGAACACCCGAACGAGAGGATGCGAGGAGCCTCGATCCCTGACAGCCGCTCGGCCAGCGCATCGAACAGCTGCGGGTAGCGGTCAACCTCGGTATGCGGCCAGTGCTGGAACACACCCTGGCCTTGCCGGCGCTTCAACCGCGCCACGGTGCGCAGTTCCGGGTCGAGCAGCACGTGCAGCCGCCGCCCCAACGCCATGGCGTAAGGCAGGTGCCGCGCGATCCGTCGAAACGGTTCTAGCCGGTCGGATAACATGGCCCGTGCATGTCTCAGTGGCATGACCAAGTAAAGTGCAGGTGACGGCGCGGCACAGCGTACCTACATAGGGAAGGATGACTGTTCCACCGACCCAACCCGATGACGATACGGGCCTTTCGCGCTCCGTCTGGCGTTTTGCCATGGCCCGACGGGCCCATGTGGTGATCGACGCGGCCGACTACTTCGACCTGATTCAGGACGCCATGCTCGAAGCGCGGCAGCGGATTTTGCTGGTCGGCTGGGATTTCGATACGCGCATCCACCTGGGAGAAGGCCGGCGCTGGTGGAACCTGCCGCGCCGCGACGTCTATCCCGCCCGGCTGGGCACGTTCGTGGTCTGGCTGGTGAAGCGGCGCCGGGACTTGCAGGTGCGCGTGCTCAAGTGGAACTTCGGCGCGCTCAAGTTCCTGTTCCGGGGCTCGATGATCCTCGACCTTATCCGCTGTTGGATCAAGCCGGGGATCGACTTCAAATTCGATGCGAGCCATCCGATCGGCTGTTCGCATCACCAGAAGCTGGTGGTGATCGACGACAAGTTCGCGGTCTGCGGCGGGATCGACATGACTTCGGACCGTTGGGACACACCCGACCATATCGA
Source organism: Sphingomonadaceae bacterium (assembly GCA_947472735.1). Classification (GTDB taxonomy): domain Bacteria; phylum Pseudomonadota; class Alphaproteobacteria; order Sphingomonadales; family Sphingomonadaceae; genus Novosphingobium. The sequence goes on along the minus strand of CANJBY010000056.1, from coordinate 8,721 downwards.
ATACGATCCCCGCCGCCGGCGCATCTGGGGTGCGATGTACGGCCCATGGCATGACCTTACCATGCTGATCGAAGGCGATGCCGCGGCCGCGCTGGGCGCGCTGGGGCGGGCGCGGTGGAAACGGGCCGGCGGCGACGGGATGCTGCCGTGCGCGCCGCAGGAGGAATCTCCCTGGCCGCAAAAGCTCCACCCCCAGTTCGAGAACGTGGAAATCGGCATCGCGCGTACCAGCGCGCGCTACAACACCTGGGCTGAGGTCAACGAGGTTGAGAACCTGTTCGTCGAGCATATCGCCCGGGCGCGGCGGTTCATCTATGCCGAAAGCCAGTACTTCGCCTCGCGCAGCATTGCCGAGGCGATCGCTGCGCGGCTGGCAGAGCCGGATCCGCCGGAAATCGTTCTGATCAACCCGCTCACCGCCGAGGGCTGGCTTGAGCAGACCGCCATGGACGGCGCCCGCGTGCGGCTGTGCCACGCCATCGCCGAGCGCGATTACGCCCACCGGTTCCGCATCTTCACTCCCTATGCATCCGCCGGAACGCCGATTTACGTCCATGCCAAGCTGATGATCGTGGACGACGAGGTCTTGCGGATCGGATCGGCCAATATGAACAACCGCTCGATGGGGCTCGATTCCGAATGTGACGTGTTCATTGACGCGACGCGGAAGGGCAATGCCCACGCACGCCCCGCGATCACCGCGCTGCGCCATACGCTGCTCGGCGAACATTGCGGACTTGGAGCGGCGCAGGTGGCGGACCTGCTTGAGCGGCACGGCGGCATGGCGGCGATGATCGACGCGCTGCGTGCGTCGAACGGCATGCCCGGAAAAAATCTGGCGCCTTTTGCCTTGCGTCCCCTCACTGATACGGAGAAAGCAGTGGCCGACAACGCCTTGCTGGACCCCGAACGGCCGGAAGAATTGTTCGAGCCGATTGGTAGACGCAGGGGTTTGTTTCGCCGCGGCGGGTTGCTGCGCCGGCCGCGCTAAGGAGAGAAAGATGGGTTGCGATCACGAACACCCGGCAGGCGACGAGGGCCCGATGGCCAAGCTGCCGGTCCCGCAGGACGTGCAGGACGCGATCCGCACGCTGATCCGCTGGTCGGGCGACGATCCGGAGCGCGAAGGCCTGATCGACACGCCGGCCCGAGTGGCGCGCGCCTGGCGTGAATACTGCCAGGGCTATGCGGCCGACCCGGCGGCCCATCTCCATCGGCAGTTCGAGGAAGTGGGCGGCTATGACGAGCTCGTGCTGCTCAAGGACATTCCCTTCCAGTCGCACTGCGAACACCACATGGCGCCGATCACCGGCAAGGCGGCGATCGCCTACATGCCGCGCGACAAGGTGGTGGGCATTTCCAAGCTGGCGCGGGTTCTCCACGGGTTTGCGCAGCGGTTGCAGATCCAGGAACGGCTGACTGCCGAAGTGGCACAGTGTATCTGGGACAACCTCAATCCGCACGGCGTGGCCGTGGTGATCGAGGCGCAGCACGGCTGCATGACCGGGCGCGGCGTGAAGACGCCGGGTGTCGGCATGGTGACCAGCCGCTTGCTGGGGTGCTTCCTCAACGACCAGAGCAGCCGCAAGGAAGTGCTCAGTCTGATGGGCTACTGACGGGCAGCGCGATGCTGGCACGGCTCAAGCAGGCGGCCCGAACGCTTAAGCGGGAGGTCAAGTTGCTGCGCCTTGCCGCGCGCGATCCCGAGGTGCCGCTGGCGGCAAAGCTCGTCGCCGGCGCAGTGGCTGCCTATGCACTCTCCCCGATTGACCTGATCCCCGATTTCATCCCGGTGCTGGGCTTGCTCGATGACCTGGTGCTCGTGCCGCTGGGAATCCGTCTCGCGCTTTCGCTGGTGCCTGATGACGTGCTGGAGCGGCTGCGGGCCGAGGCGGCTCGGCAAGCAGAGTGAGGCCGGTTGAATCCTCCGCCTGACGCGCTAGTATTCCGGCCATGAATGCAAAGGCGCCTGGGAGGGGAGGGGAGCTTGTCGCGGGCGGCCGTCATATCGGCATCGGCCCGGGATGGTTTGCACGCATTTTCACCGGCGGTATCCGGCGGGTGCTGGACCGCATCGACCGGGGCATCGTTCACGGCTCTGCCGAAGTGACCCTGCCCAACGGCGAAACCCGCTTGCTAGGCGGCCGGGCTGACGGTTTCCATGCTCGGCTGGAAATCCGCGACCTGCGCGGGGTGATGCGCTTCGCCACCGGCGGTTCGGTCGGCTTCTACCAGGCCTGGGCCGGCGGCGAGATTGCCAGTCCCGACCTGGTCGAGGTGTTCGCGCTGGTGATGCAGAACGGCGAGAGCCTTGGCCGGACCGGTCGCGCGCACGGTCCCTGGAAATGGATCGCGCGGCATCTCCATCGGCTTCACCGCAACACCCGCAACGGCAGCCTGCGCAACATCCATGCGCACTACGACCTCGGCAACGACTTTTACCCGCTCTGGCTTGACCCGACGATGAGCTATTCCAGCGCGCGTTTCGATACCGGATCCGATGATCTTGAGGCGGCGCAGCAGCGCAAGATTGCCAGCATGGCCGACCGGATAGCCGGCGCGCAGAACGTTCTGGAGATCGGGTGCGGCTGGGGGTCGCTGGCCGGAGAATTGTCCCAACGCGGTATGGACGTCACCGCGATCAGCCTTTCGGATGCGCAACTCGCCTGGGCTCGCGCGCACCAGCCGAAGTCCATAGATTTCCTCAAGGTCGATTACCGTGACATGGCCGGAAAGTTCGATGCCGTGGTCAGCGTCGAGATGGTCGAGGCGGTGGGCCGCGAATACTGGCCGGCGTTCCTGGACACGGTTGCGCGCTGCCTGGTTCCGGGCGGGCGGGCCGCGATTCAGTACATCTTGATGCAGGACGAGCTGTTCGACGGTTATGCCGCCAACGCCGACTTCATCCAGACCTACATCTTCCCCGGTGGCCTCCTGATTCGCGAGAGCGAGTTTCGCGCGCTGGCCGATGCGCGTGGCCTGGCGTGGACGGACCGGGAAAGCTTCGGACTGGACTATGCCCGAACATTGCAGATTTGGCGCGAGAACTTCGACCGGGTCGAAGCAGCCGGGGCACTGCCGCCCGGGTTCGATCGGGATTTTGCCGATCTGTGGCGCTTCTACCTGATGTACTGCGAAGGCGGCTTCCGGGGCGGGGGAATAGACGTGGCGCAGGTGACGCTGGTCAAGAAAAACTAGCACTGTCACCCCGTCGCAGGCCGTGCCAAGTTGCAGCGTATGGCCCGCAACTACATCCACACGATGTTCAGCGACGAAGCTCGCGCCCTGCAAGCGGCAGACGGATCGCGCGGTTCCTATGCCCGGATGGAGGAGGGGGCGGACGGCACTGCCGATCCGATCGGTGAGGCCGAACGCAGTTTCATCGAAGCGCGTGACAGCTGCTATATCGCCAGCGTCACGCCTGATGGCTGGCCCTACATCCAGCACCGTGGCGGCCCGACCGGATTCCTCAAGGTGCTCGATGGCAACCGCATCGGCTTTGCGGATTTCCGCGGTAATCGCCAGCATATCAGCACCGCCAACATCGGCCACGACCGTCGCGTCGCGCTGTTCCTGATGGACTACCCGAACAAGCGCCGGCTCAAGCTGATCGGTACGGCCAGCGTCGTGCCCCGGGCCGATGATCCGGTGTTGGTCGAGGGGCTCAAGCCAAGTGGCTATTCGGCCGCCGCCGAACGCGCCTATCTGGTTGACGTCGTGGGGTTTGACTGGAACTGCCCGCAGCACATCACGCCGCGATACAACGAGGCCGAGATCAAGGCTGGCGTTGCCCCCCTGCTGGCCGAGATCGAGCAGCTCCGGGCCGAAGTTGCCCGGCTGCGCGGCGAAACACCTGCAACTGGAGAATGATCCTGGAACCGAGACCGCCGCTACCGCCGTTCACCGCCGAAACCGCCGCCGCCAAGGTGCGCGCCGCCGAGGACGCCTGGAATTCCCGCGATCCGGCCAGGGTCGCGCTGGCCTACACGCCCGACAGCACCTGGCGGAATCGCAGCGAATTCCTGAGCGGCCGGCAGGAGATCGAGGCGTTCCTCACCGGCAAATGGGAGAAGGAGCAGGATTATCGACTGGTCAAGGAACTCTGGGCCCACGACGGCAACCGCATTGCGGTGCGCTTCGCCTATGAATGGCGGGATGCTGAGGGCCAATGGTGGCGCAGCTATGGCAACGAAAACTGGGAGTTCGCTCCATCGGGCCACATGGCGCGGCGTCTGGCGAGCATCAACGATCTGGCGATTGCCGAGAGTGACCGCCTGTTTCACTGGGCGCACGGTCCGCGTCCGGCGGATCATCCGGGGTTGTCGGAAATGGGCCTCTAGCTCCGCGCGTAATGTTGAGTCCTCCCGGAGGCATAGGGTGCAATCACCGCCTGCGCCCGGTCCCATCCGCCGTTGAGCCACACATGCTGCGCGCGTGGGTCTGGCGGAAGGATCACGGGCATCCGGTCCAGCCCTTCGCCGCGCAAGGCCGCATTGGCCTCGCAAGTGAGCAGCGCAAAGCTGGGCACTTCGCTGTCCTTCCACACCCCGGCCAGGGCGAACAAGGGCTGGTCGGCCGCTGTGATCCACAGTTGGCGCCGCTTGCCGGCGGCGGGGTCGACCCGCCCCCATTCCATCAGCGCGGTGGCAGGTACGAGGCAGCGGAACTCGCTGTTGCGAAGATTGCCGATCCAGAACGGGCTGTCCGGATTGCGCACGCTCATGATCGTCTGCGCTGGATCACCGGCGGACGGTGGCGGCGGGACACCCCATTGCCGGGGGATCAAGCGGCGGGGTTGTCGCTCACCCCGTGGCCCGGCAACGAACTCGCGCCCGGCCGTCACCACCGGAGCGAAGCGGCCCGGCGAGATGTGCCCGCCCGCCCAGGGATCATCCTCCGCCCGCGCGCCGAAGGCAGCGGCGATAGCCGCCGCGTCGGCATCGAGGGCGTAGAGCATGGTCATGGAGGCGTGGGATCAGATCACGTTGAGAGGCAACTTCAAGTAGCGCCGCCCACCCGGGCTGGCCGGGGGCAGGGCGCCGGCACGGATGTTTACCTGCAACGACGGCAGGATCAACAGCGGCGCTTCCAGCTTGGCATCGCGCGCCTTGCGCATCGCCACGAACTCATCCTCCGAAATGCCCGTGTGAACATGCACGTTTTCAGCATTCTGCTCGGCTACCGTGGTTTCCCAGCGGAATTCGCTGCGCCCTTCGGGTAGGTAGTCGTGTCCAACGAACATCCGCGTCCCCGGGGGAAGCGCCAGAATCTTGCGGATCGAGGCATAGAGGGCCTCGGCGCTGCCGCCGGGGAAATCGCTGCGGGCCGTGCCATAGTCCGGCATGAACAGCGTATCGCCGACGAAGGCAGCATCTCCGATCAGGTACGTCACGCAGGCCGGGGTGTGACCGGGGGTATGCAGCACGCGAATTTCCAGCTCGCCCAGCGGCAGGACGTCGCCATCGTTCACCAGTCGCCCGAACTGGCTGCCATCGGCTTCGATATCTTCGCATTCGAACAGCGCGGCGAAGATCTCCTGCACCTTGGTGATCGCCGCTCCGATCACGATCTGCGCGCCGGTCTGCTCGTGCAGGTAATGCGCGGCGGAGAGGTGATCGGCATGAGCGTGGGTTTCCAGCAGCCATTCAAGCCGCAGGCCCTCCTGCTCGACATAGGCCAGCATCGCGTCGGCGGAACGGGTTGCGGTACGAGCGTTGCGGGGGGAGAAGTCCAGCACCGGGTCAATGATCGCAGCGGCACGAGTGGCAGAGTCATGGGCCACGTAGCTCGCGGTGGAAGTGGCCGGGTCGAAGAACGCTTTCACGACGGGGACAGGCATGGGAATCTCCTTTGACCGATATATTAGCATTTGCTAAATTAGATTCAAGGCATATAATGGGTTCATGTTTGACCTGACCCGTTTCGATCCCGCCCTGTTCGAAGAGAGCGCCGGCCGCGCGGCATCGCTATTGCGGCTGCTCGGCAACGAGAAGCGGCTGATGATCCTCTGCCAGCTGGCCGATGGCGAGCTTTCTGTGGGGGAGATCCAGCCGCGCGTGGGGCTCTCGCAGTCCGCGCTCTCACAGCACCTCGCACTGCTGCGCGAACAACGCGTGGTGGAGACGCGGCGCGAGGCGCAGACCATCTACTACCGCATTGTTGATCATGCTGCGCTGCGCGTGATCCAGACCCTGGCAGAGCTGTTCTGCCCGCCGGAACTGAGGACCTGACCATGACCGCCACAATGACCCCGCTCGCCCCCGCCGATCTCGCCGGACGTCTTGCCACGGGCAAGGCGGTGCTGGTCGATATCCGCGAGCCCGATGAATTCGCTCGTTCGCACATTGCCGGCGCGCGATCGCTGCCGCTCTCCTCGTGGGAATCCGCGCACCTGACGCTGGACCCCGACGCCGACGTGGTCTTCACCTGCCGCACCGGAATGCGCACCGCCGGCGCTTGCGACCGGCTTGCCGCGCGCGTGCAAGGAGAGGCCTTCGTGCTGGAGGGCGGGCTCGATGGCTGGGCCCGCGCGGGATTGCCGGTCGAGACAAACGCCAAGGCGCCGATGGAGCTCAACCGGCAGGTCCAGATCACCGCGGGGCTGATGATCCTTGCCGGCGTGCTGCTCGGCACTTTCGTCGCCGCGCCTTGGTATGGGTTGGCCGCCTTTGTGGGCGCGGGGCTGACCTTTGCCGGGGTGACCGGCACCTGCGCCATGGCCCGGCTGCTGATGCTGGCGCCGTGGAACAAGGCCCGCGCGGCCTGATCCGATGGGGCTCGAAACCCTCCTGCTCGCCGCGCTAGGGGGCGCACTGATCGGCCTGCTGCTGACCCTGTTCGGTGGCGGCGGATCGGTGCTGGCGACCCCTTGGCTGGTCTACGTGGTGGGGCTGACCGACATTCACGCGGCCATCGGCACCTCCGCCGCCGCTGTCGCGGTCAATGCGGTGGCAGGGCTGGCGGGGCAGGCGCGGGCCGGACGGGTGAAGTGGCCGTGCGCCACAGTCTTCGCCATCGCCGGGCTGGCCGGGGCGCTGATCGGGGCGCAGCTGGCCAAACAGGTCGACGGCACAGCGCTGCTCCGCTGGTTCGCTTTCGCGATGATCGCCATTGCCGTCTCAATGCTCATCCCGCGCAAGGGTGAGGGCGATCCCGGCGTTCGCCTGACCGGACCGATGGTGTTCAAGCTCGCCCCGGTCGGCTTCGGCACCGGGCTGGCCGCCGGGTTCTTCGGGATCGGCGGAGGCTTCCTGATCGCGCCGGGGCTGATGGCTGCCACCGGCATGACCTTGGCCAATGCCGGCGCCAGCTCGCTGGTCTCGGTCAGCCTGTTCGGCAGCGCGACGAGCCTGTCCTATGCGCTCTCGGGGCAACTGGTCTGGCCGCTGTTCGGTGCGCTGGTGCTGGGCGGGCTGGTTGGCACGCTGGTGGCCCTGCCGCTGGCCCGGCGCCTCTCCAGCCGAGCGCCGCTGGCCCGGATGATGTTCGTGGCGATGGTGATCGCCGTGGCGTTCTATATTCTCGCCCGCTGAGCTTGCCCGCCCCCGGTTGATCGCCTAGACATAGCCATCCCCGGGGAGCCTAGCGGCTGAGAGGATGGGAGTCGCGTCCCACGACCCGTTGAACCTGAACCCGTTAGCACGGGCGGAGGGAGTGGTCGGTCCGTTACCGCCCATGCTCCCGTTCCGTCCACCCAAGGAGCGCACCATGGCCGACATCAACTCCAAGCTCGAAATCGGCGTCACCACCGGCCCGATCCGCGGCTCGAAGAAGATCCACGTCGGCCCGCTCGGCGTCGCCATGCGCGAGATAAGCCTTGAACCGAGCTCGGGCGAACCGCCGGTCCGCGTCTACGACACCTCCGGCCCGTTCAGCGATCCCGCCATGACGATCGACATCGCCGCCGGCTTGCCCCAATTGCGCCGCGACTGGATCCTGGCCCGCGGTGACGTGGAAGAGAAAAGCCAGCGCGAGGTTCGCCCGGAAGACAACGGCCAGCTCGGGCCGGACCGCTCCGGTGGCGTGCCCGCTTTCCCTAACGTCCGCCGCCAGGTGCTGCGCGCCAAGCCGGGGATGAACGTCAGCCAGATGCACTATGCCCGCCGGGGGATCATCACCCCCGAGATGGAATATGTCGCCACCCGCGAGAACCTCGGCCGCGAGATGGTCCGCGATCACATCCGCGACGGGCAGGACTGGGGCGCCGAAATCCCCGATTTCGTCACGCCGGAATTCGTCCGTGACGAAGTCGCCCGCGGCCGCGCCATCATCCCCAGCAACATCAACCACCCCGAGAGCGAGCCGATGGCGATCGGCCGCAACTTCCTGGTCAAGATCAACGCCAACATCGGCAATTCCGCCGTCGCCTCGGATGTGGCGAACGAGGTCGACAAGATGGTCTGGTCGATCCGCTGGGGTGCGGACACGGTGATGGACCTCTTCACCGGCCGCAACATCCATGACACCCGCGAATGGATCATCCGCAACTCGCCCGTCCCGATCGGCACCGTGCCGATCTACCAGGCGCTGGAAAAGGTCGGCGGCGTGGCCGAGGAACTGACCTGGGAGATCTTCCGCGATACCCTGATCGAACAGGCCGAGCAGGGGGTGGATTACTTCACGATCCACGCCGGCGTGCGCCTGCCTTACATCCCGATGACCGCCAAGCGCGTCACCGGCATCGTCAGCCGCGGCGGCAGCATCATGGCCAAGTGGTGCCTC
>CANJBY010000055.1 GCA_947472735.1 Sphingomonadaceae bacterium | reverse complement strand
GGCAACATCACCGATGACATCATCATGGGCTATCTCGACAGGCATATCCGCAAGGATGGCTTCAGCCCCTCCGCATGATCCTACCGGCGTCAGCCGGTAAGTCATTCAGCCCTCCTTCTTGTCGGCGGCCAGCGCCGCCTTCATCGTCTCAAGCTCCTCGTCGATCTTGTCGCTTGAGGCGAGGGCGGCAATTTCTTCCGCTAGGCTCGGCTTGCCGCTGTTGTCGGCCAGGCTCAGCGCATCGGCGCGGCCTTCGGCGTAATCGACCCGGCGCTCGAGCTGGTCGAACCGGGCGAGCGCCTCGTCGACCCGCTCGCTGGCCAGCAGCGTGCGCAGCTTGACCCGGTTCTCGGCGCTTTCCAGCCGCGCCTGGATCGCGGTCTGGCGGCTGCGGGCCTCGCGCAGGCGGTTCTGCAGCTTCTCGATATCAAGCTCGTAAGCGCGCAGCGCATCGTCGAGCACCCGGATTTCCTCCTTGAGCTGCTCGGCCATGTCGCCCGCCTTCTTCTTCTCCATGAGCGCGGCCCGGGCTAGGTCCTCGCGGTCCTTGCTCAGTGCGAGCTGCGCCTTCTCGGCCCAGTCGGCCTGGAGCCGGTCGAGCTTCACCGTGTGGCGGTGCATTTCCTTCTGGTCGGCGATCGTCCGCGCGGCGCTGGCGCGAACCTCGACCAGCGTCTCCTCCATCTCGAGGATGATCATCCGGATCATCTTTGCCGGGTCATCGGCCTTGTCGAGCAGATCGGTGAAATTCGCCGCGATAATATCACGCGTGCGCGAGAAAATGCCCATCCAGGGGACTCCGATGCTTTGAGTTGGGGTGGAAGATGTACGCAGACGTTCCACCTCGTCGTCGAGGCGGCTGCGGCGGGTGCCGGTGTGCGAGGTCTGGGCCGGAACATGCCCGGAGCGGCGGGACTGGGTGCCGCTGGCGGGGGGCGTCGGGCGTTCCGGCCCAAGCTCGTCAAGATCGAAGGGGTCGCTCATCCGCATTGCTTCACGCGAAAGCCCCGGCAGACTGGAACTGCTGGCTGAGTACCACGATGTTCATGGCCACCATGGCCAGCACGCTGGCGGTGATCGCATGGTCAAGCGAACTGCGGCGGAGTGCACTGCGGAGGGAAAAGATCGATTGCATGGTCTGGGTCCTGATCGGATTTCGGTGTTGAACTGAATATAGCAAACGGCGTGCCATTTTGCGCAGGCCGCCTTTTTCTGCGGCTCCTGGGAGTTTTCGACCAACGACATGCAGGAAGAATTTCCCAATCTTGGGAAAATACGCCACAAGTTGGGCATGGATCGCGATGTCCAGTTCCTCGGCCAATCCGGCGCCTTCCTTGACGCAGTCGAGCGCGCCAGTCGCGCTGCCGCAATGCGTCGTCCGGTGCTTGTCATCGGCGAGCGCGGAACCGGCAAGGAACTGGTAGCCGAGCGCCTCCACCGGCTCTCCCCGCGATGGGGCGAGCCACTGGTGACGCTGAACTGCGCCGCTTTGCCGGAAACGCTGATCGAGGCGGAATTGTTTGGTCATGAGCAGGGTGCCTTCACCGGTGCTACCAGAGCTCGGGCCGGGCGTTTCGAGGAAGCCGACAAAGGCACGTTGTTTCTCGACGAACTGGCTACACTGTCGATGGGCGCGCAAGAGCGACTGCTGCGCGCGGTCGAATACGGCGAAGTGACGCGGATCGGTTCTTCGCGACCGATCAATGTCGACGTCCGGATCGTCGCGGCCACGAACGAGGATTTGCCGAAGCTCGCGGAGCAGGGACGGTTCCGCGCCGACCTGCTGGATCGGCTGAGCTTCGAGGTTATCACCCTGCCGCCGCTCAGGGTGCGCGAAGGCGACATCGCGGTGCTGACTGAACATTTCGGCCGCCGCATGGCAACGGAGCTGTTGTGGGAAGCATGGCCCGGGTTCTCACCCACCATGCTCGCCGCGCTGGAGCAGTACCAGTGCCCGGCAACGTCCGCGAACTCCGCAACGTGGTCGAGCGCGCCGTCTATCGGTGGGACAATTGGTACGAGCCGATCGGCCATGTCGAGTTCGATCCCTTCGACAGCCCGTGGAAGCCGGTTTCGCCGGTGCGCGCCGATAGGGTGGCGCCGGCGCCAGCAAATGCAGGCCCGGCTGTGCCAACCACCCAGATGGACGCGATCACCGACCTGCGGTCAGCCGTCGATGCGCATGAGCGGGCGATTGTCGAACATCACCTCGGCAAGCACCGCTACAACCAGCGCCAGACCGCCAAGGCGCTGGGGCTGAGTTATGACCAGCTGCGGCATACGATGAAGAAGCTAGGTTTGGGGGAGCGAGGCTGAACCGACGCGTTCCGGGCCTGCTTCAAACCTCCAGTGCCTCGATCCGCCGGCTTGGCGCATCGCCAGTGCCATCGACCAGCAGCGCGGAATATTCGGGCACTTCCACCCAGGTCGATACGTCTCGCGTCAGTGGTTCCGAGGCGACGAGGGTGGAGCGGCCCGGCCCCCCGGTCATCTTCCATTCGCCGTCGGCGTAGGCGTAGCGGCTGCCAAGGGTGAACCACATCGAGAGAAACTCCACCCCGCCCTGGAACGGAGGCTGCTCGAAGCGACCGAAGTCATAAGTGAAGCGGGTGGCGACGAGGTTGCGGCCATCGCACAGGGTCAGGTTGACCGAGGACGAGTGGTGGATCCCCTCGCGCTCGCGCACTTTTCGGACAATCGACAGCGCGCGCTGCACGGCGTCAAAAATCTCATCGGCGGTAAACGGCCCGGCCGGATCATCGAACTGCGAGAGGATCAACGCGTGGAGCCATGCGCTGTCGGTCAGCGCGGAGACGCGGCGGGCAATCTCGGGCTTCAGGTATTCGGCCAGGGCGAAGCGCATCGCCCCGAATTGGTGCAGATCACCGTTGTGGGCGAGTACCAGCGGTGAACCCGGCATCGAGAATGGGTGCAGGCTCTGCTGGTTGATGACTGCGCTGCCGTCGAGCGGCACGCCGCGCAAATGCGCGACAAGTGACCTGACGCGGAGCTTGCGGGCCAGCCCGCGCAAGTTCGGATCGAGCACGGCGACCTGGGTGGAATGGAAGGTCAGCGGCAGATGCGCGTCGGCCATTCCGTCATCCCAGGCGGCGAAGCCGAAGCCGGCCAGGTTCAACATCGAAAGCATGCGGGCATTGGTGGTCTGGTGGATCAGCGAATTGTCGGGCTGGACGATCAGCTCGTCGAGCAGCACCGGATCACCGAGATAGCCCAGCATCCGGCACATCAGGCGATCTGCCCGTTAAGCGCTTGTGCGCGGCCGATCACCCGAGAGAGGCGGCGGAGGTCGCAGGTCAGGTGCTCGCCCAGCAGAGATTGCATAGGCTCGGGCAGGGCGGCGCAGTTTGCAGGAGCGAGAGTGAAGACAACTGCCGCTTCGCGCACATCGAGCGCCAATGGCCAGTCTCCTCCGTCAATAAAGGCAGCAATGCCGGCGAGCGCACCCGGACCGTGTATGAGCATTTGCGATACGCCGCGCTGCACCGGCAGTCCGGCGCGAACCGCTCCACGGGCAACGACATGCAAAGCATCGGATGCGGCGCCCGCAGGCGCCAGCAGCGCACCGCGCGGCAGATCCCGGCGCCGCGCCAAGGCCGCGAAAGCCTCCCACTCGGCGGGCGAGAACCGGTCAAATCCGGGGAACGAGCAAAGCAGCCGCTCGCAGTCGTCCGGGGCGGTGCCGGCGTCTACCGGGGCGACCGCCGGGAATGGTCTGACAACTGTTGCGGCGGCGGAGGCGAGCGAGCTGAGCGTGTTCCGCATGCTCTGCGCCACTTCGCGGCGGAGCAGGTCGAGCAGGTCGGCGGCGGCGACGCTTCCGGTGCGACGCATTCCGTCGAAATGCGTCAGCGGCAAACGCCAACCGGACGAGGCTTCGATCGCCAGCGCTTCCGCCGAGCGGTGCCCCGCGTCGAGCAGGCAAAATTCCCCGAAGCTGCTGCCCGGCGCGATGCGCGACAGCTCTACAGTACCATCGCCGGGGGTACGCGCACGCAGGGCCACAGTGCCGCTGGCGAGCACGTAAAGCCCGTCTCCGCGCTCCTCCTGGCGAAACAGGCGCGCCCCGGCAGGACAGGAAAATGGTTCGAACCCGGCCGCCAGTTGGTCCCGCGCGGCAGGGCTGAGCCCCGCCAGGAGCGGCACATCTTCCAGGTAGGCCCTGGCTTCGGGCATCGGCAGCCTCCCCCCTTGTTGCCGCGCAGGCACGATAGCGCGAAGCGTACCCGCCCGGCAAATCTCTCCTTGCGTTTTTCCGACGCCCTGCCTAATGGCCGCTCATCCCGACATTGCGAACCAAGGTCAGGGCTGGCGCCGAAAGGGGCCGGCACCAAACTCCGTTCGCGGCCGTCGGGTCTATCTGGAGCACGCATGGCGAATATCGCGCGCATTATTGAGGTTGTCGAGCCGGAGGCGAAGGCCTTGGGTTTCGATCTCGTGCGCGTGATCTATTTCAAAGGCGGCGAGATCGGTCCGTTGTCCGAAGAGGAAGAGCATACGCTCCAGATCATGGCCGAACGGCCCGACACCGGGCAGCTGGTGATTGATGATTGCGCCGCGCTGTCGCGCCGTGTGTCGGATGCGTTCGACGCGCTGGAGGACAAGGGCGAGGTGCTGATCTCAGAGGCGTACCGGCTCGAAGTTTCTTCGCCGGGCATTGATCGACCGCTGACGCGCTTTGACGATTTCGCAAAATGGGCCGGGCACGAGGCGAAGGTCTCGCTGGTCAACCCGGTCGACGGAAACCGTAAGTCTCTGCAAGGCGATCTCGCAGGTCTTGAAGGTGAGGTGATCCAGCTGGATGACCGCAAGTCCGGCCGCGTGAACTTTACGCTCGACGACGTCCATTCTGCGAAGCTGGTTCTGACCGACCGTTTAATAGCTGCAACCCGTCCGCTGGACACCAGTGGCGCCGACGAAATTCTCGAAGAACAGGAAGACTGACCATGGCCAGTGCGATTTCCGCCAACCGTGCCGAACTGCTCGCAATCGCGAACGCGGTGGCGACCGAGAAGATGATCGACAAGGCGATCGTCATCGAGGCGATGGAAGAAGCGATTCAGAAGTCGGCCCGCAACCGTTACGGTGCGGAGAACGACATTCGTGCCAAGCTTGATCCGCGCACCGGTGACCTGCGTCTGTGGCGCGTGGTCGAAGTGGTCGAAGAGGTTGAGGACTATTTCAAGCAGGTCGATCTGAAGGCTGCGCAGAAGCTGGATGCCGCAGCCAAGCTGGGCGACTTCATCGTCGATCCGCTGCCGCCGGTCGATCTCGGCCGCATCGACGCGCAGTCGGCCAAGCAGGTGATCTTCCAGAAGGTCCGCGATGCCGAGCGTGAGCGCCAGTACGAGGAATACAAGGATCGCGCCGGCGAAGTTATCACGGGTGTGATCAAGTCGGTCGAATTCGGCCACGTGATCGTCAACCTCGGGCGCGCCGAAGGCGTGATCCGCCGTGACCAGCAGATTCCCCGCGAAGCCGCCCGCGTGGGCGAGCGCGTGCGCGCCTGGATCATGAAGGTGGAACGGCAGAACCGTGGCCCGCAGATCTTCCTCAGCCGCGCCCATCCGGAGTTCATGAAGAAGCTCTTCGCGCAGGAAGTGCCGGAAATCTACGACGGCGTGATCGAGATCAAGGCCGCAGCCCGTGACCCGGGCAGCCGGGCCAAGATTGGCGTGATCAGCCGGGATTCGAGCATCGACCCGGTCGGCGCCTGCGTCGGCATGAAGGGCAGCCGGGTCCAGGCGGTGGTCCAGGAGTTGCAGGGCGAAAAGATCGACATCATTCCCTGGAGCGAAGACACTGCGACATTCGTGGTCAATGCGCTCCAGCCCGCCACGGTCAGCCGCGTCGTCATCGACGAGGAAGAGAGCCGGATCGAGGTGGTGGTGCCGGACGATCAGCTCAGCCTTGCAATCGGTCGCCGCGGCCAGAACGTGCGCCTGGCCTCGCAGCTGACCAATTCCGCGATCGACATCATGACCGAAGCCGAGGCATCGGAGAAGCGCCAGAAGGAATTCGCCGAGCGTTCCAAGATGTTCGAGGAGGAACTCGATGTCGATGAAACCCTCTCGCAGCTGCTGGTAGCCGAAGGCTTCAGCGAGCTTGAGGAAGTGGCCTACATCGAACTTTCCGAACTCGCCGGGATCGAGGGCTTCGACGATGAACTCGCCGAGGAACTCCAGAGCCGCGCTGCCGAGGCGCTTGAGCGCCGTGAAGAGGCGGCCCGCGAGCTACGCCGGGGACTGGGCGTTGAAGATGCACTCGCCGAGATACCGCACCTCACCGAAGCGATGCTCGTCACGCTCGGTAAGGCGGGGATCAAGACGCTTGACGACCTCGCCGACCTGGCCACTGACGAGCTCATCGCCAAGAAGCGCGTCGAGCAGCGCCGCCGCGACAACTCCACGCCGCAGCGGCGCTCGGAGCGTGCCGAAGACAAGGGCGGCGTGCTGGGCGAATATGGCCTGAGCGAAGAGCAGGGCAACGAGATCATCATGGCCGCCCGCGCGCACTGGTTCGAAGACGAGCCGGAAGTTTCTGAGGAGGCCGCCGATGCGGATTCCTCACAATGACCGCGTAAGCTCCGACATCGCGAAAGACGGACCAGAGAGGAAATGCATCCTCTCTGGTGAGAAGGAATCGCGCCAGGCGCTGGTGCGTCTGGCGATTTCGCCGGAAGGTCTTGTGCTTCCCGACGTTCTGGCCCGTGCGCCAGGGCGGGGAGCGTGGATCGGGGTCGATCGCCAGCGCCTTGAAATCGCTCTCGACAAGGGCCACCTCAAGGGTGCGTTGGCACGCGCCTTCAAGGGCGCGACACTTACCATTCCTGACGATCTCGCTGATCGCATCCAAACGGGCCTGACTCGCGCCTTCTGCGATCGGCTGGGCCTGGAGATGCGAGCGGGCAAGCTGCTCACCGGCTCCGATCGGATTGCGGAGAACGCCCGCAGCGGCAAGGTGCGCTGGCTGGCTCATGCTGCGGACGCCGGAGAAGATGGCTCTCGCAAGCTCGACCAGGCCTGGCGCGTGGGCCGCGGCCTGGAGGGGAGCAGAATGGCAGGCGTAACCTTGCCACTGGACCGGATGGCTCTGTCTGTGGCATTGGGCCGCGACAACGTCGTCCACCTGGCGCTGACCGATTCCGCGGCCGCAGACCGTGTTGCCGTGGCCCTCGGGCGCCTGCTGCATTTCCTCGGCACGGCCGAGACCACTGGTGACGGAACGGGCTTGACGGCCGAACCGGCCGCCACGACGACGATTTGACATTGAAGGACGTATTGAAGCGATGAGCGACGGCGAAAACAAGACGACTTTGGGCCGCAAGCCGCTGGGGCTGAAGCGCTCGGTCGAAGCGGGTGAGGTCAAGCAGACCTTCAGCCATGGCCGCACCAACAAGGTGGTGGTCGAGGTGAAGCGTCGCAAGCTGATCGGCAAGCCCGGCGAGGCCGCGGCGCCTGCTCCTGCGCCCGCTCCTGCGCCGCCGCCGCCGCCAGCTCCGGTCGCTACCGCGCCCAAGCCGGCCCCGCGTCCGTCAGCTCCCGCCGGCGAAACGCCGCAGGAACGGGTTGCCCGTCTGCAGCGCGAGGCCGAAGAAGCGCGCCTCAACGTTCTCGAGGAACAGACCCGGCGCGAGCAGGAACAACGCCAGCGCGCGCTTGAGGAAGAGCGCCCCCGTGCAGAGGACAACCGCAAGGCTGCGTCCGAGGCAGAAGTCGAAGCGGCTGCTCCGCCGGCCGTGGCGGCCGAACCCGTGAGCGAAGCTCCGGCGGTGACGGAGGAGGCCGATGCTGCCCCGCGCAGCCCCGCCGCTCCCGCGCCCCGCCGCTTCACGCCGGTTGCTCCCATCAAGCGTCTCGAGCCGCCGAAGAAAGCTGCCCATCCACGCGACAAGACTGCGGATAATCGCCGGCAGGCCGGCAAGCTGACGGTCAGCCGCGCGCTCAACGAGGACGAAGGTGCTCGCGCCCGCAGCCTCGCAGCGCTCAAGCGCGCGCGTGAAAAGGAACGGCGTGCGCATTTCGCTGGCCAGCAGCAGCAGCGCGACAAGCAGGTCCGTGACGTGGTGGTGCCCGAGGCAATCACCGTGCAGGAACTCGCCAACCGCATGGCCGAGAAGGGCGCGGACCTGGTCAAGGCGCTGTTCAAGCTGGGCATGCCGGTCACCGTCAACCAGACCATTGACCAGGATACCGCCGAACTGCTGGTCGAGGAATTCGGCCATAACGTAACGCGCGTTTCGGCCAGCGACATCGACATTGATACCGCCGCGGACGTCGATGCGGACGAGTCGCTCAAGTCGCGCCCGCCAGTGGTGACGATCATGGGCCACGTCGATCACGGCAAGACCAGCTTGCTCGATGCGCTACGCGGTACCGACGTGGTGCGCGGCGAGGCCGGCGGCATCACCCAGCATATCGGCGCTTACCAGATCAAGACCAAGGGCGGCGATCTCGTCACCTTCCTTGATACTCCGGGCCATGAGGCCTTCACCGAAATGCGGATGCGCGGCGCCAACGTTACAGACATCGTCGTGCTGGTCGTTGCCGGCGACGATGGAATCATGCCGCAGACGGTCGAGGCGATCAATCACACCAAGGCCGCAGGCGTGCCGATGATCGTGGCGATCACCAAGTCGGATCGCCCTGAATACAACGCCCAGAAGATCCGCGAACGTCTGCTTGAACACGAGATCGTGGTCGAGGCGATGTCGGGTGACGTTCAGGACGTCGAAGTTTCGGCCAAGACCGGAGCCGGTCTTGACGATCTGATCGAGAAGATCCTGCTGCAGTCCGAATTGCTTGAGCTCAAGGCAAATCCTGACCGTGCCGCCGAGGCGACCGTGGTCGAGGCCAAGCTCGACAAGGGCAAGGGGCCGCTCGCTACGGTGCTGATCACGCGCGGTACGCTCAAGGTTGGCGACATTCTGGTCGTCGGCACCCATTCGGGCCGCGTCCGCGCGATGCTCGACGACAAGGGGCGGCAGGTCAAGGAAGCGCCCCCGGCGCTCCCGGTCGAGGTGCTGGGCCTGGGCGGCGTGCCGATGGCAGGTGATACGCTTACCGTGGTCGAAAGCGAGGCACGTGCCCGCGAAGTCGCCGCCTATCGTCAGGAAACCGCCACCGAAAAGCGCACCACCTCCGCACCGGCCAGCCTCGAGAACATGTTCTCCGCACTGGCAGCCAAGGCCAACGTGATCGAGTATCCGCTGGTCGTGAGGAGCGACGTGCAAGGTTCGACCGAGGCGATCATCAATGCCCTCAACCGGCTGTCGAACGACGAGATCAAGGTGCGCATCCTGCAATCCGGCGTGGGAGCGATCACGGAAAGCGACGTAACGCTGGCCGGAGCATCGGGTGCGCCGATCGTCGGCTTCAATGTCCGCCCGAACGCCAAGGCGCGCGAGATGATCGAGCGTCAGAAGGTGCGGATGAAGTATTTCGACGTGATCTATCACCTGACCGACGATATCGCCAAGGAGATGGCCGGAATCTGGGGCCCGGAGATCATCGAAACGGTCGTCGGCCGCGCCGAGATCAAGGACATCTTCCCCGCCGGCAAGCACAACAAGGCTGCGGGTCTGCTGGTCACCGACGGTTATATCCGCAAGGGTATCCACGCCCGTATCACGCGCGACGATGTTATCATCACCAAGACCACCATCGCCTCGCTGCGGCGCTTCAAGGACGACGTTCCGGAAGTTCGCGCCGGTCTCGAATGCGGTGTGGTGCTGGAAGGCACGAACGACATCAAGGCGGGTGATATCCTGGAGACCTTCGAGGTCGAGGCGCGCGAACGGACGTTGTAACCACTGCCTCGCTACGTCGCCTTCTTCGGTTCGATCAACGTCGGCGCCAATCGCCTGACGATGGCGGACTTGCGCTGGGCGTTCGAACGCGAGGGCTTCGAGAATGTCGAGACCGTTGTCGCCAGCGGCAATGTGTTGTTCGACTTCGAAGAGCGGCCGACCGACGGCCTGGAGGAACTGTTCGCGCACATGATGGCCGAGCGCTTTGATATCCGCAGTTACGTTGCGGTGCGCAGCCGCGATGAGGTCGCGGCGGCGGTTGCGGGCAATCCCTTTGCCGAGGATGGCGCGGATAATCTGGTCCACACGCAATTCCTGGCGTGTCAGCCGAGTGCGGCACATTTCGCTGAGTTGTGCGCCGCCTATGCGGGGCGCGGGCCGGAAAGGCTCGCACTGGGCGACCGGGCGCTCTATATCGATTACGTGAACGGTGCAGGAAATTCGCGGCTTACCGGCCCCTTCATCGAACGCCGGCTGGGATGCTCGGGAACCGCGCGCAATCAGCGCTCGCTAGCTCGCATTCTGGCCAAAATGGACGAAGAATGATGGCCCGCCCCGCTGCAACTCCCGAGAGCCGCTCGGTCCGCCTGCTTAAGGTGGGCGAACAAGTGCGCCACGTCATCTCCGAACTGCTGATGCGGCAGGAAGTGCACGACGACGTGCTTGCGGCACACGCCGTGAGCGTCACCGAGGTGCGGATGTCGCCCGATCTGCGCCACGCTGCTGTTTTCGTGAAGCCGTTGCTGGGTGCCGATGAGGAACTGGTGCTCAAGGCCCTGCGCACGCACACCGCGTTCTTCCAGCGCGCAGTGGCGGGCAAGCTGAAGCTCAAATACGCCGCCAAGCTCAAATTCCTGCCGGATGAAAGCTTCGACGTGGCGAGCAAGATCGACGCGTTGCTCGCCGATCCCAAGGTCAGGCGCGATCTGAGCTAGTCCGTGACCACTGGGCAAACTGTCAATCGCTCTGGCCTTTGGCGGCAAAGCTCCTATCTGTGGCGGCGA
The DNA here is from genome assembly GCA_947472735.1 of Sphingomonadaceae bacterium. Classification (GTDB taxonomy): domain Bacteria; phylum Pseudomonadota; class Alphaproteobacteria; order Sphingomonadales; family Sphingomonadaceae; genus Novosphingobium. The sequence continues at coordinate 3,162 of CANJBY010000055.1, read as the reverse complement.
TGGCGAAGCTCTATTTTTACTATGCCAGCATGAACGCCGGCAAATCGACCACGCTGCTGCAGGCCGATTTCAACTATCGCGAACGCGGCATGGCAACCATGCTGTGGACCGCCGCGATCGACGATCGGAGCAGTGAAAAAGCGATCGAGAGCCGGATCGGACTGGGCGCAGAAGCCTACCGTTTTTCCCCCGAGACCGACTTGTGGGAGCGCATCTCTGCCGCTCACCGGGTCGAACCGCTGTCCTGCGTGCTGGTCGACGAGGCGCAGTTCCTGACCGAGGGGCAAGTCTGGCAACTCGCTCGGATCGCCGATCAGGCCGGAATTCCGGTGTTGTGCTATGGCCTCCGGACCGATTTTCAGGGCGAACTGTTTCCCGGGTCGAAGGTGCTGCTCGGCATCGCTGATACCCTGGTCGAGCTCAAGGCGGTTTGCCACTGCGGCCGCAAGGCGACGATGAGCCTGCGTGTTGACGAAAGCGGCGCGGCGGTGAAGCACGGTGCGCAGACCGAGATCGGTGGCAACGACCGCTATGTCGCGCTGTGCCGACGGCACTTCACCGAGGCACTTGGCGGATGAAGCACGATCCGCTTGGTTTGCACGTCGCGTTGGGTGAGGGGGCATTGCTGCTCACGCCGCTGCTCGAGCAGCACCGCAACGCCTTGCGCGCAGCTTGCGCCGAAGACCCGGCGATCTGGCCAATCTACGCGGTGTCCTATGATCCCGAGCATTTCGATGCCGCTTTTGACGCTCTGATGGCCAATCCCGCCCGGCTGCCTTATGCGATCTTCGTCGATGGCGAACTGACTGGCATGACGGCCTGGATCGACGCCGATCCGGCCAGGCGCAGCGTCGAGATCGGCAATACTTACATCCGGCCCAAGTTCCGCGGTGGTGGGATCAACGGCGTGATGAAGCGCTTGCTCTTCGTCCATGGCTTCGCCTGCGGCCTCAAGCGCATCTATTTGAGCGTCGACACCAGGAACGAACGCTCGCAGGCGGCCTGCCTGAAGGTTGGCGCGACCTTTGAAGGGGTGCTGCGCAATCATCGGATCACCTGGACCGGACATGACCGCGACAGCGCTATTTTTTCAGTGGTTGAACGCGACAGGGAACGGCTTGGATTATGAACGATACGATCTATCAGGCCGCCGCGCTGGTCATCCCGCTGGTGATCGCCATCGTTTTTCACGAGATTGCCCACGGCTGGACGGCGCGGGCGCTGGGGGATCCCACTGCTGAACAGCTGGGCCGTCTCACCATCAATCCGCTGAAGCATGTCGATCTGTTCGGCACGATCATCCTGCCCGGCATTCTCAAGCTCTCGGGACTCCCGGTCTTCGGCTGGGCCAAGCCCGTGCCGGTGGACTTTCGTCGGCTTAACAACCCGCGGCGCGACATGATGCTGGTGGGGGCCGCTGGTCCGGCGATGAATTTTGTGATGGCCCTGGGTGCGGCGATCGTGCTCGGCCTGATCGTGCGGCTCTATGGTGGAGAGCACGAGCCGGTCGGGGTGGCCGGCTTTATAGTCTACAGTCTGGCGATGTTCCTGCAGATCAACATCTTTCTCGCGCTGTTCAATCTGTTGCCAATTCCGCCCTTCGACGGCTCACATATCGTCGAGGGCCTGCTGCCCGACAAAGCCGCGCGGGCCTATTCCAGCACGCGGCGCTATGCCTTGCCGGTGATGATCGTGGTCCTGGTGCTTTTACCGCGGCTTGGGCCCGGTTTCGATCTGATCGGCCGCTTCGTGGAGCCGCCGTTCGAGTGGCTGATCAATGCCTATCTCGGCGTGGTCGGGATTGTCGCGGGTCGCTGAGCTATGCCTGACGGCTGGATCATTCTCGACAAGCCGCTCGGGCTGGGCTCGACCCAGGCAGTGGGTGCGGTGAAGCGCAACTTGCGCGAGGCGGGCTACGGCAAGGTCAAGGTCGGCCATGGCGGCACGCTCGATCCGTTGGCGAGCGGCGTCCTGCCGATTGCACTGGGTGAGGCGACCAAGCTGTGCGGACGGATGCTCGACGCGAGCAAGAGCTATGCTTTCACGGTGACCTTCGGGGCGGAGACCGACACGCTGGACCTTGAGGGCAAGGTGATTGCGGAGAGTGCGGTAAGGCCCAGTCCCGGGGAATTGGATGCCATCCTTGCGCGCTTCACCGGGCCAATCGAGCAAGTTCCGCCAGTCTATTCGGCGCTGAAGGTCGATGGCGAACGGGCTTATGATCTGGCTCGCAAGGGCAAGCAGGTCGAACTCAAGTCGCGTGCGGTCACCATCCATGATCTGACGCTTGAGGTGGCGAATGCCGAAAGCGCGACATTCATCGCCCACGTTTCCAAAGGCACCTACATCCGCAGCCTCGCGCGCGACCTCGCCCATGCCCTCGGCACGGTTGGCCATGTCACCATGCTGCGCCGGCTCAAGGCCGGGCCGTTCACTCTCGATCAGGCGATTTCTCTGGACAAATTGAACGAAGTGGGTAAGGGCGCGCCACTTGAGAACGTACTCTTGCCGCTGGAGGCAGGGCTGGTCGACATCCCGGCTCTTGACCTCGGTCCGGAACAGGCAAGCATGGTCCGACAGGGCCGGGTTCTGGCCGGACTGCCCCACACCGACGGGCTATACTGGGCGCGCAAGGGATCCATTCCCGTCGCGCTGGTGGAGCTTTCGGGCGGTAACGCCACGGTGGTGCGGGGTTTCAACCTTCCCGATGTCGCGGAGTAAATGACATGTCGGTATCTGCCGAAAAGAAGACTGAGATCATCGAAGACAATGCCCGCGCCAAGGGTGATACCGGTTCGCCGGAAGTCCAGGTCGCGATCCTGACCAGCCGCATCAACACGTTGCAGGGCCACTTCAAGGATCACCACAAGGACAACCACTCGCGGCGGGGTCTGCTGACGATGGTCAACAAGCGCCGCAGCCTGCTTGATTATCTCAAGCGCAAGGATGTGGACCGTTACAACGCCCTCATCGCGAAGCTCGGTCTTCGCAAGTAACCAAGCTGGAGCGGCCCCTAGCGGGCCGCTTCTTGCATTCCGGGCCTTCCGCAATTCGGCGGAAGCCCTTGGGGCATAACAAGGCCCCGCACCGGACCGGGACGGAACCCCCGGCAGCAAAACCCGCACGCAATAGGGCCTGCGGGCTGAAGGAATGAAAATGTTC
>CANJBY010000054.1 GCA_947472735.1 Sphingomonadaceae bacterium | reverse complement strand
TCGCGGTAGCCCGCCCCGTCGATCGCGCGGCGCATATAGGCCTCCAGCTCGCGCCAGATGCGGTAGCCCTTGGGATGCCAGAACACCGAGCCGTGGGCCTCCTGCTGGAGGTGGAACAGGTCCATCTCCGCGCCGAGCCGCCGGTGATCGCGCTTGGCCGCCTCTTCCAGCCGGGTCAGATGCGCCTCAAGCTGCTTCTTGTTGAGCCAGCCGGTCCCGTAGATCCGGCTGAGCATCGCGTTCTTCTGGTCGCCGCGCCAATAGGCGCCCGAAACGCGCGTGAGCTTGAAGGCGGCGGGATCGAGCTTGCCGGTCGAAGGCAGATGCGGCCCCCGGCACATGTCGAGCCAATCGTCACCTGACCAGTAGACCGTCAGATCCTCGTCGCCCGGCAGCTCGGCGGCCCATTCGGCCTTGAAGCTCTCGCCCTGCTGCTTCCAGCGCGAGATCAGTTGCTCGCGGCTCCAGACCTCGCGGCGCAGCACCTTGTCGGCGGCGATGATGCGGCGCATCTCGGCCTCGATTGCCGGCAGGTCCTCGTCGGTGAAGGGGCGTTCGGCAGGCGCGAAGTCATAATAGAACCCATCGTCGGTCGAAGGGCCGAAGGTGATCTGCGTGCGGGGAAACAGCGCCTGCACCGCCTCGGCCAGCACATGGGCAAAATCATGCCGCGCCAGTTCGAGCGCCTCGGCCTCGTCGCGCGACGTAACCAGCGCCAGCTGCGCATCGCCGGTAAACGGCCGCGAGAGGTCGACCAGCTCGCCATCCACCCGCGCCGCCAGCGCCGCCTTGGCCAGGCCGGGACCGATCGCCGCGGCGACATCCGCCGGGGTCGAGCCCAAGGCCATCTCGCGCACGGAACCATCGGGCAGGCTGATCTTCAACATCTGGGACATCGCGTAAACTCTCTCGCTCTCGGCGGCGCCATGGCACAGGACCGCGCGTGCCGGAAGGGGCGGCGTCATGCTGCGTGGGGCAAACCGGGAGGAGACGCCGTCCACCCGGCAACCGGGCGGCGAAGCGTCAGCGCATCAAGCGCGCGAGCCGCTCCACCCCCGGTCGCCCGGGGTAGTGGTGGTTGTTGTGGTGGTGATGCGGCGGTTCATGGGGCGGTGATAGCGGGGAATAGTGAAGGAGTCACTGCCTTGGGGTTGGGGTGGATAAATCTGGAGCGGTGAAAAGGGCGCGTGCCTCTGAGACGATTTACCTCAAAGACGCCTTGTCGGAAGCTTCCTTCTTCGCGCGGCGTTGGAGTGCTTTCTCGATCTCGTGGTCCACGCGAATGCGCGAATGACGCCTCAGCCTCGCGACTTGGCCGGCGATTTTCTTCCCAAGTGGCCCAAACTCTTCCGTCGCGCGAACCACATACGTCCAGAAGGTCCAACTTTTGGTTGTTGAGGCAGAATCGAAGCCTTCCACCTTGCCGAAACGCTTTGAAAAGCGCTCGAAGTTGAACATCTGGCAAAGCTCGGAATACGATTTGTCCGGATAGCGCCTCACAGTGGCGGCAGCATGATTGCGCGCCACCGACGCGACCTTGCGATAGAGGTTCGACACGGTCGATTCGCGCAGAAAGACATTTCGACCGTCGTATCGAAAGCCAAGGTACTCCAGACCGTTTTTTCCCTTGCCGGAGATCAACTCGCAGCGCTGGCCGTCACCTTGTCGGACATAGCGCACCAGTGACGATTTCTCCGGCTTGATAACAAGCTCTTCGCCATATTTGCGAATTCGCGCTGGCAACTCGTCCATGATCTGACGTGCTTCCATTTCATCAACTGGCAAAATTAGAAGTATGTCATCGGAGTACCTGACGTACGTTCCGCCTCGACCTACCGCCAGCGCATTCATCTCCACATCGAAGTCGATCAGGTAGAGGTTCGCCAGCAAGTCAGAAATCGGTGCGCCCTGCGGGATGCCATGAGAGAGCGTATTAGGGATGACGAGTGAGTCATACTTTCCATTCTCACCGAGGATTTTCTGCCGAAAATCGTGGGGGCTGCACAGCTGCGTCGGAATATTCTTGTAGGGAACCAGGTAGCCTTCGATCGGGTGGCCGCCGTTGGTAAAGCTCTTTACACCCTAGAAATCGAGGCGTCGGTATGCGGCGACGCGGTCCACAACCCGGTACTTGGTGATATTTTTGAAAACCGCAAAATGGTCATCAGGGAGCGTCTCAGCGCCGAGCAAGCGACACCATAGCGCCTTCAGCCGCTCGTGGTTGATTGACTCAAAATAGCTGCTGATGTCGACCGCGATTGCATGGCAGTCACCCAACTTGCGTATCCGCGTGACCGCCTCTTGAGCGAACTGAATGTTGCACTTGCCTCGCCGCGCGTCAGCCTCTGTGGGAATACGGCGGTAAGCGACAGGACAGTGTGCAACGCCCAGTCGCGCGAGTTCAGCCTCGTAAGGCTCTCGAAGTAGGTGCCTGTAGTAGGCAAAAATGTAGGCGTCCCGTCGTGCAGCATACCGGATTGGCCGATCCTTCGGTTTCGGCCGGGCCTTGACGCTGTCTCGGCTCGGCCGAAATGGCTGCCAGTGCTTCGTGTATCGGAGCAACGGGAAAAAAGCATTCTGAGCAACGCGCGTCGGATTGGTCACGAGCGCAAGAACTTCTTCGGGCTTAAGCACTTGATCGAAGTGCGGATAGCGCTTGAGGTCGCTCGGCTTGAGTTGCCAGTCAGTCATTATTGCCCCCTCAACGAGAGGGGGCGGCAGCAACCGGTTCCATCCGGTTATCGCTACCGCCCCGCACCGTTGGCAACGAGCTGGGCGAACCCTGCTCTGTCTGGAAATACTTCGACGAAGTCGGGTATGCTGTCACCGTCGCGGCTATCGCGTGTATTGCGATGGTCGTCTGGCGGGCGATCCGATCCTCGGCGTCCAACGGAGTTGCCTCAATGACTATCCGCCTTCTGCTTCAGCTCGCGATCATCCTTTACAGTCATAACGCGCTACTCTGCCCCCCGAATGAACAGATGGCGTGAAAATGAATCATTGGCTCGACGGCGTCAAGTAACGCCCCAGCGCAGGCTGGGGATAATCCACATTAAACAGCGCACGGGCACACGTACTCAGCCCTACTTGCGCATGCAAGCGGCATAAACAAAATGTAGATACGCACAACTTGCCGTGTTGTTTCGACTAGCGGCTCACCCGTGTTGGGAGTCACACGCGTCCCCGCACCCCCTTCCGCAAGCGGAGGGAAGATCGGACTACTTAGCATCGGCCTACCGCAAGACGAGACAAGCTCACCCGACACAATGTCATGTATCCTTGACACTCTATCGAATCACATGTAAAGTACCCTTGTCCAAACGACAAAGGAGCTTGGCGATGACATCTTTCAAAAGTCCGGCCCAGCGCCGCTACGTCTTCCGGGTCATGGTGGCCATGGCAGGCTATATGGTGACGCTGACCGCAGCGATCCGGCTGGTTCGCGATGGCCATATGGCCGGCCCGCTGGCCTGGGTGCTCGCCGCCTTGCCCGGGCTCTGCGTGATCGGGGTGTTCTGGGCGGCGGCGCGGCTGGTGATCGAGGAGACTGACGAATATCGCCGGATGCTGCTGGTGCGGCAGTTGCTGGTCGCGGCCGGCTTTGCGCTGTCCGTCGCGACGGTCTGGGGCTTCCTCGAGAATGCCGGGCTGGTCGGCCATGTCGACGCCTTCTACGTCGCGATCCTGTTCTTCGCCGGGCTCGGGCTGGGAAGCCTGTATAACCGCCTCACCATGGGCGGAGACGGCGGCTGTGCGGGAGAGGGGGCATGAACAACCGCCTCCGCGTGCTGCGCGCCGAGCGGGGCTGGAGCCAGCAGGACCTGGCCGAGCGGCTGGAAGTCTCGCGCCAGTCGGTCAACGCGATCGAGACCGGGAAGTATGACCCCTCGCTCCCGCTCGCCTTCCGCATTTCCGATGTGTTCGGTCTGACGATTGAAGCGATCTTTCTGCGGGGGGAGTGAGTTTGCGCCGAGCCTCTTCGCCCCTTGCCCAAACCCCCGCGGCGGGCTCAAAAGGATCGCATGAGCGAGGCCCAGTTTTACACCCTGCCCGATGGGCGCCGCATCGCCTTTCGCCTGACCCGCGGGCGCGGGCCGGCGCTGGTGTTCCTGCCGGGCTACATGTCCGACTTGGCGGGGAGCAAGGCGACCGCGCTGTTCGATGCGGCAGTGGCGGCAGGTCGGACGTGCCTGCTGCTCGACTACTCCGGCTGCGGGGAGAGCGAAGGGGACTTTGCCGAGGGCTCGCTGACGCGCTGGCGGGACGAGGTGTGCGCGCTGGTGGGGTCGCTGGGGCTCTCGCCGGTGGTGCTCGTCGGCTCGTCGATGGGCGGGTGGCTGATGCTGCTGGTGGCGCTGGAACTGGGGGCCCGGGTGCGGGGTCTGGTCGGGATCGCCGCCGCGCCGGACTTTACCGACTGGGGCTATGACGCGGACCAGAAGGCGCGACTTGCTGCGGGGAATGCCGTGTTCGAGGACAATCCCTATGGCCCGGAGCCGACCCCGACGCACCCGCTGTTCTGGCAGGACGGGGAGCGGCTGCGGCTGCTCGGCGGGGAGATCGCGCTCGACTGCCCGGTGCGGCTGCTCCACGGCCAGGCCGATGCCGACGTGCCATTCGCAATCTCGCTCAAACTGGCGGAATGCCTGCGTTCAGCCGATGTGCAGGTGACGCTGATCAAGGACGGCGACCACCGCCTCTCGCGCCCGCAGGACATCGCGCTCCTGCTCCGGACGGCGCTAGGCCTCACGGAGACCGCGCCTTGCCCCTGATCACCCTTCTCGCCCCGCTGCTGCTTGCGCAGGTCGGCCCGTTCCCCGGCACCACCAAGCTGCCGGAGGGCGTCGCGCAGGACCGGCCCGGGCGGCGCGTCCCCCGGATCGAGGCGCAGCCGCTGGTGCTCCCGCAGCCGCAGCACTCGCGCTTGCAGTCCTGCCTTGACGATGCGGCGCGCGAGCCGGCGCTGGCGGTCGATTCCGCGCGGGCCTGGCTCGCGGCGAGCCCCGGCAGCGCCAGCGCGGAACCACAACTGTGCCTCGGCACCGCGCTGACCGGGCTGGCGCAATGGCCGGAGGCGGAGGAGGCCTTCCTCGCCGGGCGCAATGCCGTGGGGGCGAGCGATCCGGCGCTGCGGGCGCGGCTCGGCGGAATGGCCGGGAATGCGGCGCTGACGCTCGGCGCGGCGGAGCGGGCGCTCGGCCAGCTTGATGCAGCCCATGCCGATGCGGTCAAGGCCGGGGACACCGGGCTGGCGGGCAGCATCGCGCTCGATCGCGGGCGGGCGCTGGTGGCGCTCAAGCGCACGGACGAGGCCGTCGCGGCGCTGACCGAGGCGCGCACCGCCAATCCGTCGGATGCCACCGCCTGGCTGCTCTCCGCCACCCTCTCGCGCCGGCTGAACCGGCTGGACGAAGCGCAGCGGCAGATCGAAAGCGCCGCCACGCTGGCACCGGACGACCCGGAGATCGGGCTGGAAGCAGGGGTCATCGCGATGCTATCGGGCCGCGAGGATGCGGCGCGCAAGTCGTGGGCCTCGGTGATCGCCATGGCGCCGAACAGCCCGGAGGCGCGCACCGCGCAAAGCTATTTCGACCAACTGGGATCCCCCGCCAAATGACCGAATTTTCCGTCCTCGACCTGATCCCCGTGCGCGAAGGCGGGACTTTGTCCGAAGCCTTTGCCGATGCCGCCAGCACTGCCAGAGCGGCCGACGATGCGGGGTACAAGCGGTTCTGGGTCGCGGAGCACCATGCCATGCCGGGCATCGCCGGCGGCGCGACGGCCGTGGCACTGGCGCACATCGGCCACGCCACCACGCGCATCCGGATCGGCGCGGGGGGGATCATGCTGCCCAACCACAACCCCTTCGTGATCGCCGAACAATTCGGCACGCTCGATGCGCTGTTCCCCGGCCGGGTCGACCTGGGCCTGGGCCGCGCGCCGGGAGCCGACGGGCGGATTGCCCAGGCCCTGCGCAAGGATTTGATGCGCGCCTCCGAATACTTCCCGCAGGACGTGGTCGAGCTGCGCGCGCTGTTCACCGGCGAGCCCGAGCTGCCGATCCGCGCCTCCCCCGGCTACGGCGCGCAGGTCGAGATGTGGATCCTCGGCTCGAGCCTGTTTGGCGCCAGTCTCGCCGCGCAGATCGGCATGCCTTACGCCTTCGCCTCGCACTTCGCGCCTGACCAGCTCGACGCGGCGCTCAAGCTCTACCGCGAACGATTCCGGCCTTCACAATGGCTCGACAAGCCCCACGTCATGGCGGCGATGACCGCGATCTGCGCCGATACGGACGAGGAAGCCCGCTACCTCGCCTCGTCGATGGACCAGACCTTCGTCGCCTTGCGCACCGGCAATCCCGGCAAGCTCAAGCCGCCGGTCCGCGACTATCGCGAAAACCTGCCCGATCAAGCCCGGGCGATGCTGGAGCATGTCCGGCAAGCCAGTGCAGTGGGCAGCCCGGCGACCGTGCGCAGCGACATCGAAGCCTTCATCGCCCGCACCGGAGCAGACGAAATCATCCTCGCCGGAGCCACTTACGACCCGCAGGCACGGCTGCGCTCGCTTGCACTGACAATGGCTGCGATGTCCTGACCGCGGGCCGGCATCTGGTTGCAATTGAGACTATATAGTGCTAGACGTGATAGCAATCATGCGCAGTACAGTAATTTAATTTCAGAGTTCCCCAGTGGGCTCGGCGTGAGGAGAGGCTTGATGGACGCCGCCATGTCCGATTCTGTCACGGAAGGTCTGGTGACGGCACTCGCCCGCCGAATCAGTGCGAGTCTACTGCCGGGCGAAGAGCCCCTGCGCGGCGCAGCGCTGACCGCGGCGGCACACTTCGTGCTGTCCGCCATGATGCACCGGTCTCCGGGTACGCCCGCCGTGGCCATCGACACCGTTACGGGTAGCAAGGGCGAGCGGGTCATGCGGCTTGCCGCGATCAATGACGACATGCCGTTCCTGGTGGATTCCGTCGCCGCGTGCCTCGCTGCCCAGGGTCTTTCGATCAACCGGCTGGTCCACCCTGTCACCCCAGTGCAACGCGACCACGCGGGTCAGCTCCTCGCCCTTCCCGGCAAGGATGGGCCGCGCGAATCCATTATCTACATCGAGACCGGTCGCGCCGACGCGCGCACCCGGCGCGCGATCGAAACCCAGCTTGCCGCGACACTGGCCGACGTGAAGGCGGCGGTGGGGGACTGGCCGGACATGCAGGCCGCGATGGCCCAGGACGCCGCAGCGCTCGGCATGAGCGAAAGCGCCGCGCTGCTCAGCTGGTTCAAGGGCGGGATGCTCACCCAGCTGGGCCATGTCCGCCGCTTGCGCGATGGCTCGCAGCAGGACGCGCTCGGGATCTGCCGCCTGGCCGGCAAAACGTTGCTCGCCCCCGCCAGCTATGATCGCGCCTTCGCCTGGTTCGATACCGAGCGCGACCGGCCACTGCTGATCGTCAAGTCCAACCTGATTGCGCGGGTCCACCGCCGCGTCCCCCTCGACCTGTTCATCGTTCCGGTCCGCGATACGGCTGGCGAGGTAGTGGCGCTTTCGGTGCACGCCGGGGTGTGGACCAGCGCCGCGCTCGCCACACCACCGCACGAAGTTCCACTGCTGCGCCGCCGGCTGACAGAGATCATGACCCGCTTCGGGTTCGATCCCCATGCTCACGCCGGGAAGGCACTGGTCCACGCGCTCACCGCCCTGCCCCACGATTTGCTGATCGGCTTCTCGCTGGAGGACCTCGAACGCATTGCCACGGCGATGATGAGCGTGGTCGATCGGCCGCGTCCGCGCCTTGCATTGGTACGCGCGCCGCTGGACCGGCACATCTTCACGTTCGTCTGGCTCCCGCGCGATGTCATGTCGACCACGTTGCGGCTGCGGATCGAACGGCTTCTGATCGAGGCTACCGGCGCGCGACTGCTCGATTGGAGCCTCGAGATCGAAGGCAGCAATCTCGCATTGTTGCGCTTCGTGCTCGACATTCGCGACGGGGATTCCGGCGCGAGCGAGGTCCAGCTCGACCAGGCCCTGCAAACCATGGTTCGCGGCTGGACCGAAGCGGTCGAGGCGGAACTGGTCCATGGCGACGATACCGGGCGGGCGGCGGTGCTCGCCTCGCGCTTCGCCGATGCGTTTCCGCCCGCTTACCGCGACACCTATGGCGCTGCCGAAGCAGCCCGCGACATCCTGCGCTTGCGCCGCCTCGGCAAAGACTCGCCCCGCGCGGCGCGGCTCTATCGCCTTGACAGCGACAGCGTACATTCGCTGCGGCTCAAACTTTACCAACCCGGCGGCGGGTTTACCCTGTCCGACACGGTGCCGGTGCTGGAGAACTTCGGCCTGCGGGTGATTGAAACCGTACCCACGGCGCTTTCCGGCGGCGCGCTTGGCGCCATTCACGACTTCCTGCTCGAACTGCCCCAGGGCATCTCGCCGGACGCGCTCCTTGCCCGTGCGGAAGTGATCGAGGCAGCGGTTACCGCGGTGCTGGATGGCACGGCCGACAACGACGCCTTTAACCGCCTGATCGTCGCCAGCGGATTGAGCGCGCGCGAGGCTGACTGGCTGCGCGCCTGGTATCGCTACCTGCGCCAATCGGTGCTCAGCTTCGGCATACCGACAGTCGTGGACGCGCTGACCGCTGCGCCGCAAGTGGTAAGGGGGATCGTCGACCTGTTCCTGGCCCGGCATGATCCGGTCTTTGCAGGCAACCGCCAGACGGCCGAGGATGCTGCCAACGAGGCAATCCGCGAAGGGCTTGGCGGAGTCGCCGCGATCAATGACGATCGGCTGCTGCGCGCCTATCGCGCGTTGGTACTGGCGATCGTGCGCACCAATGCTTTCGCTCCGGCCGGGCATGAAGCGCTGGCCTTCAAGATTGCCTCCGCCGAAATACCGGGCCAGCCCCGCCCCGTGCCCTGGCGCGAGATCTTCGTCTATTCGCGGCGGGTGGAGGGGATCCACTTGCGCGCCGGGCCAATCGCCCGCGGGGGCTTGCGCTGGTCCGACCGGCGGGACGATTTCCGCACCGAAGTGCTGGGCCTAATGAAGGCCCAGCGCGTCAAGAACGCGGTCATCGTGCCGACCGGGGCCAAGGGCGGGTTCTATCCCAAGCAGCTTCCCGACCCGCGGATCGACCGTGATGCCTGGGCCGCCGAAGGGCGCGCGGCCTATCAGTTGTTCATCCGCACCCTGCTCTCGCTGACCGACAACATCGTTGGCGGCACGGTGGTCCATCCGGCTGGGGTCGTGGTGCGCGACGGCGATGACCCCTATTTCGTCGTGGCGGCCGACAAAGGCACGGCAACTTTCTCGGACACGGCCAACGCCATCGCCGAAGACCGCGACTTCTGGCTGGACGATGCGTTCGCCAGCGGCGGCTCGAAGGGCTACGACCACAAGGCCATGGGCATCACCGCCAAGGGCGCGTGGCTCTCGGTGCGGCGGCACTTCCTTGAGCAGGGTGTCGATGTGCAGACGGAGCCTGTGCGGGTTGCCGGCTGCGGCGATATGTCGGGCGACGTGTTCGGCAATGGCATGTTGCTGAGCCAGGCGATCAAGCTGGTCGCGGCCTTCGATCACCGCCACATCTTCCTCGATCCCGATCCTGATCCGGCAAAAAGTTGGGCTGAGCGCGCGCGGATGTTCGCCCTGCCGCGTTCCAGCTGGGACGATTATGACCGGACCGCCATGTCCAAGGGCGGCGGGATTTTCGCCCGCAGCCTCAAGGAGATCCCGCTCAGCGCCGAAATCCAGGCGGTGCTGGGGATCGAGGCTGCCTCGCTCGATCCGGACAGTCTGATTTCCGCGATCCTCAAGGCCCCGGTCGACCTGATCTGGTTCGGCGGGATCGGCACTTACGTGAAAAGCGAAGGCGAGAACAACGCCACGGTGGGAGATCCGGCCAACGACGCCCTGCGGGTCAATGGTGAGGAGCTTCGTGCCAAGGTGATCGGCGAGGGTGCGAACCTGGGCTGCACTCAGGCCGGGCGGATCGAGTTCGCGCTGGGCGGTGGGCGGATCAACACGGACTTCATCGACAATTCCGCCGGGGTCGACTGCTCGGACAATGAGGTCAACATCAAGATCGCCCTAGCCTCGGCCAAGCGGGCGGGGCGGCTTTCGGAAAAGGCGCGGGTCGCGCTGCTGGCTGACATGACGGGCGCAGTCGGCACGCACGTGCTGGAAGACAACCGTCTGCAGGCCCTCGCCTTGTCGATCGCCGAGGCCGGGGGCCCCCGCGCCGTGCCGTCGCACATCCGCCTGATCGAAATGCTGGAGGAGAGCGGCGAGCTCGATCGCAGGACCGAGGGGCTGGCCGACAGCGACGTGCTGACGCGCCGGGCGGCGGATGGCTCCGGACTGACACGGCCGGAACTCGCCGTACTGCTCTCCAGCGCCAAGCTGGCACTGCAGGGCGCGATCGAGGCCAGCGCCCTGCCCGATGATCCCGGCCTGACCGAAGACCTGCTGGCCTATTTCCCCGAAGCGATGCGCAGTCGTTTCCGACGCGATATCCTGGGCCATCGCCTGCGCCGCGAGATTGTTGCGACGGCGCTGGCCAACCGCATCGTCAACCGCATGGGTATCGTCCATCCCTTCGAACTGGCGGAGGAGGAAGGCGCGGGCCTGGCGCAGGTTGCCGCCGCCTTTGTGGCCGCAGAACGGCTGTTTGGCCTGGCGAAACTGTGGCAGGCGATCGAGACCGAAGCCATGCCCGAGGCTGCGCGGATCCTGCTGTTCGAGCGGACGGCATCGGCGCTGGGCGATCAGATCGCCGATCTGCTGCGCACTGGCGGGGGAACGCTGCAACCCAGCAGGCTGGTGGCGGATCTCGAACCGGGGGTAAACGCGCTGATCGGCTCTACCGGCAAGCTGATCAAGGGCGAGGCCCGCAGCCAGTCCGAACGGATGCGCAGCGAGTTTGCCCGCGCCGGGGTCGGCGAAGGGCTGGCCGGCGAAGTGGCGCAGCTGTTCGACGTCGATGGTGCGGTGGGTCTGGCGCGACTGGCGAGCGACGGCGGACTGTCGCCGCTGGTCGTGACGGCCGCGTTCACCGAACTGGGCGCGCGGCTGGGGCTGGACTGGGCGCAGCTTGCCGCGGCCCGGATGAGCCCCTCCGACCCGTGGGAGCGCCTGCTGGTCAACGGCCTCGCGCGGGATTTCCAGCACATGCGCATTGAATTCCTGCGCCGCATCGGCAAGCGCAAGGGCGATCCGGTGGCCGCCGTCGCGGGCTGGCTCGAGGCGAACCGGCCGGCGGTTGCGCAATTCGGGGCGGCGATCCGCCGCGCCAGGGCGGCGGTTCCGGTCGCCCCGGCGATGCTCGCCCAGCTCGCCACCCAGGCCCGCAACCTGTTGTCGCGCTGAACGCTTGACCTTTGCGCGCCTCTGGGCAATCGCGCAGCGTTATGGATAGAGCGGATGTCGTTATAGTGGGGGCGGGACACGGCGGCGCGCAATGCGCCATTGCCTTGCGCCAGAACGGGTTCACCGGCAGCATTGCCATGATCGGTCGCGAGAGCGAGCCACCCTATGAGCGCCCCCCGCTTTCCAAGGAATACTTCGCCCGCGAGAAAACCTTCGACCGGCTTTATATCCGCCCGCCGCAGTTCTGGCCGGACAAGGACATCTCCCTGCGCCTTGGCGTGGAGGTGACGGCAATCGACCCGGCAGGGAAGGTGTTGACGCTCTCGAACGGCCTGCAGTTCGGCTATGGCCAGCTGGTCTGGGCTACCGGCGGCGATCCGCGCCGGCTGGCGTGCCCGGGCGCAGAACTGGCCGGGATTCACGCCGTGCGCACCCGCGAGGATTGCGACCAGCTGATGGGCGAGATCGATGGCGGGGTGCGAAACATCGTCGTGATCGGCGGCGGTTACATCGGGCTTGAGGCAGCCGCGGTGCTGACCAAGCTGGGCTGCAACGTCACGCTGCTGGAGGCATTGCCGCGCGTGCTGGCGCGGGTCGCCGGTCCGGAACTGTCAGCCTTCTACGAGGCCGAGCACCGCGCGCACGGGGTCGATCTGCGCACCGGCGCAGCAGTCGAGGCGCTGGAGGGCGCGGGCCGGGTCAGCGCCGTCAAGCTGGCCGATGGCACCACAATTCCCGCCGACGCCGTGATCGTGGGGATCGGTATCGTCCCCGCCGTGGCACCGCTGCTGCGCGCCGGAGCCTCGGGCGGGAACGGCGTCGACATCGACGAATACTGCCGTACCTCGCTACCTGACGTCTATGCCATCGGCGATTGCGCGGCCTTCGCCTGCGACTATGCCGGCGGCACCGTGATGCGGGTCGAATCCGTCCAGAACGCCAACGACCAGGCCACTTGCGTAGCCAAGGCGATCTGCGGCGATGCCCAGCCCTACCACGCCTTCCCGTGGTTCTGGTCGAACCAGTATGACCTCAAGCTGCAAACGGCCGGCCTTTCGGTCGGCTACGATACGGCAATCCTGCGCGGCGATCCGGCGGCCCGCTCGTTCTCGGTGATCTACCTCAAGGCCGGCCGGATGATCGCGATCGACTGCGTCAACATGGTCAAGGACTATGTCCAGGGCCGCAAGCTGGTGGAAGCCGGGGCGTCGCGCGATCCGGCGCGGCTCGGCGACGCCACCCTGCCGCTCAAGGAACTGCTGCCGGCGTAAGTCGGGCAAGCGCCCACTGGGCTGCCTCCGCCACAACCGGATCGACATCGGCGCGGAGCGTCTCGACCAGCGGCAGCAGCGCAAGATTGCCACTGTTCCCCGCCGCATAGAGGCAATTGCGCACGAACCGGTTGCGACCGATCCGCTTGATCGGCGATCCCGAGAACAGCCGCCGGAACCCTGCATCGTCAAGCGCCAGCAGTTCCGCCAGCCGCGGTGCGGTCAATTCTGCGCGGGGGAGGAACTGGCGCATCGCCTGCGCTTCCTGCGCGAACTTGTTCCAGGGGCAGACCGCCAGGCAATCGTCGCAACCGTAGATCCGGTTACCCAGCGCGGCGCGGAATTCTTCAGGCACCGGGCCCTTGTGCTCGATCGTCAGATAGGAAATGCAGCGCCGCGCATCGAGCCGGTAAGGCGCGGGGAAGGCGTCAGTCGGACAAGCGCGCTGGCAGGCGTCGCAAGAGCCGCAAAGGTCTTCAGCGGGCGCGTCGGGGCGAAACGCCAGCGTGGTGTAGATGGCCCCGAGAAACAGCCATGAACCGTGATCGCGGCTGACGAGGTTGGTGTGCTTGCCCTGCCATCCCAGTCCCGCTGCCTGCCCGAGCGGCTTTTCCATCACCGGGGCGGTATCCACGAAAACCTTGACGCCCACGTCTTCCAGACCGCGCTTCTGCGCCTCGGCCACCAGCCAGCGAGCCAGCGCCTTGAGCGCCTTCTTGACCACGTCGTGATAATCCGCACCCTGCGCATAGACCGAAATCCGCGCGCGGTCCGCACTGCCGGCCAGCGCCAGCGGATCGGCCGCCGGGGCATAGCTCATCCCCAGCGCGATCACGCTGCGTGCCTCTGGCCAAAGTCCTTGCGGCGAGCGGCGATGGTGGAGGCGGTCAGCCATCCAGCCCATCTCGCCGTGCGCGCCGTCGCCCAGCCAGCGTTCCAACCGATCCGCGCGCACCGGGTCCTCAGCGGCAGGCGCGATGCCGCAAGCTGCGAAGCCCAGGCGCGCCGCCTCGGCCGCCAGATCGCGCTGGAGCGCTTCCATGACCGCGCCGTTAACCAAACCCGCACAGGCTCCTGTTCAGGGCTCGCAGATAATGCGAAGCCATGAAGATGGACCTAGGCGATTGGAAAGACGCGGGCAACGCACCTGCGCGGCAAGACAAGGCACTCGCGATCGAGGCGCGCGGGCTGGTGAAGCGGTTTGACGATTTCACTGCGGTGGACGGCGTGGACCTGACTGTTCCGGAAGGCTCGATCTACGGCATTCTCGGCCCCAACGGCGCCGGCAAGACCACGACCTTGCGAATGCTGATGGGCATCATCGACCCGGACTCCGGGATGCGCCGCGTGCTCGGCGCGGACAACCCGCACCATGTCGCCCATGCTGTTCCCCGTCAGCACCAATGGCACAGATTTGAGGTTGTGATTTAAGGAGTGTTGGGGCTTCGTCGTAGTGACGAAGGAACGAAGATGAAGCCCCAACCCTCCTTGAAAAAATCGTCTGTGAAGG
>CANJBY010000053.1 GCA_947472735.1 Sphingomonadaceae bacterium | reverse complement strand
CGCGCTCGCCCTGGAACACGCGGATCGTCACCGCCTGCTGGTTGTCCTCGGCGGTCGAGAAGACCTGGCTCTTCTTGGTCGGGATCGTGGTGTTGCGATCAATCATGCGGGTGAACACGCCGCCCAGCGTCTCGATGCCGAGCGACAGCGGGGTCACGTCGAGCAGCAGCACATCCTTGACGTCGCCCTGCAGCACGCCGGCCTGAATGGCGGCGCCCATCGCGACGACTTCATCCGGGTTCACGCCGGTATGCGGTTCCTTGCCGAAGAACTCCTTCACCGCATCGCGCACCTTGGGCATGCGGGTCATGCCGCCGACCAGCACCACTTCATCGATGTCCGAAGCCTTGAGGCCGGCATCGGCCAGCGCCTTCTGGCAGGGAGCGATGGTGCGCTTGATCAGGTCGCCCACCATTCGCTCCAGATCGGCCCGGGTAATGGTTTCGACCAGATGCAGCGGAGTGGTGGCCCCACCTTCCATGCGGGCGGTGATGAAGGGCAGGTTGATTTCGGTGGTCTGCGCGCTCGAGAGTTCAATCTTGGCCTTTTCGGCAGCTTCCTTCAGCCGCTGCAGGGCAAGCTTGTCGGTGCGGAGATCCATGTTCTCCTTCTTGCGGAACTGCTCGGCGAGATATTCGACGATCTGCGTGTCGAAATCCTCACCACCGAGGAAGGTGTCGCCGTTGGTGCTCTTCACCTCGAACACGCCGTCACCGATCTCGAGGATCGACACGTCGAAAGTGCCGCCGCCAAGGTCGTAAACCGCGATCGTCTTGCCGTCGTTCTTGTCGAGGCCATAGGCCAGCGCAGCCGCGGTCGGCTCGTTGATGATGCGAAGCACTTCAAGGCCGGCAATCTGCCCCGCGTCCTTGGTCGCCTGGCGCTGGGCGTCGTTGAAGTAGGCCGGAACCGTGATCACCGCCTGAGTGACCGTCTCGCCGAGATAGGCCTCGGCGGTTTCCTTCATCTTCTGAAGGATGAAGGCGCTGATCTGGCTGGGCGAATATTCTTCACCACCGGCCGAAACCCAGGCATCGCCGTTCTTGCCCTTGACGATGGTGTAGGGAACCAGTTCTGTGTCCTTCTTGGTCACCGGATCGTCAAAGCGGCGGCCGATCAGGCGCTTGACCGCAAAAATCGTGTTGTCACCATTGGTGACCGCCTGACGCTTGGCCGGCTGGCCGATCAGCCGCTCGCCATCCTTGGTGAAGGCGACGATCGACGGCGTGGTGCGCGCGCCTTCCGAATTTTCGATAACCTTGGGTGTTCCCCCGTCCATCACGGACACGCAGCTGTTCGTGGTGCCAAGGTCGATACCGATGACTCTAGCCATAAAACCCCATTCCTCAGATCAATTGTGACACCGCCATGTGCGCCTCCTCCATGCGGAGCAAGGCACCCCCCGGCGGCTCGTGGATTGACGGCGATATAGGTGCGGTTTTTCTTGTCGCAAGGGCTGCGTCAGATTAGCGCGACGCCCACGCACACCACGGTCGAGGAATGATCCGCAATGAAACACATCCGTCCAGGTCGACTGGCTCTGGCACTCGCACTGGCGCTTGCTGGTTGCGGCAAGTCCGAAAGCGAGGTCGACCGTCCGGTCGCAGACAGCAGCCTAGAGACAAAACCCGGTTTGGCAATCAGCGGTGGCGAGTTGGTCCTGCCGGCGGTCAAGGGGCATCCGGGAGCGGCCTATTTCACCCTGGCGAACAACGGTACGAAGCCGGTCAACCTGGCCGCAGTGACCATATCCGGTGCCGGCAAGACCGAAATGCATCAAACCACGGGCGGTACAATGGGACCGCTGTCGCAGGCGGAAATCGCAGCCGGGGCGTCACTGGCATTCGCCCGCGGCGGGAATCACGTGATGGTTTTCAATCTGGATCCGGCGCTCGCGGCCGGGGGTACGGTTGAAATGACCCTGACCTTCGCCGATGGCGATAAGCTCTCGTCACCGTTGGCCTTGAAAGCGGCAGGGGAAGCGGCGGGAATGGACCACGCGGGGATGTAGGCACGGTCCGATGAATTATTGTCCAGCTGGCGGCGAACGCCCCCTCACCCACGGCGAGATTGCACTGGCTCACTCAATGTTCGGACGTGCCGTGGACTATGCGCCGGTGCGGATCAAGCGGCGCCGGTGGTGGTGGTTCCAACCCCGTGACATTGTCATGGCGCCCTGTGGCCATTTGCACTTTCATCCCCTGTCCGAGCAATACTGCGATGACTTTGCCGCAGCTTCGCTCGAACAGCAGGGCCTCTTCATTCATGAAATGACGCACGTCTGGCAGAGCCAGGCGCGCGGCCGGTATTGGCTTCCGCTGATGCGCCATCCGTTCTGCCGGTACGATTACCGGGTTACGCCGGGCAGGCCGCTCCACCGTTACGGCATAGAGCAGCAGGCCGAGATTGTGCGGCATGCGTTTCTGTTAAAACGCGGCCTCCGCCTGCCGCACCTGCCGCAACAGGAAGTCTATGAACAACTGGTCGCGTTCAATTAACCGTCAGCACCGGACTTCGTATTCCCGCCCCTCGGAGTCCTGACGGTAGCACCTGCCGTCCTTGCGGATGAGCGCGCCACCCACTGCACCCGCAGCGCCACCGATAGCCGCGCCGCGAACCACGTTGCCGCCAGTTACCGCCCCGACGCCTGCACCGGCGGCAGCGCCCAGCAACGCGCCTTCGCCCGCATAGTTACCCGCACAGCCGGACACGGCCAGAGCGCCGGCGACGCAGAGAGACAATGTCATCTTGGTCATCACGCATCTCCTGATTACCTGTATCGGAGGCTAAGTGCCGGAACACCGATATGATCCGCCCGCTGCGCCAGTACGTGGCCCTCATGCGTCCGAACGTATTTTCGGACCTGTTAGAGCGGCCCTTGCCAGTGGCAGCCGCCACGATGATAATCGCCGGAAATGGAGGACCGCATGCCCCACGCCGTCGATGCAAATGCCATACTCGATCGCCTTGCCGCGGCCCGCGGCGGTGTCCGCAATTCCTTTGACCAGATCGACCCGGCGCGCACGGCGCACCTCATTGTCGACATGCAAAACGGCTTCGTGGAAGAAGGCGCGCCGGTCGAGGTGCCAGAAGCACGGACGGTCGTTGACAATATCAACCGGATCTCCGCCGCGGTCCGAGAAGCCGGCGGGTTAAATCTGTTCATTCAGTTTACCACGCCAGCCGACGCCGATCAGAGCTGGTCGGTCATGTACCAGCGGCTCGGCGCGATGAGTGGTCCCCACAAAGGCGCTTTCCAGCCCGGATCACATTACTGGGAGTTGTGGCCGGGACTGGACGTGGACCCGCGGGACCGGACCGTCGCAAAAGGGCGCTTCAGCGCCTTCACCCCGGGAACGAGCGACACGAACGCCATCCTGAGGGAAGCCGGGATCGAGACGGTAATCGTCACCGGCACCCTGACCAACGTCTGCTGCGAAAGTACCGCTCGCGACGCGATGCAGCACAACTACCAGGTGATCATGGTGCCAGACGCCAATGCCGCACTGAACAACGCGACGCACGCCGCCACGCTGGAGAGTCTGGCCTTTGTGTTCGCTGATCTGCGCTCGACAGAGGAAGTGGAAAGTCTGCTGGCCGGAGTCGACCCTTAGTCCGGCTTCTTCGCCACCGCTACCATCGCGGGCCGCAACAGGCGGTCCTTGATCATGTAACCGGCCTGCAGTTCCTGCAGTACGGTACCCGGCTCGGCGTCGTTCGAGGGTACCTCAAGCATCGCCTGATGCTGATTGGGGTCAAGCGGCAGACCGGTTGCGGCGATGCGGGTGATGCCGTGGAGGCCGAAGACCTTTTCCAGTTCCCGACCGGTGGCTTCAAGGCCGGCGACCAGACTCTTGAGCTGTTCATCCTCACGAAGATCAAGAGGAATGGCATCCAGAGCCCGGGAAAGATTGTCGGAAACCGAAAGAATGTCGCGCGCAAAACCGGTGGCGGCATAAACGCGGGCGTCGGCAATGTCCTTTTCGAGCCGGCGGCGCACGTTCTGCGTTTCTGCCTTGGCGTACAGCACTTCCTGCTTTGCCGCGTCGAGGTCCTCGCGCAGGCGGGCCAGTGCGTCAGTTTCCTTTTCAAGCAGTTCCTCAGGAACGCCTGCCAGTTCGGCTTCCACCGCGGGGTCGGCCTGCGGCTTGGTTTCGTCACTCATGTTCAAATTTTTCCAGCTATCCGATCAGCTTGCCCAGTGATTGAGCGGTGAAATCCACCATGGGGACAAGCCGCGCATAATTCAACCTTGTCGGACCGATAACCCCCACCACGCCGACCACCCTGCCCTCGCGGTCGCGATAGGGAGATGCGATCACCGAGGAGCCAGACAGCGCGAAGAGGCGGTTCTCCGAGCCGATGAAAATCCGCGTTGCCTCAGCCTCGCGGGCGAGGTCAAGCAGCTCGGCTACGGATTGCTTGTTCTCAAGGTCGTCGAGCAGCAGCCGGATGCGTTCGAGATCACCCAAGGCAGTTTCGTCGAGCAAATTGGATGCGCCGCGCACGACCAGCACCGGACGGCGCAGGGCGTCCTCGCTCCAAACGGCGAGACCGCGTTCGACCAGGTCCCGGCTCGCCGCATCCAGCGCACTCCGGCCGGAGGCAATGTCTCCGCGCATCGCCCGCGCCGCTTCGGCCAGGGTGCGGCCTTGGAGATGCGCGCTTATGTAGTTCGAAGCTTCCTCCAGCGCTCCCGGACGCAGGTCGGGCGGCAGATCCACGACCCGGTTTTCGACCGAGCCGTCTTCGCTCACCATCACCGCCAGCGCCCGCCCTGGGCTGAGCGGCACCAACTGGAGGTGCTGCAACCGCGGCTCGCGCTTGGGCACCATCACCACGCCCGCGCCGGCGGACAGGCTGGAAAGGAGCGAAGAGGTCGCCTCCAGCGCCGCCTCGACCGGACCGGGCCGCGAAAGCTGCCGCTCGATTGCCGCGCGCTCATCGAGCGTTGGCTCGGCCACCTGCATGATCCCGTCCACGAACAACCGCAGCCCGGCGTCCGTTGGCAACCGCCCTGCGCTGGTATGCGGCGCGGCCAGCAGGCCGAGCATCTCGAGATCGTGCAGCACTGATCGGATCGAGGCGGACGAGAGGTTCATGCCACCCGCAACGGCAAGCGCCTTGGAGCCGACGGGCTGGCCGTTGGTCAGATAGCCCTCGACTACGAGCCGGAATATCTCGCGGGCACGGGTGGACAGTTCGGTGATCGGTGGGCTGGGCATGGGACCAATGTAGACGCCGCACTTGCAGGCTCAAGCCCGTTGCGCCACAGGCGGGGAGAATTCCATCGAAAAGGACTCCTCATGCGACCTTCCGGCCGCGCGCCTGATGAAATGCGCGCGCTTTCGTTCGACACTCACTTCACCATGCATGCCGAAGGTTCGGTGCTGGTGAGCTTCGGCAACACCAAGGTGATCTGCACCGCATCGGTCGAGGAGAGGGTCCCGCCGTTTCTGCGCGGCAAGGGCGAAGGCTGGGTGACCGGCGAATATTCGATGCTACCCCGCGCCACCCACACGCGCGGCAGCCGCGAGGCGGCCAAGGGCAAGCAATCCGGGCGGACGCAGGAAATCCAGCGGTTGATCGGACGGTCCCTGCGCGCCGTGGTCGATCTCAAGAAGCTGGGTGAGCGCCAGATCGTTCTCGATTGCGACGTGATCCAGGCCGATGGCGGCACTCGCACCGCTTCGATCTCGGGCGCCTGGGTGGCGCTGCGGATCGCGATCGACAAGCTGATCTCGCAGGGCCTGATTGCCGAAGATCCGATGCCGCGCAAGGTGGCGGCAGTTTCCTGCGGCATCTTCAAGGGCACCCCGGTGCTCGACCTCGACTATGATGAAGACTCCTCGGCCGATGCCGATGCCAACTTCGTCCTGATCGAAGGCGGCCACATTGCCGAGGTCCAGGCCACTGCCGAAGGCGCGACCTATGACGAGGAAGCCCTGCTGCGCCTGCTCCGCCTCGCCCGGATCGGCTGCGAGCAGATCTTCGCCGCACAGGACAAGGCTACCGGGCGGTGACTCGTCGGCTCGGCGCCGAGACCCTGGTGATTGCCACGCATAACGCGGGCAAGCTCAAGGAAATCGCCGCGCTGTTGGAGCCACATGGGTTGAACTGCATTTCGGCCGGATCGCTTGGCCTTCCCGAACCGGCCGAGACCGGCAAGACCTTCGTGGAGAACGCGCTGATCAAGGCGCGGGCGGCGGCGGAGGCCTCGGGCTTGCCGGCACTGGCTGACGACTCGGGATTGTGCGTCGGAGCGCTGCGCGGTCGTCCGGGCGTCTACACCGCCGATTGGGCCGAGCGGCAGTGGTTCGAAGGAGCTCCGGGCCGGGACTGGTACATGGCGATGGGCAAGGTCGAAGGCCTCCTGTGCGAACTGGGCCCTGAGACTGACCGTTCGTGTTACTTCGCCTGCGTGCTCGCCATTGCTTGGCCCGATGGCGATGGTGCCGTATACGAAGGGCGGGCCAACGGCACGCTGACCTGGCCGCCACGCGGGACAATGGGGTTCGGCTACGACCCCGTATTCGTGCCGCTGGGCGATACACGCAGTTTTGCCGAACTGGATCCGGCGGAGAAACACCGGATCAGCCACCGCGCCGATGCCTTCGCCAAGCTGGTCGCGGAGCAGTTTGGCGGCTAGGATCGCGCCATGGCCCGCGCGCTTTATATCCATTGGCCGTTCTGCCTCGCAAAGTGCCCCTATTGCGACTTCAACAGCCATGTCCGCGACCGGGTCGATCACGCGGCGTGGGAAGCGACTCTGCTGGCGGACATGCGGTACGAGGCTGAACTGGCGGGCGGCGAGTTGCTGGAGAGCATCTTCTTCGGAGGCGGCACGCCATCGCTGATGCCGCCTACCCTGGTGGCCCGGCTGCTGGACGAGGCGGAGCGGCTCTGGGGCTTTGCCGACGCGATCGAGATCACGCTGGAGGGTAATCCATCATCGGTCGAGGCGGCCAATTACGCCGCATTGGCCAGCGCCGGAATAAACCGCGCCTCGCTCGGGCTGCAAGCCTTCGACAACGAAACGCTGCGCTTTCTCGGTCGTCTGCACGATGCCCAGGAAGGTCTGGCGGCACTGGATGTGGCCCAGCGGCATTTCGGCCGGGTCAGCTTCGATCTGATCTATGCCCGGCCGGGGCAGGATGCCCAAGCTTGGGAAACCGAATTGCGCCGCGCGCTCGGCCTCGGCACATCGCACCTTTCGCTTTACCAGCTGACCATCGAGCCCGGCACCCGCTTCGCCACCATGGTCCGGCAGGGCGACTTTGCCCCGCTGGATGAGGACACTTGCGCCGATCTCTTCGCCCTCACCCGCGAACTGACCGCCGGTGCCGGCATGCCTGCCTACGAAGTGAGCAACCATGCCCGATTGGGCGAGGAGAGCCGCCACAACCTCGCCTACTGGCGATACCAGGACTATGTCGGGATCGGACCGGGAGCGCACGGACGGCGCGGCGGTGCGGCCACCGTGCGACACCGCAAGCCGGAGAACTGGCTGGAAGCCGTCACGGCGCAACGCCACGGAATTGCCGACGAACGCCGCCTCGATCCGGGTGAACAGGCTTCCGAAGCGCTGTTGATGGGGCTGCGACTGGCTGAGGGCGTGAGCCTGCCCGCCTTGGCCAGCAGGTTCAGATTGCCCGAGGCAGCGCTATGCGATGTGCGCAAGCTGGAATTCTACGCCGGACAAGGACTGGCCTGGCGCGATGGCAAGCACATTGGCGTTACCGAAGCGGGCATGCCCCTGCTCGATGCGCTGCTCGGCGAACTCGTGCCAGCAGGTTTGCTGGCAGTATGACGCGGGCCGACATGCTCGAAGCATGGCATGGCCATCTCGCCCAGGGTCGCCGTCGCAGTCCGCACACGGTGCGTGCTTACGTCGCCACGGCGGCGCGACTGCTGGACGAACTCGGGGAAACCAGCTGGCCGGCCCTCGCCCGGATCGAAGCCACCGGTTTACGTCGCCAGTTGGCGCTGAGGCGCGGCGAGGGTCTGTCCAACGCCTCGGCCGCCCGTGAGCTCTCCGCGCTCAAGGCCTTCGTGGCTTTCGCCCGCGACCGGGCTGGTTTTGCCGATGCGTCCGCACCGCGCATGCGTGGGCCGCGGATCAAGAAGGGCCTTCCCCGCCCCGTTACGCCTGATGAAGCGGTCAACCTTGCCGCCATGGTCGCCGAAGAGGCCCAGGAAGAATGGATCGGTGCGCGCGACCGTGCCGTGCTGCTGCTGATGTATGGCGCCGGAATGCGGATTGCCGAGGCCCTGTCGCTGACCGGGGCCGCGCTGCCGCTGGGAGAGGCGATCACCGTCACCGGCAAGGGCAACAAGCAGCGGGTTGTGCCGCTCCTGCCGATCGTGCGGCGCAGTGTTGAAGACTACCTGGCCAAGTCCCCGTGGCCGACCGCCCGCGATGCGCCGCTGTTTCGGGGCGCAAAAGGCGGGCCGCTCTCCCAAGGCATGGTGCAGAAAGCCGTGGCGCGGGCCCGGATCGCACTGGGCCTGCCCGCGACAGCTACACCGCACGCCTTGCGCCATAGTTTTGCCACGCACCTGCTTGGCGCGGGCGCTGACCTGCGGAGCCTGCAGGAACTGCTCGGCCACGCCAGCCTTGGCTCAACCCAGATCTACACCCGGGTCGATGCAGCCGTACTGCTTGACGTCTACCGCAACGCGCATCCGCGCGAGCGGTAAGTGATCAGCCCGCCAGACGCCCGAATGCCCCTGCCCCGGCATAGCGCGCGGCGCTGCCGAGTTCTTCCTCGATGCGGATCAGCTGGTTGTACTTGGCCAGCCGGTCCGAACGGGCAAGCGAGCCGGTCTTGATCTGGCCGCAGTTGGTGGCAACCGCGAGATCGGCGATGGTCGCGTCCTCGGTCTCACCCGATCGATGCGACATAACCGCGGTGTAACCGTTACGCTGGGCGATCGAGACCGCTTCGAGCGTCTCGGTCAGCGAGCCGATCTGGTTGACCTTGACCAGCAGCGAGTTGGCGAGCCCCATGCCGATGCCCATGGTGAGGCGCTTCGGGTTGGTTACGAACAGGTCATCGCCGACCAGCTGGACCTTGTCCCCAATCTTGTCGGTGATCGCCTTCCAGCCCTCAAAATCGTCTTCGCTCATGCCGTCCTCGATCGAAATGATCGGGTAGGAGTCGCAAAGATCCGCGAGATAGTCCGCCATCTGCACTGGCGAGAGCGAAAGCCCTTCACCGCTGATTTCGTACTTGCCGTTCCGGAAGAACTCGGTCGCCGCGCAGTCCAGTGCGAGCTTGATATCGGTCCCGGCCTTGAACCCGGCCTTCTCGATCGAAGCCATGATGAAGTCGAGCGCATCGCGGGTGCTGGCGAGGTTCGGGGCGAAACCGCCCTCGTCGCCCACTGCCGTGGCCAGGCCCTTGTCGTGCAGGCCCTTCTTGAGCGTGTGGAACACCTCCGCACCCCAGCGCACCGCCTCGGCCAAGCTATCGGCGCCGACCGGCATGATCATGAACTCCTGAAAGTCGATCGGATTGTCGGCGTGCTCACCGCCGTTGATGATGTTCATCATCGGCACGGGAAGGACATGGGCCGAAACGCCGCCGACGTAGGAATAGAGCGGTAAGCCGCGCGCATTGGCGGCCGCTTTTGCTACCGCGAGGCTGGTGCCGAGAATGGCGTTGGCGCCGAGCCGGGCCTTGTTCTCGGTCCCGTCGAGTGCGATCATCGACAAGTCGATCTCGCGCTGGTCTTCGGCGTCCAGACCCAGCAACGCGTCACTGATCTCGCCATTGATTGCCGCAACCGCCTTGAGCACGCCCTTGCCCAGGTACCGTCCCTTGTCCCCATCGCGAAGTTCCACCGCTTCGTGCGCACCGGTGGAAGCACCCGAGGGTACGGCCGCCCGGC
This sequence comes from Sphingomonadaceae bacterium, assembly GCA_947472735.1. Lineage (GTDB taxonomy): Bacteria > Pseudomonadota > Alphaproteobacteria > Sphingomonadales > Sphingomonadaceae > Novosphingobium. The sequence goes on along the minus strand of CANJBY010000053.1, from coordinate 4,939 downwards.
CGAAGCTTCCGTCCTCAAGCAGCACGTCGACTTCGACGGTCGGATTGCCGCGACTGTCGAGGATTTCGCGGCCATGAATGTCGATGATGGCGGTCATGGGATATTAAGCTCCTTGGAACCAGATCGGGCCTGATGGGTTTGGCCCCCTAAGCACCGCATCGCGCCGGCGCAAGTTGCAATGCGGCATCTTGCCCTAATGGGCAGGACGTCCCATCTTGAGATGAATGCCCCATCCCGGGGCCGAGGAGATTTGTCATGGCAAAGTCCGCTATACCCAACGGTTCTGACGCGAAGAAGGCCGCTGAAACCGTAGCCGCGGACGCGGCTCCCGCCGTTGAGCAGGCGAAAGCGAAATTCTCGCGCGCGATTGACGAAGCCCGTGCGGGAGCCCAGGCCCTCGGCACCCAGGCCCAGGAAAAGGCCGGTGCTTACCGCGAAAAGCTGGCTGGTGCAGGCAGCGAGTGGGTGGACGAAGCCAAGACCATGGGCAGCCAGGCCAAGGACCGCGCTACCGAGCTGGCGATCGAAGGCAAAGCCAAGGCCAGCGACGCTATTTCGAACCTCGGCAAGATCGTTGGCGACAACGCCCCGCAGATCGACGAAAAGCTTGGGCCCAAATATGGTGATTACGCCCGCACAGCTGCGCGGACCATGCAGGAAACCGCCGCCAAGCTTGAAGCCAAGGATCTTGGCGAACTCGGCGATGATGCCAAGCAGTTCGTCCGCAAGAGCCCCGGTCTCGCGGTTGGCATTGCCGCTGTTGCAGGCTTCATGATTGCGCGCCTGTTCAAGGGGACACCCAACGAGTAAGAGTCGGTTCTCACCGCCATGGCCGACGAACTTCCACCTCTGACCGATGACGATGCGACGCGATCGCTTAGCGATGACGTGCGCCAACTCGTCGAGGACGGCCGTACTCTGGTCGAGGCGGAGCTCGCCTTCCAATCTTCGCGGGCCAAGCTAGTCGGCGCACGAATCGGCGGGATCGCCGGTATGGGGGCGCTGGCGCTGGCGTTGGTGTTTTTCGCCCTCATGGCGCTGACGGTCGGGCTCGTCCTGGCTTTGGCCGAGAGTCTCGGTCCATGGTTGGCAACACTCGTCGTGACTTTGGCCTTGCTGGCTTTGGCTTTGATCGTTGCACTCGCCGCCCGGCGACGGTGGCGAAGACTTTCGGCGCTGCTGACGACCGGTGAGGAGGCCTCTCAGTGAGTCAAGCAGAAGACCGGCTCCGCATGGATCGCGAAAACCGGAACGCCGCGAAATCGGTGTTCGTCGCCCGGCTGGGTCAGGTTAAGTCCGACCTGTCTGCTCGCGGCGTCGGTGCGCGGATAGTCGACAAGGCCAAAGGCGATGCCCGCGCTGCGCTGGACGAGACCGTCGAGGTGGCGCGCGACAGCAAGGGGATCATCGCTGCAACGGCGGGCGCTCTGGCGTTCTGGTTCCTGCGGGACAAGCTGCAGGCGTGGGTTTCGCCGCTGTTGCATCGCGAGGAGGTTACGGGCGATGAGTGAAGACCGCAGCGAGCGAATCAGGGCGCGCATAGAAGCTTCACAGCAGCGCCTCGAGCGCGATAGCGATGACCGCCCGCATCCTGTGCGGGAGCAGATGCCGCCAGACAACGTGTCCGGCCTGCTGGGCGACTATCCGGGTCTGGCCGTCGCGGCCGGCCTCGGCGTCGGTCTTCTGCTCGGGGCTGCGCTGCCGAAGTCGTTTGCCTCCGGGCTGACCCGTCGGACCAGCGCACTGCTTGGTGCCGCAAGTGAAGTGGCTTTGCTGACGTTCACGAGGACTTCGTCAGCCGAAGCTTTGCCGCTTGCCAGCCCGACGGCCATCAGGGCGGCGGGGGCGCAGCTCGCGCGACGGGCGCTCGAATTTGTCGGCAAGGCACCCGATTGAGTTTACGCAGGTGCAGCATGGCGTTAAGGGCGGGGCCTCACCCAACCTTGGAACCGGCAAGACACGATGCAGAAGCTACACCTAGTCATGGGCGGCCACGTCAGCGATCCGCAAACCCTTGAATTTACCGACCTGGCCAACATCGACCTCGTCGGGGTCTATCCCAACTACGCCACTGCCGAGGAAGCCTGGCGCAGTGCCGCGCGGCGCACCGTTGACGATGCCGAGATGCGTTATGTGATCGTTCACCTGCATCGCCTGCTCGATCCTGATCACCCCGAGGAGTGATCAGGCGAGCCAAACGGATCAGATGAATTCGATCTTTTCCACCGCGTAGCAGCGGTCGCCCGATGGCACGGTGACTTCCACCTCTTCACCCACCTTGCGGCCGATCAATGCCCGGCCAAGCGGCGAATTGTAGCTGATGCGGCCAATCCGGGCGTCCGCCTCGTAAGGGCCGACAATCTGGTAGCGCACCGGCTTGTCATCATCGTCCAGCAGCGAGACGGTGGCCCCGAAGATGATCTTGTCGCCCGAAAGCGTGGTCGGATCAATGATTTGAGCGCGGCTGACCCGATCTTCGAGATCGGCGATGGATGCCTCGACCTGCCCCTGCCGTTCCTTGGCTGAGTGGTATTCGGCGTTTTCCGACAGATCACCATGCGCGCGCGCTTCCTCGATCGCATCGACGATCCGGGGCCGCTCTTCGCGCAGCGCCTTCAGCTCTGCGATCAGCCGTTCATAGCCATCCGCCAGCATGGGCAACTTTTCGACACTTGCCATCCCTGTTCCGTCCTCCTGGCCCTGCCGCAGCGACTAGCTCGGTCCCCCGCCCCACGTGGGGCAGGCTCGGCCAGTCGCGATGTCGGGGAGCGCGATTGATCTAGCTGTAATAGTCCTGCAGCGAACGAACTTCAAGATTAGCCCCGCGCAGTGCTCCGATCGCCTGGGCCGCGGCCACCGAAGCCGCCGCCGTGGTGAAGTAGGGTACCTTGCCAGTCAGCGCCGACCCGCGGATCGATTGCGAGTCCTTGAGGCTCTGCCAGCCCTCGGTCGAATTGAAGATCAGGGCCACGCCGCCATCGATGATCCGGTCGACGATATGGGGCCGGCCCTCTGCCACCTTGTTGACCCGTTCGACCGGCAGCCCGGCATCGGCGAGGTATTTCTGCGTTCCTCCGGTAGCGATCACCGAGAAGCCGAGTTCGATCAGCTGGCGCACTGCGGGCAGGATGACGGGCTTGTCACTATCTTTGACCGATACAAATACTGTGCCGCTATCGGGCAGCCGCGTTCCCGCGCCGAGCTGCGCCTTGGCAAAGGCCATGGCGAAGCCGGTGTCGAGCCCCATCACTTCGCCGGTGCTCTTCATTTCCGGTGAAAGTACCGGATCGACCCCAGGGAAGCGGGCGAAGGGGAACACCGCCTCCTTCACGGCCATATAGGTAAACTCGCGCTTGAACGGCGGGAACGTGGAGAGCTTCTCCCCGGCCATGACCCGCGCGGCGACCTTGGCGACCGGCTGGCCGATCGCCTTGGCAACGAAAGGTACCGTGCGGCTGGCGCGGGGGTTCACCTCGATCAGGTAGACCTCGCCATCCTTGACCGCGAACTGGATGTTCATCAGCCCCTTGACGCCAAGCGCCATGGCCAGGGCCTCGGCCTGACGTTCCATCTCCGCGATGATCTCTGCCGGCAGGTTGTATGGCGGCAGGGTGCAGGCGCTGTCGCCCGAGTGGATCCCCGCTTCCTCGATGTGCTGCATCACGCCCGCGACCACCACCTGGTCCCCGTCGCACAGCGCATCGACATCGCATTCGATCGCGTCGCGCAGATACTGGTCGATCAGCACCGGGGAGTCCCCCGAAACCTGCACCGCCGTAGTTATGTAGTCATCAAGCTGCGCCTGGCTGTCGACGATTTCCATCGCCCGGCCGCCCAGCACGTAGCTGGGGCGCATCAGCACCGGATAGCCGATGCGGTTGGCCACCGCGACGGCCTCGTCCCGGCTGCGGGCGATTCCGTTGGCCGGCTGCTTGAGCTTGAGATCATTGACCAGCTTAGCAAACCGCTCCCGATCTTCGGCAAGGTCGATCGCATCGGGAGAAGTGCCCAGGATCGGAATGCCGGCATCTTCCAGCGGCTGCGCCAGCTTCAGGGGGGTCTGTCCACCAAACTGGACGATCACCCCGGTCAGCGTTCCGTTCTGCTGTTCGACCCGCAGGATCTCCAGCACGTCCTCACCGGTCAGCGGCTCGAAGTAGAGGCGGTCCGATGTGTCGTAGTCGGTCGAGACGGTCTCGGGGTTGCAGTTGACCATGATCGTTTCGTAGCCGGCCTCGGCCAGCGCAAAGCATGCGTGGACGCAGCAATAGTCGAACTCGATCCCTTGGCCGATCCGGTTCGGACCGCCGCCGAGGATCACGATCTTCTGCCGGTCAGACGGCGCGGATTCGCATTCCGGCTCGCCGAACAGCGGAGCTTCATACGTCGAATACATGTAAGGCGTCACCGCCTCGAACTCGGCCGCGCAGCTGTCGATCCGCTTGAATACGGGATGGACGCCCAGCCGCCAGCGCAGTTCGCGCACTTCGTCTTCGGAAGTGGCCCCGGCCATCGCCTTCAGCGCGTCGTGGAGCAGCCCGGAACGGCGCGCCTGGGTTTCGCCCAGCCCGCCAGCCACATGGACGCCGCGCACCGCCAGGGTGGCGAGGCGCTTGTCGGAAAAGCCCATGGCCTTGAGCCGCCGCAAACCGGCGGCGTCCTGCGGCAGGCCCGACTCCTGAATCCGCGTTTCCTCCTCGATGATCTCGAAGATGTGGCGCAGGAACCACTTGTCGTAATGGGTGATCGCGTTGACCTCATCGACCGTGAAGCCCTCACGGAAGGCCTGGGCCGCGATCAGCAGCCGGTCGGGCGTCTGCCGGGCCAGTGCCGCAGTGATCTCGTCGCGTCCGGCGCCTTCAAGAGCCAGCACGCGGTTGAAGCCGTCGAGCCCGGTTTCGAGGCCGCGCAGCGCCTTCTGCATCGATTCCTTGAAGTT
>CANJBY010000052.1 GCA_947472735.1 Sphingomonadaceae bacterium | reverse complement strand
GACGCTCCAGTTTTCGAATTCGGCGTTCGCGACCGACAAACAGAAAGGGCGCCTCCTTGCGGAGACGCCCTTTCTGTTTGGTGCGCCCGACGGGATTCGAACCCATGGCCCCCAGATTAGGAATCTGGTGCTCTATCCTGCTGAGCTACGGGCGCCCGTGGCGGGCTTTAGGGACGGGGCGGCGGATTGGCAATCGGGCGATCAGTTCGCCTTGCCCGGCGGCGCGATCGGGAACGGCAACGCGGCGATTTCGATACCTTCCTCGATCAGGGCCTTGGCTTCTTCCAGGGTGGCCTGACCGTGGATCGCCTCGATCTCCCGTTCGCCGTAATGCATGGCGCGCGATTCCTCGACGAAGTCCCCGCCCACCCAGCGTGATTTTTCGAGCGCCTTGACCTGCAACTCCATCAGCGCCTGCATCGCCTGGCGAACCTCTGCCGGGATCTCGACTCCGTTGCTCACCGGAACGTCGCGGCGAGGTGCGTCGCGCGCCGGGAGCTGGTTGCCCTTGCGACCGACGTTGGGCGCCATCACCGCCTTGGCGATGCGGGTCGAACTGCACTGCGGGCAGGCCACCAGCCCGCGAAGCTGCTGGCTCGCAAAGTCATCGGACGAACCGAACCAGCCCTCGAAGCGGTGGCCGGCATCCTCGCACTGCAGGTCGAAAACGATCATCAGGCCGCGTATCTGGGAATGTCGCGGCGGTTTGCAAGGCTGGGTAGTTGCGCCCGTATTTCGGCAACGCGCGCAAGATCGATCTCGGCAAAAGCGAGCCCCGGCCCGGCTTCGCCCATGTCGAGCAGTACATCGCCCCAGGGATCGACCACCAGGCTATGCCCGAACGTATCGCGACCATCCTCGTGCCGGCCGACTTGTGCCGCTGAAACGGTAAAGGCACTGGCCTCGATCGCTCTTGCCCGCTGCAGGATGTGCCAGTGCGCCTTGCCGGTCGGCACGGTAAAGGCGGCAGGGATCGCGATGACGTCGCAGCGGGCTTGTCCCAGCGCTTCGTAAAGCGCCGGAAAGCGGATGTCGTAGCATACCGAAAGGCCAAGCCGGCCGATCGGAGTCTCGGCCGTAACGACTTGCGTCCCGGGCTCGTACGTGTTCGATTCCCGCCAGGATTCGCCGGTGGCGAGATCGACGTCGAACATGTGGATCTTGTCATAGCGCGCCCGCACTTCACCGGTGCCATCGATCACGAAGGCGCGGTTGGCCCACTTGCCGTCATCGCGCAACATGGCGAGCGAGCCGATCGCTACCCAGGTTCCGTTCCGCGCTGCCGCATCGCGCAGCGCGGCGAGCACGCGGTCGTCCTCCTCGCGGGCGATATGCGCGCTGGCCCGGCTGCGCTGGCGATCAACCATGCCCGACATTTCGGGGGTGAACATCATCGCGGCGCCTTCGGACGATGCGCGGGACAGCGCCTCAGTCATGGTTCGGGCATTCTGCTCGGGGTCGATTCCCGAGGTCATTTGCAGGACCGCGATGCGGGTCATGCGGACAAGCCGAGCAGCGGATCCAGCTTCCCGGTGCGATCGAGCGCGTGCAGATCATCGCAGCCGCCAATTGCCACTTCGTCGATCAGGATCTGCGGCACGGTCCGGGCACCCGGCACCCGCGCCACCATTTCGGCACGAGCGGCCCCGCCCATCGTGACGTCATGTTCGACATAGGACACGCCCTTGGCGTCGAGCAGCGCCTTGGCGCGCACGCAATACGGGCAACCCCACTGGGTGTAGATTTCGACCTTTGGCATAGATTGATCCGATCCAGATACGACCCGACGAAACCCCTTGAAACGCGTTTCGGCTAACATATCTGGTGATCCATGTCATGCGCCTGCAAGGGGTGTGACGTAAGACCGGGGCGCCCTGACGGGGTCTCGGAAATGGAAATCGCTCAGCACGAGGATTTGGAACATGACCCGTTTTGATTTTACCCCCTACCGCCGCAACACCGTCGGGTTTGACCGGCTGTTCGACCTGCTCGAAAACGCCACCCGCACCGGCGGCGGTGACAACTATCCCCCCTTCAACATCGAACGCCGCGGCGACGACGCCTACCGCATCACCCTGGCGGTCGCCGGCTTCAAGCCGGCCGACATCGACATTACCGCCCAGCAGAACCTGCTGGTGATCCAGGGCCGGCGCGGGGAGGAAGCCACCAACGGCCAGTACCTGCATGTCGGCATTGCCCAGCGCGGCTTCGAGCGGCGCTTCGAGCTTGCGGACTTCGTGCGGGTTGAGGATGCCAACCTCGAAGACGGGCTGCTGGTGGTCGATCTGGTGCGCGAAGTGCCCGATGCGATGAAGCCCAAGAAGATCGCGGTCGGCACGCAAAAGCCGCTCGAACTGGTCGGCGGAGCCGATCATGGCAACAAGGCTGCCTAGTCGCGGTATTCCCAGCTGAAGGATGGAGTTTGGGGGTGGGTCCGGGAAGACCCACCCCCTCGACGCTTGCGCGCCGCCTGGTCCAGTTGCAGACACCCGGGTCGCATGAAGATGCCCGCACGCTGGACAAGCCTGAAATTCGTACCTGCCCTGCTCTCAAATTACCCGGCCGGCCTCGCCGAAGGGCAAACGAAGAGCGTTAACATTTTTACTTTTGCTACATCGCCCGGAACGGCCTGACGCGTCCGCAACGCTCAATCTACTCTGCCCGCAACAGCGAATGCGCCGCACGTAGCCCTTGTGTTCGATTGATTGCGCAACCCGCCCTGCTTTCAGGGTTAATCCATTGCAGAGCTACCGGAAGGTTCCGCTCCTTGGCAATAACTTTGTAATCGCCAGGAGACCGTTTAGTTCAGGTGGAGATGTCGCTCGAAGACGGAAAGGTCAGACCAGCCGTGCCTGCTGCAAGGCCGCCGCGATGAAACCGGCGAACAACGGGTGCGGATCAAACGGCTTGCTCTTCAACTCGGGATGGAACTGCACACCGATAAACCAGGGATGGTCCGGCCGTTCCACAATTTCCGGCAGCAGACCGTCCGGTGACATACCGGAAAAGGCGAGGCCGCCCTTTTCCAAGGCTTCGCGATAGGCGCCGTTTACTTCATAGCGATGGCGGTGCCGTTCCGAGATGGCCGTCGTACCATAGATCGTGGCGACATGGCTGTTGCCGGCCAGCTTGGCATCGTAGGCGCCCAGCCGCATTGTACCGCCCAGATCGCCCCCGGCGGCCCGCTTCTGCAAACCTTCCGCGCTCATCCATTCGGTGATGATGCCGACTACCGGTTCACCGGTCGCACCGAACTCCGTGGAGGACGCCTCATCGATGCCGGCAGTGTTGCGGGCGCCTTCGATGCAGGCCATCTGCATGCCCAGGCAGATGCCGAAGAACGGCACCTTGCGCTCACGCGCGAAGCGAACCGAAGCGATCTTGCCCTCGGTTCCGCGTTCTCCGAACCCGCCCGGCACGAGGATGCCGTGCATTGGTTCGAGCAGGGCGGCGATTTCGGCATCACCGCGCTCGAAGATCTCGGCGTCGATCCACTGGATGTTGACCTTGACCCGGTTGGCCATGCCTCCGTGGACCAGCGCTTCGTTGAGCGACTTGTAGGCGTCCTGCAGGCCGACGTACTTGCCGACCACACCGATCGTCACTTCGCCCTCGGGATTGTGCAGCCGGTCGGCGATGTCATGCCAGCGGCGCAGATCGGGGGCGAGGCCGGGGGTGATGCCGAAGGCACGCAGCACTTCGAAGTCCAGTCCTTCCCCGTGATACTGCAAGGGCACCTCATAGATGCTCTTGGCGTCCAGCGCGGGGATCACCGCTTCCTTGCGCACGTTGCAGAAGGCCGCGATCTTCGCGCGCTCCCCCTCGGGCAGATGATGCTCGCAGCGGCACACCAGCACGTCAGGCTGAACGCCCAGCGCGGTCAGTTCCTTGACCGAATGCTGGGTCGGCTTGGTCTTCAGCTCACCGGCAGCGGCAATGAACGGAACCAGCGTTACGTGGACGAAAACCGTCTGGTCTCGGCCCAGCTCGTTCCGGAGCTGCCGGATTGCTTCGATAAACGGCAAACTCTCGATATCGCCGACTGTCCCGCCAATCTCGCACAGCACGAAGTCGAGATCCTCGGTGTGCGCCTTGGCGAATTCCTTGATCGCGTCGGTGACATGCGGGATGACCTGCACGGTAGCGCCCAGGTAATCCCCGCGGCGTTCCTTGGCGATGATGCCCTGGTAGATCCGGCCCGAGGTGACATTGTCCGACTGGCGGGCCGAAACCCCGGTAAAACGCTCGTAATGTCCCAGGTCGAGATCCGTTTCGGCGCCGTCGTCGGTCACGTAAACCTCGCCGTGCTGGTAGGGACTCATCGTCCCCGGATCGACGTTCAGATAGGGATCGAACTTGCGGATTCGCACCTTGTAACCGCGCGCCTGAAGGAGCGCAGCAAGGCTTGCCGCCATGAGACCTTTGCCAAGCGAGGAGACCACGCCGCCGGTAATGAAAATGAACCGCGCCATGGGAATCGAGCCTTAGTCGCAGGAAGGGGAAATGCGCAAGTGCAGGATCGGGCAATCCACAGGACTGCCCACCCCGCCTCTGGCAGGTCGGATCAAAAAGCTACGCTGAATTACTTCTTGGCAGCGCCCGCGAGCGGATCTGCCGGTGCGGGCGAAGCTACCGGGACCACGGCGCCAGCGGGCGCAGCAGCGGGCGCGGCCGCGCCGGCTGCGGGTGCCAGCGGATCGACCGGAGCAACCGGGACTTCCTTGCGCTCAAGCGAGGTGTCAATTTCCCGCCCGCCCGAGGCACTGACGGCCAGGGCGGCCAGCGCAATCGACAATACCACGAACAACGTGGCGAGAATGGCCGTGGCACGGGTCAGAAAATCGGCCGCGCCGCGCGCCGACATCAGGCCGGCCGGACTGCCCCCCACGCCAAGCCCGCCGCCTTCGGACTTCTGCATCAGGATCACGGCCACAAGCAGGGCTGCGACAATGGCCTGGACGACGGTCAGGAAGATGAAAAGCGACATGGATCAGTCCGATTGAATGTAGTTCGTACCACGCATCTAGGCGCGGGGGCGCTTTCGCGCAAGGTTACCGGTTTCAGGCCTCGGCCAGCGCGGCAGCGGCGCTGATGATCGTGGCAAAGCTCTCGGCGGTCAGGCTTGCACCGCCCACCAGCGCTCCGCCAACTTCGTCTGCCGCGAGCAATTCGGCGGCATTGCCGGCATTGACCGAGCCGCCATAGAGCACCCGCACGGCCGCTCCCGCTTCGCCATAGACAGCGCTGAGCTTGGCACGAATGGCGCGGTGCATCGCGCCGACATCGTCGACCGAAGGCACGCGTCCGGTGCCGATCGCCCAGACCGGCTCATAAGCCACGGACAAGCGCGCCGCCGCATCCTCGCCGGTCGGTAACGAGCCGTCGAGCTGCGCACCGACAACGGCTTCGGCCTGGCCGGAGTCCCGCTCCGCTTCGGTCTCGCCGACGCACAGGATTACTCCGAGTCCGGCTTCAAGCGCGGCATTCGCCTTGGCCTGCACCTCGGCATTGCTTTCCCCATGCAAGGCGCGGCGTTCGGAATGCCCGACGATGGTAAAAACGGCACCGGTATCGGCAAGCAACGGCGCGGAAACGTCTCCGGTAAAGGCTCCGCTCGGTTTGGCGTGGCAGTCCTGCCCGCCCACCGCCATGTCCTGCGCGGCTTCGACCATCGCCGATATCAACGTGAACGGCGGAACGATGCCGACATCGACGCCGGGATGCCGGGCCGCAGCGCGATCGATCGCGCGCGCCTCCGACAGCATCGCACGCGTGCCGTTCATCTTCCAGTTGCCGACGATATAGGGTCTGCCTGTCATTACCTGATCCTGCCTCCGGTCGAATCCGCCGGAAAATACACTTGTTGCGCGCGCCTAAGCCATGCGCCGCCAACTTTGTCAAAAGCCTTGGCGGCATAGTCCCGGCTTCGGGCATTGCGAGAACGCCGCGAGTTGCCTAAAGCCCGCGCTCGAAGCCTCCGGCCCCCGCCCTGGCACCATTCAAGCGAAGTCGGCAATGCTCGAAACCTTCCGCAAATTCATCGGTTCCCGCTTCGGCGTGATCGTCACCATGGCATTCCTGATCCTGATCGCGCTGGCGTTTGCCGCCGCGGACGTCACTTCGGGGAATTTCGGCGGCGTCGCGGGCGGCGACCGGGTGGCCACCGCCGGCAAGAAGCGAATTTCGACCTCGGACTTGAGCCGCGCGGCGACCAGCGCGCTCGAAAACCTCAAGCAAGACAACCCGAAGCTCTCGATGAGCGCGTTCCTCGCCAGCGGCGGGTTGAACGATGTACTTTCGCAGATGCTTGACCGTGCGGCGATCGCGGCTTTCGGGGAAAAGCACGGGATCATCGCCGGCACGCGCCTGGTTGACAGCGAAATCGCCAAGATACCGGCATTCCGGGGCCTTGATGGCCGGTTTTCAGACGATGCCTATCGCCAGGCCCTCCAGCAGCGCGGCCTGACCGACGAACTGGTCCGCGATGACCTGGGCCAGGGCCTTATCGCCAAGCAGGTGCTAATCCCGGCCTCATTCGGCGCCGTCTTCCCGCAAGGTCCGGCCCTGCATTACGCCGCCTTGCTCAAGGAAAAGCGTTCGGGCGCGATTGCCTTGATCCCGGCCGCAGCGTTTGCGCCCAAGACTCCGCCGTCCGATGCCGAGCTGGCAGCTTACTACGGCAGAATCAGCAACCGCTTCATTCGCCCCGAACGTCGTGTGATCCGCTACGCCGCGTTTGACGACAGCGCTCTCAAGAACATTCCCGCGCCCAGCGAAGCGGAGATCGCCGCCCGGTTCAACCAGAACCGGGCGCAATATGCCGCTTCGGAGAACCGCAAGGTTACGCAACTGGTCGTGCCGACCGAAGCCGCCGCGCGGGCTATTCTGGCCGAAGTCGCCAAGGGGACTGCGCTGGACAAGGCCGCGGCCGCGAAAGGCCTGTCGACCTCGCCGATCGGGCCGATCAGCAGACAGCAGCTGGTGAGCCAGGCGTCGCAGGCGGTGGCCGATGCCGTGTTCGCCACTGCGCCGGGATCGATCGCCCCGCCAGCCAGGAGCCCGATCGGTTGGCACATCATTCGCGTCGATGCGGTTGAGGCCAAGGCCGCCCGCAGTCTCGAACAGGTGCGTGCCGAACTGACCACGCAGATCGCCGCCGAGAAGAAGCGCGCCGCGCTGGCCGATCTGACCGCCCGGCTCGAGGAAGAGCTGGACAGCGGATCGACCCTGGCCGACGTGACCAAGGAGCTGGGGCTCACCCCCACCCAGACCGAACCGCTGACCGCCGACAACCAGGTCTATGGCAAGCCCGGAACCGCCGGTCCGCCAGTGCTGGCGCGCGTCGTGCAGACCGCCTTCTCGATGGAGCGCGAGAATGAGGCACAGGTCGCAGAGGTCGAAGCGGGCAAGACTTACGTGATCTTTGACGTGGTGCAGATCGCCGCTTCCGCCCCGGCCCCGCTGGCTGAGGTGAAGGCGCAAGTCGCCACTGCTTTCCTGCTCGAAAAGGGCGCAGGCGCTGCCCGCGCTGCGGCCGACAAGGTGCTGGCCCAGGCGCGCAAGGGCACGCCGCTCGCTGTTGCCATGAGCTCGCTCGGCCTGCCACTGCCGCCCGTTGACCAGATCGACATGGGCCGCGAGCAGCTTGTGCAGCAGGGGCAGCAGGTACCCGCGCCGCTGGCGTTGCTGTTTTCAATGGCCAAAGGCACGGTCAAGCTGCTTCCCGCACCCGACAATCGCGGCTGGTTCATCGTCTCGCTTGCCAACATCGTGCCGGGTCAGGTCGCTCCGAACGACCCGCTGCTCGCGCAAGCGCGGCGCGAGCTTGGCGGGATTCTGGGCCGCGAATATGCCGACGAACTGCGCCGGGCGATCCGCGCCGAAGTGGGCGTGACCCGCAACGAAGCCGCGATCAAGTCGGTCGCTACCCAGCTCTCCGGCGGCAATTGATCGAGCGACATGTCTGCGGCACGCGCTGAACACTGGGATGAAGCTGCCACTGCGCTGTCGCAGGGCCGTCCTTCGCTCGTCTGGCGCAGGCTGATCGCCGATACCGAAACGCCAGTTGGCGCCGCGGCGAAGCTGATGGTCGATGGCCGGGGCGATTTTCTGCTCGAATCCGTCGAGGGCGGAGAAGTCCGCGGCCGCTACAGCCTGCTCGGGCTGGACCCGGATCTGGTGTTCCGCGCGGTCGGCGACAAGTGCGAAATCAATCGCGATTGGCGACTGGACCGCGAGGCCTTTGCCTCGCTTTCCGGCGGCAGCATGGCCGAACTGCGCGCGCTGGTCAAAAGCTGCAAGATCGACGTCCCCACGGCCCTGCCGCCGGTGCTGGCCTGCCTGGTGGGCTATTTCGGCTACGAGACCTACGGCCTGGTCGAAAAGCTCCCGCGTCCGGCCGAGAACCCGTTAGCTCTGCCTGACATGCTGTTCGTGCGTCCGGCGCTGATCCTGGTGTTCGACCGGCTAAGCGACGAGCTTTATGCCGTAGCGCCGCTGTGGCCATCCTCTGGCAGCGTTGAGGCTGCGCTCGGTGCTGCTCAGGAACGGATCGACGACACCCTTCGGCGGCTGACCGGACCGATTCCGCCCGCCCATCGCGACGCCACCATGCCCGAGCCGGTGCTCCAGCCAACCATGGCCAATGCCGACTATGCCCGCATGGTGCTGCGCGCCAAGGACTACATCGAGGCCGGTGACATCTTCCAGGTGGTGCTGGCCCAGCGCTTCACTTGCCCCTTCACCCTCCCCCCGCTGGCGCTGTACCGCGCGCTGCGGCGCGTGAACCCCTCACCCTTCCTTTATTTCCTCGACCTGCCCGGCTTCGCTCTGACCGGCTCCAGCCCCGAGATCCTGGTCCGCGTCCGTAATGGCGAAGTGACGATCCGCCCGATCGCCGGCACCCGTCCACGCGGCAAGACACCGGAAGAGGACCGCGCCAACGAAGCGAGTCTGCTCGCCGATCCCAAGGAGCGTGCCGAACATCTGATGCTGCTCGATCTCGGTCGCAACGATGTCGGCCGGGTCACCGAAGCAGGTACCGTCAAAGTAACTGAAAGCTACACGATCGAGCGCTACAGCCACGTGATGCACATCGTCTCCAACGTGATCGGCCAGCTTGATGTTGCCAATCACGATGCGATCGACGCGGTGTTCGCCGGCTTCCCCGCCGGCACCGTCAGCGGCGCCCCGAAGGTCCGCGCCTGCGAGATCATCGCCGAGCTCGAACCGGAAACCCGCGGCGCCTATGCCGGCGGCGTCGGCTACTTCGCGCCAGACGGCAATTTGGACAGCTGCATCGTGCTGCGGACCGGTGTGGTCAAGGACGGGGTGCTCCACGTCCAGGCGGGCGCGGGCATCGTGGCTGACAGCGTACCGGAATACGAACAACGCGAATGCGAGGCCAAGGCCGGCGCCTTGATCGCCGCAGCTCGCGAGGCGGTGCGGCTGGCGGGCGAGGCCGGCTTCGGTCAGTAGGCGGACTGCAACGATGACTCGCAAATCCGCGTTTCCGGGGCTAAGGGCGACCCCATGATCCTCGTCATCGACAACTACGACAGCTTCACCTGGAACTTGGTCCATTACCTGATGGAACTGGGCGCCGAAGTACGGGTCGAGCGCAACGATGCGATCTCCGCCGGGCAGGCCATTACCAGCGGAGCGAAGGGATTCCTCATCTCGCCCGGCCCTTGCACGCCCAATGAGGCCGGAATCAGCCTCGACCTCGTCGCCGCCTGCGCCGAAGCCCGGCTGCCGCTGCTGGGTGTGTGCCTGGGGCATCAGGCAATTGGGCAGCACTTCGGCGGCCAGGTGGTGCGCGGCGGGCTGATGCACGGCAAGACCAGCCCGGTGACGCATGATGGCAGCGGGCTGTTCAAGGGCCTGCCTTCGCCCTTCCTCGCCACGCGCTATCACTCGCTGATCGTTGATGACGTGCCCGAGGGGCTGGCGATCAACTGCACCTCGGACGACGGCCACGTCATGGGCTTCCGCCATCGTGAGCTGCCGATCCACGGGGTTCAGTTCCATCCCGAGAGCATCGCCACCGAACACGGCCACGCCCTTCTCGCAAATTTCCTGGACATCTGCGGGATGAAGGCCCGCCTCGTCGCGTGAACGCAGCAGAAGCGGAGGCGCTGTTCGGGCAGATGCTCGATGGCGGGATGAGCGACGAGGCCATTGGCGCCATCCTGGTCAAAATGGCCAATCGCGGCGAGACTGCCGAGGAAGTGGCCGGCGCGGTCCGCGCGATGCGGGCCCGGATGATCCCGGTTTCAGCTCCGGCCAATGCCATCGACGTCTGCGGTACCGGCGGCGATGGGCAGCACAGCCTGAATGTCTCGACTGCAGTGTCGCTGGTCGTCGCGGCTTGCGGGGTCCCCGTCGCCAAGCACGGCAATCGCGCCGCATCGAGCAAGGCCGGCACCGCCGACACATTTGAAGCACTGGGCCTTAATCTCGCCCGCGCGAGCGAGCAGGCCAGCGAAACCCTCGCCGACATCGGCATCGCCTTCCTCTTCGCGCAGGCTCACCACCCCGCGCTTGCGCGGGTCGCGCCGATCCGCAAGGCGTTGGGGCGACGCACGATATTCAACCTGACCGGGCCACTCGCCAATCCTGCCGGCGTGACCCGCCAGCTGGTTGGCGTGGCGCATCCCTCGCTGATCGCGCTCTACCGCGATGCCATGCAGCTGCTCGGCGCAGAGGCGGCGCTGATCGTCTCGGGCGCGGAGGGCCTCGATGAGCTGTCCATCGCCGGGACCAGTTACCTCGCCGCAATCGGCCTGCCGAACATGCCGATCGAGATCCGTCCCGATGATGCCGGCCTCGCCCCGCACCCGCTTGAGGCCTTGCGCGGCGGCGATGCCACTTTCAACGCCGCAGCCCTGCGCCGTCTGCTGCTGGGCGAGCCGGGAGCCTATCGTGATGCGGTGCTGTTCAACGCCGCGGGTGCACTGATCGTGGCCGGGGAAGTCGACAACTGGCTGGAAGGCGTGGAAGAAGCTGCCGAGGCACTCGACAAAGGACTAGCCAAGGCGCTGCTGGATTGCTGGATCGAGTGCGTGAAATGACTGACAAGCTGACCGAGATCTGCACCACCAAGCGCGAGGAAGTGGCCGCGCGCAAGCCGCTGGCGAGTCTGGCCGAGCTCGATGCCCGCGCTGCCGCGCAGACCGCCCCGCGCGGGTTCCGCCACGCCCTTGAGCAGAAGGCCGCAACAGGCTTCGGACTGATTGCGGAGATCAAGAAAGCTTCTCCGTCCAAAGGCCTGATCCGCCCGGATTTTCATCCTGCCGACCACGCCCGGCAATACGAAGCCGGCGGAGCTGCCTGCCTTTCGGTGCTGACTGATGCACCCTATTTTCAGGGTCACGAGGATTTCCTCGTCGCCGCCCGCGCCGCCTGCACGCTGCCGGTGCTGCGCAAGGACTTCATGGTGGATCCCTGGCAAGTCGCTGAATCCCGGGCAATCGGTGCGGATGCGATCCTGATCATCGTCGCCGCGTTGAGCGACGGGCAAATGGCGGAGATTGAGGCGGCTGCGCTCGAACGCGGCATGGACGTGTTGGTGGAAGTTCACAACGAGTCTGAAATGGAGCGGGCCAGCGCATTGAATTCCCGTCTGATCGGCGTCAATAACCGCGATCTCAAGCGTTTCGTTACCGATATCGGCACCACC
Source organism: Sphingomonadaceae bacterium (assembly GCA_947472735.1). Classification (GTDB taxonomy): domain Bacteria; phylum Pseudomonadota; class Alphaproteobacteria; order Sphingomonadales; family Sphingomonadaceae; genus Novosphingobium. The sequence continues at coordinate 3,474 of CANJBY010000052.1, read as the reverse complement.
GAACGCCTCGCCCCGCTCGCCCCTTCAGGGACCCTGCTGGTCAGTGAAAGCGGACTAGGCAGCCATGCCGACCTGCTCCGCTTGTCCGCCTGCGGCGCGCGTTGCTTCCTCGTCGGCGAAAGCTTGATGCGACAAGCCGATGTCACGGCGGCCACCCGGACGCTGCTTAATGGCTGAACTCACTCATCTGGACGCCTCGGGCAAGGCGCGCATGGTCGATGTCGGCGGCAAGGCCGAGACGCAGCGCGTTGCGATCGCCGCCGGCCGTATCAGGATGAGCGCCGAGGCGCTGTCTGCAATCCGCGACGGCAATGTTCCCAAGGGTGACGTCCTGGCCGCAGCCCGCATTGCCGGGATCATGGCCGCCAAAAAGACCGCCGAGCTGATCCCCTTGTGCCACCCGCTCGCGCTCGACGCGGTAGCAGTGGATTTCGCACTGGAAGATGGTGCCGTAAGCTGCACTGCCAGTGCCTCGCTCACCGGACGAACCGGCGTGGAAATGGAAGCGATGACAGCCGTTTCCATCGCACTGCTAACAATCTACGACATGGCCAAGGCAGTGGACAAAGGCATGGTGATCGAAGCCGTGCGCCTGATCGAGAAGCGGGGCGGAAAGTCGGGCACCTGGCGGGCGGAAGCGTGAAACAACCGCCGCTTCCACTCGAAGAAGCGCAAGCGCGCCTGCTCGCACTCGCCGTGCCGCTGCCGGTGGAACGGGTCGACGTGGCCAGCGCGCTGGGCCGCCACCTCGCCGAGCCGCTGATTGCGGGTCGGACCCAACCGGCTTGTGATCTTTCGGCGATGGACGGCTATGCGGTCTGCGCCGGCGACAGCGTCGGGCCGTGGCAAGTGGTGGGCGAGAGCGCCGCCGGACATCCGTTTGGAGCGACGGTAACGCCCGGTACAGCCGTGCGCATCGCCACCGGCGCGTTGATTCCCGCCGGGGCCGGATCGGTGATCCTGCAGGAAGACCTGGGCCGAGAGGGCGATATGCTGACGCTGACTGGCGAGGGCCCGCTGCCCGAAGGCAAGCACATCCGGCGCCGGGGCATGGATTTTCACGAGGGCGCAGCCCTTGCCGGCGAGGGCACCCGCATCACGCCCGCGCATCTTGCACTGGCTCTTGCGGCGGGACACAACCACATCGCCGTGCGCCGGATCCCACGTCTGGCCGTGCTCGATAGCGGCGATGAACTTTCCGCCGATTGCGAAAACTGCGCGCCGCACCAGATCCCGGCCAGCAACGGACCGATGCTCGCCGCACTGGCAGCCAGCACCCTGCCCTGCCGGGTCAGCCGCATCGGGCCGGTGCCTGACAATCTCGATCGTCTGGTCGCCGCACTCGAGGCCGCAGCGGATGCCGACGTGATCGTCACCAGCGGCGGCGCCTCCGTTGGTGATCACGATCTCATCCGCCCGGCGCTCGAAGCGTGCGGGGCGGAGATCGATTTCTGGCGGGTTGCAATCAAACCCGGCAAGCCGATCCTGGTCGCCCGCAAAGGCCGGCAGATCGTGCTGGGCCTGCCCGGCAATCCTGTTTCCAGCTACGCCACGGCGTTCCTCTTCCTGCTGCCGTTGCTGCGCGCAATCGCCGGCGCGAAAGACTGCCTGCCCCGCGCCATCCCCGCGGTCCTGGCCGAGCCGCTGGGCGCTGGCGGGTCGCGCCGCGAATTCCTGCGCGCCCAATGGGACGGCAGCCGGGTCTCGGCCCAGGCGGTGCAGGACAGCGCCGCGCTGGCTTCGCTCTCCGCCAGCAATGCGCTGATTGACCGCGCCAAAGGCGCCCCCGCGCGCACCGCCGGCGAGATCGTTCCGGTCTATCTCCTCGGAAATGGCGGTATCGCTTGACGAGGTTCCAGAAGTTGCTTAATTGTTCCTCATTCGTTCACGAAACGATGCACGATCAAGGAGCTCCCTCTCATGCTGACCCGCAAGCAGCACGAACTGATCCGCTTCATCCAGGCCAAGCTTGAAGATACCGGCGTTTCCCCCTCGTTCGAGGAGATGAAGGAAGCCCTCGATCTCAAGTCCAAGTCTGGCGTGCATCGGCTCATCTCCGCTCTGGAAGAGCGTGGGTTCATCCGCCGCCTGCCCAATCGCGCCCGCGCGCTTGAGGTGCTGCGCCAGCCCGAGGACGTCTCGACCAAGGTCGCCTCGGCCAGGGCCGCCGCCAACAGCAACTCCGCGCTCGCCGCGCTGCGCCCGCCGCCGACTCCCGCAGCCGTGGCGAACGACGTGATCGAAATCCCGCTCCACGGACGGATCGCTGCGGGTATGCCGATTGAAGCGCTGGAGACTGGCGCGACGCTCCCGGTTCCTGCCGCGCTGCTTGGCGCGGGCGAGCATTACGCGCTCGAAGTGTCGGGAGATTCGATGGTCGAGGCGGGCATCCTCGACGGTGACTACGCCCTGATCCGCCGCACGGACAATGCTCGTGATGGCGAAATCGTGGTGGCTCTGGTGCACGGGGAAGAGGCCACGCTCAAGTATCTTCGCCGGGAGAACGGTCTGGTCCGGCTCGATCCGGCCAATGCCGCTTACGAACCCCAGGTCTATAGTCCGGGCGAAGTGCAGGTCCAGGGCAAACTCGCCGGACTGCTGCGTCGCTACCACTGAGTGTTGCGGGACGGGCTCGCGCCCGCCCCGCACACGATCTTGCTACAGTCCGTCCAGCCCCTTGCTGACCAGGATGTTCACCGAGACCCGGCGGTTCTGCGCCCGGCCTTCTTCGGTATCGTTGCTAGCCGCAGGGTCCGATTCCGCCATGCCGGTGGGCGTCAGCACGCGGTAGGGCTTCCAGCGGCAGGCCTTTTGGAGGTAGTTGATCACGCTGCTGGCGCGCTTTTCGCTCCTGGTCTGATTGTAGTCATCGCTACCCACCGAGTCAGTGTAACCGACCACCAGCATCAGGGCATTGTCCATCCCTTCCGCGGTCGTCGCGGTGGAGCACAATTCAGCCTTCGCCGTTTCTGACAGCGCCCATCGGCCGGTGTCGAAATAGACGTTGGTCGTGCCCTTTATATTGTACTTGTCGATGTCGCCCATCCGGCCACGAAGGGCCTCGGTCGCCGCAGTCTGCTCCTCGAAGCCCTGAGCGGTGCCGGTCCGGATCATCGACGCGGTCTTGAAATCGTTGTTCTTGAAGGTGATCTGGCTGGCCACCAGCCCGCCGCTCCACTGCATGGTCTTGACCGTCACCGGCAGACCGTTGAGCAGGGACTGCGCGCCGAGATTTTTCTTCCCGCCGCCAAACAGACCGCTGCCGGAACGGATACGCGTGGCGTCGTTGATGACGATAACGGAACTGGTGCCGTCCGCTGCCGTTACCTGTCCGTCGTCACAACATTTGGCACACTTTGCGGCTTAGATTAGCGGAGTGCGGGCATCGTCAGGGGGTTGATGTTAAGCGGCGATCTTGCGGTGTTGCAAGCGCCGATATTCGATGGTCTGCCGTTTGATCCTTTCGCGCTGTTT
>CANJBY010000051.1 GCA_947472735.1 Sphingomonadaceae bacterium | reverse complement strand
TGGACGGGATAACCGCTGAAAGCATCTAAGCGGGAAGCCTCCCTCAAGATTAGGTATCTTCGAGTCGTGATAGACCATCACGTTGATAGGCCGGATGTGGAAGTGCGGTAACGCATGGAGCTAACCGGTCCTAATAACTCTGATCATGCTTGAGAATCCCACCGTCAATGACAGCTTTGCAGCTGTCTGGTGGACGATTTGAAAAGCCAGATACGCCCTAATACGCTCAAAAGAGTGCATCGATTAAAAACCGTTCCCGCCTGCTTTATTGCTTGGTGACCATAGCGTCTGTGACCCACCCGATCCCATCTCGAACTCGGCCGTGAAACCAGACTGCGCCGATGGTACTGTGGCTCAAGCTCCGGAAGAGTAGGTCGTCGCCAGGCATTAAAGCCGGCGGGCACGGTTAAACCCATTCACATGTCAGGGCATTAGCCCTACCGAAAAGGGCCTTTGTGGCCCTTTTCGTGTCTCTGGACTTGCAGTCCGGTGACAATGCCCTATCTGGGCAATGACTTTTTCGCGCCCCTCAAGCAGGGTCGCGGATGGTGACGCGGGGTGGAGCAGCCCGGTAGCTCGTCAGGCTCATAACCTGAAGGTCGTAGGTTCAAATCCTACCCCCGCAACCAACAAAAGGCCCCGGCAAATGCCGGGGCCTTTTTGTCGTTTCAGGCGGTCACAGCTGCGGCTGGGACTGCGACAGCGCAACTGGCGCCGCAGATCGGCAAGCGATAGAGTCGCCCCGCAATTCTGCATCCGGGCCACCATTGCCATGAGCGCATTTCTATTCACATTCCTAGCGTGCGCCCTGGCGGGGATCGGTGCCCGGGATCAGGTGCTGGTTGCCCGACTGGTAGAGCGGCTGGGCGAACGTCCGGCGCTTCTCCTTGTAGCGGTGTTGACCGGAGCTATGGCGAGCGCTGCGGCGGCCTGGGGTGCTTGGCATATCGCCGAAACAATGCCGATGCCCGCGAGGATCCTGTTGGCCGCGGTCGCCCTGGCCGTGGCCGGAGCCGAAGGTCTGTTTCTGCGTCTGCCCCGGCCGCCGCGGGAGCCTACCCGTTCACTGGGCGCGGCAGCATTGGTGTTGTTGGCCGGACAACTCACGGATTCCTCCCGCTTCCTGATTTTTGCCATTGCTGTTGCGACTACGAGTCCCGGACCGGTTGGAGTTGGCGGCACACTGGGGGGTGCCGCCGCACTCGCAATCGGTTGGGCCAGTGGCGGCAGACTGTTCGGGACCTGGGTCGGACGCTTTCGCCGGGTGATCGGAGCCTTGCTGATCGCGATTGCATTATGGCTCGCCTTGCAACTGCGTTGAGCGCTGCTGTCAGCTTTCAGGTCGAACCGCCCGATGCTATGCCTCCCCGATGAGCAATGTCACCATCATTCGCGGGGCGAGCGACAGCACCGTTGCCGATTGGTTGGCGCAAGACATCGCCCGGGGGCTTGCCGCAACCGCGGATAACGTTGCGATATGCGTTCCGGGTGGATCGACGCCATTTCCGATTCTAACAGAGTTGTCGCTTCGACCGCTCGATTGGCGGCGGGTCGAAGTTTGGCCGGGGGATGACCGGATCGTTCACGAGGACAGCCCGTACAGCAATGCCGGCCGCATCCGCCGGTTGCTCGAACCCCGCGGCGCGCGCGTCATAGCCCTTTCGGACTGCGTCCAACCGCCACATTTCGCGCTGTGCTGGCTCGGCATGGGGACGGATGGCCATGTGGCGTCATTGTTTCCCAGTCTCGATCCACAAACGGATGACCCTTTGCCGTTGCGGCGCTCGACCCCCGATCCACTGCCGCCCGAGGCACCGTTTGATCGACTGACGCTGACCATCCCGGCGCTATTGGATTGCGACACGCTGATGTTCGTCATTCGCGGTGAGGACAAACTGGCACTTTTCGAGGCGGCCGCCGCCGGGCTCTGCGATTTGCCGGTAACACGCCTGCTGCGCGCCGCAACCATGCCGGTCACATGTTTTACCTGATCCCGCCGCCGCTGCATCGTCTGGGTTACCGTTTGGCACACCGGATGCGGTTATGCTGGTGGCGGTGGCGCAGACCGGAAGTGCGTGGTTGCCAGCTGCTGGTCCAAGATTCAACCTACCGGATACTGTTGATCCGGCATTCCTACGGGTCAGGCCGATGGATGCTGCCCGGGGGAGGATATGCGCGCGGTGAAGAGGCACTCGCGGCCGCGAAACGCGAGCTGCTGGAGGAAACCGGTTGCATCCTGCGCGATGGGCGCGTGGTCGGCCGGATCATGAAGCCGCTACACGGCGCGCACAATCGGCTTACTCTGGTGCGGGGACGGACCGATGATGAGCCGAAGGCAGATCGCCGCGAAATCATCGCCGCCGGATTTTTTGCGGTGGACGACCTACCGCAGCGCACGCTGACCATTTGCCTCGTTTCCTGAAACGCTGGCTCAAAGAAGGCTGAGTTGGGGGTCGTCAGCTGGCGATTGGCGCTCCGTCTCTTCTTCCAGCGACGACAGCGTAAGACCCATCAGGCGCACCGGCTGTGGTAGCGGCAGCACTTCATCAAGCAAGGCGTGAGCGAGGGCGCTGAAGGCGGCACGGTCGGCGATCGGGGCAGGCTGTGAGCGTGACCGACTGCGCGCGGAAAAGTCCGAAAGGCGAAGCTTTAGAGTCAGCGTTCGGCCCTGCGCCTGGTGTTTTTCGACATCGTGCCAAGCCATTTCCACGATCGTGTCGAGCATTTCGCGCAGCGCCGGGCCGGTGGATATGTCACGTTCGAAGGTCCGTTCGGTGCCGATCGACTTGCGCGCCCGGTCAGGGGCCACGCGCCGAAGGTCGATGCCCCTGGCGGCCCGGTAGAGATAGTCCGCCTGGGCCCCGAAGTGCTCGCGCAGATAGGCAAGATCCTTGCCCACAAGGTCAGCGCCGGTCTCGATCCCCAGCCGGGTCATCTTTTCCGCGCCGCGCGGTCCGACGCCATGAAACCGCCGCACCGGCAGATCCGAGACGAAGCGAGCGCCATCGCCAGGACGGATCACGCATAGTCCATCAGGTTTGTTCTGATCGCTCGCGAGCTTGGCCAGGAACTTGTTGTAGGACACGCCAGCGCTGGCTGTGAGGCCGGTTTCGGCTTTGATCCGGGTCCGGATCAGTTCCGCAATGCGCGTGGCGGAGCCGATTCCCCTGAGGTCGGAGGTGACATCGAGGTAGGCCTCGTCCAGCGCGAGAGGTTCGACCAGCGGAGTATAGTCGAGGAAGATGGCGCGGATCTGGCGCGAGATCTGGCGGTAGACTTCGAAACGGGGGCGGCGGAAAAGCAATTGCGGGCAGAGCCGCACAGCCTTGGCCGAGGCCATGGCCGAGCGCACGCCGAAAACCCGCGCCTCATAACTGGCCGCAGCCACCACCCCGCGTTCCGATGAGCCGCCCACTGCCAGGGGCTTGCCGCGCAGCGAAGGATCATCGCGCTGTTCGACACTGGCGTAGAAGGCATCCATGTCGACATGGATGATCTTCCTGAGGCCCGCCGCCTCGTCTCCGCCCCAGGATGGCTCCCCCTGATCCATGTTTTCAACCTAGCGCGAAAAGAAAGAATTCGCGATGCCGCACTAGTCAGCAGCGCTTACAGTTGCCATTAGCAAACTATGCCCACATTCCGGCCATCCGAAATCCGCGAAGGCGAGTTCGTCGTGCTTGTCGCGCTGATGATGTCGTTGCAGCCATTTGCGATCGATTCCATGTTGCCGGCACTAGGCGACATCGCCCGCGATCTTTCCGTTACCGATGCCAACCACCGCCAGCTGGTGGTGGGGCTGTACCTCACCGGGGCGGGGCTGGGCGCATTGATACCTGGCGCGCTGGCTGATCGATTTGGCCGCCGCCCAGTGCTGCTCGGTTGTCTGATCAGCTACATGGTGCTGAGCATTGCCTGCGCGCTGGTGACCAGCTTCGAGGCCATGTTGGTGCTGCGTTTCCTGGTCGGTTTCATGAGCTCAGGCCTGGCCGTGATGCCGAGCGCCATCATCCGCGACCGGATCAGCGGCGATCGGATGGCAAAACTGCAATCGCTGGTGGCGATCATCTTCATGATGGTGCCGATGGTCGCGCCGGCAGTGGGGCAATTGCTGCTGCTGTTCGCCAGCTGGCGCTGGATCTTCGGAGCCATGGCGATCTTCGCGCTTGGCGTAACGATCTGGGTGTTCCTGCGCCTGCCGGAGTCACTCAAGCCGGAATACCGCCAGACAATGCATCCCGGCGCGATCCTCGGCAATATGCGCGAAGTGCTGATGACCCGCGAGGCCATTGGCTATGTCATGGCTCCGGCGCTGTTGATGTCGGCGATGTTCGCCTACATCAACAGTTCGCAGCAGCTTCTGGTCGAGCACTTCGGGGTGGGCAAGATGTTCCCGGTATTGTTCGCCGCGATGGCGCTGCTGATGATGTGCTCAAGCTTCACGAATTCGCGGATCGTCGAGCGGTTTGGCGCGCGCCGGGTCGGGCATACGGCGCTGCTCTTTTTCATCGCGTTTGCTTCGCTCCAGCTGATCCTGGCCAGCACTGCGCACCAGACGTTCTGGCAGTTCTTCGTGGTCATGTCGGCCACGGCCGCGATGCTTGGCTTCATGGGCGGAAATTTCAATTCCGTGGCATTGCAGCCATTTGCCCGGATGGCCGGCGCCGCTTCGTCCGTGCAAAGTTTTATCCGGATGGTGTTCGCCTCCTTCGTGGGGACCATGGTCGGCCAGGCCTACGATGGCACCGCACGGCCGATCGCGATGGCGCAAGTCGCGGCCGGATTGCTGACGCTCGGGTTGATCCTGTTCAGCGAGAAGGGTCGCCTGTTCCGCCGAGTCTACCCGCGCGGAGTGCCGCGGCCCGAATTCGAGAAGCAGCTACCGCCGACCTGATCCTGCCAGATCGCGGCGGCGCAGCTGCGGCACGGCAAAGTCGCGCGGTGGCGGGGCAAGCGCCAGCCACAGTCCTCGCAGCACATGGCCCAGTTTGGCCAGGCTCGACGTCGTGATGCGGTGGTCCCAGGCGTGGTCGCCGGCGCGCTCCACCTCCCGGCCGATCGCGCCGTAGATGCCCATTGCGGAAAGCACCGCCCAGCGGCAGCGAAACGACAGGCGGGCCGCGCCGACCCGGGCCGACGTTTCATAACCGCGTTGCAGGGCGCACAGCCGGCGCACCAACTGCACCAGCTCGCGGCGGAAATGCGGCTTCAGCTCCTCGCCCGGAGGGATGTCCGCGCCGACCAGCCATTCGTCGGGTAGGTAACAGCGCCCGGCGGCATCATCCTCGGCGAGATCGCGTGCGATATTCGACAGCTGGAATGCCAGCCCCAGATCGCAGGCGCGGTCGAGCGTATCCTCATCATCGGGAGAAACGCCCATTACCACAGCCATCATCACGCCCACTGCGCCGGCCACGTGGTAGCAATAGCGCAGCGTGTCGGCCTCTGTGCGGGGATGCCAGCCGTCAGTGTCGAGCGCAAAACCAGCGATGACGTCTTCTGCCATCGCTACCGTCAGGCCGCATTCGCGAGCGACCACGCCCAGCGCATCAAATGCCGGGTCGCCCGTCTCCTCGCCCGCCAGGGCACGACCGGTCAGACACCGGATGGTCTCGAACCGCTCGGCATTGCCCGCATCGGCGCCCAGCGCTCCGCCCATTTCCTGATCGTCGGCCAGATCATCGCAGCGCCGGCACCAGGCGTAAAGCAACCACACCCGCTCGCGCGTTCGGCGGTCGAACAGGCGACTGGCGGCGGCGAAGCTCTTTGAACCGCGCGCAATGGCCTGCCCGGCGTGGGCGACGAGAGCGGCGCGGTCATGCAAAGCCATTGGCTTTTTAGAAGAGAGGAAACGGGCGGGGATCTGTGCTCACAAGTCCGTCGCCTTCATCGCGAAGATGGGGGTGTGCGGTTCGTGCGCGGCCATGCGGGCGAGCAGTAGGTCAAGCTCGGGCTCCGCAATGATGATCCCCTGGTGCGCCGGCCGGACGAAACCCGTTTCTGCCATGTGCCGGTTGAAAGCGAGCAGGTGGTCGTAGAAACCGAAGGCATTGAGCAGGCCGACCGGCTTGGCGTGATACCCCAGCTGCGCCCAGCTGACCGCCTCCCACAGCTCATCCATGGTGCCGACGCCGCCGGGGATGGTCAGGAACCCGTCAGACAGGCGCGTGAACGCGAGCTTGCGCTCATGCATGCCGGCGACTGTGACGAGCTCGGTGCATTCCCGGTTGGCCACTTCCGCGCTGACCAGCGCTTCCGGGATTACGCCGATGACTTCGCCGCCGGCAGCAAGCGCTCCGGACGCAACGGAACCCATCAGGCCCAGCCTGCCGCCGCCGTAGACCACCCCGATCCCTCGCTGTGCCAAGGTGGCGCCAACCTCGCGCGCCAGCTCAAGATAGCGGGGATCCTCTGGCGTGGCCGAACCGCAGTAGACGGCGATCCGCTTCACTGAAGGTCTTCCAGCATCAGCTTGGCGGTAGCCTTGGCGCTGCCCACCACGCCGGGGATTCCCGCCCCGGGATGGGTTCCGGCGCCCACCAGGTAGAAGTTCTCCACCTTGTCGTCGCGGTTGTGTCCCCGGAAGAAGGCGCTTTGGGTCAACAGCGGCTCAAGACTGAAGGCACTGCCCTTCCAGGCATTGAGATCGAGCGCGAAATCGCGCGGTGCGTAATGGAATTTGGTGACGATCCGATCGTCGATGTCAGGGATCAAGCGGCGGCCGACCTCTGCCAGGATGCGGCTTTCCAGCAACGGGCCGACCTGATCCCAGTCGATTGGCAACTTGCCCATGTGCGCCACCGGGACCAGTGCATAGAAGGTGCTCTTGCCCGGCGGGGCAACCGAGGGGTCGGTAACCGTTGGGTGGTGCAGGTAGATCGAGAAGTCGTGCGGCAAAACGCCGTGCTCGTAGATGTCGTCGAGCAGGCCCTTGTAACGGGGGCCAAACAGGATGGTGTGGTGCGGGATTCCCGGCCAGCTGCCTTCCACTCCGAAATGGACCACGAACAGGCTGGGGGAATAGCGCTTCTTGGCCAGCTTGCGGGCCATAGCCGGACCGCGAGGGTTATCGGCCAGCAGGTCGCGGTAGGAATGCATGATGTCAGCATTGGAAGCGACGGCGTCGAACCGCTCCTTCCACCCGCTGACGGTCTCAACCTCGCTGGCGCGGTTGCCGATGGTGTGAACGCGCAGCACCGGGTCATGCAGCATGACCTTGCCGCCAAGCCGCTCGAAATGCCGCACCATGCCGGCAACCAGCTGGTTGGTGCCACCTTTGGCCCACCATACTCCGCCATCTTTCTCCAGCTTGTGGATCAAGGCATAGATTGCGCTGGTGGTCATCGGATTGCCGCCGACCAGCAGCGTGTGGAATGACAATGCCTCGCGCAGCTTCTCCGACTTCACGTAGTGCGAGACCATCGAATAGACGCTGCGCCAGGCGTGGTAGCGGATCATCGCCGGGGCGGCCTTCACCATGCTGGCGAAGTCGAGGAATGGCACGTGGCCAAGCTTGACGTAGCCTTCCTGGTAGACCCCGGCAGCATATTCGAGAAACTCGGCGTAGCCAGCCAGGTCGCCCGGAGCGACCCGGTCAATTTCCCGGCGCAGCGTGGCCTCGTCGTTGGAATAGTCGAAGTTGGTTCCGTCAGGCCAGTTGAGCCGATAGAACGGCATGACCGGCATCAGCTCGACGTCTTCCGACAAGTCGTGGCCCGAAAGCGCCCACAGCTCTTTTAGGCAATCTGGGTCGGTGATCACCGTTGGCCCAGCGTCGAAGGTAAAGCCCTCGCGCTCCCAGACATAGGCCCGGCCGCCCGGTTTGTCCCGTGCTTCGATTAGGGTCGTGGCGATGCCGGACGATTGCAGGCGGATGGCGAGCGCCAACCCCCCGAATCCTGCTCCGATCACGCAGGCACGCTTCGCACTCGTCAAATCCATCATTCGTGACTTTGGGCCATCCGCGCGCCGGGAGCAAGCAGTGCGCGCAGCGCCGCGCCGATTGCCACCGGCGGTTTTCCGGCAACGATGCGGAATTTGTCGATCAGCGTCGAACGCGCCGCATAGAACCGCTCGATCAACGGCTCGGACAGACTGTAGAACCGGCGGAATATCAGATAGCGACGCTTGGGCCGTGCCGCGCCGAACAGCATTCGGCCAAGCACGCGATAGAAACCAGTCGCGCGCCAGTGCGCGCTGGCGCGGGCATCGAGCAGAGCGGCCAGTTGCTCGCCAGCCAGATCGGCCTCAGCCGCCACGGTCAGGGCGATTTTTACCGCATGGGGCAGGGTATAGCTGGTCAAGGGATGGACGAAGAGCCCGCGCGCGCCGGCCAATGCCACTCCTGGGGTGCGGACAGATTCGCGATAGGCTCCGTAATCGCCACCGGTGATGACCGGCAGAACTCCCGCCTCGTTGCCCAGCAGTTCGCCAGTCCAGCCATTGTTCGCGCAGTAGGATTCGATCCGGGCGCCCAGCGTTCGCCGGTCAAGTGTGGGCTCATCGGCGTAGTAGGTGTCCTCGATGAACAGCTCATCGTGGGCCAGCGGCAGGACATAGACAAAGCGATAGCCGCCGGTCTGCTCTACGCAGGCGTCCATGATTATGGGCCGTACCAGGCCATGGGGGCGATCGGTGCGCATGTGCCGGCCAAGGAATACCTGCCACCCGCCTTGCAAGTGCCGCGAGGGGGCGCTTCCCCGACAGTCGATCACCACGCGCGCGGCAATCTGCTCGCCGCTTTCAAGCTCGACGCCGCTGGCATGCAGCTTGACGACTGTCGCCTTGGTGCGGATCGAGCCCTCCGGCAATTCTCGGCGCAATGCTGCGGCCAGGTCCACCGAGGAAAGCGAGCGATAGGGGCTGGAGAGCAACCGCCGATGGGCCGGGAAGCGCACTTCGTAACCCATGTCCCATGCGGCTTTGCGAAGCGGCGCCAGCAAGGCCTCCCCGCCCGGCGGCAGGTCAGACGCAAACCAGCTCCAGCGGTGATTGCCGCACAGTTCTTCGCTGCCTTCCAGCAGCAGCACGGACAGTTCGGGGCGCTGTTTGCGCAGGGCGAGCGCAATCAGTGCACCCGAGAGCCCCCCGCCCACGATGGCGAAATCAGTCCTGTCGCGCCCGTTCATTGTCGCCAAGTTTACGACCGGAATGACCCAAGAGCAACGGTCTTGCCGGTAAACCACCGGTAACCTAGCCTTGCGGCATGGATTTCACCATCACGCCCGCCGAACGGTCCGATATTCCGGAGATTACGGAGATCTACGGACACCACGTCCGCCACGGCACAGCGAGCTTCGAAACCGAGCCACCGTCGATCCAGGACATGGCCGACCGGCTGGGCAGGGTCTTGTCAGCCGGCTCGCCCTGGCTGGTGGCGCGGGGCAGCGACGGCAGGGTTTTGGGATACGCCTATTCCAGCCAGTTTCGTGACCGAGCGGCCTACCGCTTCGCAGCCGAGGATTCGATCTACATTCGCGATGACATGCGCGGGAAGGGGATTGGCGCGGCATTGCTGACGGCGCTGGTTGAGGCCAGCGAAGCGGCGGGTTTTCGCCAGCTGTTCGCGGTGATCGGCGGAGCCGAGCCGGCCAGCATCGCGCTGCACGCGGGGGCCGGGTTCCATATGGCCGGACGCATGGTCGGAATCGGGCGAAAGCATGGACGCTGGCTCGATACGGTCTACATGCAGCGCGCATTGGGCCCGGGCGACAGCACTCCGCCGGACGAGGTACCGACATGAACGCCAGTCTCCTTCCCCGCCGCAAGGCACTGATCGCGGCCATGCTGATCTGGGCCGGTTGCGCCGCCATCCTGTTCGCGATGCACCGCCCGCCGATCTGCACGTGCGGCACGGTGGAACTGTGGTGGGGCCAGGTCGAATCGGCCGGCAACAGCCAGCACATCGCCGACTGGTACAGTTTCAGCCACGTCATCCACGGGTTGATCTTCTATGCAATCGCTCATCTGCTGTGGCGTCGCTGGCGTCTGTTAGGCGGAGTACCCGCGCGTTGGGCATTTCCGATTGCCGTGGCGGTTGAGGCCAGCTGGGAATTGCTCGAGAACTCGCCGCTGATCATCGACCGTTATCGCGCCGTCACCGTAAGCTGGGGCTATTCTGGAGATTCCATAGTCAATTCACTGTCAGACATCGGATTCATGGGTTTGGGCTTCTGGCTGGCAGCCAGGCTTCCAGTGAAAGCAAGCCTGGCACTGGCTGTCGCATTCGAGCTATTCACGCTGGCGATGATCCGCGACAACCTGACGTTGAACGTGCTGATGCTGGCCTGGCCGATCGAGGCCGTCCGCAGCTGGCAGGCTCTCTAGAACAACAATCAGAACATGCCGGTCACGCCGGGGAGAATTGAATGCGGATATCATCATTGCTGCCGGCGATCGCGTTGTTTCTCCCCGGTGCGGCGCTGGCGCAGCAAGTGCCTGAAAGTACCGATGAGCCCAGCGTGTTTAGCGGAGACTTCCTGGTGGTTGGGGCGGCCGTCGCCGCCATCCCGAGCTACGAGGGCTCCAATGACCGCATCGCGCTGCCGGTAGCTGGCGTAGCCGGCCGGTTGGGCGGGATCGGCATTTCCGCCCGTGCCGCCGGCGTGGCGCTGGACTTCGTCAATGAAGGCGCTGGCCACCGTCAGGGCTTCACGCTCGGTCCGGTGGTGCGCTACCGCATGAACCGTTCAGGCCGCGCCGCCGACCCTGTGGTGGAAAAACTGGGCAAACTGAAGGGCGTGATCGAGGGCGGCGTAGTGGTCGGGGCGGATCGCAAAGGCGTGTTCAACCCGCACGATTCTCTGGCGTTCGGTGTCGATCTCCGCTGGGACTTGTCCGGCCGCCACAGCGGGATGATCGTCGCACCTGGGGTCAGCTACCTTACGCCGCTCAGCCACGGTGACGTTGCCGGTTTGGCGGTAACTGCAAGCTGGGTGGACACGGGTTATGCCCGCTATAATTACGGCATTACCGCGGCTGGAGCGGCAGCGAGCGGCTTGCCGGCCTTCGATGCTCGCAGCGGGTTCAAGGACGTAACCCTCGGCGGCTTTCTGGCTCACGACCTGAACGGCAACTTGCTCGACGGCGGCCTGTCTCTTGCAGCCGGGGCCATGTACTCGCGACTGTTCGGCAGTGCCGCGGACAGTCCCATAGCCAGCCTGCGCGGCAGCACCAGCCAGTGGTACTTTGCCGGCGGCTTTGCCTATGTCTTCTGACGTGCGCCATTGATCGAACGCAACGACTTCCGCTAGCCTCTCAGCCAGTCAGCCGTGGTACCGCCGCGCCGACGCGGCGGACGGAGGAGAGCACCATGCCGGAAATCGTCGATCTTACTGCCTGGACCGGCCTGTTACTCGGGCTGGCGGCACTGTTTGCTGGCATAGGAGCGCTGCGCAAGCCGGGGATGTGGCGAACCATGCTTGAGGAGATCGAGGGCTCGCCCGCGCTGCAGTTCCTGTGCGGGATGATGGAGCTGGTGATCGGCGCCTTCGTCTATATGGCGAACCCTTGGGTTCCGGCCGACACGCTGGCTTGCGTCATGAAGGCCTTGGGCGGGCTGATGATGATCGAGGCGCTGGTGATACTTGGCTTTTGCGACATCTACACGCAGTTCTGGTTGCGCAATCTTTCGCACATGCACCGCGGCTGGGCCTTGTCGACCACGTTGTTCGGGATCGCCCTGCTGGTGCTGGGAGCAGCCCGTTTTAACTGACGGGCGAGGGACCTAGCGGGTAGCCTTGTCGCCTGCTTCACCGACCGAGGTGATATCCCGGCCCAGGCCCTTGACCGTGTTGCAGGCCGTCGCGGTCAGCGAAAACGCGCCGAGAGCGAAGATGAGGATGGTCTTGCGAAGCATGGCTGCATTCCTTCTGCTGTTCGACCCGGATTGGTGCCGGCGTGATTGACCTGTGCTTAACACAGCGCGCTACCCGCTTTCCAGCACTCCGGTGCGGGCCATGATGCGGCGCGCGCGCTCTTCGCGCCAGGTTATCACTACGCCGGCGGCCACGATCAGCGGTGCGCCCAGCCAGGTGGTGGACAGCGGTAGCTGGCTTGTCAGCAACCAGCCATAAAGCGATGCCCAGATCAGCTGGGTATAGTCCATCACCACCACACTCGCCATCGCCCCGAAACGCAGCGCCGCGGTGAGGAACAACTGTCCGGCCATGCCGAACAGCCCCATCACCACGAGCAGGCCCCATTGCCACGGACTGTGCGCCGTGGCGGTGAATGGCAGGAATACCGCTGTGAACAGGCTTCCGAACACCGCGAAGTAGAACACCACTGTCAGCGACTCCTCCGTGCGGCTGAGGTCCTTGACCTGGATTGTCACGACCGCGCCGAACAAGCCCGCTAGCAGTCCGGCGATCGCGCCCAGCATCGGCATGTGGGAGTGCCCGGGCTGCGCGATGACCAGCACCCCGGCAAACCCGAACAGCACCGCCGCCCAGCGCCATGGGCCGACGTGGTGACGCATGATGAGGCCACTGATCACCACTGTGAACAGCGGCGCGGTGAAAGTCAGCGCAGTCCATTCGGCCAGCGGCAGCATGGTGAGCGCTATGAAGTTGCAGGTGAGCCCGGTCATCCCCAGTGCCGATCGCCGGGCGTGGATGAAGATTCGGTCAGTCTTGATCCGGCGCATCTCGCCGCGCCAGGCCAGCCACGCAAGGATCGGCGGAAGCGAAACGAACTGGCGCCAGAACATCACTTCCGAAACCGCCACGCCCTGCCTGCTCAGTTCCTTGCCCATGGTGAACATGGTGGTCAGCAGGAATATCGCCACAATGCGGCAGCCGAGGGCAAGGATCGGGCGGGGCTGGGGATGCACAAGGTGGCTTTAACCGCGCGGCAATCGAGGGCAAGGGGCGGCCATGGATTATTTGTCGGACTGGCTGATACCCCTTGGCTATGCTGCTCTCGCGCTGGCCGGATTGGGCTGGTGGGGCGAACGCCGCCGCCGTCGGCGCGCCAACCTTGATGCGGTGGGCTTCATGCCGTGGACCGCAATATCCTTCTGGGCGAGCTTCGCGGCCCTGCTGCTGCTGGTGGCGGAAGCGAAGGCTTGGCTGGGAGGTTGAGCAGCTAGAGGCAAGCCTCGAGGAACGCCTGATCGAACCCGAACTGGCGGGCCTTCTCCAGCGTGTAGGGGCGCAGTCCCGAAGAACGAAACTCGCCAATGATCTTGCCGTCTTCGGTTTCGTCGAGATACTCGAACTTGAACAGTTCCTGGGTCACGATCACGTCGCCTTCCATGCCGATCACCTCAGTGACGTTGGTCGTGCGGCGCGAACCGTCGCGCAGGCGCTTGACCTGGACAATCAGATCAACGGATTCGGCGATCTGGCGGCTGATGGCTTCCTTGGGGATCTTGATGTCGCCCATGAGAATCATGTTTTCCATACGGCCCAGGCATTCGCGCGGGCTGTTGGCGTGGAGCGTACACATCGAACCGTCGTGGCCGGTGTTCATGGCGGCGAGCAGATCGAAGCACTCGGCACCGCGGATTTCGCCGAGGATGATCCGGTCGGGGCGCATACGCAGTGCGTTCTTGACGAGATCGCCGATGGAGATCGCGCCTTGCCCTTCAAGGTTGGGCGGACGGGTTTCCAGCGGCAGCCAGTGCGGCTGCTGCAGCCGAAGTTCGGCCGCGTCTTCAATGGTCAGCACGCGCTCGCCAGGGTCGATCATTTTCGACAGGGCGTTGAGCATGGTGGTCTTGCCGGAACCGGTACCACCCGAGATGACGACGTTGAAGCGACAGGCGCCCGCGATCTTCAGTGCGGTCGCCATCTTGTCGCTCATCGAGCCGAAGTCGCGCAGCATGTCGAGCGTGATCGGCTTCTCGGAAAACTTACGAATGGAGATCGCTGTCCCGCGCAGCGAAAGCGGCGGGATGATGACGTTGACGCGGCTGCCGTCCTTGAGACGGGCGTCGGCCAGCGGCGTGGTCTGATCTACGCGGCGACCGACCTGGTTGACGATGCGCTGGGCGATCTGGAGCAGATGGTTCTCGTCGCGGAACCGGATCGGAGCGATCTGCAGCTTGCCCTTCTTTTCGATGTAGGTCTGCTCGGGGCCGTTGACCATGATGTCCGAGATGTCGGGGTCGTTCAGCAGCTCCTCAAGCGGGCCGAAACCCAGCAGCTCGTCGATCAGCACCTTTTCCAGCGCGAATTGCTCGCGGCGGTTGAGGGTGACCTTCAGTTCGGCCAGCACTTCGAGGATTATCGGGCGGAATTCTTCCGACAGCTCGTCCTTGGAGAGCGTAGCCGCCGCTTCCGGGTCAACGCGCTCGAGCAGGCGCGGCAGCACCTGCTCCTTGATCTTGTGGACCGAGGCTTCGAAACCTTCGGCCTGATAGCCCTTTTCGTGAATGGCATTGGCGCGATCGGCAAGGCGCGTCATGGCATCCTGAGCGCCGGGAGCGCCTTCGGACGGGAATACCGACATGTCTTCGCCGGGGAGCGACGGAAACTGGTCTCCGCCATTCGGCTGAGGTACGTTCTGCCGCCCGACTTCTGGTACGCCAGACTTCATTGGCCGCGCTACGCCAAACTGCGGACGCGCACCTTGCCCCATGCCGCCTGCACCGTTTCGACGCCCAAATGCGCTCATCTCGCGAAAATCCCTAACGTAGCTCGAAGGTGACCTGCACTGCGCATGGCTACCGGCGTTTCAACTGGAATGGTGAATAATGCGGAAACTTTGAGGAAATCCTAAGGCGCGCGAAATGGTTTTGCCGACCGCCGGAATTTTCTCAGTCCCGATCCACGCCATAGGCTGCGACAGTAGCCGCGGCGACCTTGGGCCAGCGGAAGCGGGCCTCGACAGCGGCAACCGATTGCGCGATCCAGACCCGCCGGCGATCTTCGTCCCAGCGGGCTATATCTTTGATCCTTGCGAGCCATTCCGGTCCGTTCGCAGGTTCCAGCAAGTGCCCCGTCTGGCCGTCAATCACAGCTTCAGCCAGTCCTCCGCAGTTGGCAGCCAGAACGATACCGCCAGCAGCGGCCGCCTCGACAGCCACGAGCCCGAAGCCTTCGAACTGTCCGTTAGCCAGCGGGATGTTCGGGACGACGACACAGCTGGCGCTGCGATTGTCCGTCGTCACAACATTTGGCACACTTTGCGGCTTAGATTAGCGGAGTGCGGGCATCGTCAGGGGGTTGATGTTAAGCGGCGATCTTGCGGTGTTGCAAGCGCCGATATTCGATGGTCTGCCGTTTGATCCTTTCGCGCTGTT
>CANJBY010000050.1 GCA_947472735.1 Sphingomonadaceae bacterium | reverse complement strand
GGCGATCACCGATGCCGGCCTGATCGTGCAGGTTGACGAGCCCGAGTTCTGCACCACCTGGAGCTTCTATCCGCACTGGTCGGTCGAAGACCTGCGCAAGTACCTCGACTTCGCCGTCGAAGTGATCAACCACGCGGTGCGCGGCCTGCCGGAAGACCAGGTTCGCTTCCACTGCTGCTGGGGTTCGGGCCACCGTCCGCACACCCATGACATCGGTCTGGAGCACATCGTCGACAAGCTGCTGAGCATCAACGCCCAGTGCTACACCTTCGAGGCGAGCAACCCGCGCCACGCACACGAATACCACGTGTTCGAGAACGTGAAGCTGCCCGACGGCAAGATCATCGCCCCCGGCGTGGTCGGCCACTACACCGACCTGGTCGAGCATCCGGAACTGGTTGCCGAGCGTCTGTGCAACTATGCCAAGATCGTCGGCATGGAGAACGTCCAGGCCAGCACTGACTGCGGCATCGGTTCGCGCGTCGGCCATGAAGAAATCGTGTGGGCGAAGCTCGCTGCCATGTCGGAAGGTTGCCGCATCGCCGGCAAGCGGATGAAGGGCAAGTAAGCCAGCCTACCCGGCTCTGATTGCGGCCTCCCAACTCCGGTTGGGGGGCCGTTTTCGTTTCGGCGGGCAAAAACGCTGCCCTCCCGCTTTCCGTCATCCTGAGCTTGTTTCAGAACCCATTCTTCTGCTTGCGCAGTTCAACGATTGGCCACCGCTGCGAGGGCTGCGAGGGCTGCGAGGGGTAACGGCGCAACGCCTGCGAATACCGAGCATGAGGGCCCCATGGGTCCTGAAACAGGTTCAGGCTGACGATATCGGTCGGCTGCGACTCGCCCTCCCCCACTTGCAATCGCCACCGCAAACCGTATCGGCGGACCATGGCTGCCCGCCCGCCCTCACCTGCCAGCGCCCGCCTGCCCGGAATCGAGGCGCTGCGCGGCATCGTGGCGATCTGCGTGGTGCTGCTGCACGTGCAGGCGACCTTCAAGGATCACCCGGCGCTGCTCGGCAAGGGCTATCTGGGGGTCGATTTCTTCCTGATGCTCAGCGGGTTCTTCATGACCCGCACCCAGGAGGCGCGATTCGCCGGTGTAGCATCGGCGGCGCAATTCATGGCGTCGCGTTACCGGCGGTTGTGGCCGGTGATGGCGGTGGGTGCGGCGATCGGCGCGCCGGTGCTGTATCTGCGCTCCGACGGACTGGCCCATTTCCTCTCGCTGGCCCTGCCCAACCTGTTCCTGCTGCCGGTCAGTTTCGAATACGAATCCTATCCGCTCAACATCCCGGCCTGGACGATCTTCTACGAACTGGTCTGCAATGCCCTGCACGCCGCGATTCTCTGGCGCCTGAGCCGCAACGGCCTGCTGGTGCTGGCCGTGCTGCTGCTTCCGGTGCTGGTCTGGATCGGGATGTCGTGGGGCTCGCTCGATGTTGGCGCGCGCCCGGCCCACTTTGCGATGGGGCTGCCGCGAACCTTGTTCGCTTATGTGATCGGGATGCTGCTGGGACGGTGGCGCGATCTGCCCGAACTGCGCCTGCCGCTGGTTCCGGCGCTCCTGGCGCTGCCCGCGTTCAGCGTGATCTGCTGGCAGTTCGGCCTGGCCCACTGGGTGTGGGATATGGTCTTCGTGGCGCTCGTCTGTCCGGCTATGATCGTCGCCGCGCTGGCCTGGACCGGGCCTTCGCGGCTCGCAATCTGGCTGGGCGTGCTCTCCTATCCGCTGTTCGCCGTGCACATGCCGTTGCTGCAAGCCGGATACCGGGTGTTCGGACTGGGGTCCGCCCTGGCCGCTCCGCTGGCCCTGCTGACGGGGGCCATCGTCGCATTCGGCTGGCGCCACATCACACGCCAGAATCAGCGGTCCTCCACAGAAATGTGATTTTCCTACTTGCCATCACATTACGATGTGATAGCACGTCCACATGTCTACGAACCTCATCGAAAAAGTCCGCCAGCTCGTCGTTGACGGCGGCATGACCCGGGCCGGCCTTGCGCGTGCCGCGGGCCTCCACGCCAACACCTTGCGCGATTGCACCGAGCCGGAGTGGAACCCCACTGCCGACACGCTCGGTAAGCTCGAACGCTTCCTGATGGTCAACGATGAGCGCCCGGTGCTCGTCCCGATCGAGGAAATCATCGAGGAAGCCCGCAATGGCCGGATGTACATTCTGGTCGACGATGAGGACCGCGAGAACGAGGGCGACCTGATCATTCCCGCCCAGATGGCGACCCCGGCAGCGATCAATTTCATGGCCACTCACGGCCGCGGGTTGATCTGCCTGGCGCTCTCGGGCGAGCGGGTCGACCAGCTCGGGCTTGACCTGATGAGCCGTCACAACGGCACGCGCCACGAAACTGCTTTCACCGTTTCGATCGAAGCGCGTGAAGGGGTGACCACCGGCATTTCCGCGGCCGACCGCGCCCGCACTGTCTCGGTTGCGATCGACGGGACCAAGGGCAAGGACGATCTCGTGACCCCGGGCCACATCTTCCCGCTCCGGGCGCGTGACGGCGGGGTGCTGGTCCGCACCGGCCACACTGAAGCGGCAGTCGACATTTCCCGTCTCGCAGGGCTCAATCCCTCGGGCGTGATCTGCGAAATCATGCGCGATGACGGGACGATGGCGCGGCTTGACGACCTGGTCTCGTTCGCCCGGCTGCACGACCTCAAGATTGGCACGATCCGCGATCTGATCGCCTATCGCCGCAAGCATGACCGCATGGTCGAGCGCCGTGCCGAGATTGATTTCGTCAGCCGCTGGGGCGGTGACTGGAAGGCCGTGACGTTTTTCAACAAGGCCACCGGCGACGAGACGCTGGCGCTGGTCAAGGGCAAGCCCGACCCGGCCAAGCCGACGCTAGTGCGGATGCACACCCTTTCGCTGTTCGCGGACATTTTCGGTGAGCAAAGCTCTCGTACCAACCTGCTGAACGGGTCGATGGAGGCCATTGCCGAAGAAGGCACCGGGGTGATCGTGGTGATCAACCGTCCGATCAACCGGATGATGTCCAAGAGCCTCGCGATCAAGAGCCAGATCCGCGCCGGCGACATGTCGGCGATCGAGGAACTGCGCGACTACGGCGTGGGCGCACAGATTCTTGCGGAGCTGGGCGTGCACGACATGATCCTGCTGACCAACACCCACCACACGCTGGTCGCGCTCGAAGGCTATGGCCTTTCGATCGTGGGCGAACGCAAGATCGGCTGATTTCCCCGCATACCGGACCTGCGAGCGTTCTTTCGCTGCGGGCAAAGAATTACCAGGAGTAACACATGGCCAAGATCCTCATCGTCGAAGCGCGCTTCTACGACCACCTCAACGATATGCTGATCGCCGGCGCCAAGGCAGCGATCAAGGCGGCGGGCTACCAGGCGGAGGTCATCACCGTACCCGGCGCGCTGGAGATTCCGGGAGCGATTTCGCTCGCCGAAGCGTCTGGCGACTATGAAGGCTTCGTGGCGATCGGCGTGGTGATCCGGGGCGAGACCTATCATTTCGAGATCGTTGCGGGCGAAAGCGCGCGCGGGATCATGGCGTTGACGATGGATGGCATCCCGATCGGCAACGGCATTCTCACGGTCGAGAACGAGCAGCAGGCGCTGGTCCGCGCCGATCCTGCGCAGAAGGACAAGGGCGGCGAAGCGGCCAAGGCCGCGCTGGCGCTGCTCGCACTCAAGGAGAAGTTCGCATGAGCCACCCCTCGATCGCCGGCATCCCGCTCGTATTGGGCGGCAACGTTTTCGGCTGGAACGTGAAGGACGACCTTGCCTTGGCGGTGCTGGATGCCTTCTACGAAGCGGGCGGCCGGATGATCGACACCGCCCAGGGCTATTCCGCCTGGATCCCCGGCCATGTCGGCGGCGAGTCCGAGCGGGAGCTTGGCAAATGGCTCGAAAGCCGCGGCGTTCGCAGCGAGATGCGCATCGCCACCAAGGTGAACATCTGGGCCAAGCCCGGGATGCTGGCGCCGGCGCATGTCACCGCCGAGCTGGAGCTTTCGCTCGAGCGGCTGCGCAGCGATTATGTTGATCTCTATTACGCCCACAACGACGATCCCGAGACCCCGCAGGATGAAGTTGCGCAGGGCTTTGCCGCGCTGGTGACCGCCGGCAAGACGCGCGAACTGGGTGCCTCCAACTACACGCTGGAGCGGCTCGTTTCGGCCCGGGATGCGGCGGCGCGGTTGGGCGTTGCGGGCTACACCGTGCTGCAGAACGAATACAACCTGGTCGAACGCAGCAAGTTCGAGGGCGCTATGCAGGACTATTGCGTGGCCAATGACGTCGCCTTGCTGCCCTATTACGGACTCGCCGCCGGGTTCCTCACCGGCAAGTACCGCACTGCCGCCGACCTTGAAGGCCGGGTGCGCGGAACGTCGGTGGCGCGCTACATGGAGCCCGGCAAGCCGGTGCTCGCCGCCATGGATGCGGTGGCCGCCGAAACCGGTGCCACACTCGCCCAGATCGCGCTGGCCTGGCTCATGGCCCAGCCGGGCGTCGCCGCCCCGATCGCCAGCGCGACCAGCGTGGCGCAAGTCCGTGAACTGTGCGGCGCGGCAAAGCTGGAACTGAGCGCCGAGCAACTGGCGCGGCTGACCAGCGCACTGAGCTGAGCCGCGCAGACGCAGAAAGACCCCCGCTGGCGAATGCGGACTTACGCCGGTGTGGGAAAAGTGCGAACGGGCGCGGCCGAC
This sequence comes from Sphingomonadaceae bacterium, assembly GCA_947472735.1. GTDB lineage: Bacteria > Pseudomonadota > Alphaproteobacteria > Sphingomonadales > Sphingomonadaceae > Novosphingobium. The sequence continues at coordinate 10,968 of CANJBY010000050.1, read as the reverse complement.
GCATGGGGCCTGGCACGACAGGCTTGGCTTTGCTGCAATCATAGCGAGTGGTCGGCGGGGTGCAGACGGTAACCTGCCAACTCGGCCCTGCGGTGCGTAGCGGCGGCGGGGCGGGCTCGCGCTCTTGCCACCAACCGGCGGGACATATCCCGAGTTTCTGGAGTTACTAAAACTCCTCCACGCATCCCTGAAGTGCGGACGCTACCGGGTCCGCCCGGGCGTCGGCCGCAATGCGGGGCTGGAGGCGGAAGCGCTTCGGCCCCGGCACCCGTTGCGGGCGGGCGTATAACCTATTTGGTTCGTTTTGTCAAGGTGTGCCTGCTCCCCTCCCGCAAGCGGGAGGGGAACGAAACATCACCAAACCTTCACGCGCTGTTCCGGCGGCAGGTAGAGCTTGTCGCCGGGCTTGACCCCGAAGGCGTCGTACCAGGCGTCGACGTTGCGCACGGTCAGCGCGCGGTACTGGCCGGGGGCGTGGCCGTCAGTGGCGATCCGGCCGCGCAGGGCCTCGTCGCGCATCTTGGTTGCCCATGACTGGTCGAAGGCGATGAAGAAGCGCTGATCGCCGGTGAAGCCGTCAATCACTGGCGCTTCCTTGCCCTTGAGCGAGGCGCGATAAGCATCATAGGCCGCGGCGATGCCGGCCACATCCGCGATGTTCTCGCCCAGGGTCAACTTGCCGTTGACGTGCAGCCCGGGGAAAGGCTCGTAAGTGTCGAACTGCGCCGCCAGCGCCTTGCCCGCGTCGCCGAACTTGGCGAGGTCTTCCGGCGTCCACCATTCGCGCATCTTGCCGATGGCATCAAAAGCCGCGCCGTTGTTGTCGAACGAATGGCTGATCTCGTGACCGATCACCGAGCCGATCGCGCCATAGTTGTAGGCGGGATCGGCCTTGGGATCGAAGAACGGGCGTTGCAGGATCGCCGCGGGGAAGTTCAGCGCGTTGGCGACAGGCAGGTTGACGGCGTTGACCAGCTGCGCGTTCATCCACCATTCGCGCCGATCCAGCGGCTTCCCGATTTTGGCGAGCTGCTGGGCATAGTCGAACTTCGCGGCCGCGATCTTGTTGCCATAGGCACTGTCGGGACTGACCGTCAGCCCGGTGTAATCCTTCCAGGTGTCGGGATAGCCGACGCCGACCTCGATCGACTTGACCTTGGCCAGCGCTTCCTGCTTCGTCGCCGGGGCCATCCAGGCCAGGGCCTCGATCCGCTTGGCGAAGGCGCCCTTGATCTCGTCGACCATGCGCTGGATCTCGGCCTTGGCCGAGGCCGGAAAATACTTCTCGACGTAGAGCTTGCCGAGCGCATCGCCGATCCAGCTGTTGACCGAATTCAGCGCGCGCTTGTCCCGCGGACGCTGGGCCTTGGTGCCGCTGAGAGTCTCGCCGAAGAAAGCGAAACGATCGGCATCGATCTTGCTGGGCAGCACTTCGGCGTTGGCATTGATCTGGTGGAACAGCAGCCAGTCGCGCCAATTGTCGAGCGGCTCGCTGGCGACCAGCTTCGAGAGCCGCGGGATCGCATCGGCGTGATAAGCCGCGAACTTCTGCTGCTGGCCAAGCTGGGCGGCGGCGAAGAAGGCGTTCCAGTCGATCCCCGGGGCCTTGCTGTCAAAATCCGCACGGGTCCATTCGGCGGCGCTCTGCTGGAAGTTCTCGCTCTGCTCGCGCGTGACGTGCGCCTGTGCGATCTTCATTTCGAGATCGTAGATCCGCTGCGCGCGCTGTTCCGGCCAGGTTACTCCGGCATCGGTCAGCAGCTTGACGATATAGGCGCGGTACTTGGGGCGCAGTTCGGCCATCTTGGGATCGGCAGAGAGGTAGTACTCCCGCTCAGGCATGCCGAGGCCGCCCTGCAGCAGGTAGGGCATCACTTCGCCGCCGGCGAGCGACTGGGTCACGAAAACGCCGAACAGGTTTTCGGTATAGAAGTTGGTGGCATTGAGCGGATCTACGTCGGCGCGGACCTGCGAACCCAGGACGCTGGAGAGCTGCTTGACGTCGGCAATCGCGCCAAAGCGGGCCATGTCGCCATTGAGCGGAGCCATGCCCAGCTCGTCGATCCGCTTGGTGTCGAGGAATGCGTTGTAATAGTCGCGGATGCGGCCCTCATCGGTGTCCGCCGCCGCGCTCGACTTGGTAATCCCGGCCATCAGCTCTCCGAGCTGCTTCTCGGTCGTCTGGTCGGCGATGTAGAAACCACCGATGGCTGAGCGGTCAGCCGGAATTTCCGCCGTCTTCTGCCAGCCGCCATTGGCGTAGGCATAGAAATCGTCACCCGGCTTGACTGCGGTGTCCATCGCGGCCTTGTCGATGCCGATTTCGGCGCCCTGGACCGCTTCGGTCCCGGTCATCTTGCAGGCGCCGAGGGTAACCGTGGCGGTGCCCAGAAGCAGGGCGGCAATAATGTGCTTGTGGCGTGCGGCAATGCGCATGGCGTCCAGTCCCTTAAAAACGAGTGCGAAACCCCACGTCCGCACCGGTTGCATGAGTAACCGCTTAGCCGACTTGTCCCTGTCCGCCAAACGCCGTTGGTCGAAGTGCGGCTGTCCCCGGTCGATTGCAGCCGCGCGAAGCACTGCACCGAGGCTGCCCGTGCGCCTGCAAGTGTCGGTTGAATTCATTGCGCTTTCCAGCGCCGCTCGGCCCGGCTAGGCTCCCCGCGGGCTTGCCGGAGGAGGGGACTGGTGATCGCATTTGTCATTGTGGCCGCAGCGTTGATCGGCTGGGTCATCGCCGAGGGCGAGGCCTGGGGCCTGCTGCTTGGCGGCCTGGCAGGCTGGCCCTTGGGCGCATGGCTGCGCAGCGAGATCCGTATCGAGATTCAGCGCGGCATCGCCGCGGCGCTGGCGGAATCCCGCGAGCACCGGGTGCCAGGGCTGACTGATGCGCCGCAGCGACAGGCTCCGGAGGGGCCTCCGGTTGTCAGCTCACCGCCCGCACCACCAATGGCTGGCCCACCAGCGGAACCGGTGCGACCCTCCGCACCGGCGATGCTTCGCCCCGCCGAGCCGGAGCCGGTCCATCAGCATGAGCCAGCCGAACCCACTGCCGCTGATCGCACCCTGGCGGCGGTCAAGGAATGGTTCTTCGGCGGCAACACCATCGTCCGGGTCGGGCTCGTCATCCTGTTTGTCGGGCTGAGCTTCCTCGCCCGCTATGCCGCTTCGGCCGGGCTGTTTCCGATCGAGCTGCGGCTTGCGCTGGTCGGGGCGATCGGCGTGGCCTTGCTCGCGGTCGGGTTCAACCGGCGCACGGTGAAGCCCGCCTTCGCGCTGGCCTTGCAAGGCGGCGGGGTGGCGGTGCTCTATCTCACGATCTTCGCCTCGGCGCGGATGTTCGATGTGATGCCGCCGCTGCTCGCATTCGGTCTGATGATCGTGATCTGCGCACTGGGCTGCGCGCTGGCGCTGCTGCAGAACGCGCAAGGCATGGCGCTCGCCGCCTTCATCGGCGGCTATGCCGTGCCGGTGCTGCTCGGCGGGGAAAGCCGCACCCCGGTGCCGCTGTTCTCCTACATCTCGATCCTCAATATTGCCGTCCTGACGATCGCCTGGCGGCGCAGCTGGCGCCCGCTCAACCTCGTCGGCTTCTTCGCCACGTTCAGCCTCGCCACCGCGTGGGGCTTCGCCAGCTACGGACCGCAGCACTTCCTCGCCTGCCAGCTGTTCCTCGCATTGTCCGTGGCGATTTACCTCGCTGCGGCGCTGCTCTACGCCCACAACACCCCCGGAAAGCTGGACAACGCGGCGGATTCGACCCTGTTGTTCGGCACGGCCCTGGCCGGCTTCGGGCTGGAGGTCGGGCTGGTCCAGAACCAGCTTTATGGTTCTGCGATCGCCGCGCTGGTGTTCGGCGCGGTCTATGTCGCGGTGGCCGCATGGACCATCCGCAAGCGCGATCCGGCGATGCGGCTGATGGGCGAAAGCCTGATCGCCATCGGCCTCGGCTTCGTCACCCTGGCGATCCCGCTTGCGCTCGACGTGCGCTGGACCTCGGCCGCCTGGGCGCTTGAAGGTGCCGGCGCGTTCTGGATCGGGGCGCGGCAAGCGCGCTGGATGCCGCGGCTGTTCGGCCTGCTGCTGCAGGGTATGGCGGCGCTGATCGCGCTGACGACATTGCAGACGCCGGTCTCGAACCTGCCGTTCCTGAACAACGGGTTCTTCGGCGCGCTGCTGATCGCCGCGCCGTTGCTGTTCACCGCCTGGCAACTGCGCGGCGAGGCACTGCCGCATTCGGGTTCGCGGATGGCGCGGGCCTACGCCCCGGTGGAAGGCGGTCTCGGAAATCTGGTGTTCTTCACCGGCTTTGGCTTTGCCTGCATCGGCGTGTTGCTGGAGGTCTTGCGCTATACTCCTGCCGCACCGCCGCTGACCGGGACGGTACCGGTCTTCGCCGACTGGGCCCAGGTGTTGCTCGCCATGCTCGGCATGCAGGCAGTGATGGCCGTAGCAGACTGGTTCGGCCGCCGCCGGAACTGGCCGGTCGCCACCTGGCCGGGCCGGCTGAGCCTGGCGCCAATGGTGCTGGCCCTGCCGCTGACGTTGGCGCTGGATCGCCACGTTGCCTACCTGCCCGACCTTGCCGCCTGGCTCGCCGCCGCCGCGCTGCACCTCTGGCTGCTGTACCGCTGGGACAAGGCGGCAGCCAAGCCCTCGCGCTGGAGCGCGCTTCTCCATGCCGCCGGTGTCTGGTTGCTCACCCTGATGCTGGCTGATTGCCTCTATCTCGCGATCGACCGGGCGGACTTGTGGAACACCTCGTGGGCCGGGGTGATCTACCTTGTCGCCGTTATCGCGGTGCTGGGCGGGCTGACTTTCTGGACCCAGCGCGGGCGGGGTTGGCCGCTCGATCCTCACGCTCGCGCTTATGGATGGAGCGCCGCCCTGCCGCTCGCTGCGGCAACCTGGCTGGGGGCGCTGCTGTGCACCTGGTTGGCCGAGGGGATCACCGCTCCGCTGCCTTATGTCCCGGTGATCAACCCGGTCGACCTCTCGGTCGGGCTGGCACTGGCGGCGTTGGTCGCATGGCGGCGGATGGCTGCCGAACGGTTCGGACCGGGCGGCTTGCCGGGGAGCGTAGCGAAGCTGGGCCCGCCGGCGGATGCCTTGCTCGCTTTCGTGGCAGTCAACTGCATCTGGCTGCGCACCGCCCATCACTGGCTCGGCGTCGGCTGGTCGGGCGAGGAACTGGGCGACAGTCCGATCGTCCAGACCGGAATCTCGATCCTCTGGACCCTCATGGCGATGGGACTGATGCTCTATGCCAAGCGCCGCGCGCTGCGCCCGGCCTGGCTGCTCGGGGCTGGACTGCTCGCCGTGGTAGTGGCCAAGCTGCTGCTGTTCGACATGTCGCGCGCCGAAGGCTGGGAGCGGATCGTTACCTTCATCGGCGTCGGCCTGCTGATGCTGGTGATCGGCTATTTCGTGCCCCTGCCCCCGCGCCAGAAGGAGACGAGCGCATGAGCCGCAAAGCCATTGCCCTGGCAATCCTGGCCGGGCTCGCCGCCTGCAGTCCGACCGGCCAGGGCGATGCGGCGCCGGGTGGTAGCTGGGCACTGCGACTGAAAGTGACGCCGGCCGCCGGCGATGGCCCGCAACGGCTCGCCGTGCCGATACAGGCCGTGGCCTCGCCTACAACGATTTCAAGGCCGTTCAGGAAGCCACGGTGCCGATCTACGTCGATGATATCGTGCTGGGCCGCAACCTCGGCTCGATCACCGATCTGCTCGATCTGGAGCGGGTGGAAGTGCTGCGCGGCCCGCAAGGCACGCTGTTCGGCAAGAACGCCATCGGCGGCGTGGTTCGCATGATCTCGAAGAAGCCCGGACCCGACACTGAAGGTTCGATCGAAGGCACCGCCGGCACCAAGAACCGCTTCGAAGTGCGCGCTTCCTACAACACCCCGATCGCCGAAAACCTGTTCGCGCGCTTCTCGTTTTCCGCCAAGCGCCGCGATGGCTTCGTCAAGACCGTGGACTTCGTCTGCGACATGATCGCCAAGGGCACCCCGCAGCTCGCCGGCATCGGTGATGGCGTGGTCGGCTGGGACACCACCACCAACACGGCGATCCTCGGCACCGTCAACAGCGCGGCGGACAATGCCTTTGCCCTGCCCACCCAGGTTTCGGCCAATGGCTCGAACAAGGGCTGCGTTACCGGCACGATGGGCCAAGGAGCAGTCGATCGGCGGACGCGCGTCCTTCCTTGCCAAGATGGGCGATTCGTTTGAATTCACCCTCACCGGCGACCTGACCTATGTGGACCAGAGCGGCCCGCCGGATTACATCCAGAACATCAACGCGGCCATCGCCAACACCACCGGAACCGGCGGCGCGGCGCTGTTCAACAAGCAGGTCGCCCTGCCGAAGTATGGCATTCCCTATGACCAGCGCTTCCTGACCAGCGATCCCTACAAGATCTACGCCAGCTTCGTGAATCCCGTGAACGGGATGCAGACGCCGAACGAGACCGTGGTGACCAACTGGGGCGTTTCCGGCGTGATGGACTGGATCGGCACCGAAACGCTCAACGGCAAGCTGATCGTGGGCTACCGCAAGTTGGTCAGCAACTTCGGCCGCGATTCCGATGGCTCGCCGCTGCCCCAGAACCACACCTACGACTACTTCCGCGACGAGCAGTTCACCGCTGAACTGCGTCTCGGCGGACAGCTTGGCGACGGGCTGGCCGATTGGACCGCCGGCGGCTTCTACTTCAAGGCTGACGACTACAACTCCAACATCTCGATCGCGAACCCCTATCCGGCCAACCTGACCGGGGACATCGATCGCATCGATACCCAGACCACCAAGAACTACGCAGGCTTCCTGCACGTGGTGGGTCACGTGACCGACAAGCTCAACCTGACGGTCGGCATGCGCTACACCCACGACGAGAAGACCGTGCTGCAACGCCGCCTGAAGCGCGACGGAACCAACGTGATCTTCAACGGCGCCGGCGGCCGTCCCGCTTCGCCGCTGTCGCTGGTGCCGCTCACAACGTCCGCATCGCGGTTCACGCCGATGCTGAACCTGTCGTACCAGTGGACGCCGGACGTGATGACTTACGCCAGCTACCAGCGCGGCTTCCGCGGCAGCGGCTTCAATCCGCGGCCGACCAACCTGCAGACCCAGGCGAGCTTCGGTCCGGAAGATCTCGATGCCTATGAAGTCGGCTTCAAGTCGGAATTCCTCAACAACCGGGTGCGCTTCAACGCCGACGTGTTCCTGATGATCTACAAGAGCCTGCAGCTCAACACGACCTTCGATACCAACCCCGGCGTCACCACGATCATCCAGAACGCCGGCAAGGCGCGCTTCACCGGGCTCGAGGCCGAGCTTGAGGCCGAGCTGATCGACAACTGGACCGTCGAGGGCAGCCTTGGCTATGTCGGGTTCAAGTATCTCGATCTGGGCAAGGCCGATCCGGCCGTGCTGATCGCGGCCGGACAGGCTGGTGCTGCGGCGGAATCGCCATGCATCACCTGCCGCCCGCGGCGCGCACCGAAGTGGACCTGGAACGTCGGGTCGACGTACCGGATCGACCTGGGCAGCACTGGTTCGCTCGCCCTCCATGCCGATCTGGCTTACCAGTCGCGGGTGCACTTCGCAGACAACAACAACGTCCGCGCAATGCAGGATCCCTATGCGCTGGCCAATGCCCGCATCACCTGGGAGAACGCCGATCGCGATTTCCAGGTCGCGGTGTTCGGCACCAACATCACCAACAAGCGCTACGCCGTCGGCAAGCTGGATTTCTACAACAGCTTCAGCACGGTCGAAGCCAGCTGGGGCCGCCCGCGTGAATGGGGCGTCAGCGTCAAGAAGCGCTTCAACTGACCTGCTATCCCCCGGCCGGCCCCGCTCAGGTGCCGGCCGGGGGCACTTCTCGTCTCATCCGAGGCGGAAAAGACCTCATCCCGGCTTGCCCTGCGGCACGCGCAAAGGCATAGGCGCTGGCGATTCCCCAGTTCCAAGCCCGAAAGGCTCGCCTCATGAAGGTCCGCGTTTACGTCAGCCTCAAGAACGGGGTGCTCGACCCGCAGGGCCGCGCGATTCATCACGCGATCGAGGGTCTTGGCATCCACGGCGTCAAGGACGTCCGCGCCGGTAAGATGCTGGAGCTTGAGGTCGATGACACCGTAACCGACGCGGCTCTCGACGAGATGGCGAAGAAGCTCCTCGCCAACATGGTGATCGAGAACTACCGGATCGAGAGGATCGCAGCGTGAGCGGCTTTCGCTCCGCGGTCGTCACCTTTCCCGGCTCCAATTGCGACCGCGACATGGCTGACGCGCTGGAGAAGATCTCCGGTACCGCGCCGTACCGCGTCTGGCACGGCGATGCCGACCTGCCCGAGCGACTGGACTTCATCGCCCTGCCCGGCGGCTTCTCCTATGGCGATTACCTGCGTTCCGGCGCGATGGCGGCGCGTAGCCCGATCATGCAGGCGGTCGTCGCCGCGGCGGGTCGGGGCGTGCCGGTACTCGGCGTGTGCAACGGCTTCCAGGTGCTGACCGAAAGCGGCCTGCTCCCCGGCGCGCTGATGCGCAATGCCGGCATCCGGTTCGTTTGCCGCGAAGTGGCGCTGACGGTCGAGAACTCGCAGTCGCTGTTCACCGGCGGCTACAGCAAGGGCCAGCGCATCCTGATCCCGGTTGCGCATCACGATGGCAATTACTTCGCAGATGATGCCACGCTCGAACGGCTGGAAGGCGAAGGCCGCGTGGCCTTCCGCTATGCCGAGCCAGTCAACGGATCTTCGCGCGACATCGCGGGCATCCTCAACGAAGCGGGCAACGTGCTGGGCATGATGCCGCATCCCGAGCGGATGATCGAGGCAGCCCACGGCGGCACTGACGGGCGCGCCCTGTTCGAAAGCGCGATCAAGGGCCTGGTCGACGCCTGATCGCGAGGCCGGGGCTCAGCCCCTGGCGTAGCTGACGGTGTGGAACAGTTGCCCCGCTTCGATCGCGCCCATCGGCCGGCCGAAATAGAATCCCTGGATCTTGTTGCAGCCGAGTTGACGCACCGTGGCGAGTTCCGCCTCGTTTTCGACGCCCTCGGCCGTGGTGGTCATTTCCAGGCTGTCCGCCATGGCGACGACGGCGCGGATGATGGCGAGGCTTTCCGCATTGCCCTGGGCCGCGCCCTGCACGAAGCTGCGATCGACCTTGATCGTCGAAAAGCGCATCTTGCGCAGGTACCCGAGCGAGGAATAGCCGGTTCCGAAATCGTCGAGCGCCACGCTGCAACCCAGCGCCATGATGCGTTCGAGCGCGGCCTGCGCGGTCGAGGCATCGCGCACGAAGATGCTCTCGGTAACCTCGATCTCCAGCCGGCTCGGCGCCAGGCCGCTGAGGGACAGGGCGCTTACCACGCTGGCCGGAAAATTGGGATCAAGCAGTTGCTCACCCGACACGTTGACCGCGATCCGCACCGTCTCGGGCCAGCGGGTCGCCTCTCGGCAGGCCTCATGGAGCACCCAGTCACCGATCGGGACGATCAGCCGGGTGTCCTCGGCAAGCGGGATGAACTTGACCGGGCTGACCAGGCCATGCTCCTCGCTCCGCCAGCGCACCAGCGCCTCGAAGCTGACCACGTTCTCGCCGATGGCATCAACGACCGGCTGGTATTCAAGGATGAATTCGTTCTTTTCGAGCGCGCGGCGCAGCGAGAATTCCAGCTTGCGGCGCTCTTCCGCGTGCGCATGCAGCGCAGGCTCGTAAACAAAGTGCTGCCCGCCGCCTTCGTCCTTCGAACGATACAGCGCCAGGTCGGCATTGCGCATCAGTGTCTCGACGGTGTTGCCATCGCGTGGCCCCAGCGCCGAACCGACGCTGGCGCCGACGTAAAGCGTGTGGTGATCGACTTCGTAGGGCTGCGAAAGCGCCTGGATCACGGCCTCCGCGACGCGGCTGACCCGGTCTGCATCGGAGGCATCGCGCACGACGATGCCGAACTCGTCACCGCCCAGGCGGCCGCAGAGCTCGTTGTCCGACACGATGCTGGTCAGGCGTTCGGAAACCCGCGCCAGAAGCTGATCGCCAACCAGATGGCCAAGGGTATCGTTGACCGCCTTGAACCGGTCGAGGTCGATCATCATGAAGGCACAGCGCGTCCGCCACTGGTCCGCATAGCGCAGCGCCTCGGCCAGCGCCTCGGTCAGCATCATGCGGTTGGGCAGGCCGGTCAGCGTATCATAGCGCGCCATGTAAGCGATCTTGTCCGAGCTTTCACGCTGCTCGGTCACATCGGAACCAACCCCGCGGAAGCCGTCAAACACGCCGCTGTCGTTGAGCTTGGGTGTGCCGGAAAGCTCCCACCAGCGCTGCTGGCCGCCGATGGTGACGCGCACCAGCAGGTTCGAGAAGCTCTCGCGGCGCTTCAGCCGCTCGGCCAGGTCGTGCAGACTGGACGGGAACTGGCCGGTTTCCCAGGCGGGACCGGCGATCATCTGGATGAAGGGCTTGCTTTCGATGTCCTCGGGATCCAGCCCCAGCGCAAAGGCGAAGCGGGGCGAGACGGAGCGGATGCGGCGCGAGGTATCGATCTGCCACAGCCAGTCGGCCTCGCCTTCCTCGAATTCGCGGAGCAGCAGCGAGACGACTTCGCTTTTTTCCGCCATGCCGGATTCGGCCACCTTGGTGATCAGGAAATTGCGCGCCGAAGCGATCGCTCCGGTCGCGACAATCCCGCAATAGCCCGCCGAGATGACGGCCAGGATGAACTGACCGGAAAACAGGAAGGAAGCGACACCGGCAACGCCTGCGACTCCGGTGAACAGCACCGTGCCCAGCGGGACGGCAGGCAGGAGCACCGCCTGTCCGTCGTCACAACATTTGGCACACTTTGCGGCTTAGATTAGCGGAGTGCGGGCATCGTCAGGGGGTTGATGTTAAGCGGCGATCTTGCGGTGTTGCAAGCGCCGATATTCGATGGTCTGCCGTTTGATCCTTTCGCGCTGTTT
>CANJBY010000049.1 GCA_947472735.1 Sphingomonadaceae bacterium | reverse complement strand
GCAGGGCTCCCGCCATCATCAAACAGCGCGAAAGGATCAAACGGCAGACCATCGAATATCGGCGCTTGCAACACCGCAAGATCGCCGCTTAACATCAACCCCCTGACGATGCCCGCACTCCGCTAATCCAAGCCGCGATCTGCGCCAAACGTTCTGACGACGGACACTTCGCGCAGCTTCGGAAGGCGAATGCCAATGTCCGCGCGCTCCATGAGCAGCGAAGCTCCTTGTGCCGCAACGCCGATGATCGGCACCTCGAGGCTGCGTGCATAGTCCAGGATGGCACGCAGTTCTGCAGTGTTTCCGGAATTGGAGAATACCAGCAGCACATCACCGCTCGCCACAATGCCGAGATCGCCATGTGCAGCCTCCGCCGGATGTATGAAAACCGATGGCGTGCCGGTGGCTGCGAATGTGGCTGCGACCTTGCGGCCGATGTGGCCGGACTTGCCCATGCCGGTTACGACCAACTGACGGCGAGTGGCATAAATTGCCTCGCACGCTGCCGTGAAGTCGCCGTTCAAGCTGGCTTCGAGCTCGGCCAAAGCCGTCGCCTCGATGCGGATGACCTCGCGACCTCGATCCACGATCGCCTGTCGGTCGAAAAACTCGGATTTAAGCAGCAGATTCTTCAAGTCATTCACCTTGAACGATGCCGAACCTTGTACTGCCGCGACGCTGGCTTCCCCAATAACAAGCGTCTGCAACAAGTCTGGTTAACGGGTGGTAAAGCGATCGCGCCCCGCAACAACCTGGATTGATGTTGGCGCAAGACCATATTTGCCAAAGCAAGGCAAGCGCGCATTGCGTAAAATGCAACGGAAGTGTTGTAAATTAAGTACTTACCCCAGCGCGCGGTCAGTTGCAGGGCTGGGTCACCAGGCAACATCCGCCAGCTTCCACGGTAAGTTCGCCAAGCGATGCGACCTGTGCACAACTACCTTCGGGAATTCGGGTACCGCCTGCCGATATCCGACCGCTTCGGGCCAACACCACAATCGGCCGGTCACCGTAGCGCCGCTCCATCTCCGCATCTGGTCGGCCGGTCAGCTGATCAAGCCGAAAATGGGGCCCTTCCACCAGCAGCGCAGTTTGACCGGGCGCCACAGATCGATGCAGTTGGCTGTCGTAGTGCCCCAGCTGCGCTATGGCTGCTGCTTCTTCAAGATGCAGCTCGCGCCTGCGTTCAAAGTCGTAAAGACGGTAGGTTATGTCGCTGTTCTGCTGAATCTCGATCAAGCCGATGCCCCCGCCGATGGCATGGACGGTGCCCGCAGGAATGTAGAAGAAGTCGCCGGGTTGCACAGGGTGCCACGCCAGAGACTCAACAATTTCGCCGCTTTGCGCGGCGCTGACCAGCCGCCGGGAATCCATCGGCTCGCGAAACCCGATGCCCAGCGCGGCACCCGGTTCTGCCGAAATCACCAGCCAGCATTCGTCCTTGCCGCGCGGCCGTCCTCCAAGCTGTGCGTGTTGGTCATCGGGATGGACCTGCACAGACAATGCTTCGTCCGTGAAGATGTACTTCACCAGCAACTGCGGCATGGCCTCAGCTGGCTCAAAGCATATCTCACCGATGCACGCCGCACATCCGTGCACAGCGAAAGGCGCAGGCAAGGCCGCTTTCCCCCAAGGCTTCTCAACCCGGCTGAAAGGGAGCAGTACAGTCACTGGTTCAAAGCCCCTGCCAGCTTCCCCACCTTCTGCGCACCAGCTGCCGAAGTGACCAGTACCTCACCGCCATCGACGATCACGATGACGTCTTCCAGGCCGATAACAGAAACTCGCGGCCCGTCGCTCTCGACCAGCACGTTGCGGCAATCGACCAGTTCAGCAGTACCGACGACGCTGTTCCCTTGATCGTCACACGGCCGCGCGGCTTGCAGCGCCTGCCAGTTTCCGATGTCGGACCAGTCCATATCTGCCGGTACCATGGCCGCTTTTGTGGTCCGCTCCATCACGGCATAGTCAACCGAATCCCCGTCGATCGCGTCGAACGGCGCTGCGGCCGGATGAAAGCGCCGGCCGTCTTCGCGGCCTTGCGCCACCGACACTCGGACCGCATCGGCGATATCCGGCCGATGCTCGGCAAGCTCCCGCAAAAAATCGCCAGCGCGAAAAGCGAAAATGCCGCCGTTCCAGGCGTAGCCACCCTCGGCAAGAAATTCCTTCGCCTTTTCGAACGAGGGCTTCTCGACGAACCGCGCGACGCGGAAGCCAGCGTCGCCAATTGCCTCGCCCCGCTTAAGATAACCGAACCCCGTTTCGGGCACCTTCGCCTCGATCCCGAAAGCGACCAGCCAGCCATCGGTGGCGAGCTCCGCAGCGGCGGCGGCGGCGGCGGCAAAAGCCAACTTGTCGCCAATGTGATGGTCGCTGGGGCAGACCAGCATCACGGCATCTGGTTCGAGCCGGCATGCCGCCAACCCGATTGCCGCAGCGGTATTGCGAGCTGACGGTTCGACGATCACGGCCGCATTACTGCTGGCGCCTAATTGCGCCTCGACGTGGCCCAGATGGGCGGCGCCGGTGACGACGATCGGTGCAGCGAACTGGGCCGCGTCGCCGCAGCGTGCAATCGCCTGCGCGAACAACGTCTTATCCCCCACCAGCGGCAGGAACGGCTTGGGCATGGATGCCCTGCTGCGGGGCCACAGGCGCGTGCCGCTTCCACCGCAAAGAATGACAGGAGTAATCCGGTTCATCCGCGCCGCCTAAACGCTCGCGCACGATTTGGACAGTCCATGTGCAGCACCACTATCAAACTTCCCGCAGTTCGGCATGGTTTGCCAGAAACCACTGGTAAGTGTCCGCTATCCCTTCCCCAAGGCCGATGCGCGCCGACCAACCCATCGACGTCAGTCGGCTCACGTCCATCAGCTTGCGCATGGTGCCGTCGGGCTTGCTAGCATCGAAACCGATCCGGCCGCCATAGCCGGTGACTTGCGCAACCAAGGCGGCCAGCTCCGCGATCGAGACGTCGCTGCCGCTGCCGACGTTGATGTGGCTCAGCATCGGCTGCGTGTTGGCCCGGTAGACGCCATCAGGCAAATCGAGCACGAACAACGCCGCCTCGGCCATGTCATCAACATGGAGAAATTCGCGGCGCGGCGTCCCGGTGCCCCAGACGACCACTTCATCCAGCCCGCGCCTCGCCGCCTCGTGGAACCGGCGGATCAAAGCTGGCAAGACATGCGAATTGTCGGGATGGAAGTTGTCGGCGGGTCCGTACAGGTTGGTCGGCATCACGCTGCGATAGTCGGTGCCGTACTGCCGATTGTAGCTTTCACACAGCTTGATCCCGGCGATCTTGGCTATGGCATAGGGCTCGTTCGTAGGCTCAAGCACGCCGGTCAGCAGCGTGTCTTCGCGCATTGGTTGAGGCACCGCGCGCGGGTAGATGCACGACGAACCTAGCAGCAGCAACCGCCCCACGCCCGCCTGCCAGGCCTGATGGATGACGTTGCACTCCATCATCAGGTTTTCATAGATGAACTGCGCCGGATAAGTGTTGTTGGCATGAATCCCGCCCACCCTCGCCGCAGCAAGGATCACGGCATCGGGCCGTTCGTCGGCCAGGAACCTGCGCGTGGCACTTTGGTCGGTCAGATCCAGTTCGGCATGGGGCCGGGTGATGATTTCCACGTCGCCGCGCAGTGCGAGCTTGCGACAGATGGCTCCGCCGACCATTCCGCGGTGACCGGCCACGTATATCCGCATGGCGCTTCAGCCCTCGACCGTCACCGGCACATCGTAACCGTGGGTCTTCAACAGTGCGTGACGCTGCGCCGTCCTGAGGTCTTCTGCGACCATCTCCGCGCACATCTCCTGCGCGGTTATTTCGGGCACCCAACCCAGCCGATCCCGCGCCTTCGACGGATCGCCGAGCAGGGTTTCGACCTCTGCAGGCCGGAAATATCGCGGGTCAACGCGCACGATCGCGTCTCCGGGCTGAACCGACACCGCATTTGGGCTGGCGACCGCTGCGACAATGCCGACTTCCTCAACTCCTTCGCCTTCGAAGCGCAGGGTGATGCCCAGTTCCATCGCCGACCATTCGATGAACTCGCGCACCGAGTACTGCACCCCAGTGGCGATCACGAAATCCTCCGCAACATCTTGCTGCAGCATCATCCACTGCATCCGCACGTAGTCCTTCGCGTGGCCCCAGTCGCGCAACGAATCGAGATTGCCCATGTAGAGGCAAGGCTCAAGCCCCTGACTGATATTGGCGAGGCCGCGGGTGATCTTGCGGGTCACAAAGGTCTCGCCCCGGCGCGGGCTTTCGTGATTGAAGAGGATGCCGTTGCAGACATAGATGCCATAGGCCTCACGGTAGTTGACCGTGATCCAGTACGCATGTTGTCGCCCAGGATCAGTGCAGACGGGCCGCCAGCAACGAAATCGGCACCTATGACATAGGCTTGGGCCAATCCTTCGGGTTCGGGTTGCACCGCGTATTCTATCTGCATGCCCCACTGCGAACCGTCCCCGAGCAGCGCCTGGAAGCTGGGCGTATCGCGCGGAGTGGAGATGACCAGCACTTCGCGGATTCCCGCCAGCATCAGCGTGGAGAGCGGATAGTAAATCATCGGTTTATCGTAGACTGGCATGAGCTGCTTGGAGGTGACCAGCGTCATCGGGTGCAACCGCGTGCCCGATCCGCCTGCAAGGATGATCCCCTTCATTTCCGTATCCCTCATCAGTTTTCGGTTGCTTGCGCGAGCAGCCTGGCGACGACCGTTTCGGTCGACAGCCGCCATTCGGGCAAGCGAATTCCGTATGTCTGGGCAAGAAGGCTGCAGTCGAGCCTCGAGTTGGCGGGGCGGCGCGCTGGCGTTGGATAATCCGACGTCGCGATGCGTCTGACCCGCGCGTGGGGACCGTCCTGTGCCTTGCTCGCGGCAAAGATCGCTTCGGCGAAATCCGCCCAGCTCGCCTCGCCTTGCGCGGTCATATGAAAGACCCCGCGCAGCGCGGGGTCGGCATCGCCCTCCAAGCGCTCGGCTACGGAGATCAGTGCATCAGCGATATCAAGCGCACTGGTCGGGTTTCCGAGTTGGTCGGCGACCACGCTGATCTCATCGCGTTCGCCGGCAAGCCGGAGCATGGTCCGGACGAAGTTTGCGCCGAACGGGCTAAACACCCAGGCGGTGCGTAATACGATTGAATTTGCGGCATACTCATCGCCAATGGCTTGCTCGCCGGCCAGCTTGGACGCTCCGTAGACACCTGTTGCACCTACTGGATCACCTTCGACGTAGGGAGTCTGCTTGGCTCCGTCGAAAACGTAATCAGTCGACAGATGCAACAAAGGTACGCCCAGTTCGCGCGCTGCCCGCGCCATGGCCCGGGCTCCATCCGCGTTCACTGCAAACGCGGCTTCGGGATCGCTCTCGGCGTTGTCGACCGCCGTATAAGCCGCAGCCGAAATCACCAGATCGGGCCGGACAGCCTGAAGCTCCCGCCAGACAGATTCGGCATCGGCCAGGTCGAACTCCGGCCGACCAAGTGCAAAGATCTTGTGCCCTCGCGCCGGTCCACGTTCGACCAGCGAGCGCACGACTTGTCCTTGCTTGCCGGATACCGCAATCTTCACGGCGCCTTGCCATCCGCCGGCACAAGCCCGAGCCGCTGACCGTCATAGCTGCCCTGCAGCGGGCGCCACCACCACTCGTTGTCGAGATACCAGCGTACGGTCTTCTCAATCCCGCTGTCGAAATCCTCCTGAGCGCGCCAGCCCAGCTCGGTTTCGAGCCTGGTCGCGTCGATCGCATAACGCGCATCGTGCCCAGGCCGGTCAGTTACGAACTCAATCAACTGTTCGCGAGGGGTGTCTGTCGGCACCAGCTGGTCAAGCACCGTGCAAATGCGCCGCACCACGTCGATGTTGCGGCGTTCGTTGCGCCCACCGACATTGTAGGTTTCGCCCACGCTTCCCTTCTCCGCAATCAGATCGAGCGCCCGGGCGTGGTCCTCCACGTAAAGCCAATCCCGCACGTTCTCGCCTTGGCCGTACACCGGCAGGCGGCGGCCTGAGAGCGCGTTGAGGATGGTCAACGGGATCAGTTTTTCAGGGAAGTGATACGGTCCGTAATTGTTCGAACAGTTCGACACCACTACCGGCAAGCCATACGTGCGTTGCCAAGCCTTGGCGAGGTGATCAGAGGAAGCTTTCGAGGCCGAATAGGGCGAGCTGGGATCGTAGGGCGTGGTTTCCTCGAACAAGCCCTCGTTGCCTAACGACCCATAGACCTCGTCGGTCGACACGTGGAGGAAACGAAAACGATCCCGGTCTGCGCCCTCCAGCTTGCTCCAGTATTGGCGAGCCGCCTCAAGCAAAGTGAAGGTGCCGATAACATTGGTCTGCACGAAATCGGCCGCGCCAGTGATCGAGCGATCGACATGGCTTTCCGCAGCGAGGTGCATCACCCGGTCGGGTCGGAATTCGGCAATCGCTACGTCCATCGCCGCGCGATCGCAGATGTTGGCATGCAGGAAACTGTAGCGGTTGTTGCCTTCGACCAGCTTGAGCGACGCGAGGTTCCCGGCATAGGTCAGCGCGTCGATGTTGAGGACGTCGTAGCCCTTGTCATTTACCAGGTGACGGACCAGCGCGGAGCCGATGAATCCGGCCCCGCCGGTAACGATGACGCGCATTGACGCTTTCTCCAAGGGTGCCGGTCAGACTTCAACCAAGGCCAGCGGCTCGCCGTCATAAGCGAAAGGACTTACGAATTGGGAAAGGAACGGCAAGGAAGCGTCCTTGTCGGAAAGCTGCGGCGTCTTGCCACCGAGCGGCCAATCAATCGCGATCTGGGTGCAATCCCAACGGATTCCGCCATCCGCTTCGGGCGCATAGTAGTCCGAAACCTTGTAGACCACCTCGCAATCCGGCTCGAGGGTAGCAAACGCGTGGCCGAAGCCGACGGGCACGAACAGCTGGTGCCCGTTGTCGGCAGTCAGTTCCGCGCTGACGTGGCGGCCATAAGTGGGTGAACCGGCACGCAGGTCCAATGCATAATCCATGATCCGCCCCCGCGTGCAACGCACCAGCTTCGCCTGGGCGTGCGGCGGCGTCTGGAAATGAATCCCGCGGATTGTGCCGGCATGAGCAGAGTAGCTGTGGTTATCCTGTACGAATGGCACGTCCACGCCCAGATCCCGCCATTTGCGGTCGACCCAGGTTTCGGAGAACCAGCCACGGTCATCCGCAAATCGGCGTGGCTTGACTAGCGTGACAGGCATAAGCAACTTCTTGTTTTGCAAGGCAATGGCGGCTTATAGCAGCCGTGGCGAGGCAAGCAAAGGTTACAAGTTCCGCGGGACGGCCTTCGCAACTTCATCGACCGTCCCCGCCACGATCTCCTCCACTCCATGCGCAGTTGGGTGAATGTGGTCCGCCTGCCGCAAGTCCGGCTTGTCGACGACCGCCTGCAGGAAAAACGGAACCAGCGCAGCATCGTGTTTTTTCGCCAGCGCGGGATAGATCGCGTTGAAACCGCGCGCATAGTCCGGCCCCATGTTGGGGGCAGCCAGCATGCCCATCAGCATCACCGGAATCTTTCGCTTACCCAGTTCGGCCAAGATCGCATCGAGATTGGCACGGGTCTGCAGCGGGTCGAGACCGCGCAGCATATCGTTGCCGCCCAGGCTGATCAGCACCAGATCGGGGGGAGTCTCCTGTGATTTCAGCGTGAAATCAAGCCGGGCGAGGCCATCGGCGGTCGTATCGCCGGAGACGCCGGCGTTGGTGATCCGGGCGTTGACCCCCTTGGCCCGCAGCGCCGCCTCAAGCCTTGCCGGATAACCTTCGCCGGGATTGAGCCCGTAACCGGCGAACAGGCTGTCTCCCAAAGCGAGAATGCGCACCTCGCGGCCCATCACCGGGATGTCGGGGGGCGCATCGGCGCTAGTGCTCGTCGGCGGCGTCACCGGCAATTCGTCTGACTTGCCGCAGGCCGCCAGCAACAGGGCGCACCCTAGCGCCGCATACAATTTCATACAGCTGTCTCCTTGCCGCAGGCCCCCTAGCTATGCCATCGCTGCACCGTGACAAGTCCACCCCCGGTTATTTCCGCCCATAACCTCACCCTAAGCCTGGGCAGCGGGGATTCTGCGGTCGAGATCCTGCGCGGGATCGACCTGGTCGTGCCGCAAGGCCAGACCGTGGCCCTGCTCGGCCCTTCCGGCTCGGGCAAGAGTTCGTTGATGGCGGTCCTTTCCGGACTGGAGCGGGCGAGTTCGGGGCAACTGCAGGTTGCCGGACAGGATTTCGCGGCGCTGAGTGAAGATGCGCTGGCCCTCGCCCGGCGGGCAAGGATCGGCGTGGTGCTGCAAGCCTTCCACCTGCTTCCGACGATGACCGCACTTGAAAACGTGATGACACCGCTCGAACTGGCTGGGATCGGAGATGCTCAGCGGATCGCCCAGACCGAGCTTGAAGCCGTGGGATTGGGTCATCGTTTCGGCCACTATCCTGCGCAGCTCTCTGGCGGTGAGCAGCAGCGCGTCGCCATCGCCCGCGCCCTTGCCCCGCGCCCGCAACTGATCTTCGCCGACGAGCCGACCGGTAACCTCGACGCTGCAACTGGTGCGGGGGTAATCGATCTGCTGTTCACCCGGCGCGCAGAAACCGGGGCGAGCCTGATCATCATTACCCATGACGAAGCGCTGGCGCACCGCTGTGAGCGCGTGGTGACACTGGCCGACGGGCGCATCGCCGCCGACACCGCCACGTGACCACGACTCTGCCCTGGCCGGTCGCCTGGCGCCTGGCTCGGCGCGGACTGTCCTCACGGTTCAAAGGCTTGCGGCTGCTGCTGGTGTGTTTGTTGCTTGGCGTGGGGGCCCTTGCTGCGATCGGGACGCTGACCGGTTCGATCGAGCGCGAACTCGGAGCCCGCGGGCGCGCGATCTTGGGCGGCGACATCGAGGTGGCGCTATGGCAGCGTTCGCCCAGTGCCGCGGAACACGCCGCGCTGGCGCAACTGGGAGCAGTGTCCAGTGGCACCAGGATGCAGGCCATGGCCTCAGCGGGTGACAACGTCACGCCGATCGAGCTCAAGGCGGTCGATGAGCGCTGGCCGCTGGTTGGGCGGCTAATTCTGGCCGACGGACGAAAGGTCGGCTCTCCTCCGCCAAGCACAGTATGGCTGGCTGAAGGCGCGGCGGAGCGATTGGGCGTAGCCGTTGGCGAGCGCTTCAACCTGGGCGGCGTGACGGTGTTGGCGGGCGGCATCATCGCTGACGAGCCGGACCGGCTGGGCGAAGGGTTCGCGCTTGGTCCGACGGTCATCGTGCCCGCCGGCTTCCCGTCCCAAGCCGGATTGCTTGCTCCGGGCTCGATGTATCGCAGCAAGACTCGCGTGGCCCTACGTCCGGGCGTCGATCCGCAGACCGTGGCTGAAAGCCTGAAGAAGCGCTTTCCTGCCTCCGGCTTCGACATCAAGACCCGCGACAAGGCGGCTCCGGGTGCGGACCGGTTCGTATCACGCATGGGCGAATTTCTGGTCCTCGTCGGGCTGGCCGCACTGATTATCGCCGGGATCGGCATTGGCGGCGGCGTATCTTCCTATCTTGAGGCGCGTCGCGCGCAGATTGCGACCCTCAAGGTTCTCGGCGCGACGAGCGCCGACATCGTCAGGATATTTGCGCTGCAGATCGGCGCTGCGGCGCTGGCTGGCAGCGCGGCCGGCCTCGCAGCGGGCATTCTGGTTACCCCGCTGGTGAGCCAGGCGCTCGGCGCGCTGCTGCCGGTGACCACCGGTTTCGTGGTCGATCCTTCGGCGCTTGCCCGAGCGAGCGCGTACGGCCTGCTGGTCGCATTTATCTTCGCCGCTCCACCCTTGGCCCGAGCCCGGGCGTTCCCGGCGATGGCGCTGATGCGCGCAAGGTCCGTGCCGCTGGGCTCTTTGCCGCGCCACGCCGTAGTCCCGGTAGCTGGCGGGCTTGCAGCGATCATCGCCATCGCGCTGTTCAGTGCGGCGCAGTTCAAGGTCACGGCGCTATTCCTTGGTGGGGCGGCGGGCATGCTGGCTCTGCTTGCCCTGCTCGGGTTCGCGATCCGCCGGGCCGCCGCCCGCCTGCCCCATGTCCGCAACCCGTTACTGCGGGCTGCGCTGGCCAATCTGCACCGCCCCGGCGCGCAAACGCAGGCACTGGTCACCGCGCTCGGCTTCGGTCTTTCCGCGTTCGTGCTGCTTGCGGTGGTCGAGACCGCGCTGGATCGCAACATCATGGCCCGGGTACCGGCCCGCGCCCCCGACTACTTTGTGCTCGACGTGCCCCGCGACAAGGTCGGTGAGTTCCGCGCTGCGGTTGACACCGCAGCACCGGGCGCCCGGCTGCGACTGGTCCCGGCGCTGCGCGGGGCGATCCTGGGATACGGTTCTGACCAGCACATGGTCCGGGTCGCCAGTCTCAAGGAGATTCCCGAGGATGCCTGGCCGTTGCGCGGTGAAAGGGGGCTGACCTACTCGGACGAGGTACCGGAAGGCAACGTGGTGACCGACGGCAAATGGTGGCCGAAGGGTTACGACGGCCCGCCTCTGGTATCGATCGACGAATCGCTCGCCAAAGCGCTCAATATGGAAATCGGCGATCGGCTGACCATCGGCCTGCTCGGGGTGGAACGCACCGCCCGGATCGCGTCCCTGCGCCGGATCGACTGGGATTCGATGGGTTTCAATTATGTCCTCGTCTTCTCTCCCAATGCAATCGAGGACGCGCCGCATAAACTGGCGGCAACCATCGACCTGCCTCCGGGCGTCGCCAGGGGCGAACTGCTGCGCAAGCTGGTCCGCGCCTTCCCATCGAGTTCGGTCATCGAAACCGGAGGCATCCTGCGCGATGCCCGGGCCTTACTTAGCCAGATGGGCAACGCAATCCTGGCCGCCGCTTCGGTCGCGGTGCTGGCCGGCATCGCGGTGCTGCTCGGCGCGATCGCTGCGGCGCGGGCTAGCCGCAGTTACGACAACGTGGTTCTGCGGGTGCTGGGCGCCAGTCGGCGCCAGCTGCTGTTGCTTCAACTGCTGGAGTTTGGTGCGCTGACTACAGTCCTAGCGCTCGTCGCGCTGACGCTGGGCAGCGCCATGGGCTGGTTGGTGATCGTAAAACTTTTCGAGTTCGACTGGCTGGTTCGCTGGACGACAGTGCTGGCCGTGCTCGCGATCGGCGTTGCGCTGACACTGGCGTTCGCGCTGGCCGGCTCGCTCCCGCTGCTGCGGACCAGGCCGGCCGAAGCGCTCAGGGAGCTTTAGTCGAGGGTTTTCGTCAAACCCCGCCGGCCGATCCCGACAGCTCGGCATGCAAGGCCGACTGGATCGCCGCACCAGCGATCGACAGGATCACGCCAATGATCATGAAGCCGGCGATCGATCCTCCCATCGTACCCAAATCCGGCATTTCCCCCAGCGCTTGCGCCGAAGTAACCGTCCGAACCAGCGGCACGAGGACGATCGCCAGCAGAACACCAGCCGCCAGTCCGAACAGGACAAAGACGCCGATGATCTTGAGGACATAACCGCGGGTGAGGGCCAGGCTGCGCTTGATCGCCGAGATCGGGTTCCCGATATCTTCAACTGCGACCACAGGAATAACAACCGCAAGACGGCCGACCACGTAGAACAGGGCCCCGACGGTCGCCACCACGCTTATCACCGCTCCCACCGCTCCCAGCAGCGACAGAACGCCGGCCAGGATCGCGAACAGCAAGGCTGCGATCACGTAGCCTAGCAGAAGGAGGACGAACACGCCGAGCAAGGTCGGAGCCCGGCGGACCCCGGTCGCAACCGCATCGCCGAATCCTGGATCACGCAGCGGTGTTGCCATGGCGCACATCGAGCCCGCTCGGGCGGCGCTCAGCAGGATCAGCAGCAGATAGAATACGAACAGGCCGACGAAGAAGCCCGCGCCGGGCCCGGCTTCGGCCTGGACCCCGGGTGAGATCCCGGCGAGCACGGGCAGCAGGCTGGAGCCCATCGCAATGAAGAACCCGCCCATCAAGGCGATCTGGATCAGGAAGTAACTGGCCAGGATCCCGAGCAACGGCGCGAACCGCCGCTTTGCGAGACCCGTTGCGACGGAGAACGTGCTCGCAATGCTCATGGCCATAATACTACCCCCGTCGCAAGAACCCGTGCGGCCCCATCCACACATCACCGCATGGCATCACAATTCGCCATGTCCCGCAATCGAAAAAGGGGGCCGCAAAGCCCCCTTCTCCTTTACGCTGCGGACCAGGCTACCAGCGGAAGCGCACTGCGCCGCCCCAGGTCAATGGCTGACTGGGATAGCCCGCGATGTTCAGGGTTTGCGCCGGCACGTCGAAGACGCTGGCCAGCGTGCGCTTGTCCAGCAGGTTACGGCCCCAGATCGACAGCTCCAGCCCCGTATGCAGCGCGTAGGTCAGAGAGGCGTTGAGATCGCTCACTTCGCGCGTATAGGGTCGCGCCGCATCGAACGCGGTCTGGTAGGTCACGACGTTGCCCAGCAAATCACGGGTGATGTAGTAGGGCAGACCTTCGGTGATCTGCACCCGCGATTCATAGTGATAGTCGCCGCGCAGGATGATGTGATCATCGTTGTCGAGCGTGTGATCCCACATCGCCCCGAATGTCGCGGAGATCGCGGGAATGCCGGCGGGTCGGGTACCCGAAGCATTGCCCAGCGCAGAGCAGCAGAAATCATCGTACTTGGGATTGAGGTGCGTCAACCCGGCGGTGAGTGTAAGTTCGCGCGTCGGGCGGGCCGTGCCTTCCAGTTCGAAGCCATAGGCTGATTGCTTGCCCGCCGTCGCCAGCGCAAAGCCGGTGCCGGTAAAGACGTTGGACTGGAAGTTGTTGATGATCTGCTTGAAGGCCGCGAAATTGAGGGTGACGAGACCCCAGTTCGCCTTGAGCCCGAATTCGTAGACCTTTGATTTCTCCGGCCGGGCGAAACGCGAGCCGGTCGTCAGGTTGGGAGTAGCCAGCCCCGGAACCGCACGAATCGCAGCCAGGTCGGAGGCGGCCGGCCGGCTGTCGCGCGAAAGGTTGTAGGACGAGGGCTTGTAGCCCGTCGCATAGCTGACATAGGCATTCAGGCTGTCCGAGATCTCATAGCTGGCCCGCAGCGTATAGGACCAGTCGGTGTCATGCACCTTGCCGCTCTCGACCGCGTTGGGAATGTTGAGGAACGGCGGAAGGAACTGCAGCGGCTTGAGCGCAAGCAACGAATTGACCGCAGGGTTGGTCTGATTGAGATCGGCGTAGGCTGCAGCGCCGGTCACGACCTGACCGTAGATTGCACCGTTGGTCGGGCTCGATGTTGCGAACGCGCCGATTTCAGCTGCGGTGGCAAGGCGGCCGAGCGAAAGGATGTTGCCCACCTGGGTCGCGATAACGGTGTTCTTGATCACCGTGTTGCCAATACCGATAAGGTCCAGCGCGGAGAAGGCGTCGGTGCTGACCGAGTTGGACCTCACGGTCTTGCGGTCGTCGGTGTAATTGACCCCGGCAGTCAGCGTCAGCCGATCGGTCACCTCGAAATCGATGTTGCCGAACAGCGAGTAGGACTTGTCTTTCATCCGGAAGCTGTCGAATGCGCCCTGCCCTGGCTTGCTGAATGTCCCCAGCGGCACGTTCAGTACCAGCGTTTCCAGCAGGCCTAGCCCGCCCTGAGTGGCAATGTCGACGTAGCTGCGGAAGTCTTTCCCGAAAGTCAGCACGTTATCGTATTTGACGTCTTCGTTGTAATAATAGGCCCCGACCAGCGCGTTCAGCGGACCATCAAGATTGGTCGCCAGCCGCAATTCCTGCGTGAAGGTCTTGAGGCCGATGTCGCCATCATTGCGCCCCAGAAAATCCCGGGCCGAGAAATCGGAATCCTGGGCCGTCTGCGTCCGGTTGCGGCGATAGGCCGTGATCGAAGTCAGCGTCAGCGGGCCCATCTCGTAGTCGATCTGACCAGAGAAGCCGTAGTTCTTGATCTTGTTCGACGACGGGAAATTGGTCCCGATGATATCATCGAACGGATCGGGCGTGGCGGTCGTGCGGCCGGTCAGAGCGTTGACCACCGGGTTGCTGTTGCGGACCATGTGCACCGCGCAGCAAACCTCGTCGATCTTGTCGTAGTCGGCAATCAGGCGGACTTTGAGCTCGTTCGACGGTTCGAACAGCAACTGGCCGCGCAGGAACCATCGATTGCGCTCGTTGACCTTGCCGCCGTAACCGACGTCGGTGACATAGCCGTCGCGCTTGTTGTAACCACCGGCGACGCTCGCCGCGATGGTTTCCGAGAGCGGCCCGGTGACGACGCCTTTGAGGACCATCGCATTGTAATTGCCGTAGGACGCCTCGACGTTCCCGCCGAAGGTGAATTGTGGCTTCTTGGTGACCAGCGAGATCACGCCGGCCGAAGCGTTCTTGCCGAACAGGGTCGATTGCGGCCCGCGCAGCACTTCGATGCGGCTGATGTCGGGAAGATCGCTGATCTGCGAAGCCGAGCGCGAGCGGTAGACGCCATCGACGAACACCGCGACCGAGGTTTCCAGACCGGGGTTGTTCGCCCCGTTGCCGAAACCGCGGATGATGAAATAGGTGCTGGCCGAACTCTGCAACTGCGTCACCCGCAGCGAGGGCACGATCGAGACGAGATCCTTGATGTCGCGGATCTGCGCGCGCTCGATCGTGTCAGCCGTGGTAACCGAGACTGCCACCGGCACATCCTGCAGGGTCTGCTCACGCTTGGTCGCGGTAACGACGATCTCGTTGCCGGTGCCTTCATCGACAATTGGGCTATCGGTTGCAGGCTGCGCCTCTTCGGCTACCTGGGCATGAGCCACGGCGGGGAGAGCGAAACCGAGTACGGCCGCGCTGCCAAGAAGCACGACCCTGCGGGCGCTGGCGAATCCTGCGTAAGATGTTTTCATGATTTCAGTCCACCTCTCTCACTCGGGGTCGACGCTACGTAATGGCACCTAGTGGTGCTCCTTTTTGCTGTCTGCGACCCCCGTTATTATTGCGAAACAATAGGATTCACGATGGTTTCACGCAATACCAAATCGCGTTGCCGTATATCCCGGCGCACCCTGTTGCTCCGCAGTCACACCCAACCGCGCTTGCCCGCGCTGTCCGTATGGTCTAGGGGCGCGGCAATGTTGCGGCGCAGCACGCCCGCAATCCCATTCCGATACAGGTAGCTACCGCATGTCCGCCCCGCTTCCCCTGCGCAACATTGCCATTATTGCGCACGTCGACCACGGCAAAACCACTCTGGTCGATCAGCTTTTCCGCCAGTCCGGCACCTTCCGCGATAACCAGCGCGTGGAAGAGCGCGCGATGGATTCCAACGACCTTGAGAAGGAGCGCGGGATCACCATTCTCGCCAAGTGCACCTCGGTCGAATGGAACGGCACCCATATCAACATCGTCGATACCCCCGGCCACGCCGACTTCGGCGGCGAGGTGGAACGCATCCTCTCGATGGTCGATGGCGTGATCCTGCTGGTCGACAGCAGCGAAGGCGCGATGCCGCAGACCAAGTTCGTCACTGGCAAGGCGCTCGCCCTGGGCCTGCGCCCGATCGTGGTGGTCAACAAGATCGACCGCGCTGACGGCCGCGCGCAGGAAGTGCTGGACGAAGTATTCGATCTGTTCGTCAGCCTCGATGCCAGCGACGAGCAATGCGATTTCCCGGTGCTCTACGCTTCGGGCCGCAATGGCTATGCCAGCGAGGACATGCACGCCCGCGAAGGCGATCTCAATCCGCTGTTCGCCAAGATCGTCGAGCACGTCCCGGCCCCCGAGGCCGATGTCGACGGCGATTTCAAGTTTCTCGTCACGCTGCTTGATCGCGACAACTTCCTCGGCCGCATCCTGACCGGCAAGGTCCAGAGCGGCACGATCAAGGTCAACGCCCCGATCCACGCGCTCGATAACGACGGCAAGGTGATCGAAACCGGCCGCGCCTCAAAGCTCATGGCATTCCGCGGGCTTGAGCGCGTCCCCGTCGATGAAGCCCGCGCTGGCGACATCATCTCGATCGCCGGGCTCGCCGTGGCGACCGTCGCCAACACCATCGCCGACCCTTCGGTGACCGAGCCGCTCCACGCCCAGCCGATCGATCCGCCGACGCTGTCGATGCGCTTAGCGGAGAACGACAGCCCCTTCGCGGGCCGCGAAGGCACCAAGGTCACCAGCCGCAGGATCCGCGACCGGCTTGAGCGCGAGGCGGAATCGAATGTCGCCATCCGCGTCACCG
>CANJBY010000048.1 GCA_947472735.1 Sphingomonadaceae bacterium | reverse complement strand
GACCGGGACGGAACCCCCGGCAGCAAAACCCGCACGCAATAGGGCCTGCGGGCTGAAGGAATGAAAATGTTCGACGTCAAAACCGTAAGCATGGAGTGGGGCGGAAAGACCCTCACCCTGGAAACCGGCCGCATTGCCCGTCAGGCTGACGGCGCGGTCCTCGCCACCTATGGCGAAACTGTCGTGCTCTGCGCCGTAACGGCCGCCAAGAGCGTCAAGGAAGGGCAGGATTTCTTCCCGCTCACTGTCCACTATCAGGAAAAGTTCTTCGCCGCCGGTCGTATCCCGGGTGGCTTCTTCAAGCGTGAGCGCGGTGCAACGGAAAAGGAAACGCTGGTTTCCCGCCTGATCGACCGTCCGGTCCGCCCGCTGTTCCCCGAAGGCTTCTACAACGAGATCAACGTCATTGCCCACGTGCTGAGCTTTGACGGCGAGATCGAGCCCGACGTTCTGGCGATGATTGCTGCCTCAGCCGCTCTGACCATATCCGGCGTGCCGTTCATGGGCCCGATCGGCGCCGCCCGCGTCGGCTATGTCGATGGCGAATACACGCTGAACCCGCGTCAGGACGTGGCCGCCGCCGGCGACCTCGACCTGATCGTCGCCGCCACCGGCAATGCCGTGATGATGGTGGAATCGCAGGCTCGCGAGCTGAGCGAGGAGATCATGCTCGGCGCCGTGATGTTCGCGCATGACGAGATCCGCAAGGTCGTCAACCTGATCATCGACCTGGCCGAGAAGGCCGCGAAGGAGCCCTGGGATGTTGCGGTTTCCGACAACTCGGCGATCAAGGCCAAGCTCAAGGACCTGATCGGCAAGGACATCGCTGCCGCCTACAAGCTGACCGACAAGTCGGCCCGCTCGAACGCGCTCAACGCGGCTCGCGACAAGGCCAAGGCTGCCTTTGCCAGCGAAGATGCGCAGACCCAGATGGTTGCCATCAAGTCGGTCAAGAAGGTCGAAGCCGACATCGTGCGCGGTGCGATCCTCAAGGATGGCCAGCGCATCGATGGTCGCAAGACCACACAGGTTCGCCCGATCGAAAGCATGGTCGGCTTCCTGCCGCGTACTCACGGTTCGGCGTTGTTCACCCGCGGTGAGACGCAGTCGATCTGCACCACCACGCTGGGCACCAAGGACAGCGAGCAGATGATCGATGGCCTGGAAGGGCTGAGCTATTCGAACTTCATGCTGCACTACAACTTCCCGCCTTACTCGGTTGGCGAAGTTGGACGTTTCGGCGCTCCCAGCCGGCGCGACGTGGGCCACGGCAAGCTTGCCTGGCGCGCGCTGCAGGCGGTCCTGCCGAGCAAGGAAGAGTTCCCCTACACGATCCGCGTGGTCTCGGACATCACCGAGTCCAACGGTTCGTCCTCGATGGCGACCGTCTGCGGCGGTGCGCTGGCGATGATGGATGCCGGCGTTCCGTTGAAGCGTCCGGTTTCGGGCATCGCGATGGGCCTGATCCTCGAAGGCGACGATTTCACCGTGCTGTCCGACATCCTGGGTGACGAAGATCACCTTGGCGACATGGACTTCAAGGTGGCCGGCACCTCCGAAGGCATCACCACGATGCAGATGGACATCAAGGTTGCGGGGATCACCAAGGAGATCTTCTCGGCCGCGCTGCATCAGGCCAAGGAAGGCCGTGCGCACATCCTGGGTGAGATGACCAAGGCGCTGGGTTCTGCCCGCACCGAACTGTCTGCTCACGCTCCGCGCATCGAGACGATCCAGATCGACAAGTCGAAGATCCGGGAAGTCATCGGCACCGGCGGCAAGGTGATCCGCGAGATCGTCGCCGAAACCGGCGCCAAGGTCGACATCGACGACGAAGGCCTGATCAAGATCTCCTCGTCCGACCTCTCGCAGATCGAAGCTGCCAAGAACTGGATTCTGGGCATCGTCGAGGAAGCGGAAGTCGGCAAGATCTACGACGGGAAGGTCGTCAACATCGTCGATTTCGGTGCGTTCGTGAACTTCATGGGCGGCAAGGACGGCCTCGTCCACGTCTCCGAAATGAAGAACGAGCGGGTCGAAAAGCCGACCGATGTGGTTTCCGAAGGCATGGCCGTGAAGGTCAAGGTGCTCGAGATCGACAACCGCGGGAAGGTTCGCCTGTCGATGCGCGTCGTCGATCAGGAAACCGGTGCCGAACTGGAAGATACCCGTCCGGCACGCGAACCGCGCGAGCCGCGTGGTGATCGTCCGGGTGGTGATCGCGGCGACCGTCGCGGTCCGCGCAACGATCGTGGCCCGCGCCGCGATGGCGACCGTGGTCCGCGCCGTGAAGGTGGTGATCGCGGTCCGCGTCGCGATGGTGAGCAGGGTGGCAATCCCGATCACATGCCGGCGTTCCTCAAGTCCGACGACTGAGGACCGGTATCCGGTTGAAGAAAGGGCCGCGGGGGCAACCTCGCGGCCTTTTTCGTTGTCCGCCGCGGATTGCAATATTCGTATGCAATGCTAACAATCGGTACGAATAGCAAAGGATTGCACTCATGCCCGTTTCTGATCTTGCCGGCCGCGTCGCATTCGTCACGGGAGGTGCCAGCGGGATCGGCCTGGGTATCGTCACCGTGCTGGTAGAGCGCGGTTGCCAGGTGGTGATCGCCGATCTGCGGCCCGACCACATCGACAACGCGCTGGCCCAGTTTGCCGGTGCCGGGCGGAGCAACGCCGTCAGCGCGCTGCGCCTCGATGTCTGCGACCGCAATGCCTACGCGGATGCAGCGGCCAAGATGCAGGCAGAGTTCGGCGGGATTGACATCCTGGTCAACAATGCCGGGGTCGGTCTTGAAGGCCCGGCGCTCAAGGCGACTTACGCCGATTACGATTTCGGCTTCGGCGTCAATGTCGGGGGCGTGATCAACGGCTTCGTAAGCTTCTTGCCGCAGATGATCGCGCATGGCCGCGGCGGGCACATCGTCTCGACCGCATCACTTGCCGCCGAGGTGGTGATGCCTTCGCACATGGCGATCTATGCCGCCAGCAAGGCCGCCGTGTGCCACTATTGCGAAGCGGTGAAGCAGGAACTGGGCGAGAACGGGATCGGCGTCTCGATCCTGCTGCCCGGTCCGATCAAGTCGAACATTCATCAGGCGAACCAGAACCGCCCGGAGCATCTGCGGGCCGACAGCGGCTTTGTCGAAAGCGAGGCCAAGTTGGCCGAGCGGCAGGTCGGGGACTGGTGGATGGAGCCGGATGAAGTCGGCAACATGGTCGCAGAGGCGATCCTCAGCAATCAGACCTACATTGTCACGCACGGTATCTTCAAGGATTCGATGCGCAAGCGCGCCCAGGCTGTGCTCGACGCCACGCCGGACGTCGAGAATGCCAACGTGTCGGGGATCTAGGTGGAATCAGGCCGGCGGGCCCTTGCCGTGGCGCGGCAATGATGGATCCATCGGGGCCCAGCTCGGCGCGCTGTCAGCCCAGATGACTGCACTCGGCGCGCACAGTTCCGGATCGTCCAGCGTTCCCGCACGGATCCGTATCGGGGCCCCCTTCGGTTCGACCGTACGGCTGTAGACCTGCGCGCCGCAGCTCGGGCAGAAGCCCCGGTGCACCGTGTTGCCGCTATCGGCGATCCGCACGAACAGGCTCACCGGGCCGCTGAATTCCACGGCATCGTCCGGGAATAGCACGTTCACCGTGGCCGACCCGCTGGCGATGTACTGACAATCGCGGCACCAGCACATCCGCGCGCCGATGGGCTCCGCTGCGATGCTGTAGCGGATGGCGCCGCACAGGCATCCTCCGGTGTGAGGCATGAAAGATCTCCTAAGTGTTGCGACGCGCCATGAACGCCAGCCGTTCGAACAGAATCACGTCCTGCTCATTCTTGAGCAAGGCCCCGTGCAGCGGCGGAATGGCTTTCGCAGGATCGCGGTTCTGGAGCACGTCCAGCGGCATGTCTTCATTGAGCAGCAGCTTGAGCCAGTCGAGCAATTCGCTGGTCGAAGGCTTCTTTTTCAGTCCGGGGACGTCGCGGACCTGGTAGAAGAGTTCCATCGCCTTGCTGACCAGCGTCTTCTGGATGCCGGGGAAGTGCACGTCGATGATCGCCTGCATGGTCTCGCGATCGGGGAAGCGGATGTAATGGAAGAAACAACGGCGCAGGAAGGCGTCGGGCAGTTCCTTCTCGTTGTTCGAGGTGACGACCACCACCGGCCGCTCACGCGCCGCGATCCGCTCGCCGGTCTCATAGACGTCGAAGCTCATCCGATCGAGTTCCTGGAGGAGGTCGTTCGGAAACTCGATATCGGCTTTGTCGATCTCGTCGATCAGCAACACGGGCAGCCGAGGCGCGGTGAACGCCTCCCACAACTTGCCGCGGCGGATGTAGTTGCGGATATCATGCACCCGCTCATCGCCCAGCTGGCCATCGCGCAGACGGGCGACCGCGTCGTATTCGTAAAGCCCCTGCTGCGCCTTGGTGGTGGACTTGACGTTCCACTCGATCAGCGGGGCGTCCAGCGCCTTGGCGATCTCCTGCGCTAGCACGGTCTTGCCAGTGCCGGGCTCCCCCTTCACCAGCAACGGTCGGCGCAGCATCACGGCCGCATTGACGGCGACCTTGAGATCGTCGGTGGCGACATAATTGCTGGTGCCTTCGAAGCGCATGGAGGGCAATCTCATCGGTTAAGCGGGTGCTTAAGGCGATAGGTTGCGCTTCCAAACGTGGCAAGTGGGGATCGCAAACGGCCTACTTCGCAGTGCCAAAGTCCGCCGGTAGCGGGAAGTGTCCGTCGTAAGGCAGCCAGTTGGGTACCGCTAAATCGGGCCGGGCATAGAAATAGGCAGCGTAGACCTGACGGATCCTGGCGTGGTCGATATAAAAGAATTCGCTGAACTGGTTGCGACGTTTGGGATTGCCCGGTTTGCGCATGAAGGTGCCGATTACCATCACCACCTGCGCTTCCTCGTCCACCACGGGAAAGCGTCGGCCGGCCACCAGCGAGACGCCGAAGCGGCCCTGACCGGAGGTGCAATCCGGCGGCGCGCCGTTGTCGCCTTGTGTCCCCGGCGGAGGGCCGGCGCCATTTTCCAGCCTGAGGCATCCGGGGTGCGCCACAATCAATTTGGCGTTTTCCGAAGTGATGCCATCGAAATAGCTGTTGGCAATTGCCATCAGGGCATCCCGCGACAGCCGCTCAGACGTCGGGACCATTCGTTGTGCGGGGGGATTGGCCAGCAATGTCGGTACATCGAAAAGCGTCTTGCCCGGCTCGCCGGTAATGCCGGGATCGCTGGCTCGGGCAACGTGCCATTCCGCCTCGTCGATAATGCCTCCGGTCTGATGAAGGCGCAGTGAAACCACGGCCGTCTCGTTGCCGGGTAGCTGCAATGTGCCGAAATATGCAGCGGTGCCCGTCACGGTATCAAAGTAGCGGCGCTGCAGTGGACCGAGTCCAGTGGCGCTTTGCCACAACCCATCGCCTTGCGGGATCGCCACGGCATTTTCCGTCTGTCGGAAGCCGAGTGCCAGGGGTGCCTTGGCGGGATCATGCGCGACAACGGCCGTCAGGTACCGATCGAGCAATTTTGTCAGGCAGTTGCGATCGCAAATCGATGTATGCATGGCTACCTGTGCCATCGCGCTTGTAGCCGTCAATGCCGCGACTATCGCGCCTGCGATTTCCCACGATTTCATTTTATCGACTCCCCCGTTGTCGGTGACAGACAATCGTGAACCCACGGCGAAGTCAATTCAATCAGGCGTCGATCATCTCCGGATCAAGCTCGCCAGCGCGGTTTTGGATGAACATGAAGCGCTGGGCCGGGTCGCGGCCCATCAGGCGGTCGACCAGGTCCTTCACGGCGGCCCGGCCTTCATATTCCGGGGGCAGGGTGATGCGCAGCATCGAACGCGATTTCGGGTCCATGGTGGTCTCGCGCAGCTGGCTCGGGTTCATTTCACCCAAGCCCTTGAAGCGGCCGACGTCCACCTTCTTGCCCTTGAAGCGAGTTGCCTCCAATTCCGCGCGGTGGGCGTCGTCGCGGGCATAGGCGCTCTCCTTGCCGGCAGTCAGCCGGTAGAGCGGGGGCTGGGCCAGATAGAGATGCCCGCGCCGAACCAGTTCCGGCATTTCCTGAAAGAAGAAGGTCATCAACAGCGTCGCGATGTGTGCGCCGTCGACGTCGGCGTCGGTCATGATGACTACGCGGTCATAACGCAGGTTGTCCGGGTTGCAGTCCTTGCGCATGCCGCAGCCGAGCGCGAGGCCAAGGTCGGCGATTTCACTGTTGGCGCGGATCTTTTCCGCAGTGGCCGAGGCGACGTTGAGGATCTTGCCGCGGATCGGCAGGATCGCCTGGGTCTTGCGATTGCGCGCCAGCTTTGCGCTGCCGCCAGCGCTGTCACCTTCGACGATGAACAACTCGGTCTCGGCATCGCCCTCGCCAGTGCAGTCGGTGAGCTTGCCGGGGAGGCGCAACTTGCGCGCGTTGGTTGCGGTCTTGCGCTTGACCTCGCGCTCGGCCTTGCGCCTAAGCCGTTCATCCATCCGCTCCAGCACCGCGCCGAGCAACGCTTTGCCCCGCTCCGGGTTGTCCGAGAGGAAGTGGTCGAAATGGTCGCGGACGGCGTTTTCGACCATGCGTGCGGCTTCGGGGCTGGTCAGCCGGTCCTTGGTCTGGCTCTGGAACTGCGGATCGCGGATGAATACTGAGAGCATGATCTCGCTGCCGGTAATCACGTCTTCGGGGGCGATGTCCTTGGCCTTCTTCTGGCCGATCAGGTCCGCGAAAGCACGGATGCCCTTGGTCAGTGCGGCGCGCAGGCCGGCTTCATGCGTGCCGCCATCCGGTGTCGGGATGGTATTGCAATAGAAGCTGTATGACCCGTCCGACCACAGCGGCCAGGCAATCGCCCATTCGACGCGGCCCTGCTCTTCACCTGGAAAATCCTGCGTGCCGGCGAAGAACTGCGTGGTGACGCATTCGCGCGTGCCGATCTGCTCCTTGAGGTGGTCGGCGAGGCCGCCCGGGAACTGGAACACGGCCTCGGCGGGCACGTCCTCGCTGGTCAGCGAAGCCGCGCATTTCCAGCGAATTTCCACTCCGGCGAAAAGGTAAGCCTTGGACCGCACCAGCCGGAACAGTCGCGCCGGCTTGAACTTCGCATCCTCTCCGAAAATTTCGAGATCGGGTACGAACGTCACCGAGGTGCCGCGGCGATTGGGGGTGCCTCCCAGGTGCTGCAAGGGACCAGTCGGATTGCCGCGCGAGAATTCCTGCGCGTAAAGCTCCTTGTTGCGAGCGACCTCGATCCGGGTGAGGATCGAAAGAGCGTTGACCACGCTTACTCCGACGCCGTGCAAGCCGCCCGAAGTGGCATAGGCCTTGCCCGAAAATTTCCCGCCCGAATGGAGCGTGGTGAGGATCACTTCCAGCGCTGATTTGCCGGGATACTTGGGGTGTTCGTCCACCGGGATGCCGCGACCGTTGTCGACGATGGTCAGGCGGTTGCCTTCTTCCAGCGTTACCTCGATCCGGTTAGCGTGGCCGGCCACCGCCTCGTCCATCGCGTTGTCGAGCACTTCGGCGGCGAGGTGGTGCAGCGCGCGCTCGTCAATGCCGCCGATATACATGCCCGGGCGGCGGCGCACGGGCTCCAGCCCTTCGAGCACCTCGATTGCGGAACCATCATAGGCCTCGCCGGTGGGCGCCGGCAGCTTGTCAAACAGATCATCAGCCATGCAAGGTGCTTTGCGGGCGCAGACTCAACCGCGCAAGCGCCATCGCAGGCTTTTCCTCAGTCCTCGAAGCGCGACGGGGCAGGGCTGAGCACGGTTACTCCGCTAGACCGTACCTCGCGGACCTCCAGGGCCCGCTCGATCAGGCCGCCCGGGGTGAACCGAAAGGCTCCGTCAAGGCCGAGGAAGCCGCCGGTATCGAACAGCCGTGCAGTCGGGAAAGCGGTTCCCGGCTTCCAGTCGCGGGCGATCCGCAAGGTCAGCAGCACGCTATCGTAGCCGAGCGTCGCCAAACGGTGCGGGGAAGCCCCGAAGCGGTTCTGGTAGCTTTCCGAGAACTGCCGGAAACGCGCGTCCGTTACCGCTGAAAACACGGCGCCGCGCAGCGCAGGCGTGGTGGCCACAACGGTTTCGCCGCTCCACAATTCAGTGCCGATGACGCGCGGCATGGTGGACGACGCGGGCTTGAGCACCGGGGCGACCTGCGCGGCGTAACGCGCGCCATCGGCGATCAGCACCGCTTCCATCGCGCCCTTGGCCTTGAGCCGCCGGACCGCTGCGGCAATCGAGCCGACCGTGCGGTCATAGCTTTCCATGCCGACCACGGTGCCGCCCTGCGCGCGCACCGCCCGGAGATAGGCATCAGAGGCGCGCTGGCCATATTCGCCCACCGGCACCAGTGCGGCGAAGCGGGTGATGCCTTGCCGGCGCATCTGCCCGACCGAACGCCCAATCGATTCGCCGGGGACATTGCCCATGATGAACACGTCGCGGGCGGCCTGGGTCGCGTCGTTGGAATAGGAGACCACAGGCACTCGGCTCCCGCGGGCGGTCGCGGCAACGGCGGGAATGTCTTCGCCGAGCAGCGGGCCGAGAATCAGCTTGTTGCCATCGGCGATCGCCCGTGCAGCCGCGGCGGGCACGCCGGAGGCGGTGTCGTAAGTGGTGATGCGCAAATTTGCGGCGTTGGTATCGAGTAGCGCCATGTTCGCGGCATTGCCGATCGCTTCGCCTACGCCGGCATTGGGCCCGGTCAACGGCACCAGCAGAGCGACGCGGTGGCGCATCTGGTCGGCAGGCAGGGTTGAGGCGCTCGGTTGATCGAGTGGCGGCGTGGAGTCGGGTGCGCCCTTGGGAATGACCTTACAGCCCGCCAGCAAGGCCAGTGTCGCGATGGTCAGGAATTTTCTGCGACTGGCTGCCTTCACGATCATCCCTTGCTGCTCCCCTAAAAGCTCTCCATGTGTCCCGCATGGATGTAGCCCTGAGCCCTGGCCTCTACATTGTCGCGACGCCAATTGGCAATCTCGGTGACATTACCCTGCGTGCGATTGCGACACTCGGGGGCGTGAGCGCGATAGCCTGCGAGGACACGCGGGTCACCGGAAAGCTGCTTAACCACCTTGGTCTCAAGAAGCGGATGATCCGCTATGACGATCATGCCGATGCCAGCACCCGCGATTATCTGCTGGGGCTGATGGCGAGCGAGCCCGTGGCGCTGGTGAGCGATGCCGGCACGCCATTGATCTCCGATCCGGGCTACCGTCTGGTTCGCTCCGCGCGCGACGCAGGAATTCCGGTCACCAGTCTGCCCGGGGCGAGTGCGGTGGTCATGGCCGTGACGCTGTCCGGCCTGCCGAGCGACCGTTTCCTGTTTGCCGGCTTTCTTCCGAACAAGGCCAAGGCGCGGGCGGACATGCTGGCCGAGCTTGCTGCGGTGCCGACCAGTCTGGTGTTCTACGAAACCGCGCCGCGCCTTGCTGATGCGCTCGCGGCGATCGCCGAGGTGCTGCCGGGACGGGAAGTGGCTGTGGCGCGGGAGCTGACAAAGAAGTTTGAGGAATGCCGGACCGGTTTGCCCGCCGACCTCATCAGCCATTACCTGGCCCACCCGCCAAAGGGCGAAATTGTTCTTATGGTGGGACCTCCGGCTGAAAAGCAGACTGATCCGGCGGATGTAGACGGACTTTTGCAGGCCGCGTTGGCAACCCTCAAGCCATCGCAGGCCGCTGCCGAAGTCGCCCGACAGACCGGTGCAGACCGTAGGGCGCTTTACGCGCGGGCGCTTGAATTGAAGTGAGCAGCCGGGCCGAGCGAGAAGCGCGCGGGCGCCGAGGCGAGACGCTGGCGGCCTGGTATCTGCGGTTGTGCGGTTGGCGCATCGTGGCCCACCGCGTGAAGACCCCGCGCGGCGAAGTGGACCTGGTGGCGCGGCGGGGCGGAACAGTGGTTTTCGTTGAAGTGAAATGGCGCGAACGCAGCGCCGACCTCGATTTTGCAATCGACAGCTACCGCCTGCGCCGCGTGGCCGCGGCGGTGGAGGCGATTGCCCATCGTTATGCTGGCGGGCAGGATTCGATCCGGATCGACGTTATCCTGCTTGCGCCTTGGCGCTGGCCACGCCACATCGCCAATGCCTGGATGCCCTGAGGAGCCAAGAAGCCCATGTCGTTACGCGTCGCGGTCCAGATGGACCCGCTGGAAAGCATCAACATCACCGGGGATTCCAGCTTCGCGCTGATGCTCGCGGCACAGTCTCGCGGGCACGTGCTTCATCATTACGATGTCGGCACGCTGGCCTATGACGAAGGACGGCTGACCGCCTGGGCCTGCCCGGTGACAGTGCAGCGGGAGACGGGAAATCATTTCTCGCGAGGCGAATACCGCAAGATCGACCTGGTGCAGGACATTGACGTCGTCCTGATGCGGCAGGATCCGCCGTTCGATCTCGGCTATATCACCGCCACGCACCTGCTCGAACGGCTGAGCGGCCAGACGCTGGTGGTCAACGATCCGGCATCGGTGCGCAATGCGCCCGAAAAGGTCATGGTGCTGGACTACGCGCGCTTCATGCCGCCGACCATGGTGGCCAGGCGGATCGAGGACGTGCGCGAGTTCCATGCCCGCTATCCCGGCGACCTGGTGATCAAGCCGCTCCACGGCAACGGCGGCAAGGCCGTGTTTCGCTTGCCGGCTGATGGCTCCAACCTGGGCGCGCTGCTGGAGATGTTCCACAACGCCTGGGTTGAGCCGTTTATGGTCCAACCGTTCCTCCCCGACGTTTCCAAGGGCGACAAGCGCATCGTGCTGGTCGACGGGGAGTTCGCCGGAGCAATCAACCGGCGGCCGGGGGAAGGGGAGTTTCGCTCCAACCTCGCGGTCGGCGGCTCCGCAGAAGCCGCGCAGCTGTCGGCGCGGGAAGAAGAAATCTGCGCGGCGATGGGCCCGCGCCTGAAGGAAATGGGGCTGGTGTTCGTCGGCATCGACGTGATCGGCGAACAGTGGCTGACGGAAATCAACGTGACTTCGCCAACCGGCATCGTCGCCATCGACCGCTTTAACGGGACCGATACCGGGGCAAGGATCTGGGACGCGATCGAGGTGCGACACGCGGCGATGTAAGCCGCAGCCATGGACGAGTTGATTCTCAATCTGATCGAGCAGGGCGGCTATTGGGGAATTTTCGCCCTGATGGTGATCGAGAACGTGTTCCCGCCGATCCCGTCCGAAGTGATCATGGGCTTCGGCGGCATGGCCGTTGCGCGCGGGACGATGAGCTTCTGGCCGCTTCTGCTGGTCGGCACGGTCGGCTCGACGCTTGGCAACTACGTGTGGTTCCTGATCGGCGACCGGATGGGCTATGCGCGGTTGCAGCCCTTCGTGGAGCGCTGGGGACGCTGGCTGACGCTGGAATGGCACGACGTCGAGGCCGCGACCGAGTTTTTCCGGCGGCACGGCCAATGGATCGTCTTCGCGATCCGCTTTTCACCCTTCATGCGGACGCTCATCTCACTCCCGGCCGGGTTGACGCAGATGCACCACGGCAAGTTTCTCGCATTCACCTTCGCCGGGGCGGCGGTGTGGAACACGCTGCTGATCATCGGTGGTCATTGGCTGGCCGGCTATGCCTCAGCCTCGCACGTGGTGATGGACTGGATCTTGGGACTGGGCGCCGCGGCGATTGTCGCCGGCTACCTCTGGCGCGTGCTCACGTGGAAGCCACGCGGCGAGTGAAACGAAGTGGTCGGGGAAAGAGGATTCGAACCTCCGGCCCCTGCCTCCCGAAGACAGTGCTCTACCAGGCTGAGCTATTCCCCGACCGATCGTCCGCCCCCAAAGAGGGCGAGGCAGGAGCGCGCCTATAGTCAGCGAAAGCCGGGGTGGCAAGCGCGCTCTTGCAGGTTTATCACGGGGCCATGGCCAGCATCGCAATCCGTCCCGATTCTCCCGCGCAGCCGCACTGGGAATGGCAATACCTCGAGCTGATGCGCCGCATCTGGGAGCAGGGTGACGAGCGGGTCGACCGCACGGGAGTTGGCACGCGATCGCTCTTCGGCGTGCAGCTGCGCTTCGATCTCGCCGATGGAAAAATGCCGCTGCTCACCACCAAACGCGTCTTCTGGAAGACCGCGAGCCGTGAGTTCCTGTGGTTTCTAACCGGCGATACCAACATCCGCGCGCTCTGCGCCCAGGGTGTCGAAATCTGGACCGACTGGCCGCTCGACCGCTACCGCCGCGAAACCGGCGAGCAGATAGCCCGGGCGGATTTCTCACAGCGAATCGTCGCTGATGCCGACTTCGCCGCGCGCTGGGGTGACCTTGGCCCCGTTTACGGCAAGCAATGGGTCGACTGGCCGGTATATGAACCGGCCGGCGATGGACTTTACCGCAAGCGCGCTGAGGGCGTGAACCAGATTGCCGAGCTGGTAGAGAGCCTGAAGCGCAATCCCGGCAGCCGCCGTCACATCGTGGAAGGCTGGAACGTCGCCGAGCTTCACGCCATGTCGCTGCCGCCGTGCCACAAGACCTATCAGTTCCACGTCGCCGGCAACCGGCTCAACGGACTGCTTTACCAGCGCAGCTGCGATCTCGGACTGGGCTTTGCTTTCAACTTCTGGTCACTCGCGCTGTTCACTCGGATGCTGGCACAGCAGTGCGGTCTGGAGCCGGGCGAGGTGGTGTGGATGGGCGCGGACGTCCACCTCTACCTCAACCACGCGCCGCTGGTGGAAGAACAACTTTCGCGCACGCCGTCCGGCGAAGCCCGGCTGGAAATAGCAAGGGTGCCTGAGACTATCTTCGATTATCGCATCGAGGACTTCATCGTCAGCGGATATGAACCGCAGGCGCATATTTCGGCACCGGTGGCGGTTTAGCTCTCCGCCATCAACCTCGGCGCGAGGAACATCCTGAACCCCGTAAAGGCCACCAGTCCGACTGCGGCGCTAGCGACGTGGAGCAGCCAGAACTGCACTGTGTCCATGCTGGAGTACCACCCGCCGATGATTCCCACCGTCTTGTTGGCGGCGAAGAACGCGAGGTAGTAGATGCCGATCACCGTGGCGTTGATCGCGCGTGGGGCGAGGCGGGAGAACAGCGCGAGGCTGACCGGGAGCAGGTGCGAGAAGCCCAGCGAATTGAACAAATGGAACATCAGCGGCCAGAACAGGCCGATCTTGCCATCGCCCTGCGTTGCGGCAGCGATCACCAGACACAGACCGCCGATCACGGAAAAGGCGCTGCCGATTATCATCTTGCCAAGCTCGTCCGGCTCGGTCCCTGTTTTTTCCGCCCTCCATTTCCAGAAAGCCGCCACGCCGACGAGCGTCGAGAAGCTGAAAGCCGCGTCGATCGTGATCATCCAGCTGGTTGGCAGCGTTTCGCCGAAGAAGGTCAGCTG
This sequence comes from Sphingomonadaceae bacterium, assembly GCA_947472735.1. Taxonomy (GTDB): domain Bacteria; phylum Pseudomonadota; class Alphaproteobacteria; order Sphingomonadales; family Sphingomonadaceae; genus Novosphingobium. Next base: position 3,011 of record CANJBY010000048.1, on the reverse strand, counting down.
AAACTGTTGATCGGCCCAGACGAGATAGGCGTTGAAGATTTCCTGATTGGTCAGCAGCGCAATGGCCATGACCGGGACCAGCAGCACCACCGCAAGAACGCGCAGGCCGTCCCCGGCCTGGAATTCCGCCTTGGGCCTTGCTGCTCCGCGTGCTGGCCGGTTGTCGGCAGGAAGCCAGGGACTGGCCGCGAGATAAAGCAGCAGTCCCGCTACCATCACCACGCCCGCCGCGCCGAATCCCCAGTGCCAGCCGACTTTCTCGCCCAGCGTGCCCGAGATCAGCGGAGCGACGATCACGCTGACGTTGATCGCGATGTAGAAGATCTGGAAGGCCATCGCGCGGCGCAAGTCCCCCGGGCGGTAGAGCTCGCCCACTTGACTGGCGATGTTGCCCTTGAACAGCCCGACGCCGACAATCAGCGCGAGCAGGGCCAGGATAAAGCTGCTTTCGAAGGCCATCAGGAAATGGCCGAGCGCCATGATTGCTCCGCCCGCCACCAGCGCCGCGCGCCTTCCCAGCCAGCGGTCTGCCGCGATGCCGCCGAAGATCGGCATGAGATAGACGAGGCTGGTATAGTCCCCGAAGATTGCGGAGGAGAGCGGCTGGCCTTCGAGCCCGCCGTACCAGTTCTGTTGAAGCCAGCTCAGCCCGATCACCTTCGCGATCTTTTCGGGCACCAGCAGGTAATTGACCATGTAGAGCACCAGCAGGGTCTGCATGGAATAGTAGGAAAAGCGCTCGCAGCCTTCGACCAAGGCGAGGTAGCCCAGGCCCTTGGGGTGGCCAAGGAACGCGCGGTCGTGCGGGGGGAGTTCGATCTCGCCGATTGCCTCTGCCGTCATGACGCTCCCCAGTGGTTACGATTGCAACTGGTTAACGCCTTGCCGGCACTGTGCAAGTGCCGTTTAGCGCCCCAGTTCCTCGTCGAGAAAACCCGCCACCTCATCGAGCGAAACATCCTTCGCCAGAAATGCCTCCCCGATGCCTTTCATCAGCACGAAAGGCAGGCGGCCGGCGTCCATCTTCTTGTCATGGAGCATGTGATCGGCCAGCGCGCGGCCGTCGCAGTTCAGGCCCAGCGACGAAACCTCGCTCGGCAAGCCGACTTTGGCAATATGGCGCGCGGCGTGATCGGCGCTGGCCTGGGGCATCAGCCCGATGCGGGCCGAGAAACGCGCTGCCAGGACCATGCCGAGGGCGACAGCCTCGCCATGGAGCAGGCGGTCGGAAAAGCCGGTCTGCGCCTCGAGCGCGTGGCCAAAGGTATGGCCGAGGTTAAGCAGAGCGCGCAGGCCAAGCGTCTCGCGCTCGTCTTCCTTGACGATCCGCGCCTTGGCGGCGACCGAGTGCGCCACGGCGTATTCGCGCAAGGCCGCATTGCCGGCGAGCATCGCATCGGCGTTGGCATCGCACCAATGGAAGAAGTCTGCGTCCCCCAGCAGGCCGTATTTCACCACTTCGGCATAGCCGGACAGCAGTTCGCGGCGGGGCAGGGTATCGAGCACTGCCAGATCGGCCAGCACCAGCGCGGGCTGATGAAAGGCTCCGACCAGGTTCTTTCCGGCCGCCGTGTTGATCGCGGTCTTGCCGCCCACCGAACTGTCGACTTGAGCGAGCAGCGTAGTTGGCAGCTGGATGAAGTGGCAGCCACGTTTGAGGATTGCGGCGGCGAAGCCGGTCAGGTCGCCGATCACGCCGCCTCCCAGCGCAATTACATGGTCGCCGCGCTCGACCTCTTCGGCCAGCAGCCAGTCGACGGTCGCGGTGAGGTTGGCCCAGCTCTTGGTCTTTTCGCCTGGTTCAAGGATGTGCCAGCGCGGCTCGTGCCCTGCATCAGTCAAAGCCTTGCCAACCACCTTGCCCCAGGCGGCGTGGACCTGTCGGTCGGTGATGATCGGCACCGGACGCTTGCGCAGCTTGCCGCGGCAGTTCTCGACCAGTTCGGCCAGCAGGCCGGTGTCGACCCGCACCTCGTAAGGGCGACCGGCAATGTCGACCGGGATCACAGCCATCTGTCGATCTCCTTCAGCACCCGCCCGACCGTGCGGCTGTGCGGGCCATTGCTTGATTGCACGTGGATCGGGGCCTGGGCATAGTCATCCTGGCGCTCGGCCTTCAGCTTGGCGATAATCTCGCGCGGGTCGCCCTGCTTGAGCAAAGGCCGATTGTCCTTGCGGCCGACGCGTTCGAGCAGCGTATCGATATCGCTGTCCAGCCAGACGCTGATCGCCTTATCGAGAATCAATGCCCGGGTTTCGGCGTTGCAGAAGGCACCGCCACCGGTGGCGATGATCTTGCGATCTCCATCCATCAGGCGCGCGATGACCCGCCGTTCGCCGTCACGGAAAAAAGCCTCGCCATAGGTCGCGAAGATTTCGGGGATGTTCATCTGCGCTGCTGCTTCGATCTCCTCGTCGGCATCGACGAAGGGCAGGTGCAGCAGGTTCGCCAGCTTGCGCCCCACGCTTGACTTGCCGACCCCCATCATCCCGACCAGCACCACCGGCCGGTCAATCCGCCGGGCGAGGCGCTCGATTTCCATGGCGGAGAGTGTGGTGTCGTCGTCTTCCATTGCAGCGCCGCCTATAGTTGGGCTAACCGGCAAGGCAAGCTTTGCAGGGATTGGCCGCTGGTGCGATTGACGTTCGACAGGAAGTGGGTTTTCGCGGGTGTGGCAACCACGGTGGTTCTCACCTCGGCAATGGCCGCGGCGCAGAACGCACCCGAATCACTGCTCCCCGGCAATTATGACCGGCCATCGCGGCCCGCACCGCGGGCGACCGCCAGTCCCGCCCGCGCGCCAGTGGCCCGGCCGACCACGCCCGCCGCCCGTCCAAGCCCGGCTCCGTCCGCACCTGTTGCGCGGCCAGCAACGGCTGCGGCGGTGCCAGCCATCGCGCAACCAGTCGTGGCGGCTGCGCCCCCCGCGGCGACAATTTCCGAAGGCCCCACCGCGCCCGCCCCGGTGCTGAAGAGTATTCCGACCCTCGCTGAACTCGAGGGGATGACG
>CANJBY010000047.1 GCA_947472735.1 Sphingomonadaceae bacterium | reverse complement strand
CATGTCGGGCGTCGCGATCACGCGGCCATAGTCGAGGTTGCCGGCCTGCATGTCTTCCAGCAGGTCTTCCGCACCGACTTTGTCCGCACCGGCGTCAAGCGCCTTCTGGGCATTGTCGCCGCGGGCGAAGACCGCAACCTTGACGTCCTTGCCGGTGCCCGAAGGCAGCACGACCATGCCGCGCACCATCTGGTCAGCGTGACGCGGATCGACGCCGAGGTTCAACGCAACTTCGATCGATTCGTCGAACTTGGTGGTCTTCAGGTCCTTGAGGAGCTGGATCGCATCGTCGACGCCATAGAGCTTCTGGTTTTCACCGAGCTTCTCGGCCAGGCTCTTCGCCTTCTTGGTCAGATTTACCATGTCGTTAGCCCTCCACAACCTGCAGACCCATCGAACGCGCGGAGCCTTCGATGATCTTGGTGGCCTGGTCGATATCGTTGGCGTTGAGATCCGCCATCTTGGTCTGGGCGATCTCGGCCAGCTGCGAGCGCTTGATCGTTCCGGCCGAAACCTTCCCCGGCTCCTTCGAACCCGACTTGAGGTTGGCTGCCTTCTTGATCAGGAAGCTGGCGGGCGGGGTCTTGGTGACGAACGAGAACGAGCGATCCGCATAGACGGTGATGACCGTCGGGATCGGCATGCCCTTTTCCAGCTCTTGCGTGGCGGCATTGAACGCCTTGCAGAATTCCATGATGTTCACGCCGCGCTGGCCCAGTGCAGGGCCGATCGGCGGCGAAGGAGTTGCGGAGCCGGCTGACACCTGCAACTTGATATAGCCTTCAATCTTCTTGGCCACGGGTGGCCTCCTTTCTTCCTGTCGGGAAGCCGGCGTGCCGGTCCCTCAGAGTGAGCGGTCAAACAGCAGGTTCAAGACCTGCCTCCCGCGTGGATTCGCTCCGGCAAAGCCGCAGCGAAGGCGCGCGCCTAGTCGAAAGCACGCACAAATGCAACGTCAAAGCCGCAGACCCGGCCTTGCGCTTACTTGACCAGTTCGACTTCCTCGAAGGCCAGTTCGACAGGCGTGGCGCGGCCGAAGATCGAAACGGCGACCTTGACGCGCTGCTTGTCGAAGTCGAGCTCTTCCACCGTTCCGGTGAAGCTGGCGAAGGGCCCTGCGTTGACCTTGACCGAATCGCCGATCTCGTAATCGATCGAGACGCTGTGCTTGGGTTCGGCCAGGGCCTGGTCGCGAGCGCCGAAATAGCGCGCTGCTTCGCGGTCCGAGATCGCCTGCGGCTTTCCGTTCGGGCCGAGGAACCCGGTGACCTTCGGGGTGTTCTTGATAAGGTGATAGGCGTCGTCGTTCAGGGTCAGCTTGGCCAGCACGTAGCCAGGCATGAACTTGCGCTCGACCTGTACCTTCTTGCCGCGCTTGACCTCGGTGACCGTCTCGGTCGGTACCTCGACGGCCTCAACCAGTTGCGAGAGGCCCATGCGCTCGGCCTCGGACAGGATCGAATCCCGAACCTTGTTCTCGAAGCCGGAATAAGCGTGGATGATGTACCAGCGGGCCATGGTTCCCTCTATTTCCTTTGATCAGGCCAGCGACAGCAGCAACTGCACGATCTTGCCGAACAGCGTGTCGATGCCCAGGAAGAACACCGCGAGAAGCACCATCATGATCGCCACGAAGATCGCGGTAGTCACGGTCTCCTGTCGCGTCGGCCATACCACCTTGCGGGCTTCGGCCTGCACCTGGCGCATGAATTCGCCAGGGCTCGTCTTGGGCTTTGCGGGTTGTTCGTCCATGTGAATATCCTCATCGCCTTCCACCATGGGCTCATCGCCGCCCCGGCCGAGGTGCCGGGAGGGGCTGCGATGTTTCCCGATGTAGGAAGACGTCAGGCCACTTAGCGTTGAGCATCCGGCTTTGCAAGTCGCGCCAGGAAGGAGTGTGGCGAGCGCCAGATGATCTGCGCTCCTTGCGGCAGGCTGGATGGGGCGATCGGACCGACATACCAGAGGTAGTCGGTATGCCGGGCCGGCGCGAAGTCGGCCAGTTCGACGGGTTTGTGCGGGCGCCGGCGAATCCGGTGCGACGGGTCGGCGAACTCGCGGCCAAGGTGGTTGACCTTGAGCATGTGCACCTTCGGCAGCGCGAAATTGCAGTTGGACAGCGCATCGCGGCGGACCACCGCGTAGCCGCAGATGTGCTCGAGCGGGCTGTAGAACCAGGCGATGATCTCGGTTTGCACTGCGCTCGCCACGCGCGCACCGCGCGGCAAGTGATCAAGCGCGCCGAGCAGTACCTCGGTCTCGCGCGAATTGACCTGCCAGGCACTGGTGGTGATCTCTAGCCGCGCCAGAAACAGGGCCGGAGCCGAAAGCATCAAGACCAGCGGTGGCCGCCATTCGATCGCCAGGCACATCAGCATCAGTCCGGTCGAAATCATCCGCGAATCGGCAAGATCGCCGCCGAAAATATGTCGCGGGATCACGATCGACCCGATCAGCACCGCCAGCGCGCCGGAACCGAGCCGCCAGTCGATCTTGCGGATCACCACGGCGAGGAGGATGATCCCGAGGACATAGGCCAGGCTGTACTGATCAACCGGGCGCCACTGGTCGCGCATCGCCTGCATCCAGATCGCCAGCTTGTAGGCCTGCACATTGGGGCCGTAGGAGAACAGCCCTTTGGTTCCTCCACCCGCCAGCAAAGGGATGAACGGCAGGCAAAGCGGCAGCGGAGCGAGCAGCGCCGTCCAGTTGCCGCGCCGTTGCCATTCGTAGCCGAACACGGCCAGCCCGAGGATGCCCCAGCCAGAAACGTGGCATAGCCATACCACCACCGCGAACGGTGCCATCACCAGGGCCCGCCAGCGCTTGCCTTCAAGCAGTACCCAGGCGGCAAAAGCGAAGAGCATGGCCGCGAGCGACAGCGTAAAGTTGAGAAAGCCCAGCAGCAGTGCCGGCGACCAGATGAACAGCATCGCCAGGAAGCTGCCAAAACCAATCCTGCGCCGCAGCGCCCACTCCACCGCGAGGATGGCAAAGCCGTTGAGTGCGGGAATCAGGATCACGAGAATTCGTCCGCCCAATTCCAGCCCGAACACCGCCGCCAGCGGCTGGATCAGCAGGTCGGCTCCGAGGTTTCCCGACCACCACCAGTCGAAACTGTAGAAGCGTTGCAGCACCGGGTTGTGCGCTATTTCGAGCATGACGTGGTAGCGTGCGAGATGCGCGGGGTAGTCGGTCATCTGCGGATAGCGCGCGAGAATCGCCGGCAGGCTGGCGAGGAGCGCCAGCGCGAGCCCGAGCAGCAACCACAACCGGCCGCGCGCTGCGGTCTCGGGCGTGGGGACTGCGGTGTCTGTCTCGCTCAGGGCCGCCATCGATCTCGCAGGTGCCGGGAAGTGCTGGCAGGAGTGGCAGGATTCGAACCCGCGGCCCTCGGTTTTGGAGACCGATGCTCTACCAACTGAGCTACACTCCTGCGGGCGGGGGTGCCTCTATCGGGTGGCGCGGGTGATGGCAAGCACAAGCTGGAGTGCTATAGGGCATCCAGCAATGCACGCGCCCCGTTCTCCCCAAGCCATCACACCCGACCTGCTGCTGCTGGCCTACCGCAGCGGCATCTTTCCGATGGCCGACGCGCGCGACGATCCCGAGATCTTCTGGGTCGAGCCGCGCAAGCGGGCGATCTTGCCGCTGGATGGCTTTCATTGCTCGCGCTCGCTTGCCCGCACGCTACGCCGCGGGCGCTTCACGGTGACCTGCAATGCCGCATTTGAGCGGGTCCTGGATGCTTGCGCCGCCCCTCGCGGCGAAGCGCGCGACACCTGGATCAGCCACCGCATCGAACAGACCTATCTGGCGATGCATGAGGATGGCCACGCGCATTCGATCGAGTGCTGGCTGGACGGTGAACTGGCGGGCGGGCTGTACGGCGTCGGGTTCGACCGGGTGTTCTGCGGCGAATCGATGTTCAGCCGCGTGCCTGATGCGTCCAAGGTCGCTTTGGCCTGGCTGGTCGCGGCACTGCGCCGGTCAGGAGCGGCGCTGCTCGATTGCCAGTTCATGACGCCCCACCTTGCGTCGATGGGTGCAGTGGAAATTGCCCAGAAGCGCTATCTTGGGCTGCTGGCCCGCGCGCAGTCCCCCCGTTACAGCGGTGAGGCCGCTGGCGAAGGACTGGGCGGTGCGGCGACCGAGGGTGCCGGGGTCGGTGCGGGGCTGGCGCTGCCTGAAGGCTTTGCCGCGCTGCTCGGCGATGCGAAGGTTGCCGGGTCCTCTTCTTCGCCTGGAAACTTCATCGCGCAGTCCTTGATCCAGACGTCGTAGATCGGGTGCTCGACCACGTTGAGCGATGGCGAGTTCTTGAACAGCCAGCCCGAGAAAACCTTGTGCCAGGCCAAGGGCTGATCGGTGGTGACGCGTTCCTCGACGAAGACCTGAACGAAAGCGCCCATCTCCGGCGGACGTTCCCACGGCAGAGATTTCTCGCAAGTCGCGAGCTTGACGATCACGTTGCCGATCCGCCTTGCTTCACCTGGCTTCATCGTGATGTCTTGCGTAATGTTGTTGCGCTTGTTGAGCAGGCCGAGGGTCGCCACCCGATCCTTCACGGGAGTGCCGAATGCGCTCTCGACCGCGCCACTTGCCTCACCGGCGGGACCGGCCACGGACTTGGGGACGTCGGTTGCTATGGCTTCGGCACTATCGTCGCGCTCCGTGCACCCGGCGAGCGCAAGGGCGCCGGCGAGGGCAAGGATGAATGCCCGTTTCACCCCTCGGGCGACCAGGCTTCGTAGTCCCCGGTTGCGGCAGCGCGATTACCGCCACGTTCGAGTGCGCCCTGCGGACGATAGGCTTGCGCAGTACCGGTGGCGTTGGGTGTGAATTCGGTTTCCCACACGCGGGGCGCGGGCAGGTGGCTTTCCGGAACAGCGTCATAGGAATGGTGCAGCCAGCCGTGCCATTCTGCCGGTACGCGGCTGGCGTCGTTGGCGCCGTTATAGATTACCCAGCGCCGCTCGGTACCGGCGAACGGCTGGTTGGCCGCGCGGACTTTCTTGCCGCGATAGTAGCGGTTGCCTTGCGCGTCAGTGCCGACATGCTCGCCGGTCAGCGCGGAGTTGAACAGCGTGCCAATCGTGGCGCCGTCCCACCAGGTGAAGATCTTGCCGAGGATTCCCATGACAGGCCCGTTAGCCGCAACGGCCGGGGTTGCGCAAGCGGACTTGCGACGGTTCAGCGGCGCTTGGCGGGAACCTCCCACTGTTCGATAACCCATTCCTCGTCTTCGGCCGCCTCGATCCAATCCTGCATCCAATCGTGCTCCCACAGCGCCTCCATGTAGGCCAGGGCAAAGCCCGGTATTTCGACACTGTACGTGATGAACCGGCTGACGATGGGCGCGTAGAAGATGTCGACCGCGCAGAAAGTACCGAAAAGGTAGGGTCCCCCTTGTCCGAAGCGCGCGCGGGCTTCGGCCCACAGGGTCAGAATGCGGACGACGTCGGCACGGGCTTCCTCACCCAGCTTGGCGCCTTCCACACGGCGGCGGACGTTCATCGGGCAGTCGCGGCGCAGCGCGCCATATCCCGCATGCATTTCCGCCACCATGGAGCGAGCCATCGCTCGCGCATCGTCGGCCTTGGGCCAGAACCGGTCGCGGCCGACCTTGTCGGCGAGGTAATCGACGATGGCGAGGCTGTCCCACACCACCGCGTCCCCGTCCCACAGCACCGGAACCTTGCCTGAAGACGGCGCGATGTCGTCCATGCCCCGCTTCTGGGCATCCCAGTCCTCACCATAAAGGGGGATCTGGATTTCCTCGAAGGCGAGGCCGGATTGCTTGAGAGCGAGCCAGCCGCGCAGGCTCCAACTCGAGTAGTTCTTGTTGCCGATGATCAGCTTCATGCTGTGAGCGATAGGCATTCACCCGAAGACTGTCGAGCATGAACGCAAGTGACCTTGCTTACACCTGAACGTCACTTGCAAAATATGCACGTCAGCCCGATCATTTCGCACTTGCAGCAAAACAGGGTGCTGCCCATAAAGGACAGGCCTTTCAGGCATCCTCTCCCAAACTTCCAAGGGGCCGGTTTTTCCGGCCCCTTTTTTTGTTTGTCAGAACAGGGTGGTAAGTCCGTAGAACAAGGCGCCGACGGTGGCGCTCATCGGGATGGTGATGAACCATGCGGCCACCACATCGGCTGCCACGCCCCACCGCACTGCGGTTGCCCGCCGGGCAACCCCGGTGCCGATCACGCTGCCGGTGATGGCGTGCGTGGTCGAGATCGGGATGCCGAAGATGCTGGCACCGAACACCACGATCGAACCTGCAGTCGAGGCGCAGAACCCGGTATGGTGGTTGAGCTTGGTGATCTTGGTGCCCATGGTCTTGATGATCTTCCACCCGCCCGAAAGCGTCCCCAGCGCGATCGCCGCATAGCAGGAAATCACGACCCAGTGCGGGACGTGGAATTCGCCCTGCATGTAGCCGGTGGAATAGAGCAGCACGGCAATGATCCCCATCGTCTTCTGCGCATCGTTGCCGCCGTGGCTGATCGAATAGGCGGCCGAGGAGAACAGGTGCATGGTCTTGAACACGTTCTCTGCCCGGCGAGGTTGAAATCCGCGGAACAGCCAGCTCGTCAGCAAGACCAGCGCCATGGCGATGCCCATGCCGATCGTCGGCGAGAGGAAGATCGCCATGAAGGTCTCGATCGTCTTGGGGCCACCTACCGCCGCGGTACCGCCGTGGGCAATGCCGGCGCCCAGTAGTCCGCCGATCAGGGCGTGGCTGGAGGACGAGGGAATGCCCTTGAGCCAGGTCAGCACGTTCCAGAACATCGCGCCCACCAGCGCGCCGAACACCACGCCGGGGGTAACCGTATCGGGATCAATGATCCCCTTGCCGATCGTTTCGGCGACGTGCAGCCCGACCAGCCAATAAGCCGCGAAGTTGCCAACGGCAGCGAAGGCCACTGCGGCAACGGGCGAGAGCAAACGCGTGGACACCACGGTCGCGATGGAATTGGCCGCATCATGCAAGCCGTTGAGGAAGTCGAACGCCAGAGCGACCGCGACGAGGGCCACCAACAGCGGAAAAGCAATCTCGTGCATGGGTCGGCCCCTATCAGGCGTGGTCGACGACCAGGCTGTCGATCTCGTTGGCGACATCCTCGAACGCGTCAGCGATCCGCTCAAGGTGCTTGTAGACCTCGCGGCTGACCATGAAGCCCAGCGGATCAGGCTGGGTCTTCTGTTTCTGGTATACCGCTTTCATGCCCGAATCGTGCAGCTTGTCGACATCGCCCTCAAGCTTGACCAGTCGCCCGGTCAGCTCGTGCAGGCGCCGGCCGTTGCGATCGACATCGCGCAGCAGCGGCATGGCCTCGGCGATCAGGAGGCTGGCCTCGCGAACGACGTCAGCGATCTTGCGCATTTCGGGATCGAAAGTGGTCACCTCGAAGAGTTCGACCGCGCTCGCCGTGGCGTGCATCTCGTCCACCGTATCGTCCATGGTGCCGATCAGCGAGGTGATCGCGCCGCGGTCAAACGGGGTCAGGAAGGTCTGCCGAACCGCGTGCAGAACTTCGCGAATCACGTCATCGGCATCGTGCTCGCGATCGTTGATGGTCTTGAGGTGGCTGGCCGAATCGCCCTCTCCCGACGTCAGCGAGACGAGTGCTTCCGAAGCGGCGACCATCGTCGCCGCGTGGCGCTCGAACATGCCGAAAAAATCGCCTGACTTGGGCAGCAGGCGTTGAAACCAGCCAAACATCGCGGAGCCCCTTCAACTTTGTGTCACGCATGTGACAGAAGGGCCGCGCTATCCAAGGCGATGCGCTCGGGCAAGCTTCCTTTCCACAGGGATTCGCGGTTCAGCCTGCAGGACAATCCATCGGGCGCACATAGACCCGGGCCACGATGGGGAATTTGCCCGAAACTGCGCTTTCGATATCGCGCGCGGCCTGTTCCACCTCGCGGGCCAGAATGGAATCATCGAAGTCCGCACTGATCACGGTTACCACCATGTTCGGCGCGTGGTGCACGGTGATCACTTCATGGACGGCGCAGACGCTGGCGTGGCCCTCGGCACATGCGCGAATTGCGGCGACAAGTTCGGGGTCCGCGCTTTCGCCGATCAGCAAGCCCTTCGCTTCGAATAGCAGCAACATGGCGATAGCGCCCAGCACAAGGCCGATCACCACCGAAGCCGCGCCATCCCACACGGGATTGCCGGTCCAGTGGGCCAGAGCGATACCGGCCGCTGCCGCCGCCAGCCCGATCAGCGCCCCGGCGTTTTCCAGCAGCACAATCAGAGTGGGGGCATCCTTGGTGTCGCGCACCGCTGCGAAGATGTTCTTGCTCCCGCGCGCCAGATTGAACTCGCGCATGGCCTCCCAGGTCGACCAGGATTCGAGCGCCGCCGCCACGCCGAGCACCACGAACGCGACTGTCACATCGCTCGTCGGTTCCGGGTCGATGATGTGAAGAATGCCTTCGTACAGCGATATGCCGGCGCCCAGCGAGAACACGAGGATCGCGACGACAAAGCTCCAGAAATAGAGCTCGCGCCCGTAACCGAGCGGATGCATGGCATCAGCCGGCTTGCGGCTGCGCTTCGAACCGTAAAGCAGGAGCACGTGGTTGGTCGAATCGACCAGACTGTGGACTCCTTCGGTCACCATTGCCGATGAGCCGGTGATTGCCGCCGCCACGAATTTGGCAATCGCGATGCCGACGTTCGCAGCCAGCGCTGTCAGTATTACCCGGTTGCCGCCGTGCCCCGCCATCAGAGCCACCCGATCCGGCGAAAGCGCACCCATAGCCCGCCGCAGATCAGCCCGATCAGCCCGAGTACCGCGGGGTAGCCCCAGGTCTGCTCGAGTTCGGGCATGTACCTGAAGTTCATCCCATAGATTCCGGCGATGGCGGTCGGCACGGCAAGGATGGCGGCCCATGAAGCGAGCTGGCGGGTCATCTCGCCCTGGCGGTGCTGTTCGAGCAGGCTGGCGGTCTCGACAATACTTGCCAGTGTCTCCTTGAGCCCTTCGATCCGCGCCATTGTGCGCCGAACGTGATCCAGCACATCGCGGAACCAGATCCGCGCGGTGTGGTCGACGGCTGGCAATTCGTGTGTCGCCAGCCGGTCGCACATCTCCTCCATCGGACCGATGATCCGCTGGAATCGGCGGAGTTGGCGGCGCAGACGGAATATGCGCCGAATGGTTGTTTGCTCCGGAAACTCGTCGATGGCGCGTTCCTCCATCGCCTGGACCGAGACCTCGAGCTTGTCGATGATCGGCTGGTAACCATCGACGAGAAAATCGAGGATCGCGTGGGCCACGAAATCCGGACCTTCGGCCAGCCGATCGGCATCGGTTTCGAGCCGGGCCCGCAATGCGGTGTGCGCGCGGGTTGAGCCGCTGCGTACCGAGACGACGAAATCGGGGCCGAGGAACAACGCCGTCTGGCCGTAGTCGATCCGCTCACCTTCCTCCATCGCGGCCGTGCGGGCAACGATGAAGACGTGGCGGCCGTATACCTCGACCTTGGGCATCTGCGTGGGATTGAGGGCATCCTCCACCGCCAGCGGGTGCAGACCGAACTGTTTCTGCACCACGGCAAGCTCGTCCGCATCCGTATTGGCCAGGCCGATCCAGTCAAACGTGCCTCGTTCCAGATCCTCGCGCGGGAGGCCATCGACCAGGGCCTCGGTCGGCTGCGCCTGACCGGCGGAATATCTGCGTGCAGCAATGATCGTCATTGCGCCTTCCTTGCAAACGCGGATGATGCTGGCAATCCGCGATTCAATAGCTTACATCAATGTCAATAGGAGGGAGCCGGATGACCGCCATGGACACGATCGACCAGCCGCTGGACGTGCTCATCGTCGGCGCGGGCATTTCCGGCATCGGTATGGCAGCCCATCTCAAGGCGGAATGCCCGCAGCGCAGCTTTGCAATCCTTGATCGGCGAGCCCGCCCGGGAGGGACCTGGGACCTGTTCCGCTATCCCGGAATCCGGTCCGACAGCGACATGTACACGCTCGGCTTCGCTTTCGAGCCGTGGGGCGACGAGACCGCTATCGCCGCGGGCGATCGAATACTCGATTACCTTGACCGGGTGATCGACACGCGCGGCCTGCGCGACCACATGCGCTTTGGTCAAACCGTGCTCTCGGCCGATTGGGACAGCACATCCGGGCTGTGGACGGTTGAAAGCGAAACCGCAGACGGCAAGCGCGTTAGCACCAGCGCCCACTTCCTGTTCCTGGGTTCCGGCTATTACGATTACGACAATCCGCACGACGCCGGCATTCCCGGGCTCAAGTCCTTCGGCGGCGAAGTGATCCACCCGCAATTCTGGCCTGAGAACCATGATCATTCCGGCAAGCGGGTGGTGGTGATCGGCTCTGGCGCGACGGCGGTCACGCTCGTGCCATCGCTGGCCGGGCAGGCCAGCCATGTCACCATGCTCCAGCGCACACCGAGCTATTATCTCGAGCGGCCCGCCAAGGATGGTCTGGCCAATGTCCTGCGGCGCGTCCTGCCGAGTAAATGGGCCTATGCTCTGATCCGGGCCCGGAACATCGTGATGCAGGACTTCCTGTTCAAGCGCGCGCGTCAGAAGCCTCAGGAAATGGGCGAATACCTCAAGGACCAGGTGCGCACCTCGCTGGGCGAGGCCTGGGATGAGGCGGCCTTTTCGCCGCCCTACAACCCGTGGGAGCAGCGCCTGTGTCTGGTGCCGGACGGCGACATGTTCAATGCGATCAAGGCCGGCAAGGCAGATATCGTTACCGGCCAGATCAAGGCGGTGGACAAGACCGGGATCGTGCTGGAGGACGGCCGGCGCCTTGATGCCGATGTCATCGTCACCGCCACCGGCCTCAAGCTGGCGGTCTGCGGGAAGATCGCGCTCCGCATGGACGGCGAGGCGGTGAACTTTGCCGATCACTGGTACTATCGCAACTGCATGTTCTCCAACGTGCCGAACTTCGCGGCGTTGTTCGGCTATCTCAATGCCGGCTGGACCTTGCGGGTGGACATCGTCGCCGAGTGGCTGTGCCGGCTGTTCAACCAGATGGACGCCTGGGGAGTCGACGTGGTGGTCCCCGAGCTCAAGGACGACAGCGCGCTGGTCGAACATTCCGCCTTCGACGATTTCTCGTCGGGCTACATCGCCCGCGGCCGGCATTTGATCCCCAGGAGCGCAGCGGAAAGCCCCTGGCAAATCAGCATGGACTACCGGGCCGACCGGCAAGAACTGCGCCACGCGCCGATTGACGATGGCTTGCTCAAATTCTCCCGCCTGCCGGTTGCGGCGGCGGCGGAGTAGCGGGCGGGGCGCATTTGCCTTAACGCCGTGCGTCATGATCGAATCGCAGCGCATCTACACTGCCGCTCTTGTCGTTATCGGCGACGAGATCCTGTCGGGTCGTACCCAGGACAAGAACATCGCCCAGATCGCGGGCTGGCTGGGGGTGCAGGGCATCCGCTTGCGCGAGGTGCGGGTGGTGGCGGACGATGCCGGCGCAATCGGCGCGGCCGTCAACGTGCTGCGCGCCGCGCACGACTATCTGTTTACGACCGGCGGCATCGGCCCGACGCATGATGACATCACGGTGGACGCCATCGCCGCCGCGCTTGGCGTGGGCGTGGAAGTCCACCCCGAAGCGCGGGCTATTCTCGAAGGCTACTACGAGAGCCGCGGCGGGTTGACCGAGATGCGGCTGCGGATGGCGCGCGTGCCGGCGGGTGCAGAGCTGATTCCCAATCGCTACACGGGCGCGCCCGGCATCCGGTGGGGCAACATCTTTATCATGGCCGGGGTGCCGCAGATCACCGCCGGGATGCTGGACGCGTTGACCGGCACGCTCGAAGGTGGTGCCGTAATGCTGTCGGAGACGATCGGCTGCTGGATCCAGGAAAGCGAAGTGGCCGAACTGCTCCGCCAGACCGAGCGCGCACACGAGGGCTGCCAGATTGGCTCGTACCCGTTCTGGCGCGAAGGCAAGAGCGGGGCGAACTTTGTCATCCGCGCAACCGACCCCGATCGCCTCGCTGCCTGCGCGAGTGATTTGAGTGGAGCGCTCGACGCACTGGACCGGCCAGCCGTTGCGGGTGGCATCTGAAACCGGAGATGAAGCCCTAGCTGGTCCGGTCTCGTAGCGACCTGCTTTTCAGGCGCGGCTTCTGGTCCAGTTCGCCTTCTTCCATGATTTGCTGGCGGAACTCGTCGCGCTTTTCGTGGATCGAGGCGATCACCGGGCCCATCGGCACTCCCAGATCGACCAGCACCGCTTCCGACAGCTGCAACGAGCTTTCCAGCGTCTCTGGTACGGCATGGCTTGCGCCGGCACGGTATAGCGCGGCCGCATGGCTGGCGTCGCGGGCGCGGGCGATGATCGGCAAGTCCGGGAACTGCGCACGCAGTTGGCGGACCATCCGCTGCACGCTGCGGGGTTCGTCCATGGTCAGGATCACCGCGCTGGCCTCGCCTGCGCCAATCCGGGCCAGCGCGCCCGGGCGCGCGGCATCGCCAAACAGCGCGACGATCCCGCTGGCCACGGCCGAGCGGGCGGCATCGGCATCGGCATCAATGGCGATGTAAGGCTTGCCATGTTCGGCCAGCATTTCGGCGACCAGCCGACCAACGCGGCCGCAGCCGACAATGATGGCGCGGGCCTTGTCGGTATCGCCCGCCGCCTCGTCGAGATGCATGACGCGGTCCACGCGGCGCCGCGCCCATTTCCCCAGGATCGCAAGGATCGGGGTGACGGTGAGACCGATCGCGGTGACGATCTGCCAGAACTGCGCCGCTTCGGGATTGATCAGCCGAACGCTGACCGCCACGCCCAGCACGATCAGCGTCGTCTCTGACGGACTGGCCAGCAGTATGCCCGTTTCCATGGCCGTGCCGGGCTGCGCGCCCATCAGTCGCAGGACCAGTCCGGTCACGATCGCCTTCGCCAGCAGGACGGCAATCACCGCAAGCGCGATCTCGCCAAGATGATCGACCACGAACCCGAGATCGAGACTCATACCCACGGTGATCAGGAACACCCCGAGCGCGAGGCCTCGGAATGGGTCGAGCATGGCCTCGACTTCGTCGTGGTACTCGGTTTCGGCGATCAGCAAACCGGCGGTCAAAGCCCCGACGATCGGGGAGAGGCCGACAGCGGCGGTGGCGAGCGAGGCGACGATGACGACCAGCAGGCTGGCGGCAAGGAATACCTCTGAGTTTTTGGTGCGCGCGGCTTGCGCGAACAGGGTCGGGAGGATGTAACGCCCCGCCAGCAGCAAGGCGACTACGGCCGCCGCCCCGAGCGACAATGTGCGAATGAAATCATCCATGTCCTGCGCCGCATCGCCCCGGCCCATCGCGCCGAGCAGGAAGATGATCGGGATCAGTGCGATGTCTTCGAACAGCAACATCGCCAGCGCGGCGCGGCCGACCGGTGTGCGCGGATCGGATATCTTGAGCACCAGCGCGGTTGAGGACAGGGCCAGCGCCAGTCCGATGGCAACCGCAGTGGAGGGCGAATTGCCGAGAATCAGCAGGCCAGAGCCGAGCAGCAGTCCGCCCAGGATCAGCTCGAGCGAGCCCAGTCCGAAGACCTGCCGCCGCATTGCCCAAAGCCGCGCGAACGAAAGTTCGAGCCCTACCGAAAACAGCAGCAACACGATCCCGAACTCGGCAAACGGTTCCAGTCGGTGCGGGTCCGTAATGGTGATGTGCGAAAGCCACGGATACTCCGCCACCCGCGCCCCCAGCCCGAACGGACCGACCAGCAGCCCGACCAGGATGAAGCCGATTACGGGCGTTATGCGGAAGCGCGCGAACAGCGGAATGACGATCCCGGCCGCGCCGAGGATCACAAGGGCATCGCCAAGCGGAGACGTGGGATCGAAGGTGGAAGGGCCAGCCATTGAACCGAGGCTTAGGGCAGGGATGCCGTCCTTGTCACGCGCTGGCTCGGCCGGTCAGCCTTCGTTGGACGAGATAAGACCTTTAGCCGAGAGGACGTAGGGTTTCACCGTGAGCGGCTGGTTCATGTAATTCGGCCGGCGCGCCTTCTTCAGCCGCAGCTTCTCGATCCGGGTGAAGCACACCTGGTCCGATTGATTGCCGCCCAGCACGTGATAGCATTTCTGGTCCTCGCCGACGTAGAGCGCGACGTGGCCGCCTTCGGGGCGGATAAAGGTCAGCACATCACCCAGCGCAGGCTGGCCGACCGGCACGCCGAACTGCCCCCAGTTGAGCGCCCAGAGGGGATCCTTGACCGGGGTCTTGCCCGCGCGTTTGGCGGTGATCGCCATGAACAGACCGCACCACGGCACACTGTCGGCACAATAGGCATCGGCGACCGAGGCGTCCCCGAGTTCCTTGGCCCAGTTCATGATCACCTTGTTGTTGCCCGCCTGGGGAACTTCCTTGGTCCCGAGCAACTTGCGGGCCTCCTCGACCATCCGGGGGAGGGGTGAGAGACGGTCAAGCCAGGTGTAGTCGGCAGGATCGTTGGGCATCGGACTGCTCCTGTCTCTTGGCGAAGAGCGCAGGCTATTTTACCAACTCCTACATTGCCATGTTGATCCGGTCCGATCCGGAGCAGTTCAGGCAAAGAAACGGCCCGCCGGGAGATCCCGACGGGCCGCTGGTATTTCATGAATAGTGCCGGATGGCGTCAGGCCCAGGCCTGCATCTCCGCCTCGAGGCCATCGACGATCGCTTCGAAGAACTTCTCGGTGGTCAGCCAGGGCTGGTCCGGACCGATCAGGATCGCGAGGTCCTTGGTCATCTTGCCGCTCTCGACCGTCGCGATGCAGACCCGCTCGAGCGTCTCGGCGAACTTCACCACGTCCGGCGTGTTGTCGAACTTGCCGCGATACATCAGGCCGCGGGTCCAGGCGAAGATCGAGGCGATCGGGTTGGTGCTGGTCGCCTTGCCCTGCTCATGCTGGCGATAATGGCGGGTGACGGTGCCGTGGGCGGCCTCGGCCTCCACGGTCTTGCCGTCCGGGGTCAGCAGCACCGAGGTCATCAGACCGAGCGAGCCGAAGCCCTGCGCCACCTGGTCCGACTGGACGTCGCCATCATAGTTCTTGCAGGCCCAGACGAACTTGCCCGACCACTTGAGCGCCGAGGCGACCATATCGTCGATCAGCCGATGCTCATAAACGATGCCGGCTTCGGCGAATTTCTCCTTGAAGCCTTCGGTCTCGAACACTTGCTGGAACAGATCCTTGAAGCGGCCGTCGTACTTCTTGAGGATGGTGTTCTTGGTCGAGAGGTACACCGGCCACTTGAGGCCGAGGCCATAGTGGAAGCTGGCGCGGGCGAAGTCACGGATCGATTCGTCCAGGTTGTACATCGCCATGGCAACGCCGGCAGCGGGGAACTTGAACACCTCGAGGTCGATCGACTCGCCGTTGTCGCCGTCGAACACCAGGCGCAGCGTGCCGGGGCCGGGGATCAGCGTGTCGGTGGCGCGATACTGGTCGCCATAGGCATGACGGCCGACAACGATCGGATCGGTCCAGCCCGGGATCAGCCGGGGGACGTTCGAGATGACGATCGGCTCACGGAAGATGGTGCCGCCCAGAATGTTGCGGATCGTCCCGTTGGGGCTTTTCCACATCGACTTGAGGTCGAATTCGGTAACCCGCGCCTCGTCCGGAGTGATGGTCGCGCACTTGACGGCGACGCCATACTGCTTGGTGGCATTGGCGGAATCGATGGTGATCTGGTCACCGGTCTCGTCACGCTTCTGGACCGAGAGGTCGTAGTACTTAAGGTCGATATCGAGATAGGGCAGGATCAGCCGCTCGCGGATCCACTGCCAGATGATGCGGGTCATTTCATCGCCGTCCATCTCGACGACGGGATTCGCTACCTTGATTTTCGCCATGTCTAAGAATCTTTCCCCGGGGCTGGAAGTCGGCCTGCCTTTAGCAGAGCGAAACCGCTTCGCAAGGCGAGTCGGTCAGGGAGGCATATTTGAGCTTGAACAAGCCGAACTGCTGCGTTGACGCAGCGGATTTACCTCAGTCCTACGGCATCCGGGTCGGCGTTTTCACATCCACCATCTGATAGACGAGCGGCTGCCCCGCATCCGGTAACGTTTGGTGCCAGGTGTGAGGCGGGATGACCACGACGTCGCCTGCAGCGATGTGGAAGGATTGGCCATCGTTCAAAGGACCGTCGCCGTTGTGATTGCCGTCGGCGATTGATGTCTCCCGCATCGGCTTGCCGCCCAGCACTTGCGTGCCCGAGCCCGAAACGATGAGATAGATCTGGGTCTTGTCTTCATGCTGTCCGTCGTCACAACATTTGGCACACTTTGCGGCTTAGATTAGCGGAGTGCGGGCATCGTCAGGGGGTTGATGTTAAGCGGCGATCTTGCGGTGTTGCAAGCGCCGATATTCGATGGTCTGCCGTTTGATCCTTTCGCGCTGTTTG
>CANJBY010000046.1 GCA_947472735.1 Sphingomonadaceae bacterium | reverse complement strand
GAACAGTAAGGCGCCCGCCCGGTCGGAACCGGACGGGCGCTGAATGAAGAGGATCAATAACCGCGGTAGTAATAGCCACCGCGGTAGCCGCGCCGGTCATACCCGCTCCGATCGTCCTCGTCGCAGTCCTCGTCGCGCGAGCGGTCGCGCGAGCGATAATGGCGGTCACGCTCGTTGTAGCCCTCACGGTAATAGCCGCCATTGTCGCGGCGATCGTAGTAGCCGTCGCGATAGCGACGATCGCGATCGTGATTGCCGCTCGATGCGATGATCGCGCCGATTGCCAGCCCGACGATGCCGCCGGCAATTGCCGCACCCGTGGTGTCCCCGCCGCGGTGGCGACCATACGTGTCGGCCATCGCAGGCGTGGCGCTGGCGAGTGTGCTCGCAGCAAGAGCTGTGGCGAGAACAGACTTGCGGATGAAACTGGTCATGGTCTGAAACTCCTGGTGGCGGGAGTGCCGTGCCTGAATGCCGTGCCACGTGCCGCTTGCGACTCGTTATGGGTGAACGTCGCTGAACGAAGTCCGCACCGGCTTGACAACTTCTGTTCAGGTTTCTGGCGACAAGGATGAACCTCGTCGGTGTCAGCCGCGCAAGGCCGTGGCCGCCCGCTCCTGCGTGACGGGATAGCCCTGGTCCTCTGGGATCGTCACCCATTCCTCGCCGTCGATTGTGATCCGCCTGGGCGTGATAGTCCGGACCGGGGTGACCAGGGCGTGATCCCGTGCCTCGGCAAACGATCCGAAAGTCGCCAGACGCTCGAGGTTGCGCAAGGTGGGAAAGATCACCTTGAGCTCGCCCTCTGCCGCGAGGTCAAGCGCGGCGCGTGCGCTGGTCCAGAACAGCCGGCTGCTCTCCGTCAGGTCGGCAGTCAATTCGACGGCCCCAGTGCCGAGATCGGCAAGGTAGAACCGGGTGTCGAACGCGCGTTCGCTTGGAGGGAGCCAGCGGGCGAAGGGGACGAGCTGCTCCGGGGCGAGCGACCAGCCGAAGCGGGCCAGCACCGGTTCGAGCGCACCCTCTCCGGCCAGCACCGTCCGCGCCTCTGCCGCTTCTTCTGTGGAGACCGGGTGCGACAGGCCGATGACCAGGCCGGTTTCCTCCAGCGTCTCGCGGATTGCGGCGATCCGTCCGGCCAGATCGTCGGAGTCGTCCGTTGGGGCAAGCCCCGCCGCGAGCGTGTGATCCGCGGGGTCGACCCTTCCGCCCGGGAAAACCGCGGCCCCTCCGGCAAAGCGCATTTCATCAGCGCGTTGCAACATCAGCAGTTCGGGCTCAGGCCCCGGACCGCGCCGAAACACGATCACGGTGGCGGCGGGAATAACCGTGTTCGTTTTCCGGGTTTCGGGAGAGCCAGGCACGGAGGCAGTTATCAGGCTGACCAGATGAATGGCAAGCCGGGAAGCGGTCCGGATGTCGGACACTTTTACAACTGTGTGCATCGCGTCCTCCCGGCAAGGAACACAACCAACTGAAATTCCGGCGCTATGGAGAATTGGCACGACCTGTGCTTTGTTGTCTTCATCCCCAAGCAGTCTCGAATAGAGGCGGGGCCGCACTGGTCTCCGCGGCCCCGCCTCCCCGAGAACTCCCCGACATCGCAGATCCCCAGAACGCCGGAAAAACCCGGAATCTGTAACGTAATCTTAGCCATTAGTTGAAACCATCGCGTTTACATTTGAGGGCTAGATCGTGGTGCGGGGACATTGATGGGTATCCCGGGTCGGGGGGAGCCGATTTGTCATCAGGCGCAATCACCATGACTGATTCACGCAAGCATCGGCTGCTCGGGCCGATTGCGTTGATGACGCTTGGCGGTCTTGCCGCGCTGGTCTTCCTTGCGATGTACCTGGTCCACCGGTTTGACGAAACGGCATCCTTGCGTGAACAACGCATGGTCGTTCAGGGCTTCGAGCGGCAGATCCGTGAAGTGGAAGAGGTGATCGTGCCCCAGACCAACTGGGACGACGCGATCCGTTTTCTCGACAACCGGGTAGACCTGGTCTGGGCGCACCGGAATTTCGGCTCTTACCTGTTCACCTTCAACGGCTTCACGCGCAGCTTCATCCTCGATGCAGCGGACTATCCGATCTATTCGTCTGCCGAAGGCAAAGCCGCGCCGATCGAGGCATTCCGTGGCTTCGCCAGCGGCGTTCGCAGCGTTGTCGCAAAGGTAAGATCAATGGAGGCCCGGCGGCCGCCCTTGCGGCCGAAGCCGGGCAGTCTCGAGATCATCACTCCGCCGATCCAGGCCGACGGACTGATCCGCAGCGATGGGCAACTCTTCATCGTCATCAGCACGCTGATCCAGCCAGACTTCGGCACAGCGCTGCCGAAAGGACCGCGCGCACCGATTGCGATCACGGCGATCCCGGTCGACAAGGCGATGCTCCATTCCTTCGCTACGCGGTATCTGGTTGATGACCTGGAACTGAGAAGCTTCGCCCAACCCGACGATGACAAGGATTTTGCCTTGCTGCGGGGGCCTGATGGACAGCCCGTGGCGGCGCTGGTCTGGCGCCCGCGACGTCCCGGTTCGGCGCTGCTCGATGCACTGATGCCGCCCATGATTTTGGTGCTGTTGCTGCTCGGCCTGGCGGGGTGGTCGATCCTGCGGCGGAGCGACATCATCATCAGCGAACTCATCGCCAGCGAAGGACGCGCCCGGCACCTGGCCTATCACGACACGCTGACCAAGCTGCCCAATCGCGCCTATCTGTTCGATCGGCTGACAAGCTTGCTCGGTGCGGTTGGGCAAGATGGCAGTTCAATGGCGGTGATGTGCGTCGACCTCGATCGCTTCAAGGAAGTGAACGATACGATGGGGCATGGCGCCGGGGATGCCCTGATCGAAGCCGTTGCAGACCGCCTGCGCCACGTATGCGATGATCGCGCGACAATCGCCCGGCTTGGTGGAGATGAATTCGTGGTGCTGCGGCCGGTTGACGAGCTGGCCGACCTTGAGGAGCAGGCCAACCGGATCCTTGGTGCGATCTGCGGCCCGGTCGATAGCTAGTTCGGTCCGATCGAGATCGGGTGCTCCATCGGCATCGCCATTGTCGATCGTCCCGGGGTAGAGGCAACCCAGGCGCTCCGCTGGGCGGATCTGGCGCTCTATCGCTCCAAGGAGTCGGGGCGGCGCTGCGTTACCTTCTTCGAGCCGGACATGGACGCTGCGCTCAGTGTCCGGCGCTCGCTCGAGATGGACCTACGGACGGCGCTGACCGACGGCTCGCTGCACATGGTCTACCAGCCTCAGGTGAACCGCGAGAACAAGGTGGTGGCGGTCGAGGCGCTGTTGCGTTGGTCGCACCCGTTGCGCGGCGCGATTGCCCCCGATGTCTTCGTGCCGATCGCCGAGGAGTGCGGGCTGATCCTGCTGCTCGGGGAATTCGTCCTGCGCCGGGTGTTCGAGGAGACTCGCGATTGGACGCAGTTCCGGATCGCGGTCAACGTCTCTGCGGTGCAGATGCGTTCTCCCGGCTTCGCACCGCTGCTGATGCGCCTCGCCGCCCAGGCCGGCATCAATCCACTCAACTACGAACTGGAGCTCACTGAAACCGCTCTGCTAGGCGATGACCCGGTGACCCGCGGCAATTTCGATGCGCTGACCCGGCTCGGCTTCTCGATCGCGCTCGACGATTTCGGGACTGGGTATTCAAGCCTCAGCCTGCTGCAGCGCTTCAAGGTGAGCAAGATCAAGATTGATCGCTCGTTCATCGCCTGCCTCGGCGAAGGCGAGGGGGCGGATGCGCTGGTCGGGGCCGTGGTCAAACTGGCGCGGGCCTTCCGCCTCGGCGTGATCGGGGAAGGGGTCGAGACCGAGGCACAGCGCCAGCGGCTGATGGAATGCGGCTGCAACGAATTCCAGGGCTATCTGTGCGGACAGCCGATGACTGCGCTGCAGTTGCTCACCACTCACGAAGCTCTGTTCGTGCAGCGCGGATCGGTCAGGCGGCGGGCGTAAGCCCCGCGTCAGCCAGGGTCTGGTGGAGCTCCCCAGCTTCGAACATCTCCATCATGATGTCGCTGCCGCCGAGGAATTCGCCCTTCACGTATAGCTGAGGGATCGTCGGCCAGTCCGAAAATTCCTTGATGCCGTTGCGGATTTCCATGTCCTGCAGCACGTCGACGGTCTCATACTTCACGCCAAGGTGATCGAGAATCGCGATGGCCCGGCTCGAAAAGCCGCATTGCGGAAACAGCGGGGTGCCCTTCATGAACAGCAGCACATCGTTGCTGTTGACCAGATCGGCAATGCGGGCTTGTGCGTCAGACATGGGAGTTCCTGTGGTGCGGTTTGCGAACCACTCTCAATTGGGCGTTGCGGTGGTCAATTGCAAGGCATGAAGCACACCGCCCATGCGTTCTCCAAGGGCAGCATAGACCAGCTTGTGCTGCGCAATGCGTGGTTTCCCGGCGAAAGCGGCAGAAACGACATGGGCAGCAAAGTGGTCCCCGTCGCCCGCGAGATCAGTGATCGTTACTTCGGCATCAGGCAGCGCCGCCTTGATCAACGCTTCGATATCGGGTGCAGCCATGGCCATGGCGGAACCCTCAGGCCTCGCCCATCAGCTGCCGACGAGCTTCGACTTCGCGCGCTTCGAGCGAGGCGCGAACTTCGCTTTCGCTGAGCTCGACCCCGGCCGAAATCAGATCGCCAAGCAGCTTGCGCACCACGTCTTCGTCACCGGCTTCCTCGAAATCGGCCTGGACCACAGCCTTGGCATAGGAATCCGCCTCGGCCTGCGAAAGCCCCATCTTCTCGGCCGCCCACTGTCCCAGCAGCCGGTTGCGGCGGGCATGGATGCGGAAGTGCATTTCTTCGTCACGGGCATACTTGGTTTCTTCGGCGCGTTCGCGATCGCTGAAATTGGTCATGGTGATTCCGTTCGTTGGCTTACCATCGCGATAGGGCGCAGCCGCCCGGGGTTCAATCCCCCATTCGCACCACCAGCTTGCCGATTGCAGAGCGATTTTCCAATGCCGCGATGGCATCGGCGGCACGTTCCAGCGAATAGGTGGCCGTGATGCGCGGTGAAATGCTGCCTGCGGCCAGCAGTTCGAACAGCTCGGCGACGTGCGCTGCGTTCGCGGCCGGGTCGCGCTCGGTAAAGGCGCCATAGAAAACGCCGCAGACGTCGCAGGACTTGAGCAGGGTGAGGTTGAGCGGCATCCGGGCGATACCGGCGGGAAAGCCGACCACCAGGAACCGCCCCTCCCACCCGATGGCGCGCAAGGCCGGTTCGGAATAGTCGCCGCCGACGGCATCGTAGATGACTTGCGCACCGGCAGGGCCGCAGGCGGCTTTGAAGGCTTCGGTCAACGCCTTGGCCTGGTCCCGATCGAAAGGCTGGCGGGGATAGATCACCGTTTCGTCAGCCCCGGCAGCGCGCGCGGCTTGTGCTTTCTCTTCGCTGGAAACGGCTGCGACGACGCGTGCGCCAAAGGCCTTGCCGAGCTCTACCGCCGCGAGGCCAACTCCGCCCGCCGCGCCGAGCACCAGCAGGGTTTCACCAGGCTTGATCCGGCCGCGATCCTTCAGTGCGTGGATCGAGGTACCGTAAGTCAGCAGCAGCGCCGCGCCGGCATCGAACGAAACGCCATCCGGCAGGGCGTAGAGCCGCCGGGCGGAAACCAAGATCTTCTCGGCCAGACCGCCGAAAACCATCAGCGCAACCACGCGGTCGCCGACGTTCCAGTCGGTAACGCCTTCGCCCACCGCATCCACCACGCCGGCTACTTCCGCACCCGGGGCGAACGGGCGCGCGGGGCGAAATTGATAGAGGTCGCGGATGATCAGCGTGTCCGGGAAGTTGATCGCGGCGGACTTCACCGTGATCCGAACTTCGCCTTTGCCGGGGACAGGATCGGGCAGTTCGTCGAGGCGCAGGGTTTCGGGGCCGCCGGCCTCGTGGCTGCGCAGCGCCCTCATGCCGCGCGTTCGACCTTGCCTGAGAGGAACGACAGCTCACCCGCAGCGCGGCGCTCGTAGGCGGAGATCACATCGTTCTCGGCGAGGGTCAGGCCGACTTCATCAAGCCCCTCGAGCAGGCAATGCTTCCGGAACGGGTCGATCTCGAAGGGAAAACGGTCCTGGAACGGGGTGGTAACCGTCTGGCTCTCGAGGTCGATGTCGACCGGATCGGTCTGGGCCACTTCCAGCAGCCGGTCGACCTGATCCTGCGGCAGGACCACGGTAAGGATGCCGTTCTTGAAGGCGTTGCTCGCGAAGATGTCGGAAAAGCTCGGTGCGATGACGCAGGTGATGCCAAGGTCGAGCAAAGCCCAGGCGGCATGCTCGCGGCTCGATCCGCACCCGAAGTTGTCGCCGGCGATCAGAATCGGGGCGCCTTTGTACTCGGGATTGTCGAACAGATTGTCCGGATCCTTGCGCAGCACTTCAAAGGCACCGCGACCCATGCCCTCGCGAGTAATGGTCTTGAGCCAGTGGGCCGGAATGATGATGTCGGTATCGACGTTCTTCGCGCCGAAGGGAATCGCCTTGCCGGCAACGTGGCGGATCGGGGTCATCAATCGGTCTCCGGCGGAGTGTCGTTCGGGGCAGCCTTGGCTTTGTCCGCGCGCTCCTTGCGCCGCGAGGCGTAGAGCACTGCGGCGGCGAGGGCGGCCGAGCCGATGGCGGCCCCGGCCAGCGCTGCCTTGCTGGTCCAGGGAGACTTGGCGGGCTTTTCGGTTTCGTCGGTCATGGGGGTTATCCTACCAGTTCCCGCACGTCTGTCAGCCGTCCTGTGACTGCCGCGGCCGCCGCCATCGCCGGACTGACGAGGTGCGTCCGCGATCCGGGGCCCTGGCGGCCCATGAAGTTGCGGTTGGACGTAGAGGCGCTGCGTTCGCCGGCCGGAACCTTGTCGGGATTCATGCCGAGGCAGGCCGAGCAGCCCGGCTCGCGCCATTCAAGGCCGGCCTCGATGAACACCTTGTCGAGTCCCTCCGCCTCGGCCTGGCGCTTGACCAGTCCGGAACCGGGGACGACGATCGCCCATTTGACGTTTTCGGCCTTGTGGCGCCCGCGCAGCACCGCCGCAGCGGCGCGCAGGTCCTCGATCCGGCTGTTGGTGCAGCTGCCGATGAAAACGTTCTGGATCTCCACCTCGGTCATCGGGGTGCCCGGTTCCAGCCCCATGTAATCGAGGCTGGCCTGTGCGGCCTTCTGCTTGTTGGGGTCGGCGAAGCTGTCGGGCGAGGGGACTACGCCGCCGATGGCCACGGTGTCTTCCGGGCTGGTGCCCCAGGTGACGGTGGGCTCGATCTCGGCGGCGTTGATGACAACGCTTTTGTCGAAGCTTGCCCCGGGATCGGTGTGCAGCGTGCGCCACCAGGCCACGGCCTTGTCCCACTCGGCGCCCTTGGGTGCGTAAGGCCGGCCCTGGACATAGGCGAAAGTCGTCTCGTCAGGGGCGACCAGGCCAGCGCGGGCGCCGCCTTCGATCGACATGTTGCAGACGGTCAAGCGGCCCTCGACCGACATCTCCTCGAACACCTTGCCGCGATATTCGATCACGTGGCCGGTGCCGCCGGCAGTGCCGATCACGCCGATGATATGGAGGATCAGGTCCTTGGCGGTCACGCCGGGGCGCAAGCCGCCCTCGACGCGCACTTCCATGGTTTTCGACTGCTTGAGGATCAACGTCTGGGTGGCGAGCACGTGCTCGACCTCGCTGGTGCCGATGCCGAAGGCAAGGGCGCCGAGGCCGCCGTGGCAGGCGGTATGGCTGTCACCGCAGACGATGGTCGTACCAGGCAGCGAGAAGCCCTGTTCGGGGCCGACGACGTGGACGATGCCCTGCTCGGCATCGGAATCGCCGATGTAGCGGATGCCGAATTCGGGGGCGTTCGTTTCCAGCGCGGCGAGCTGCTGGGCGCTTTCCACGTCTCCGATCGGGATGCGCTTGCCGGCGGCATCGCGGCGCGCCGTGGTTGGCAGGTTGTGATCGGGCACCGCAATCGTCAGATCAGGCCGGCGCACCTTGCGCCCGGCCAGGCGCAGGGCCTCGAAGGCCTGGGGGCTGGTAACCTCGTGGACGAGGTGGCGGTCGATGTAGATCAGGCACGAGCCGTCATTGCGGCGCTCAACCACGTGAGCGTCCCAGATCTTTTCGTAAAGGGTGCAAGGTTTGCTGGTCATATCACCAATGCGCCTAGAAAGGCCCAGTCTGAATGACAAGGGGCATCGGTATTGCCGGGCATAATCGTGCGTTGCGCAGCAGGACTAAATCGCCTGCCCGGCAGCCCAGCCGCTGGCCCAGGCCCACTGGAAGTTGTAGCCGCCCAGCCAGCCGGTAACGTCCACCGCCTCACCGATGGCATAGAGCCCGGGCACCTGCCGCGCTTCCATCGTCTTGGACGAGAGGCCCGCAGTGTCGATCCCGCCAGCGGTGACTTCGGCCTTGGCGAAGCCTTCGCTCCCGGTCGGGTGGAAGGGCCAGGCGGACAACTGCGCTTCGGCAGCTGCGAACACGCGATCCGGCAGGTTGCCGAGCTCCCCAACCAGCTCAAGTCTGGCGGCGAGCACCTCCGCCAGGCGTTCCGGCAGGTAGGCGCCGAGCACGCGTTTCAGGCCGGCACGCGGCTGTTCGCGTTTGGCTGTGCGAAGCCAGTCGGCAGTGCAGGCGGGGGTGAAGTTGATCTCCACCGCCTGCCCGCGTTGCCAGTAGCTCGAGATCTGGAGGATCGCCGGCCCGGACAGTCCGCGATGCGTGAACAGTGCTGCCTCGCGGAACGCGCTCTTGCCGCAGCTTGCGATCACTTCGGCGCTGACGCCGGAGAGTTCCCGGAACAGGATCTCCTCGCCGCTCAGCACCAGCGGGACCAGCGCCGGGCGGGGTTGCACGACCTTCAGGCCGAATTGCCGGGCCAGGTCATAGGCAAAGCCGGTCGCGCCGAGCTTCGGAATTGAGGGCCCGCCGGTGGCGATCACCAGCGCCGGGGCGCTCACCTCGCGGGCGGCGAATGTCACCCGGAACATGCCGTCGGAATGGGTTACGGCGCTCACCGCGTTTCCGCAGGTCAGTTCGACATTGCCCGCTTCGCATTCAGCCAACAGCAGCGCCACGATCTGGCGCGCCGACGCATCGCAGAACAATTGCCCCAGCGTCTTCTCGTGCCAGGCGATGCCGTGGCGATCGACCAGCGCGATGAAATCTTGCGGGGTGTAGCGGCTCAGGGCCGACCGGGCGAAATGCGGGTTTTGCGAAAGGTAGCGGTCCGGCGCAGTATGCACATTGGTGAAGTTGCAGCGCCCGCCGCCGGAAATCAGGATCTTGCGGCCCGGCTCCGGTGCATGGTCGATCAGCAAGACGCGCTTGCCGCGCTGACCCGCAATTGCGGCGCACATCAGCCCCGCCGCGCCAGCTCCGAGCACAATTGCGTCGTAGTCAGCGCTCATGCCGGCGCGAGTTCGAGCGCGACAGCCTCGGCCACTCGGATCCCGTCGACCGCTGCCGAGAGGATGCCACCGGCATAGCCCGCGCCCTCTCCAGCGGGGTAGAGCCCGGCGGTGTTGAGGCTCTGGAAGTCTTTGCCCCGGGTTATGCGCACCGGCGAAGAAGTGCGGCTTTCGACCCCGGTCAGCACCACGTCGGGATGGTCATAACCCGGCACTTGCCGTCCGAATACCGGCAGCGCCTCGCGGATCGCTGCGACCGCAAAGTCGGGCAGGCACTGGGCGAGGTCGGTCATCTTCACGCCGGGTTGATAGGACGGGGTGACTGCGCCCAGTTCGGTGCTGGCCCGGTCAGCCAGAAAATCGCCCAGCTTCTGCCCGGGCGCCTTGTAGTCCGATCCTCCGGCGGTGAAGGCCAGGCTTTCCCAGTGCCGCTGGAAGGCGATGCCGGCCAGCGGACCACCGGGAAAATCCACCTCGGGCGTGATATCGACCACGAGGCCGGAGTTGGCATTGAATTCGGCGCGCGAATACTGGCTCATGCCGTTAGTGACGACGCGGCCTTCCTCGCTCGCGGCGGCGACAACGCGTCCGCCGGGGCACATGCAGAAGCTGTAGACCGTCCGGCCATTGCTGGCCTGATGCGACAGGCTGTAGGCCGCCGGGCCCAGGATCGGATTGCCGGCACACGGTCCGAACCGGGCGCGGTCGATCCAGCCCTGCGGATGCTCGATCCTCACGCCGATGGCGAAAGGCTTGGCCTCGATATGCACCCCGCGCTCGTACAAGCGGTGGAAGGTATCGCGGGCGCTGTGTCCTACTGCCATGATGACATGACGCGCCGGCAGGAACTCCCCGGTGGAAAGCTGCAGGCCGGCCAGCTGTCGGGTTCCGTCCGGTGCCGTTTCGATCGCGAAATCATCGACCCGGGTCTGAAAGCGGTATTCGCCGCCCAGTTGCTCGATCGTTTCGCGCATGCTCATCACCATGGTGACGAGGCGGAAGGTGCCGATGTGGGGATGGGCCTCGGTCAGGATGTCCTCAGGAGCGCCGGCCTTGACGAATTCGGTCAGCACCTTGCGGCCAAGATGGCGCGGGTCCTTGATCCGGCTGTAGAGCTTCCCGTCGGAAAAGGTGCCGGCGCCGCCTTCGCCGTATTGCACGTTGGATTCGGGATCGAGCACGCCGCGCCGCCACAGGCCCCAGGTGTCTTTGGTCCGCTCGCGCACCGCCTTGCCGCGTTCGACGATAATCGGCTTGAAGCCCATCTGTGCCAGCACCAGCGCGGCGAGGAGTCCGCAAGGGCCCGCGCCGATCACGACGGGGCGCTCGCCGTCCCATCCGGCCGGAGCATGCGTGACCGGGCGATACGCGGTATTCGGAGCAGGGCGGACATGCACGTCCCCGGCATGACGGGCGAGGACCGCGGATTCGTCGCTCAGGACCAGGTCGAGCGTATAGATCAGCTTGATCGAGCTCTTGCGCCGCGCATCATTGCCGCGCCGGGCAATGGCCAGGCGCTGGAGTTCGCCGGCCTCGATTCCGAGCCGCTCGCAAACGGCGCGTTCGAGGTCAGCCGCGCTGTGATCCAGCGGCAGGGCAAGGTCGGATAGGCGGAGCATCGACGGCCTCTAGACTAACGCGCCGAAGATTTGAACCACTCCCGCTCACCCTGTGCCTGTCGAAGGGGGTTACGCAAGATCCGGCGTCCTTCGACAGGCTCAGGACGAGCGGAGCACGGCGCTGCCGCTGACGCTATTCCTCCGAGATGCTGTTCCAGTCCTCGTTGGTGCGCTTGATCAGGTAGGCGTGGATTGCGTCGGCTTCTTCGCGGCTGATCAGGTCGGCGAAGCTGGCCATGCCGCGTTCCTTGCGCTTGCCGCCGATCACGATGTCGAGAAACTCTCCATGGGTGGGCTTGTCCATCCGCCTGAGGTCCTTGACCCCGCCGACGGCGCGTTCGCCGTGGCAGCCGGCGCAATGCCGGGCGTAGAGCTCCTCGCCGGTGCGGGTCATGGAGATGTCGACGCCGACCAGCGGCGGGCGGTAAAGACCGTCAGTGCGGATGTGCATCGCCGGAAGCGCCGCCTTTCCGCCGAGCTTGAATACCAGCAGCCGCGCCTTGGACAGCGGTACGCCGAGGCCGCGCGGATCGACCGAGTGCGCAAGGCCGCCGCCCCAGCCGGCGTTGACCGCAACATATTGCTCGCCCCCGGCGGTGAATGTGACCGGCGCGGCGATGGCGATCTGCTGGATCGGGCTGTCCCATAATTTCGCCCCGGTGGCGGCGTTGAAGGCGGCCAGGGTGCCGTGGATCGTGCCCTCGAACACGAGGTTTCCGGCTGTTGCCAGAACCCCGCCGCTACCGCGCAGCGGGAAGGGCACGCGCCAGCGCTCCTTCTGGGCCACCGGGTCCCAGGCCGTCAGCCAGACGGTGTTATGCTTCGCGGCATATTCCGCCATGGCCTTGCGCGTGACATCGAAGCCGCTGGCGCTCAGGCCGGTCTGGCTCATGCTGCCGGCGACCGGCTTGAACGATGTATTGCGCGAGAAGGCGACGTAGAGTTCGGTTACCGGGAAATAGGCGAGCCCGGTCTGCGGACTGAAGGCCATCGGCTGCCAGTTGTGCCCGCCGGCCGGTCCCGGAGTCAGCAATACCGGGTTCGCGCCGAAGTGGGCTTCGGGGTTGATGTTGGGGCGGCCGGTGGCCTTGTCGATGCCGTTGGCCCAGTTCATCGCGACATAGGGTTCGGCCGAGATCAGCTCGCCCGTGACGCGATCGAGCACGTAGAAGAACCCGTTCTTGGGCGCCTGCATCAGCACCTTGCGCGGTTTTCCCGCGATGGTGAGATCGGCCAGGATGATCGACTGGGTGGCGGTGAAGTCCCACTCGTCCTCGGGCGTGGTCTGGTAGTGCCAGGCATATTTACCGGTGTCGGCATGCACCGCGACGATCGAGGAAACGAACAGGTTGTCCCCGCCGCCCGGACTGCGCACTTTCCATGGCCAGGGTCCGCCGTTGCCGGTGCCGATGTAGATCAGCTTGAGCTTGGGATCATAGGCCACCGCATCCCACACCGTTCCGCCGCCGCCGATTTTCCACCATTCGCCGGTCCAGGTCTTGGCGGCCATCGCCATCGCCGGGTCGTCATAGCCGTCGGCCGGGTTGCCGGGCACGGTGTGGAAGCGCCACAACTGCTTGCCGCTGGCGGCGTCATAGGCCGTGACATAGCCCCGGGCCGAGCCTTCCGCTCCGGCATTGCCGATGATCACCTTGCCGTCATAGACCCGCGGTGCGCCGGTGATGGTGTAAGGCCAGACCGGTTCGAAGGTGTTGACGCTCCACACCGGTTTGCCGTTCTTTGCGTCGACTGCGATCAGCCGCCCGTCGAGCGTGGCGAGATAGATCCGGCCCTTCCACGCCGCGACGCCGCGGGAGACGATGTCACAGCAGGCGAGGCGTCCGAAATCGCGGTTCACTTGCGGATCGTAGCGCCACAGCTGCTTGCCGGTGGCGGCATCATAGGCCGTGGTGACGTTCCACGGCTCGATATTGTAGAGGACTCCGTCGATCACCAGGGGCGAGGCTTCAACGCCCCGGTCCACCGGCAGATCGACGTACCAGGCGAGGCCCAGCTGGCTGACGTTGCCCTCATTGATCTGGGTCAGCGGGCTGAAGCGCTGCTCGTCGAAGGTGCGGCCCACCGACATCCAGTTGCCCGCCTCGCGGTCGGCCGAAAGCATGCGGCGTTGATCGACATTGGCGGGGGCAGAAGGGCCGGCCATAAGCTGGGTCGCGCCCAGCACCAGCAGGCCGATCGCCAGCAGCTTCTTGCCCAGCATTGGTCTTCTCCCTGCGCCTCAGTCGGCCAGCAAGCCCTTGCGCCTGCTCCATTCGGTCACGCTGTTGATGCATTGCGCCAGAAGTTCAGGCTGGCCAAGATAGTAATGGGTTGCGCCGACCAGCCGGACATATTCCTTGTCCGGAGTCGCCAGCGCGGCGTGGATCGCCGGGTTGTGCGTCGCGGGCACGGCTTCGTCGGCGGTGTTTTCGATCTGCAGGACCGGGGTTTTGCGGATCAGCGCCGCGTTCATCGGACCCTTGGCGTTCGACAGGTCATAGCTCCACTGGCTCAGCCAGGAGCGCAGGGTGGTGAAGCGGGCTAGGCCGACCGGGCCGACGTTCACCGCCTGCGGATCGCCCATGTAGGTCCAGTTCGGGCGGCGTTCCGACGGATCGATGCTCGGGTCGAGCCAGCGGACATCGCACATCGTGCGGTGGACTACGAAGGCGCGCTCCTGCTCGGGGCCGCCGGCGGCCTGCATCCGCGCCAGCTGCGCCTGCGCCCAGCGGGTGATCTTGCGGTTGCGCTCAACCTGCGCGGCGCGGAATCGGGCAATGAACTCCGGGGTATAGGGCGGCTGATTGGGGCAATCGGGCGAATAGATATCAAACTCGGGATCGCGGTTGTCCGGATCGAGCTCGTCCGTCACCGAAGGATCGAGCCACTCGGTCATGGTCTCCGCGCGCGACAGGTGCGCGGCGATGAAGATTACGCCGTCCGCCGGTTGCAGGCCGGCCTGGGTGAGATCAACCGGATCACCCGCCGGGGTGTGCGTTACCGTCGGGTTCTCGGCCTGGGCCTGGTAGAACAGCGAGAGCGACCCGCCGCCCGACCAGCCGACCAGCACGACTTTCTCATAGCCCAGCTCGGTCCGGGCATAAGCCAGCCACTTGCCAAGATCGATCGCGACCTTTTCCATGACCAGCGCGGTATCGTTGCGCGGGTAGCGGCTTGCGGCGCAGAGCACGTCCAGCCCGGCATCGGCCAGCGCGGTTGGCATCGGCAGGAGGTGCAGCACCGAAGTGGGGTGCATGAAGACGTAGACCGTGCGCGCCGTGCTGTCCGGGCTGCGCAGCAACTGGCCTTCGAGGTTCACCTTGCCGGAGTTGCCGGCGAAGCCATAGGTTTCAGTGAATTTCGGATTGTCGGCGAAAGAGACGATCAGCGGCGTGCGCGTCCAGGTCGTCGCGGCGGTGGTCATGGAATTGCCTTATGCGGGGACAGGGGATTCGTCGAACAGCGAGACCGTGGTCGCGTCATAGCGGAACAGCCACTCGTAGCGTTCCACCACCTTGTCCGGCTGCCACTGTTCGGTGATGAAGGCATGGGCGCCCTCCCGCTCGGCCAGCGCCGGATTGTGGAAGCGCGCGACGTTCCCGAAGGCGCCTTGCACGGCCTTGGTGGTGCGCGGGATGCGCATCGCCTGATAGCGGGCGAGCGCCTCATCAAGGTTGTCCATATCCTCAAAGGCGCGGGCGAGGATGCACGCGTCTTCCAGCGCCATCACCGCACCTTGCGCCAGGAACGGCAGCGACGGGTGGCAGGAATCGCCGAGCAGCGCGACGCGCCCTTCAACCCAGCGCTCCATCGGCGGGCGAGCGATCAGCGCCCATTTGAAAGGCTGGGGGATCGCCGAAATGTAGGCGTGCACCTCAGGGTGCCAGCCGGGATAGTCGTTGTGATATTCCTCGTTGCTGCCCAGCTGGGTCCAGCTTTCGACCTTGAGATCGGGCCGCTCGATCACGCTGGTGAAGTTCATCAACTCACCGCGGCGGATCGGATAGTGGATCACGTGGCCACCGGGGCCGACCCAGTTGACTCCGACCGGACGGCGCAGTTCCTCGGGCAGCAGCTCCATCGGGATCACCCCGCGCCACGCGGCGATGCCGGTGAACTGGGCCGGGCCGGATCCGAACAGGATCTCGCGCATCTTGGAATGGACGCCGTCCGCGCCGATCACCGTATCGAAGCGGGCAGGGGGCTGGCCATCGAAATTGAGCGTGACCGCGCTGCCGTCCTGATCGACCGAGACAAATTTGTGGTTGAGCTTGATCGCGTCGGACTTGAGCGCGCGCACTGCGGCGATCAGGATCTGGTGCAGGTCATTGCGATGGATCGTGATGTACGAGACGCCATAGCGTTCCACGGATTCAACGCCGAGGTCGAACAGCTTCCAAGTGTCGCCCGTGTTCCACAGGCGGATTTCCTTGCCTTCCGGGATGAAACAGACCTTGTCGAGCTCTTCCTTGAGACCCAGCGCGTAAAGCACCTTGACCCCGTTGGAGCTGATTTGCAGCCCGGCGCCGAGTTCCATGAGCTCTGGCGCCTGTTCAAATACGGTAACATCAAAGCCCCGTCGCAGCAGCGCCAATGCGGCAGTCATGCCGCCGATGCCGCCTCCGACGATCGCAATACCGATATCTTTGTTCAAGATCGTCCCTCTCCGCCTGATCTGTCATGCCATAGGTCTGCTGAATGCAATTCGTCAATATTGAATATGATTCAGCAACTGCAAGGATTTGACCGGAAGGGTAGACAGTCTTGCCCGACGCGGGCAGGAAGGCGCGACAAGGTTTCCAACATTCAGGCGGGGCAATGGCTGAAGGCGAATCCGATAAGAACCTGCGCAGACGGGTGCAATCCATCGAGGTCGGCTTCCGGGTGCTGCGCGTGCTGCGCATGGCCGAAGGCCCGCTGCCCTTGCGGGAGATCGCGGCGCGGGCGGGAATGCCGCCAAGCAAGGTGCACCTCTACCTGGTAAGCTTCGTGCGCGAAGACATGGCCTATCAGGATGCCAAGACGGGCTATTACGGCCTCGGAACGTTCGCCATCCAGCTCGGCCTGGCGGCGATCCGTCAACTTGATGTGGTCAGCGTAGCCGCCGACGCGATGAGCGAACTGCGCGACAAGACCCAGTGTGCGGTCTACCTCTCGCTGTGGGGTGATCGCGGTCCGTGCATCGTGGCCAAGGCCGATGGCGCGCTGCAGGGTTCGTTCGCGGTGCGGCTCGGGTACATCCTGCCGATCACGGGCAGCGCCACCGGGCTGATCTTCATGGCCAACCTGCCCAAGGCCGAGATCGATCGTGCCCGGCAGGCAGAGGAAGCCTATCAGAAGTTCCTGGGCAACAACGTCAAGCCGAACGAAAAGGAAATTGCGCGGCAGGTCGAGAACGTGCGCAAGAACCGTTACGCATCGAGCACTGGGCTGGTGAACCCGAATTTCGCCGCAGTGGCAGCGCCGATCTATGACTATGCCGGCAAGCTTGCCGCGACGATCACCGTGCTTGGTCCGCTGGAGTTCGTGCGCTCGCAGAAGGAGGAGGAGCTGGTCAAGCTCATGCTCGCCGCGGCCGACAGCGTCTCGCAGCGCATGGGCGCCTAGGCACCTACTTCATCGTCTGATGTCAGTGACTTGTGAACGCTGGGGCCGCGTCCTCCGCCGCGCGCCTGCGCGCTTTGCATTTGCAGTGTTGAATGCCGTTCGGAATGGTGATAGCAAATCACTTAACAACACAAGTATCCTTTGGGGAGATTACCATGAAGACGGCGCACTCTGTGGCGAAGCCGGCATTTCGCCATCTGTTGCTGACCACGGCCCTGGCCGGAGTGTCGCTTGGATCGGCCAGCGCTCATGCGCAGGAAGCCGCCAGCGAGGGAGAGGATGCTCCCGCCATCATCGTCACCGCCTCGCGCACGGCGACCAACGCACTCGATGCGCCGACGCCGACCCAGATCGTCAGCGGCGAAGTGATCGAGCGGCAGGCGGCGACTACGGTGATGGAGGTTCTCAACCAGAACCCCGCCTTCAAGGCGACCCGTTCGCCCGGCGCCAATGCCACCAACACCTCCAGCCCCGGCCAGGCCACGGCGGACCTGCGCGGCCTGGGCGGCCAGCGCACGCTGGTGCTGGTCAACGGCTCGCGCGTCGTGCCTTTCGCCCCGGCCAGCAACCTCGGCTCCCCAACGACGACCGACCTCAACCTGTTCCCGACCATCATGATTGACCGGGTCGACGTGGTGACCGGCGGTGCTTCTGCGCTGTACGGTTCGGACGCCGTCTCCGGCGTGGTCAACGTCATCATGAAGAAGAAGTACCAGGGCCTTGCCGTCACGGCACAGGCCGGGATCTCGCAGGAGGGTGATTATCGCACCTTGCGCGGCGGCTTCATCGCCGGGACCAGCTTTGCCGACGATCGTGGCAACGTGGTGCTCAGCGCCGACTTTTCCGACAACACTGGCGTGAGCGACATCTACTCGCGCGACTGGGGTCGCCGCGAAACGCTGCTCGTCAGCAACAGCCAGCGCACCACTGCCAACACGCCCGGTTTCGGCCAGCCGGCTTTCATCATTGCCGATGGCGTGCGCAACAGCCTTGGCGCGGGCGGGGTGATCATCACCAGCGGGCTGACCGGCCTGACCAACATGACCTTCAACACCGACGGTACGCTCCGCCCCTTCAACAAGGGCACGATCTTCGGCGGCACCACCATGGTCGGCGGCGAAGGCTGTCCGTCGTCACAACATTTGGCACACTTTGCGGCTTAGATTAGCGGAGTGCGGGCATCGTCAGGGGGTTGATGTTAAGCGGCGATCTTGCGGTGTTGCAAGCGCCGATATTCGATGGTCTGCCGTTTGATCCTTTCGCGCTGTTTG
>CANJBY010000045.1 GCA_947472735.1 Sphingomonadaceae bacterium | reverse complement strand
GGAGGCGGATTTCCAGGTGATCACCGGCTCAAGCTACCGCACCGAGGCAGGGCACGGCGCATACCTGCTCACCGGCAATCGCATCACCATGACCAGCGGCCCGATGCGTGGTGATAAGTTCCGCCGCATCTCCAACGGCTTCCTGCGCAAGCTCGCGGCAGACGGCAGCGATGCGGCCTTGCGCTGTGTGCGGCGTACGCAGAACAACCGCTAGGCCGAAACAGGCCGCCTCGCCGATCCCGCTGTACGGGCATAGGTCCATGTTAGCAGGCCTACAAACAGCACCAGCCCCAGCGGCATCGCCCAGGCGTGCTCCTCGGTCACCGCCAGCACGTCGGTGTTGCCGGACGCGCCGACGGCCATCGAATAGCCGACGTTGAACAGCCCGTCGCCGACGATCAGCCCCGTTGCAGTGAGCACGCCCATGCGCTCGGCAAACGAAGGATCGCGCTGACGGCTGGCCCAGCGGTTGTAGAAGTAACCGAGCACTGCTCCGATCACCACCAGCCCGGTTGAATCCAGCGGCAGGTAAATACCCATGCCAACGCCGAGCGGGGGCAGCGAGCCCTTCCCGGTCTTGCGCAGCCCCTCGTCGATCGCGACAGCCACCG
This sequence comes from Sphingomonadaceae bacterium, assembly GCA_947472735.1. Lineage (GTDB taxonomy): Bacteria > Pseudomonadota > Alphaproteobacteria > Sphingomonadales > Sphingomonadaceae > Novosphingobium. The sequence goes on along the minus strand of CANJBY010000045.1, from coordinate 17,493 downwards.
CGCCGACCAGCGCGCCGGTGCCGATCAGGTTCCAGTCGAGATCGCCGCCGAGTAGGCCTCTGACGATGGTCGAGATCAGCGCAGCTTGCGGGGCAGCCAGCGCGTCAGGACCCGCGCCGGGGGTTCCCTGGAAGCCGAAGGAATTGTTGAGCAGCGTCAGTACCGGCGGAATCACCAGCGCGCCGAAGGCCACGCCCAAGACCAGAGCCACCTGCTGCCGCCACGGCGTCGCACCGACCAGTTGGCCCGTCTTGAGGTCCTGGAGGTTGTCGTTCGAGATCGTCGCCACGCCGAAGACGATCGACGTAACGAACAAGGCGAAAGCAACCAGCGCCTGCGTTCCGCCGGCATCCTGACCCCGCCCGAAAATCATCAGCAGAACCAGTGAAATGCCCAGCGCCGAGAGTATCCCCACCCCGCTGATCGGCGAATTGGAGGCCCCGATCATGCCCGCCATGTAACCGCACACCGAAGCGATAATCACGCCCGCGACCAGCACATAGGCCACCGATGCGATCAACGTTGTACCGAGCTGACCTGCCACCGGCCCGCCCGCAGCGAAGTTCGCCAGCAACAGCGCAATCGGCACCATCAACACAACGATGGTGCCCCCGACCACGCCGATCGGCAGATCCCGCTCAGTCAGCGCCAACGCCGCGTAGCCGCCTTCCGCCGTGCGGGTCCGGCTGGCCGCGAGTGCTCCGGCAATGCCCCTGGCGATCGGCCCGATCACTTTGAGCAGGGTCCAGATAGCCGTCACGCCGATCGCGCCGGCGCCAATCAGCCGCACCTTCTGGCGGAACACCGTGTGGACGAAATCGCCCAGGTCTGCGGCTCCGCCGAGGTCTGCGCTCGTCAGATGGGGAAGGAAGACGCCGTAGCCCAGCACGACCCCGGTCAGGATCGCAATGCCAACCGAAAGACCGACGAGGTGCCCTACCCCAAGCAGTGCAAACGACATGGTGATCGAAGCGAAGCTCGCCCCTGCACCCAGCCGGAAGGTCTTCTCGGCCGCCTCGAACACCAGCTTCATCTTGGCGAGCAGGGGATAGCCGGCTGCGACGAGGGTCCCGAACAGCACCGCCGCCAGACCGCGCCGGTTCTCTTCGTCACCGCCTACTCCGGCCCCGACCTTAAGCACTTCCGCCGCAGCCACGCCCTCGGGATAAGGCATGTCCGAGCCCGTCACCAGCGCGCGCCGCAGCGGCACCGAGTACATCACCCCCAGAATCCCGCCGATCAGGATCACGCCAAAGCTCTGCCAGTAAGGAAATCCGTTCCACCACCCGACCATGATCAGCCCGGGCAGCACGAAGACAATCGCCGACAGCGTTCCCGCCGAACTGGCGATGGTCTGGACGATGTTGTTTTCCTGGATGGTGGTGTCCGAGAAAGCTTTGAGCACCGCCATCGAGATCACCGCGGCCGGGATCGAGGTGGCGAAGGTCAGGCCGACCTTGAGCCCGAGATAGACGTTCGCCGCGGTAAAAACGAAAGTCAGCAACGCGCCGAGTACAACACCGCGCAGGGTCAGTTCGCGCATTGCGGGCCTTTCAATGCCGGGCCCGCCACACTGACGGACCGATCAGAGCAGATATTCCCCGGCATTGTACGCGATGTAAACACCTCCACTGCCAAAGCCGACAATATCCGCCAGACCATCGTTGTTCATGTCGGCGATTTCGCGATGGTACGACGTATCGCTTGACCAGCCAGTCGCCTGCCCGAAGTCCGCCAGATCGAATGAGGGGTCTGACAAACCTCCTCTGCCATAGGTCACCCAGGTGCCGTCAGTGCCGAAGCCGACAATGTCGGCCGCGCCATCCCCGTTGATGTCCACAACCTGCCTGGGGTAGGCATCCTGGCTGATCCAGCCTTTAGACTGGTCGAAATTGCCTACAACTAATCCGATGTCAAAGCGTCCGGTGATCGTTCCCCACCCGACCCACGCGCCGTCCCGCCCGAAACCGATGATGTCGGCATTGCCGTCGCCGTTCAGATCGGCCACGGCGCGGTGGAAGATGTTGTCGCTGCCCCAGCCCTGCGCCACGCCGAAATTGTCGACCCCGAATTCTACTGACCCGAAAGTGCCGTCGCCATTCCCCCGCGCGACCAGCGTGCCGTTTTGGCCGAACCCGATCAGATCGACCATTCCGTCGCCGTTCACGTCGCCGACGGTGCGGGTATAGCCATCCTGAGTCGTCCAGCCTTGAGCCCGACCGAAATCGTTCAATGCCAGCTCGGCCGCGCCGTAAGTGCCCTGTGCGGTCGCCAGTGAAACGAACGTACCAGTCTCGCCGAAGCCGATGATGTCGGCCCGCCCGTCGCCATTGAGATCCGCGAGTTCCCGATGATAGCTGTTGTCGCTGGTCCAGCCTGCAGCTTGACCGAAGTTCGCCACGACAACCGTGGAGTTTGAAAATGTCCCACTGGCCGAGCCATAGGCTACAACGACCCCGGCTAAACCAAAACCTACAATATCGCCAAAGCCGTCGCCGTTCATGTCGACGACGTGGCGAGGAAAGGTGTCCTGGTTGGTGGTCCAGCCGCTCAGCGCGACGAAGCCAGGTTCTTCGAACTGGAAGGAGTAGAGCCCGTCGGTGAACTGGAACTGTTCAACGCGGTTTATGGTGTCAAGTCCGTCGGGTCCGGTGATGACGAGGTGGTCTCTCTGATCCTGGTCCGTGGCATGTGCCACCGTCACCTGGCTGCGGGCCACCGAGAAGACCGCCCGATCGACGCCGGCCTGCCCATCGAGGATGTCGTCTCCGGCGGCACCGCTCAGGATGTCGGCGCCACCTCCGCCCCATATGGTGTCGGCATATTCGCCTCCGGTAATGACGTCATTGCCAGTGCCCGACTTGAAGACGATCGATTCGATCCCGACCAGTCGACCCCTCGTATAATTATAATAGCCCGTATTATCCGTGATCTCCGCAGTTACCACGCTATGCGTGTAGAGGATTGCGCCGCCGAAGTCGGCGAATCTGACCTCTGCCCTGTCGTACCCCGATCCGCCATCCGCGAGGCTCCAGGGATCGGACCGGACGCCGTGACCATCGAAGCCGTAGACAGGGTAGATGATCAGGTAGTCGTCGCCATCATCGCCATAGAGCAGGTCACGCCACATATAGCCGGTAGTGATGCCTGCGTCGATCCGATCATTGCCCGCACCACCGTGGACGATGTCGTCGCCGCCCCGGGCGTTGATGGTGTCGTCCCCACCAAGGCCGTAGATCGTCTCGTCCTGATCGGTGCCAAACAGGACATCGTTGCCGTCAGTACCAGTAATGTCTGCCATTTTTTCCTCCCGCGCCGAATAATGGCAAACTCATGGGCAGATATATTACACGATCCGAAATTTTCCAGCAATTCTACCGACCTCGATTCCGGCACAGTTTAAGGTTAATTCACAACCTAACCTGCGGCCCTTTCGTCTCACGGGCCGGCCGCCCCCTCTCAAAGCAGATACTCTCCGGCGTTCGCCGCGATGTAAACACCCGCGATGCCGAAGCCGACAATATCCGCCAGGCCGTCCTTGTTCATGTCCGCCAGTTCGCGGTGATAGGTCGCATCGCTGGTCCAGCCGCTTGTCTGGCCAAAATTGGCGAGGTCGAACGAAGGGTTGGAAAAGGTGCCGTCGCCGTTGGCATAGGATATCCAGGTCCCGGCTATCCCGAACCCGACAATATCCGCCGAACCGTCCTTGTTGATGTCGATTGCCTGCCAGGCATAGGCGTCCTGACTGGACCAGCCGCTGGCCTGGCCGAAGTTGCCCAGCACCATCTTGGCGTCGGCAAAGGTGCCGTTTCCGTTCGACAGGGCAACCCAGACGCCGGCCTGGCCAAAGCCGATGATGTCCGCATTATTATCGCCGTTCACGTCCGCTACGGTGCGGTGATAGCTGTTGTCGCTGCCCCAGCCCTGCCCGACTCCGAAATTGGCAATTCCGAGGGATGCTGCAGCGAAGGCGCCCTTGCCATCGCCGAGCGCCACCAGCGTACCCGCTTGTCCGAAACCGACCAGATCAGCAAAACCGTCGCCTTTCACATCACCGACCGTGCGAGCATAGGCATCCTGCGTCGACCAACCCTGCGCCCGACCGAAATTACTGACAGCCACTCCGGCCGTTCCATAAGTGCCTTGCGCATTCGCAAGTGATACCAAGGTACCGTCCTGGCCAAATCCGATGATATCCGCCCGGCCATCGTTGTTGAGATCCGCGAGCTCGCGGTGATAGCTGTTGTCGCTGGTCCAGCCCGCAGATTGCCCGAAGTTCGAGACGATCACTGCTGCATTGCTGAAAGTGCCGCCCGCAGATCCGAAGGAAACGAGCACGCCGGCAAGTCCGAATCCGACGATGTCGCCATATCCGTCACCGTTCATGTCGGCGATGTGACGCGGGTAGAAATCCTGGCTGGACCAGCCGCCGGCGCCGATTGCGAAGTTGGCGAGGACCAGGTTGCCGGGATCGGCGTACTGGAACGAAAACAGGCCGTCCGTGAACTGGAACTGCTCGACCCGTGCAGTTTTGTCCTGTCCATCGGATATGCCGCTGAGAGTCAGGAAATTCGCCCCTAACTGATCCTTGACGTGCGCGACGGTCAACTGGCTGCGGGCAACGGAATAGATCGCCCTGTCGACCCCGGCCTGGCCATCGAGGAAATCATTTCCCGCTCCGCCGATCACCGTATCCTGACCAGTGCCGGCGAAGATCGAATCTGCGCCGCCGCCCCCGGAAATCGTGTCATTTCCGCCCAGTCCATACAGGAAATCGCCACCCTGAGCGCCGAACATGAAATCGGCCCCGTTGGTGCCGGTTCTGTCGCTCCTGATGTCGTAAGTCGTGTATGCAAAATTCGCTGCGGTCAGCTGGGTCGCGGTCACATTGGCCAGCACCACGAACTGCGTTCCCGAAGCGGTCGTCGCTCCGAACAGCGTGTTCGCACCGGATTGCTGGTAGTAATATTTGACCGTCAGGAAATCGGGGATTCCCAGTGCGCTTACGTCGAGCCTGTCCTCGGCGACATTGAAATCTCCAATGCCGTCGGTGCCCCAGGCATTGCTTTCATAGACGAACGTGTCAGCCCCGGCACCGCCATTGATCGAGTCATTGCCGCCGTCACCACGCAGGATATCGTTGCCGGCGCCTCCGACGATGATGTCGGCGCCGGACCCGCCATATATCGTGTCGTTGAAGTCACCGCCGACGATCGTGTCGGCCTCAAGCCCGCCCCGAAAGAATATCGCTTCGATGCCGACCAGCCGCCCGGCAAGGCGGCCGCAAGTGATGTCGGCGGAGATCGCATTATGGGTGTAATGCAGCGCCGAACCGAAATTGCCGAAGTTGACTTCTGCCGTATCGAATCCTGCCCCGCCGTCGGCGAGGCTCCAAGGATCCGTCACGCTCCCATCTGCGGCGTAAATGGTCAGGTAATCATCGCCGTCTTCGCCGTAAAGCAGATCGTGGGTTCCCGAGCCAACGAAGCCACCTGCATCTATGCGATCGTTACCGGCGCCGCCGAGAACCACGTCATTTCCGCCTTTGGCGTTGATGTTGTCGTCGCCCCGAACCCGTTGATTGTGTCGGCCTGGTCGGTGCCATTGAGAGTGTCAGGACCGTCTGTCCCCGGGATATCTGCCAAGTTCGCTCTCCCACTTGCCGATGCAACGCATCGAGCGCTCGGCCCATCAAGACTCGAAAGCTCCGAGCGTTCCCGCGCTCAGATTGAAGGGCACCCTGACACATCTGCTAGGAAAATACACCAGCCTAACTGGCCGCGCGGATCGCCTCATAAAGGCACTTCACGTTGGCCGCCGCGTCGCCGCTCCAGACCGCGCTCGATACGGCGAGGAAGTCCGCTCCGGCCTGCACTAGCGGGGCGCAATTATCCGGCGTGATCCCGCCGATGGCGACACAAGGGAGCTCGAAGATCCCCTGCCACCAGGTCAAGATCTCCGGCTCGGCGTGGTGTTTCACATCCTTGGTGGTGGTCGGGAAGAAAGCCCCGAACGCCACGTAGTCCGCACCGGCTTCGCCCGCGGCCATCGCCATGTGGCGGCTGTTGTGGCAGGTGACCCCAATCTCGGCATCCTTGCCGAGCCGCTGGCGCGCATCTTCTACTTCGCCGTCATCCTGCCCCAGATGGACGCCATCAGCGCCAAGGCGCTTGGCCAAGGCAATGGAGTCGTTGACGATAAAGGCAACATTCCGTTCGGCGCAAATCCGCTGAAGCGGTTCGGCAAGGCTGGCTGCCGCAAGCTCATCCATATCCTTCACACGGAACTGGAACGCGGCGACGGGCGCGGCATCAAGCGCGGCGGCAAGCCGATCGGGGAAATCGCCGGACACGTCGAGCGGCGAGATGAGGTAAATCTGGCAATCAGGCATCGGGCCGCTCTAGCGCGGCCAACGGCGCAGGCCAAGCGTTCGGACGTCGTTCACGCAATCGGCTTAGGGTTGCTGCCATGAACCGCGCCCTGCTCATCGCCCCGTTCGCACTTGCGGCTTGTGCCACGGTGCAACCTTCGCCGGACGGCGTGATCCGGGTGAAGCTGGGCCAGACCGCCTCAGCCGATGGGCTCAACGTCACTCCGCTGCGAGTGCTGGAGGACAGCCGCTGTCCGATGGAGGCGCGCTGCGTCTGGGCGGGTCGGGTGCGGATCTCCGCGACCGTCAACGTCGGATCCCGCAGCGAATATCGCGAATTGACGCTCAACAAGCCCGAGACAGTTGCCGATGGCACGCTGGAGCTGGTCGAGGTAATGCCGCCCCGCAGCACGCAGCACCCGCTCAAAGCAGAGGACTACCGCTTGGGCTTCCGCTTCAGCAGCGGCCTTTGATCACATCACCCGGCTGTCATAGGCCCATTGCAGAAGCGCCTGGCGCTGGCGCGGGCGGCAGAAGGGATCGCCAGGCTCGCAGTAGAGCCGGACTTGCGCGGCGTGCCGAGCGAAAGCCCGCCAGCGCCCGATCTGCCGGGCATCATCCTCATGCCGGCGCCCCATGAAATAGCGGCAATACCACTGGAACCAGCCGCGCGGATCGTCAGCGTGGAGCCAGCCCTTGCGCCGCCATTCCGCCAGCGGCTGGCTGGCGATTACGCCAAAATGGTTGCATGTCTTATCCCGCCGCCGGGGGGAAAGCCTGGCATTCACAAACCACCGGGAGGGGAATTCAGCAGTGCAGTCGGTCATGTATTTGCCGCCGAACACGCCGAGTTCGAGCATCTCTGCCGGGGTCAAATGCGGCGCGAAGCCGGGATCGAAGTCCCCGCCTTCAGGCGCGGTCAGGGCATAGCGATAGCCCTGCTGCATCTTGTCATTCACGGTGATCCAGCGCGGTTCGGTCATGGTGCCATCAGGACGAACGTGCTGCAAAAAGCAAGCGCCGGGTCGGTTTTCACCGCCCGGCGCCTCCTCTCCAACTCGATCGGGTTCAGGACTTGATGGTCGAACCCTTGAAAATGTCGTCGATTGCGGCCCCCAGCGAGGCGTCAAATTCATCGTCGCTCATCTGGTGGCGCAGATCTTCCAGCAGCGCGCGGCTGAAGCTGGCGATGATGCCCTTGTTCTTTGCCAGCTCGGCGCATGCCTCGGGGCGCTTGTAACCGCCCGAAAGCGCGACCACGCGCAGCACCTTGGGATGATCGACCAAGGGATCGAACGTACCCGGCACGACCGGCAGCGACAGCTTGAGCATGACCTGCTCGTTCATGGCATCGAGGTTCTTGAGGATTTCCTCGAGCATGATCGCGTCACACTCGGCGCGGGTCTCGCTCTTGATGTTGATCTCGGGCTCGAGCATCGGCATCATGCCGTGGCTGAGAACCTGGCGCCCGACTTCGAACTGCTGGGCAACGATTGCGGCGATCCCCTCGCGGTTGGCCGAGTTGATCACAGAGCGTTCCTTGGTGCCATAAACCCCCAGCGCCTTGGACCGGCTCAGCAGCGCATCCAGCTCCGGCATGGCCTTCAGCATCTGGACGCCATTGCTCTCGTCCTCGAGCCCTTTGTCGATCTTGATGAAAGGCACCACGCCCTTGGCGATCAGCGCTGCGGGGGTGCTCTTGCCGTCAACCGTGCCGTCCATGGTGCGTTCGAACAGGATCGCACCGATCACCTTGTCGCCGGTGAAGGCGGCGGAGCGGATGATGCGGCTGCGCATCTCGTGGATCAGGCCATACATGCCGGCCTCATCGTTCCACGCATCTGCTTCGATGCCGTAACCCGCGAGCGCCTTCGGAGTTGAGCCGCCCGACTGGTCAAGCGCGGCGATAAAACCCTTACCTTCTGCCATCTTGGCAGTCATTTCGGCAGTCTGCATGGTGCTTTCGATCCTGTTTCGCATACGTATGTGAAGACCCGCCCATACCGTCAGGTCGCGCCCTGCGCAACCGGTGCAGATGGGCTATTCCTTGATTATCAGCCTTCGAGTGCCTTGACGCCGGGCAACTCGCGTCCCTCCATCCATTCAAGGAAGGCACCGCCGGCGGTCGAGATGTAAGTGAAGTCCCCCGCTACCCCGGCGTGATTGAGCGCGGAGACTGTATCGCCCCCGCCCGCGACCGATACCAACGAACCCTCGCGGGTCAGCGCGGCAGCGGTCTTGGCCAGGGCGACTGTTGCGGCATCAAACGGCACAGTCTCGAAGGCGCCCATCGGTCCGTTCCAGACCAGCGTGCGGCAGGTCTTGAGCACGTCGGCCAGCGCTTCCACCGCCGAGGCGCCAACGTCGAGAATCATTTCGTCGGCTGCCACTTCGTGGACGTTGCAGACCCGGAGCGACGGCGGATTGGCGGCGAATTCCTTCGAGACCACCACCTCGTACGGCAGGTGCACCGTGCAACCGGAAGCATCAGCGGCATCCATGATTTCTTCCGCGGTCGCAGCCAGATCATGCTCGCACAGCGACTTGCCGACATCGATCCCGCGCGCAGCCAGGAAGGTGTTGGCCATGCCGCCGCCGATGATCAGGTGATCGACCTGGGTGACCAGATGCTTGAGCACGTCCAGCTTGGACGAGACCTTGGCCCCGCCGACCACTGCCGCCACTGGCCGCGCCGGATTGCCCAGCGCCGCTTCGAGCGCCTTGAGTTCGGCTTCCATCGAGCGCCCGGCATAAGCGGGCAGCACGTGGGCCAGCCCCTCGGTGGTGGCATGGGCGCGGTGCGCGGCTGAAAAAGCGTCGTTGACGTAGAGATCGGCATTCGCCGCGATCGCCTTGGCGAGCTCCGGATCGTTCTTTTCCTCACCTTTCCAGAACCGGGTGTTCTCGAGGATGGCGATGTCCCCGGCGCGGAGGATGCCGATGGACTGCGCCACGACCGGCCCCGCTATCTCGGGCACGAACATCACCTCGCGGCCCAGCACGCCCTGCACCGCGCCGACCACCATCGAAAGCGACTGGGTCGAGACCCGCTCACCCTTCGGCCGCCCGAAGTGAGCCAACAGCAAGACCTTTGCGCCCTTGTCCGCCAGCTCGAGGATCGTCGGCGCCGAGGCGTGGACCCGGGTCAGGTCGGTCACGGCACAGTCCTGCATCGGCAGGTTGAGATCGACGCGGACGAGCACGACCTTGCCGGTGATGTCGCCCAGATCATCGAGAGTCTTGAAGCGCATTTGGCTACACCTTATTCCGTTAGCGGGGATGCCCTACGTTCAGCCCCGGATATCCTTTAGCAAAGCCAATACCAAGGCCCGCTTTCCTTCGCCGCCAGACCCAAATTGGGGCGTGTCGCAGAATGCAGTCAACTCTTCCGCCGACAACCCTTCGAAGGCCGAATGGTCGCTATTCTCGAGCGCCTGGCGAAGCGCAATTCCGTCCAGATAGACCGGATCTGTTATCACCAACTCGCCGTCATCCCGTGACATGACGTTACGGGGATTTGAGTCCCATCCCCCAAAGCTGGCCCAGCGCCGCTTTCCCTCGTCCGTAAGCGCGACCAGAAATTCTCGCATTCCCTGTCGTTCATCCGATTCCACTTCCGCGCAAAACCGTTTGGCCTCTGGCATAGGTACTGGCTGAAGACGTTCCATGACCACCGCATAACCGCTGCCGGAAAGCTCGTGAATGGCATCGATCCAAGCAAAACCGGGAACACCGCCCGCCCCAAGGACACGCTCGGCAAAGAGCCTGAAAGCAGGATCGAGCGGTGTAACTCTTATCGCCAGATCGCAGCGAGGATGGCCAAAAACCCAGGCCCACTCGCTACGACCGATCTCTTCCCAGCCGTCATGCTGCAATTGCTCGCAGAGACGCGCGTAAGGCAAACCGTCATTTAACAAGCGCAGGTCGGGTGCCATCTGACCCGACACCGCGCCGATCCTCAAATCAACTTGCCCATCGCACCGGCGGTATCGACCATGCGGTTGGAGAAGCCCCATTCGTTGTCGTACCAGCTGAGTACGCGGACCAGCTTGCCGTCGATTACCGCGGTTTCGAGGCTGTCGATGGTCGAGCTGTGCGAATCGTGGTTGTAGTCGATCGAAACCAGCGGCTCGTCCGAGAAGCCCAGCACACCCTTCAGCGCGCCTTCCGAGGCCGCCTTGAGCAGCGCGTTGACTTCTTCCTTGGTGGTGTCGCGCTTGGGCGTGAAGGTCAGGTCGACCACCGAGACGTTCGGGGTCGGCACGCGGATCGCTGAACCGTCGAGCTTGCCCTTCAGTTCGGGCAGCACCTCGCCCACGGCGCGGGCGGCGCCGGTAGTAGTGGGAATCATCGACATGCCGGCAGCGCGGGCGCGGCGCGGATCTTCGTGGATCTGGTCGAGGATCTTCTGGTCGTTGGTATAGGCGTGGATCGTGGTCATCAGCCCGCGTTCGATCCCGATCGCGTCGTTCAGCACCTTGGCGAAAGGCGCCAGGCAATTGGTGGTGCACGAAGCATTCGAGACGATCACGTGATCGGACGAGAGCTTGTCATGGTTGACGCCGAACACGACAGTGAGATCGACGTTCTTGCCCGGAGCCGAGATCAGCACGCGCTTGGCGCCGGCGGCGAGGTGCTTTTCGCACGACGCACGGTCGGTGAAGAAGCCGGTGCATTCCAGCGCGATGTCGATCCCGTGAGCGGCGTGCGGCAGGTTGGCCGGATCGCGCTCGGCGGTCACGTGAATGCGCTTGCCGTTGATGACGAGATCATTGCCGTCAACTTCGACCGTGCCCTTGAAGGCGCCGTGGACGCTGTCACGCTGGAACAGCATGGCGTTGGCCTTGGCCGAAGCCAGATCGTTGATCGAAACAAGTTCGAGCCCGCAATCGGGCCGCTCGAGGATTGCGCGGGCAATATTGCGCCCGATACGTCCGAAACCGTTGATCGCAACCTTGGTCGCCATGTCAAATGTCCTCCTTAAGCGTTTAATCTAGCTTTGATTTGCGGGACGATCGCCTCCGCAGAAATTCCGAGATAGCGGTACAACTCATCAGCCGGGGCTGAGGCACCGAACCGATCGATGCCGATGGTCAGCCCGTCACCGACATACTTTTGCCAGCCAAACGTAACCCCTGCCTCGACCGAGACCTTGAGGACACCGGCAGGCAGAATTTCCGCCCGGTAAGCCGCGTCCTGCGCATCGAACAGTTCGGCGCACGGCATCGAGACGACATCAGCGCCGATCCCTTCTGCTTCGAGCGCGGCGGCTGTAGCCATGGCGATCTCGACTTCGGAACCCGTCGCGACCAGCACGACCTGGCGTGCGGCACCGGCTGCCTTCAGACGGTACGCGCCGCTGGCGCTGCGATTGGCGGCGCCGGTCCAGCTGGCCTCGCCCTCGCCGCGCAGCTGCGGCAGATTCTGGCGCGACAGCGCGAGCACAGAAGGCGTGCTCCGCGCTTCCAGCGCCAGCGCCCAGCATTCGGCGGTTTCAATCACATCGGCGGGGCGGAACACCAGAAGGTTCGGGATCATCCGCAGCGACATCACATGCTCGACCGGCTGGTGCGTCGGGCCATCTTCGCCCAGTCCGATGGAATCGTGCGTCATCACGTAAACCACCTGTGCGCGCTGCAGCGCGGACATGCGGATCGCGTTGCGGCAGTAGTCGGAGAAGACCATGAAGGTGCCACCGTAAGGCACCACGCCGCCGTGGAGAGCCATGCCGTTCATGGCCGCGGCCATGCCGAATTCACGGATGCCGTAATGAACATGGCGGCCGGCATAGTCGGCGGCGCTGAAGGTGGTGGTGGCCCTGGTCTTGGTCAGGTTTGAACCGGTGAGATCCGCCGAACCGCCGATGAGCTGCGGAAGCTTTTCCGTCAGCGGGCCGAGCGCCATCTCGGAAGCCTTGCGCGTCGCGACCTTTTGCGGCGCGGCGATCAGGCCGGCGATGAATTCCTCCAGCGCGGGTGCGGCCAGATCGGCCACGCCAGCCTGTGCGCGCTCGAAAGCGGTGCGGTTTGGCGCAGCGGCGAGCCGGCCTTCCCAGGCGGAGCGGGCGGCGGCGCCGCGCGCGCGCAGCGAGCGCCAGTCGGCCAGGATATCGGCGGGCACCTCGAACGGTGCGGCAGTCCAGCCAAGGGCCGCGCGGGTGGCGGCGACTTCTTCCGCCCCGAGTGGGCTACCGTGAACCGAGTGACTGCCCGCCTTGTTCGGCGCGCCGTGCCCGATCACAGTCTTGCAGGCGACAAGCGAGGGGCGCGGATCGGCGGCGGCTTCCGCAAGGGCGCGGGCAATATCGGCGAAATCGTGTCCGTTGCACGCGGTCACGTGCCAGCCGCTGGCCCGATAGCGCGCGGCGATGTCCTCGCAAGTCGAAAGCGCAGTGTCACCGTCGATGGTGATGCGGTTGTCATCCCACAGCACATTGAGCTGGCCAAGCTTCAGCGTCCCGGCGAGCCCGACGGCCTCATGATTGATGCCCTCCATCAGACAGCCGTCGCCGGCAATCACCCAGGTCTTGTGATCGACCAGATCGGAGCCGTGCACCGCATTCAGATGGCGCTCGGCCATGGCCATGCCGACCGCCATCGCCAGGCCCTGCCCGAGCGGGCCGGTGGTGCATTCGACACCCTCCAGCTCGAAGTTCTCCGGATGGCCGGCACAAGGGCTGTGCAACTGGCGGAAGTTGCGGATGTCCGCCATCGTCGGCGCGGCATAGCCGGTCAGATGGAGCAGCGAATAGATCAGCATCGAGCCGTGCCCGGCGGACAGCACGAACCGGTCACGGTCCGGCCACTTCGGCGCGGCGGGATCGAATTTCAGGAACTGCGAATAGAGCACCGTCGCCACATCGGCCATGCCCATGGGCATTCCGGGGTGCCCGCTGTTGGCAGCCTGGACCGCGTCCATCGACAAAGCGCGAATGGCATTCGCCATGGGTCCGAGGCGTGCGGGGTCAAGGCTCATCCGGGAAAGCTCCGTCACGGGGGTCGATTCGACCGGGCTTCCTTTAGGGGTCACCCGCGCGAGGTCAAGCGCGGCAACCAGACCCGTTTGTCCCTAATTCGCGCCATTTGCTGGCAACATCTGACGCCAAGACGTTGCATTCGGCGGAAAACGGATTAAGCCTTGGTCCATGGACGGGGGGCGGATAAACGCTGCGTTGCACAGAATAGACGCTGCCTTGGCGCGTCTGGAAGCTTCGTCGCGTCATCCCTCCGCGCAATCCGGCGATGCCGAGACAGAGCTGGCCGCCCGGCACGAGCAGCTGCGCGGCGCCGCAGTCCGTGCGCTCGAGGCTCTCGACGCGGTGATTGCGGAGCACGAAACGTGAGCAACGTCATCCTTTCCATCGGCGGCCGCTCCTACACCGTTGCCTGTGCCGCTGGTGAGGAAAAGCACGTTACCAGCCTTGGCCAGGTGATTGATGAGAAGCTCGCCCAGCTAGGCGCTTCGGCCGGGCAGAATGAGACGCGCAACCTGCTGTTTGCTGCGCTGTTGCTGGCGGACGAGGTGCACGAGCTCAAGCATCGCACCCCTGAATCCGCTACACCGTCCCCCGCCGGACCTTCCGCCGAAATCCTCGAGGCGATTGCTACGCGGCTGGAAAATATCGCCTCGCATCTTGAGGGCTGACCGCCAAGCGCCTAGATAGGGGCAGACGGGTACTGCCCGGTGCGAACCGACAGAACATCCCTGAGGCTATAAGCAATCCTATGGGGGCTGTCCCTGGTCGGGCCCTGGTCCGGCACACATGGTCCCCACCTGACGTGAACGCGTCAGTGGATTTCCCCGGCAACGGCCCATGGTGGTCCCGTCACCTTTTTCTGCCCTGTGGAGCAGCGCGTGATTGAAAAGAAGCAACTGCGCGCCGAACTCAAGCAGCGCCGGGCCGAACACGTCGCGGCGATCCCCGAATATCAGCGCGCCCTGTTGTTCCGCCGCCCGCCGGAAGAAATCGTCCGCCTTATACCCGAAGGCGCGGTGATCTCAGTCTATCACGAGATGCCGGGAGAAGTCCCTGCGAGCCATTATGGCCGCTGGTTCTTCGAGCGCGGGCACCGTATCGTCATTCCCTGGTTCGCTGACCGCAAGGCGCACATGAGCTTTCGCGAATGGGCCAATCCTTTCGTCGAGGAATTGCTCGTCCCAGATCCGTTCAAGGCGATGCAACCGGCCGATGACGCCGAGGCGCTGGTGCCTGAGGTGATGTTCTGCCCGCTGCTTGCCTTTTCCAGCAAGGGCGGGCGCATGGGCTATGGCGCGGGGCACTATGACAGCTGGATGGCCGCACACCCGCCGCGCCTGGCGATCGGGGTGGCATGGGATTGCCAACTGGTCGAGGACGTGCCGATCGAGCCGCATGACTATCCGCTGAGCGCGGTGATCACCCCGACGCGCGTCTACGGCCCCTTCTGATGCGCACCGAACCGACCTGGCGCATCCCAGTCGGGGTCCTTGCACTGCTCGTCGCCCTGCTCGGCTACGGCTTGCTGATCGCGCGTTACGTTGCACCGCTGATTGCCGGCTGGCCGGCGCTGGCGCAACTGCCGGTCTACGTGGCGCTGGGTTTGCTTTGGCTCGTGCCGATGAAGCCCTATCTGCGCTGGATGGAGACGGGGCGGTGGCGGTAATGACAATTACTGTCAGGAATCGCCCCGCAGCTTGATTGCGCCGCGCTGGGTCATACACTTCCCTGCTGTGCCCGAAGCCAACGGGGAATTTCATGTATCTCCACCGCCTCATGTTGCTGCTCGCAGCACTCGTTGCTGCCACTCCTGCCCTCGCCCAGTCGGACGCCTTGCGCATCCTCAACCGGATCCGGTCAGGCAACGTCCAGGTACCTGCTGCGCCGAATACCCAACCGGCGGTCTATTCCGAAAAGCCGATCGAGCTAGCCGCGATGCCGCTGGCGATGAAGAAGGACGCCGGCCAGCAGAAGACCTTTACCCTATTCCCCAATCGCGTTTTCGTGGCCGGCTACAACGTCGGCGGGCTACGTCAGGCCAAGACCACCGGAACCGCCAGCGGCGGGATTTTGAACAATAATCCCGGAGCGTCGTCCACCATGGAAATGGTGGCCTTCGGTATCGACCAGGTGCTGCTGACGCGGGTCGCCAACGCCGCCTATGCGGACCTCGTGTGGCAGCTCAAGCAGGCGGGATTCGAAGTGGTATCAATCGAGGCCGCCCGCGTGGCAGCCGGCTTCGACAAGCTCAAGCTTGATGGCGAAAGCTACGACATCAGCGTCCCGGCCGATCGCGGCAGCATGCACGGCATCGTGGTTGGCCCGACCCCGACCGGGGTGCGCGGCAATTATCCGCTCGCCAAGCTGGAGATCGGAGCTTTCGGGGCGCCACTGCTTTCTTCGGCATTGCAGGCGATGGTGGTGATGCCGAATCTGCTATTCGACTTCCCCCGGGCCCGTTCGAGCAAGAGCGTCGGCTATACCGCGACGGCATCGGTCGACCTGCAGTTCGCGATCAATCCCGGCTACAGCAAGATGTGCGTCACCGCATCGCAGCGCAGCGCGTTCCTCGAGGGCGACGCAACCCTGGCGCTGAACGGCACTGCCGCTTCGGATGCATCCTTCGGCACGGTCACGGAGGTGTCGGAAAGCGACAATTCCGGGGAGCAAAATCTGGGAGCAGCACTGGGCGTGGGAGTGCGGGCCAAGTCCACCAAGACCACCGGCTTCAGCGTCAACCAGGCGCGCTACGAATCGCTGGCGCTGGCCGCCGCGAAGGGTTGGAACACGGCCTTCGTCACCCAGCTGCGCGCGCAGCAGCAGATGTCGAAATAGACGTTCAAAGATGGAGGAAAATTCCCAAGTGGCGCGAGTGACGGGACTCGAACCCGCGACCTTCGGCGTGACAGGCCGACACTCTAACCAACTGAGCTACACCCGCGCAGCCACTTGGGAGCCGCGCCACTAGGCCAGCGGACAAGTGCTGTCAACCGTCTTGCGGCTGGGTTTCAGACGTTGGCTTTCCGAGCTGCAAACCCCCGCCCGGCGTGCGTTTCGCGCGCTTGCGCCGCAACAAGGCCAGCATGTCCATCTCGTCGATGATCTGGTGCATGCGGGCCCGGTATTGCTCCACTCCGGCTTCATATTCGGTTTCACCCAGCGCCTCGATCAGCGGGCGGCGCAGCACGACATCCTTGGCCAGCAGATCTGCCAGTTCGGTCCCGAGATAGCACCCGTCGATGTGGCGCAACATGATCGCCAGATGCAACGACGAGCCGTGCGCCGCGCAGACGTGGCGCCGGCCTTCGGGCAGATACATCACGTCGCCGGGACGCAGGGTGTGCGTCACTCGCTCGCCAGGATCCTCTCGCCCAGCGTCAAGCGGTGTACCCGGCGGGTGCGGCTCACCCACCAGCGTCCAGTCCTTCTCGCCTTCCAGCTGGACGATGAACAAGTGGTACTCGTCGTGATGGACACCGAAGCCGGATTGTGAGCCGAACGTGGCGAGCAGCGCGCACTCGATCCGCTCGCCCAGCCATGCGCCGAGGTGTGCGGCCAGCGTGGCCAGAGCCGGCATCCGCCGCTCCGCCGCATTCAGCGCCACTGTGGTGTCCTGGCGCGATAGCTGTTCGAGCACCGGCAGCGAAATCCGCTCATCGCCAACGAGCCGCAACTGCCCGGTATCGACCAGCTGACGCGCGGCCGCAGCAATCCGCACATCGTCAGGCTGGAAGATCTGCATCGCCAGCGCCTGCTGGATCTCGGTCAGCGTCACCACCGGCCGGTCAATCAGACCGCGTTCAATCACCGCCTGCCGCGCTTCGAGCAGTCCGCGCAGCCGTTCCTTCGGAAAGGTTGCCATGATGCGTTCGGCCGTGGCGCAAAAAGGGAAATTCGTATCAGGCATTGCGCGCACTCTGGCCGATGCAGCGCGCGCGATCAATCATCACTAGGCCGACGTTAACCAAACCTTTGCACCATGATGCGACACAGCCCTCCGAACTGTCCGTCGTCACAACATTTGGCACACTTTGCGGCTTAGATTAGCGGAGTGCGGGCATCGTCAGGGGGTTGATGTTAAGCGGCGATCTTGCGGTGTTGCAAGCGCCGATATTCGATGGTCTGCCGTTTGATCCTTTCGCGCTGT
>CANJBY010000044.1 GCA_947472735.1 Sphingomonadaceae bacterium | reverse complement strand
CGACGCTTGCAACACCGCAAGCTCGCAGCCTAACATCAACCCCCAGACGAGGCCCGCACTCCGCTAATCCAAGCCGCGATCTGCGCCAAATGTTCTGACGACGGACAGTCTCGTTCAGAGCAATCGGGAGAGAAATCAGGGGACGCAATATTATATTCCTCGCCCCCCCTCAAACCATCCCGTCCAACGCCCCCGCCATCGCCACATCGCGCTTGGACAGCCCACCCGCATCATGCGTGGTCAGCGTCACTTCCACGCGGTTGTAGACGTTGAACCACTCCGGGTGGTGATCCGCCTTCTCGGCATAGAGCGCGGCCCTGGCCATGAAGCCGAAGGCTTCGCTGAAGTCGGCGAAGCGGAAGGTGCGCTGGATGGCGAGGCCGTCGGCGCGCAGGGTCCATTCGGGGAGCTGGGCGAGTGCGGCGTCGCGCTCGGTGTCGGTCAGGCGGGGGATGGGCATGCGGCTCTCCTTGGCAGGTGCGCAGCTTTCCCCTATCGCCGCGGGCCATGCAAGAGTGCCGTCTCGCCGCGTTCGATCTCGCCTGCCGCAGGGGCGACCGCGTGCTATTTCGCGGGCTTTCGCTCGCGCTCGGAGCGGGCGCGGCGCTGCATATCACCGGGGCGAACGGGATCGGAAAATCGAGCCTGATCCGCATCCTAGCGGGCCTCGCCCCGGCCTATGCCGGGAGCGTGACCAGCGAAGGCGGGATCGGGCTGGTCGACGAGCGGCCGGCGCTCGATCCGCATCTGCCGCTTGGCCGCGCGCTGGACTTCTGGCGCGCGTTCGACCGGGCCGGGACCGATGCGACCGAACTGCTCGGGCTGACCAATCTGCTCGACGTGCCGGTGCGCTATCTTTCCACCGGCCAGCGCAAGCGCGCCGCCCTCGCCCGGCTGGTGGCGCAGGCGGTGCCGCTGTGGCTGCTCGACGAGCCCTTGAACGGCCTCGACGTCTCGGCGGTTGCTTTGGTCGAGGAGCTGGTCGCGGCGCATTGCGCGGGCGGCGGGATCGCTGTGGTGGCCTCGCACCAGCCGATTGCGCTCCCCGCACTGGTGGCGCTCGATCTGGCGGTACTGGCGCCATGATGGGCCGGCTGCTCCTCATGCTCAGGCGCGATCTCGCGCTGCTGCTGCTCGGCGGACGGCGCGGCGGGGCGGTGTTGCCGCTGCTGTTCTTCCTCGCCGTGGCGATGCTGTTTCCCTTCGCGGTCGGCCCGGATGCGCCCTTGCTGGCGCGGACCGGGGGCGGAGTGATCTGGGTGGCGGCGCTGCTCGCCGCGATCCTCCCGCTCGACCGGCTGATCGAGCCCGACCTCGAGCTCGGCATGTTCGACCAATGGGCGCTGCGCGGGATTTCCGAGGAGGCGATCGTGGCGGTGCGGGTGCTGGCGCATTGGCTGAGCTTCGGCCCGCCGCTGATGCTCGCCGCCCTCCCCGCCGCCGGGCTGCTCGGGCTCGATGGCGAGCGGCTGCGGCTGGTCGAGCTCGGGTTGTTGCTGGGCACACCGGGGCTCGCGGCGCTCGGCGTGATGGTCGCGGCGCTGACAGCGGGCCTGCGCGGCGGCGCGGCGCTGGGCGGGCTGCTGGTGATCCCGCTGGCGGTGCCGCTGCTGGTGTTCGGCGCGGGGAGCCTCGCGGTCGGCGGCGAGAGCGGGCTGGCCTTCACCGGTGCGGTCAGCCTGGTGCTGCTGGCGATCACGCCCTTTGCCGCAGGCGCGGCGATCAGGAACGCGCGGGGTTAGGCCTCGCTCAGGAAATCCCGGATTGCCTCGCCCATTTCGGGCCGGGTGACGCAGCTCATGTGGGTGCCGGGGATCACGCCGTGGCGGGCATCGGGCAGTGCCGCGACCAGTGCCTCGGGTGAGCCGTTGTCACGGTCCTCATCCCCGCAGAGCACGAGCGTTGGCATGGTGATGCCCGCGAGCGCACTGGCCGGCGTATCCCCGATCGAGCCGAGCAGCAGCCGCGCCGCGACGAGATCGACCTTCATCGTCTTCATGAAGGCCTGCGTATAATAGGCCGGGTCGCCGGGCGGGATCGTGCCGAAGCGGTCGATGATCGAGAGGAAGTGCGCACTGCGCTTGCTCCAGCCGGAGAGGCCCTCCAGCCCCATCCCGCCCAGCACCAGCCGGCGCGGCGTCAGCCCTGAGAGCACGCCCAGAACCGAGATGCGCGAGCCGAGCGAGAAGCCGACGAGATCGTAGTCCACCAGCCCCAGTTCGCTCACCAGCGCGGCGAGATCGAGCGCCAGCACGTCATTCGGCCAGGCCGCCGGATCATGCGGCCGCGCGCTTTGCCCATGGGCGCGCCGATCCGGCATGATCGCCTCGAACCCGGCATCCACCAGGATCTGGGCCGTGCCATATTTGATCAGGTTGATCTCGGCGCTGGAAAACAGCCCGTGGAGCATGACCACCGGCCGACCCGCGCCCATGCGATGCACCGCAAGGCTGGTGCCGCCGTGGCCGGGGTGGAACTCTGTTCTGACTTCGCTCATTCCGGCATCACCTTTCCAGCCGCCTTTCACTTTTCGACCAGCACGTCGAAGTCCGCCGCCTTGTAGCGTGGCAGCGCCGAGGTATCGATCCACGCCTCATGCAGCGCCTCGACCCCGAAATGGTGCTTGGGGCGGAAGACCGAAGGATCGTCGAACGAACCGATGGTCAGGTCCATCTTCTCGGCTTTCTCGCGGAAGCGGAAGCCGAGCGGGGTGCCGCAGTGCGAGCAGAACGGGCGCCGGGCGATCGGTGAGCTATCGTACCAGTCAGGCTCGCCCTGCCAGACGACCTCGGCCACCATCACCCCCGCAAACGCCGCAGCGACCCCGCCGGGGGCTTTCTGGCACATCCGGCAGTGGCACAGATAGGCCTCGGCCGGATCGGCCTTGGCCGTATAGCGGATACGGCCGCACTGGCAGCCGCCGGTTAGGGTCTGGGTCATACGGGGAGATTAGCAGGACGCGGGCGAGCATGAAAGCAGATGCCAGCCTCATGTCCGGCCATTGCGGCCGTGGCGGCATCTGTTAGGCTGCGCTTGCTGGGGGCAACACGATGCACTTTCACCTGCCAAAGCCGCTGCACAACTGGCGCGAGTTCGTCGGCGAAGTGGGTATCATCGTCATCGGCGTGCTGATCGCGTTGGGTGGGGAGCAACTGGTCGAGCGCTGGCACTGGCAGCAGAAGGTTGCCGAAACGATCGAGGACCTCGACGGCGAACTGCGCCGGAATGCTGTAAACGCTTATGACTGGCTGACGATCGCGCCCTGCGTTGACGCGCGACTGGCGGCAATCGACGCTGCGCTGACCGCCGCGCGGCAGACCGGCCGGATCACGCCGACAGCGCCGCTGAACCCGCCCCTGGTCGTGATGTTGGAAGACACCTGGCTGAACGCGAGGGCACTTCAGGTGACCAATCATCTCAAACGCGAGCAAGTGGCAAGATATTCGCGGCTGTTCTTTTATCCACGCCAGCTTTCGATCTCCATTCTGGAACTCCACAAGGAGGCTGCGGAACTCCGCTCTCTTAATGCCGGAATTTCCCCAATCTCCTCCGATGAGGTCGGGGCCTATCAAAGACAGGTCGGCCGGGTGTATGAACTGCTCGAACGCGTGGAACTGGGGGAAACGCTGTTGCTTCGCCGGCTGAAAAGTCATGGCATCAGTCTGACGCAAGGCGAGATGGATGAGATACTCGCCACCAATCGCGCCTGGGCCGGGGAATGCGTGGCGAAGCCCAACCCCAACCGACAGTTTACGCCGGGCACCTAGAATTTGGCTAGAAAACCGCCCGAAGCCATCGCTCCGGGCGCCTCGCTTACCCCCTCAACCCTTCTTCAAATGCCGCCGCCCGAGCAGCTCGGCAATCTGCACCGCGTTGAGCGCGGCGCCCTTGCGGAGGTTGTCCGAGACGCACCACAGCGACAACCCGCTGTCGACGGTCGGGTCTTCGCGCACGCGGGAGATGAAGGTGGCGTAGTCGCCAACGCATTCTACCGGGGTGACGTATCCGCCGTCCTCGCGCTTGTCGATCAGCATCACCCCCGGCGCCTCGCGCAGGATGTCCTGGGCTTGGCTTGCGCTGAGCTCGCGCTCGAACTCGATGTTGATCGCCTCGGAATGGCCGACGAACACCGGCACGCGCACGCAGGTGGCGCTGATCTTGATCGCGGGATCGAGGATCTTCTTGGTCTCGGCGACCATCTTCCACTCTTCCTTGGTGGAGCCATCATCGAGGAAGACATCGATATGCGGGATCACGTTGAAGGCGATCTGCTTGGTGAACTTCTTCACCTCGACCTGATCGCCGACGAAGATCGCGCGGCTCTGCACGAACAGCTCGTCCATGCCTTCCTTGCCGGCGCCGGAGACCGACTGGTAGGTGGCGACGACGACGCGCTTGATCTTCGCCGCATCGTGCAGCGGCTTGAGCGCCACGACCATCTGCGCGGTCGAGCAGTTGGGGTTGGCGATGATGTTCTTGGCCTTGTAGCCGTCGATCGCCTCGGGGTTCACCTCGGGGACAACCAGCGGCACGTCGGGGTCCATCCGGTAGAGCGACGAGTTGTCGATCACGATGCAGCCCTGGCTGGCGGCCTTGGGGGCATAGATCTTGGTCGGGCCGGAGCCGGCGGCGAACAGCGCGATGTCCCAGCCGGTGAAATCGAAATTCTCGATATTCTGGACCTTGAGCATCTTGCCAGTCTCGCCGAACTCGAGCTCGATCCCATGCGAACGCGAGCTGGCCACTGCAGCGATCTCGTCGCAGGGAAACTCACGCTCAGCGAGGATGTTGAGCATTTCGCGGCCGACATTCCCCGTGGCCCCGACGACGACTACCCGATAACCCATTTCAACAACTCCATGAACTCGTCCGGTCCGTTAGCGTCAGGCTGGCGGACCGCAAGATAATTGGCCTTTCGGCCGGTGAACTTAGCCCTCTCCCCTTCAGGGGAGAGGGCTGGGAGAGGGGGATGTTCGTGACCTAGCCCCTCTCAACTTCGGCTAGGCAGACAAGCTGCAAGCCTGCATGTCTCTGCCCTGAAGGGGAGAGAGCGCAATTCCCCCCCCTATTTCGGTGCCGCCACCCCGTGTTTCTCGAGGAAATTGAAAATGGTGTTCATCAGGTGCGGCCCGATCGCGGGTCCCGTGATCCCGTGCGTATAGCCGGGGTAGAACATCATCTCGAACGGCACCTTGCCCGCCTGCATCCGCGCCGCCATCAGCGTGGAATTCTCGAACACCACATTGTCGTCCGCCATGCCGTGAATCAGCAGCAGCGGATCGGTGATCTTCGCGGCATCACCCAGCGCATCCGATTTCGCGTAGACCTCGGGCACCTGACGCGGATCGCCGAGGTAACGCTCGGTGTAGAAGGTATCGTAGAGTTCCCACTTCGTTACCGGCGCCACGGCAATACCGGCGGCATAGGCCCCGGGGTTCGCCTGCAGCATCTTGAGCGTCATGTAGCCGCCATAGGACCAGCCGAAGGTGCCGACCTTGGCCGGATCGACGAAGGGCAGCGCCATAAGGTAATTCAACCCGGCGAGCTGATCCTCAACCTCGACCGAGCCCATCGCCCGGTAGATCTGGCTTTCGAAGGCCACGCCCCGGTTGGCCGAGCCGCGATTGTCGATCTGGAAATAGATGAAGCCCTTGTCGACGATCGCCTGCGCCAGCGCCCCGGTCCAGCCGCGATCGACATCCTGCGAATGCGGGCCACTGTAGTGCTGGAAGAACACGGGATAGCGCTTCCCCGGCTCCATCACGGGCGTGATCATCGTCCAGTGCAGATCGCTCCCGTCCGCCGCCTTGACCGTGCCGAACTGCGGCATGCGGTGGCCGGCGAGGAACTGCGTGTAGGGATGCGCGGCATCGAGCGCGTTCTCTTCGACCCAGGCCATGCGCTTGCCCGAAGCATCGGCGACATAAACCTGCGGCGGCTGCGCGGGCGAGGAGCGCGCGATCACCAGCGTCTGCCCATCCTTGTCCATCGAGGCGCTATTGACCCAGCCAAGTTCGGTCAGGCGGGAGACTTTCGCCGGAGAGGCAAGGCTCAGCGAATAGACCTGCTGCGCCAGAACATCGTCCTTCGTGCCGGTGAAGAACACCCGGCCGGCCTTCTCGTCCACGCCGATCATGCCGGTGACCACCCAGGGCCCCTTGGTCAGCTGGCGCCACTTGCCGGTCTTGTAGTGGTAAAGATGCCCGAAGCCGTCGCGCTCGGACCACCAGACCAGGCTGCCGTCCTTGAGGAAGCGGTAGCTCTTGGAGAGGTTGATCCAGCTCTTCGACGCGGCATTCTCGCTGAACAGCAGGCGCGACGTGCCGGTGGCGGGATCGACGGCCAGCATGTCGAGCCGGGTTTGCTCGCGGTTCACGCGCTGCACGTAGAGCGTGCGGCCGTCCTTCGCCCAGTCGACCCGGGCGAGGTAGATGTCCGTGTTCGCGCCGAGATCGCCCTGCACCCGCTCCGCGCCATCGGGCTTCATCACCCATAGCGAGACCTCGGCATTGGCGGTGCCGGCAGCGGGATAGCGCTGCTCGAAGGTCTTGGTGCCCTCGGCGCCGATCGCGGCGCGGGTAACCACGCCGACCCCGGCCTCGTCAAACCGCTCGACCGCGATCCGGCTGTCATCAGGCGCCCACCAATAGCCGTCCATCCGCGCCATTTCTTCCTGCGCGACGAATTCGGCCTCACCCCAGTGGACGGTGGCGCTGGCTTCGGCTGGCGTCACCGCCCTCGCCTCGCCCGCGACCGGGCCGATCCACAGCCGCTGCTCGCGCACAAAGGAAACGAAGCCGCCCTGCTCGCTCAACGCGGGGTTGAGCGGATTGGCGCCCGCACACTCCAGCTTGCGGACGCTGCCATCGAGCCCGGCGAGATACAGCGCGCCATCGAGCGGCACGAGGATCGATTTGCTGTCGGCCGACCAGCTGTAGGCGACGATGCCCTTGCGATCGCCGATGCGGTGGCGTTCGCGCTGCATCC
The DNA here is from genome assembly GCA_947472735.1 of Sphingomonadaceae bacterium. Lineage (GTDB taxonomy): Bacteria > Pseudomonadota > Alphaproteobacteria > Sphingomonadales > Sphingomonadaceae > Novosphingobium. The sequence goes on along the minus strand of CANJBY010000044.1, from coordinate 11,394 downwards.
GCTCGGCTTCGGAGAGCGCCGCGCCGGAGCCGACCTTGAGCGAATCGACCAGCATTCGCCACTCGCCGCTGGTCCGGTCATAGCCCCACAGGTCGTAGCGCTCGCGGTCATCCGGGCGATTGCGCAGCACGGTGAGGTAGCGCCCGTCAGGCGAGAGCTTGACTGAGGCGGGAACCTTGCCGTTGAGGCTGGGGCTGGCGTAGATCCGGTCGAAGGTCAGCACCGGCTTGGCCGCATCGGGCACGGCAGGTGCGGTCACGCCCGTTTCCCCGGCATAGGCGGCAGCCGGAAGCGCAAGGCAGGTGAGGCAAAGGGCAAGTTGCAAGGGTCGCATGACAAAGGCTCAGTCCCTGACAAGCGAAAGGCGCCCTGGCTGGTGAGCCAGGGCGCCTTTCACGGTGTAGTTTCCGTTTCGCGGCGTTGGGCTTCTCAGCCCTCCTGGCCGACGCGAGGATCGCGCCGTTCGGCAATACGGGCGCGTTTGCCGGTACGGCCGCGAAGATAGTAGAGCTTCGCACGACGCACCACGCCCTTGCGGACGACGGTAATGCTGTCAATGTTCGGCGAATAGAGCGGGAATACGCGCTCCACGCCTTCACCGAAGCTCATCTTGCGCACGGTGAAGTTGGAGCCGATGCCCTTGTTGGCACGGGCGATGCACACGCCTTCATAGGCCTGCACACGGCTACGTTCGCCTTCGATCACCTTCACGCCGACGCGGACGGTGTCGCCCGGGCGGAATTCCGGGATTTCCTTGCCGGCTCCGGTGGTCGCCTTGGCGATTTCCTCGGCTTCGATCTGCTGGATCAGATTCACTGGTCCATGTCCTTCTTTTTTCGCTGCGCGCCAGAGGCAGACGGGACCCGAACGCCCTCATGGCGCTCCCAAAGGTCCGGCCTGCGTGACCGGGTGTCGATCTCGGACTGTGACTTGCGCCAAGCCGCGATCTTCGCATGATCCCCCGATCGCAGCACTTCGGGGATCGTGCGCCCGTCCCATTCCTGGGGCCGGGTGTAGTGCGGGTATTCAAGGAGACCGTTCTCGAACGATTCCTCGGACCCACTGGAAGGGGCGCCCATTACGCCGGGAAGCAGCCGAATGCAAGCGTCGAGCAGCATGATCGCGGCCGGCTCCCCGCCGGACAGCACGATGTCACCCACAGAGACTTCCTCGACCTTGCGCGCGTCGAAGATCCGCTCGTCGAATCCCTCGAACCGGCCGCACAGGACGATCACGCCAGGACCCGCCGCCAGCTCCCGCACCCGGGCCTGGGTCAGCGGCCTGCCGCGCGGAGTCATGGCGAGAACCGGGCTGTCCGGATTGCCTTGCCGCGCGTGGTCGACGGCAGCCGCCAGCACATCGACCCGCAGCACCATCCCTGCCCCTCCGCCGGCCGGCGTGTCATCAACGGTGCGGTGCTTGTCGATCGCGAAATCGCGGATCTGCACCGCATCGAGGGCCCACTTCCCTTCCTCTTGCGCGCGTCCGGCAAGGCTGACGCCCAGCGGTCCGGGGAACATCTCCGGGTAGAGGGTGAGGATGGTGGCGTGGAAGGTCATGGGCTAGATCGTCCAGTTCTCGACCACCAACCCCGGCACATCCGCGAAATCGGCTTCGTTGTTGGTCACCACCACCGCCCCGATGCTCAGCGCGTGGGCGGCGAGCAGGCGGTCGAAGCGGGCGCGTTTGAAGGGCAGCTTCGCATAGGCCCGCGCGGCGGCCTCGTCGAATTCGACGGTGGGAATAACGCTGACGAAAGCGTCCAGAACCTCCTGCCGGGGCGGCTTTCCATTCCAGGTACCCAGCGCGACTTCGGCAAAGCTGATCGCGGAAATCGCGACTTCGCCCGGCTCGCACTCGGCCAGCCGGGCGTTCAGCCGCGAATCCGCCGTTCCTCCCATCGAGTAGATCGCGAGGTCGGAATCAATCAGGAACCGGGTCACTGTTCCGATGCGGCTCTTCGCGCAGCCTCACGGGCGGCAATCGTGCTGGGTCGTTCCTCGAAATCCTCGCGCGGGGCGGGCTTGAAGCCGGGCATCTTCCCCGCGAACCCGCTGATATCGATCTTGCGCCGGGGCGGCTCGATCCGGGTCAGGGCATAGCTGCCATCGGGCATGGCCAGAATTTCCATTTCCATACCGGCCTCCATCCCCAGCGCCTTGGGCAGGCGCAGTGCGAGCGAATTGCCCGATTTGAATACTTTGGCCCGGTGCGATTGCCGGGAAGGAACCACGTCGGTATGCGCCCCTGTCAGATCGAACGATTGCCGAGCTTCACGCACGGCGTTTGCATCTGGCTTGTTCATCGCTGACCTCCGTATATACGAAATATGTATATACTTACTAACGCCCCGTCAATCGTCGTTGCGCCCATTTCGGATCAGCCCTCGGCCCAGCCCTCGGCAATCACCAGGCGCTCGGCATCCCAGTCGGGCACGGCTTCTTCCCGCATCGGCACCATGAAGCGCTTGCCGACTGCGCCGTCTTCCGCGGGGCGCTGGATCTCCAGTACGTCCCCCGCTCCGAAATTCTCGACCGCGATGCAGGTGCCCAGCGCTTCGCCTGCCGGAGAAACCGCGGGCAGGCCGATCAGGTCGGCGAAGTAATACTCCCCCTCGCCCAGTGGCGGGAGGGCGGAGCGCGGAACGGTCAGCGCGGTGCCGCGCCGGGCTTCGGCCGCGGTGCGATCGGTCACTTCGGCAAAGCGGGCGATGGCGCCGCCCTTGCCGTCGTCCTTTAGCTTCTGCAGCGTCAGCGTGGAATCGTTGAAGGCGCGGAACCGCTTGAGCGATTCCACGCCATCCCCGAACAGCTTGAGCCGGACCTCACCCGTCAGCCCATGCGCGCCTATGATTGCAGCGAGCGTGACGGGGCGGTCCGGATGCAAGTTCAACCCTCGGCCTTCTCTTCGCTGGCTGCAGCAGCCGGAGCTTCCTCAGCGGCAGCTTCCTCGGCCGGAGCTTCGGCAGCGGCTTCGACGGCAGAAGCAGCTTCTTCGGCCGCAGGCGCTTCTTCAGCGGCAGCGACTTCAGCGGCGGGAGCTTCGGCAGCAGCTTCTTCAACAGCCGGCGCTTCAACGGCAGCCTCTTCAACCACTTCCTCGACCGCCGGAGCGGCAGCCGCAGCGGCGGCGGCTTCAGCAGCTTCGGCAGCCTTGGTGGCCTTGTCTTCAGCGCGTTCCTTCGCCTTCTTGCCGGGCTCGCCCTGCTGCGGGTTCACCGTCGCGGCGCGTTCCTTGATGCCGGCCTTGTCAAGCAGGCGGGCGACACGGTCGGTCGGCTGGGCGCCCACGCCCAGCCAGTACTTCACCCGGTCCTCGACCAGGCGAACGCGGTCCGCGTCATCCTTGGCGAGCAGCGGGTTGTAGGTGCCAACCTGCTCAAGATACTTGCCATCGCGCGGGGCACGGCTGTTGGAAACGACGACCTTGTAATAAGGGCGCTTCTTGGAACCGCCACGCGAAAGACGAAGGGAAACAGACATTTGAACTACCTTTCTGACAAACCTTAAAACTACTTCTTGAGAAACTGACTGAGATCGGGCGCGCCGCCACCGGCACCAAGGCCAGGTAGCGAAGGTGCTCCGCCGCCGCCCAAGCCGGGCATGGCGGCACCGAGGCCGCCCTTGCCGAACAAGGCGCCGAGGCCCTTGAGCCCACCCATCTTCTTGATCTGCTTCATCGCCCGCTCCATTTCCTGGTGCATCTTGATGAGCTTGTTGATGTCCTGAACCTGCGTACCGGACCCCTTGGCAACGCGGATCTTGCGCTTGGCGTTAAGCAGTTCGGGCCGGGCCCGCTCCTTGGGGGTCATCGAGCCGATGATCGCGTCCATCCGCAGCAGCACCCGGTCATCCATGCCGCTCTGTTGCATCGCCGCCTTGGCCTTCTTCATGCCGGGGATCATGCCCGCCAGCGCGCCAATGCCGCCCATCGACTGCATCTGGCGGAGCTGCGAGCGCAGGTCGTTCATGTCGAACTGACCCTTGGCCATGCGCGCGGCCATGCGCTCGGCATCTTCCTCGTCAATCGAGGCGGCGGCCTTTTCGACGATCGAGACGATATCGCCCATGCCGAGGATCCGGCCGGCGACGCGGCTGGGATGGAATGGCTCGATCGCATCGAGCTTTTCACCGGTGCCGGCGAACTTGATCGGCTTGCCGGTCACCGCCCGCATCGATAGCGCCGCGCCGCCACGGGCATCGCCGTCCATCCGGGTCAGGATCACGCCGGTCAGGTCAACCTGCCCGGCGAAGCTTTGCGCAACGTTGACCGCATCCTGACCGGTCAGCGAATCGACCACCAGCAGCGTTTCCTTGGGCGCCGAAATCGACGCCACGGCGCGCATCTCGTCCATCAGCTGCTGGTCGACATGGAGCCGGCCGGCGGTATCGAGCAGCAGTACGTCGATCGCCTGAAGCTTGGCGGACTGCAGCGCGCGATTGGCGATCTCGGTCGGCTGCTGGCCGACGATGATCGGCAGCGTGGCAACGCCGACCTGCTCGCCCAGCACCGCCAGCTGCTCCTGCGCGGCCGGACGATTGACGTCGAGCGACGCCATCAGCACCTTCTTGCCCTGCTTCTCGCGCAGCAGCTTGGCCAGCTTGGCTGTGGTCGTGGTCTTGCCTGAACCCTGCAGGCCGACCATCATGATCACCACCGGCGGCGCAGCGTTGAGATCAAGCCCGACGACATCTTCGCCGCCCAGCATCTCGACCAGCGCGTCGTTGACGATCTTGACGACCTGCTGGCCCGGCGTGACCGAGCGCAGCACGTTCTGCCCGACGGCCTTTTCGGTAATCTCGTCAATGAAGCGCCGGGCGACCGGCAGCGCAACGTCGGCTTCGAGCAAGGCAATGCGCACTTCGCGCATGGCATCGCGAACGTCCTGTTCGCGCAGCGCACCGCGCCCGCGCAGCTTGTCGAACACGCCGCCAAGACGGTCTGACAGTGTATCGAACATTCGCCAGTTACTCCAAAACGCGAAAAACGCCGGCGGACGAAACCTCGTCAGCCAGCGTGCAAATCAGGTACTCAAACTCGTGTTGAATGGTGGAGCCTAGCGGGATCGAACCGCTGACCTCCTGCATGCCATGCAGGCGCTCTCCCAGCTGAGCTAAGGCCCCGTGCCATTCAAACCGGACAGCCCTGGGAGGCCATCCACCCTTGCGTTGCCGCAAGAGGCCGCCCCTCTAGTTGCGGCTCTCCAGCTTGGCAAGGGGGTATTTGGACGCTTCGAAAGCCTCAGCTCTCGTCAGCGTCCCCGTCACCGTCCACGCCGACGCCGAGATCGTCGTCACCGCCGAGGTCCACATCGTTGTCCGGCGAATCGCCATCTTCGTCGATGTCCAGATCTTCTTCAGCCAGATCGACGTCGGCCACTTCCTCGACCTTCTCCTTCTGGAGCTCCTCGTAGGGAATTGGCTGCTTCGACTTGAGCACCTGGTCGGGTTGCCAGGCATAGCCGCATTCCACGCAAGTGACCGGGTCATCCTTGCCGAGGTCGTAAAAACGGGTGCCGCATTTCGGGCAGCCATGCTTGGCGCCCCATTCAGCCTTGACCATGTCCATTCCTCAATACTGCCCACCGGGCCCGGCGGGGAAAATCACTGTCCGACATCGGGGAAACTGCTTGCGCCAGCCCCTGCTCATCCTGAGCCTGTCGAAGGACGCGCGCCTTGCCATAGTGCGCAGGCGCTGTCAAAGCGCGCTTGCCTCCTGCCCCGAGAAAGACGCCCGTGTCCGCAGCTGATCCCTCCGCGATGAAACCGCGCCGCTTCACCGCACCCGGGCCGCTGCGAGGCCGGATCCGCGTCCCGGGCGACAAGTCGATCAGCCACCGCTCGATCATGCTGGGCGCGCTGGCCGTGGGCGAAACCCGGATTTCAGGCCTGCTCGAAGGTGAGGATGTACTTTCCACCGCGGCAGCAATGCGGGCCATGGGCGCAAGCGTCGAGCGGCTCGGCGAAGGCAGCTGGCGGATCCACGGTGTCGGGGTCGGCGCGCTGCTTCAACCCGGGCATGCGCTCGACATGGGCAATTCCGGCACTTCGACCCGGTTGCTGATGGGCCTGCTCGCCAGTCATCCGATCACCGCCTGTTTCGTGGGCGATGCCAGCCTATCCAAGCGCCCGATGGGCCGGGTGACCGAGCCGCTCAGCCGCATGGGTGCCGAGTTCACCACCTCGCCCGGCGGTCGCCTGCCGCTGATGATGCGCGGGGCCGCGCCGTCGGTGCCGATCGAATACCGCCTGCCGGTCGCCAGCGCCCAGGTGAAAAGCGCGGTGCTGCTGGCCGGGCTCAACACCGCCGGGACCACCACGGTGATCGAGCCGGTGCCCACCCGCGATCATTCCGAACGAATGCTGCGCGGCTTCGGCGCCGAACTCGAGGTGGAAGAACTGAACGGCGAGCGCGTGATCCGTATTCGCGGCGAGGCGGAGCTGACACCGCAAGTGATCGAAGTTCCCGGCGACCCCTCTTCCGCCGCCTTCTTCATCGTCGCCGCGCTGGTGATTCCGGGCAGCGAGCTGATCATCGAAAACGTCGGCCTCAACCCGACCCGCGCCGGGCTGATCGAAGTCCTGCGGGCGATGGGCGGCAGCATCGAGGACTTGAACGCGCGGGAGGTGGGCGGTGAGCCGGTGGCGGACCTGCTGGTCAAGCATTCCGCGCTCAAGGGCATCACAGTCGATCCCGCCGTCGCGCCGAGCATGATCGACGAATTCCCGATCCTGTTCGTAGCCGCCGCGCTGGCTGAAGGACGCACGGTGACCACCGGACTGGAGGAACTGCGCGTCAAGGAAAGCGACCGCCTGTCAGTGATGGCCGCCGCACTCACTGGCGCCGGCGCACGCGTGACCGAAACCGAGGACGGGCTGATCATCGAAGGGACTGGCGGCGAGCCACTCCGCGGCAGCGCCAATTCGCGCACCAAGACCCAGCTCGACCACCGCATCGCCATGAGCATGGCCGTGGCGGGGCTGGCGAGCCGGGATGGGGTTGAGGTGGATGATACCCGCCCGATCGCCACGAGCTTCCCGATGTTCGAGGTGCTGCTCGACGGGCTGGCCGGGTGACGCTGGACTGGTCCACGATCGTCGGCCTGCTAGGTTCAGCGCTGTTCCTGGGCGCGTTCGGCTATGCCAATGCCGCCGGGCAACTGAACAAGCTGGTTTTCAATCTCATCAACTTCATCGGCGCGGTATTACTGTTGATCTCGCTCAGCGTGCACTTCAATCTCGCGGCCTTCGTGCTCGAGGTGTGCTGGGCCCTGATCGCCTTGATCGGGCTGGTCCGGGCGGCGCTGGAACGCCGAGGCGGGGACCAGGCATGATCATCGCCGTCGACGGACCCACCGCCTCGGGCAAAGGCACCATCGCCCGGGCATTGGCCGCGCGTTTCCGGTTGCCGCATCTCGATACCGGGCTGCTGTATCGGGCCGTCGGGCGGCAGGTGGCGCTGAACGGCGGGAATCCTGATGATCCCGCCGATGCCCTTGCGGGGTGCGACTTTCCCGATCGGCTGATCGAGGATCCCGAACTGCGCTCAGAGGAGTGCGGCGGGCTCGCCAGCCGGGTCTCGGTCCATCCGGAGGTGCGGCGGGCGCTCTACGAGCTCCAGCGCAGCTTCGCCATGCGGGCCGGCGGGGCAGTACTCGACGGCCGGGATATCGGCACGGTGATTGCACCGGAAGCCGAGGTGAAGCTGTTCGTCACCGCTTCGGTTGCGGCCCGGGCAGAGCGGCGCTTTCGCGAGATGCAGGCGCAGGGGCGCAGCGTGAGCCTTGCGGCCATCGCCGCCGACCTCGAAGCGCGCGACCGGCGCGACCGGACCCGCACCACGGCGCCGCTGGTGCCCGCTGCCGATGCCGTGCTGCTGGACACCTCGGATCTCGGTCCGGCGGAAGCCATCTCCGCCGCTATCGCCATTGCAGAGCGTAGTATCGCTAGGTTTTAGTTCCGTCCGGGCAATTGCCGCGATACCTCCATGCCCATAGCTTGGGTTACTGGAGAGTTTACGATGCGCTACAACCACCTTGGCAGTACCGGCCTGATCGTATCCGAACTGTGCCTCGGGACGATGACCTTCGGGGAAACCGGCGGCCGCTTTGCGCACATCGCCGGGCTCGGCCAGGACGAGGCCACCGCGCTGGTGCGCCAGGCGATCGACGCCGGCATCAACTTCCTCGATACGGCGGACGTCTATGCCGAAGGTCGCTCGGAAGAACAGACGGGCGGCGCACTCAAGGCGCTGGGCATCGCCCGCGCCGAGATCGTGGTAGCGACCAAGGGTTACGCGCGGATGGGCACCAGCGTGAATACCGCGGGCAACTCGCGCAAACACCTGATGGATGCGGTGGACGCCAGCCTCAAACGCCTCGGCACCGACTATGTCGATCTTTATCAGGTCCACGGCTGGGATCCGCATACTCCACTGGACGAGACCATGCGCGCGCTTGACGATATCGTCCGCACCGGCCGGGCCCGCTATGTCGGGGTGTCGAACTGGTCGGCCTGGCACGTTGCCAAGGCCCAGGGCATTGCGCTGGCCCACGGGCTGCAGCGCATGGCCAGCATCCAATCCTATTACACCCTCGCCACTCGCGATCTCGAGCGCGAGATCGTGCCGATGATGCAGAGCGAGGGCGTCGGCCTGATGGTCTGGAGCCCGTTGGCGAGCGGACTGCTTTCGGGCAAGTACACCCGCCAGGGCGATGGCGTGGCCGGCGACGGTCGCCTGACCAAGGGCGGCATCTCGCACCAGCTCGACATGGACAAGGTGTTCCGGATCATCGAGACGATGCAGCCGATGGCCGAAGCCCGCGGTGTGGGCGTGGCGGCGATCGCGTTGGCGTGGCTGTTGCAGCGGCCGTTCGTCTCTTCTGTCATCGTCGGCGCCAAGCGGCCTGACCAGCTCGCGCAGAACCTGACGGCGAGCGACGTGGAACTGAGCGCCGAAGATGTGCGCCTGCTGGACGAGGTCAGCGTGCTCAAGGCCGAATATCCAGCCTGGATGTTCGAAGGCCAGTGGCCGCGCCGGGGCAGTGCATCGCCGCGAAGGCCGGCGCCGTTAAACTGAATGCGGGGGCATGCAGGGGCACAACATCGGAAAGTCGGGAGATAACTTACCATGCTCGATAAGGTGACAAGCGAAGCCGGCCCGCCCGGAGGACCCGGCGATACGCCCGTCGCACTCGAAGTGCAGCCTGCGCAGCACACCCTCCGCGAGGCGTATTGGACGCTGTTCGTGCTGGGCATCGTGGTGACGTTCACCGTGCTCGACCGGCAGATCCTTGCGCTGATGATCGAGCCGATCAAGCAGGACTACCAGATCAGCGATACCCAGGCGGCCTTGCTGCTTGGTGCAGCATTCTCCCTGCCATATGCCATTGCCGGCCTGCCGATTGCGCGGATGGCGGATTCGACGAACCGCCGCAATCTCGTCGCGATCTGCATCGCCTTCTGGAGCGCGGCGACCGTGTGCTGCGGTCTGGCGCAGAACTACTGGCAGATGTTCCTCGCGCGGATGGGTATCGGCGCCGGTGAATCCGGTTATGGCCCTGCGACCTGGTCGATGCTGACCGACATCTTCCCGCGTGAAAAAGTGGCGCTGGCCACGGGCACGCTCGCGATCGGGGCGCAAGCCGGCACCGGGCTGGCGCTGATCATCGGCGGCAGCGCGCTGGCCTTTGTCGAACACATTCCGCATTACGAACTGCCGCTGATCGGCACGCTGCGGCCCTGGCAATGGCCGTTCATCATCGTCGGCGCGCCGGGGATCCTATGGGCGCTGGTCGTGGTGCTGTGCCTGCGCGAGCCGCGCCGCCGTGGCGCCGCTCTGGCCGCCGGCACCAAGCGAGTATCCGTGCCCGTAAAGGATGTCGCGCGGTACATGTGGAACGACGGGCGCACCTACTTTGCTGTGCTTGGCGGACACGCCATGAAATACCTCTTCGCGCTGGGGACGAGCGCCTGGATGCCGACCCTGTTCGTCCGCGAGTTCGGCTGGAACCTCACCGAAATCGGCCTGATTCAGGGCATGTTGGTGCTCGTGGTCGGTCCGATCGGACTGGTGCTGGGCGGCAAGCTCTCGGAAATTCTCACCCGCCGGGGCGTACCGGGCGCGAACCTGCGGATCGTGTTCTACGGGATGCTGATCACGGTGCCGATCTCGATGATCTTCCCGCTGCTGCCCAATCCGTGGCTGGTGCTGTTCTTCTATGGCGTCAACATCATCATCTCCGGGATCGGGTCCGGGCCGGCGACGGCTGCGGTGCAGGTCATCACGCCCAACGCGATGCGCGCGCAGATCAGCGCGGTGCAGCTGTTCAGCTCCAACGTCATCGCCTTCGCGCTCGGGCCATTGATCGTCGCGCTGTTCACCGATTACCTGTTCAGCGATCCCGCGCAGCTCAAGTATTCGATGGCCTTGGCCGCGATCGTACTTGGTCCGATTTCGCTGGTTGTGGTGTGGCTGGGCCTCAAGCCGTACGCGGCGATGTACGAACGCACTGCCGCGGAATTCGGGGAGTAACCGCCATTTTCCTTGCTATTCGGACCGTGCGGGCATAAGGGCCGCCGGTCCGATCGGCCGCAGGGCCGGACGGGCGCCATGATCGACATGCGGTCCTCATGGCAGTTCGGCCCCTTTTGGCCCGCCACGGCAATGGTGCCACGGCGGAGAAAGACCGGCGGATAAACCGCCCGGCCGGAAACATCGGTAAGGAAACTCACACATGGCATCTGCTGCCAATCCTACGCGCGACGATTTCGCCGCGATGCTCGACCAAACCCTCGGCGGTGCCGCCGACGGTGGCTTTGAAGGCCGCGTGGTCAAGGGCACCATCACTGCAATCGAAGGCGACAAGGCCGTCATCGACGTCGGCCTGAAAAGCGAAGGCCGCGTTCCGCTGCGCGAATTCGCCATGCCCGGCCAGGCGCACGGTCTTTCGGTGGGCGACGAAGTCGAAGTCTTCGTTGACCGCATCGAGAACTCCGAAGGCGAAGCCATGCTCAGCCGCGACCGCGCTCGCCGCGAAGCCGCCTGGGACAAGCTTGAAAACGAATTCGGCGAAGGCAAGCGCGTTGACGGCGTGATCTTCGGCCGCGTCAAGGGCGGCTTCACCGTCGATCTCGACGGCGCCGTGGCCTTCCTCCCCGGGAGCCAGGTCGATATCCGTCCGGTCCGCGACGTTCAGCCGCTGATGGATATCCCTCAGCCCTTCCAGATCCTCAAGATGGACCGCCGCCGCGGCAACATCGTCGTCTCACGCCGCGCGGTGCTGGAAGAAACCCGCGCCGAACAGCGCTCGGGCCTGATCCAGGGCCTGGCCGAGGGCCAGATCATCGACGGCGTGGTCAAGAACATCACCGACTACGGCGCCTTCGTGGACCT
>CANJBY010000043.1 GCA_947472735.1 Sphingomonadaceae bacterium | reverse complement strand
TATGAAGGCGGCATCGCCAACATGCGCTATTCGATCTCGAACACCGCCGAATATGGTGACATCACCACCGGCCCGCGGATCATCACTGCCGAAACCAAGGCCGAAATGAAGCGTGTGCTGGCCGACATCACCAGCGGCCGCTTCGTGAAGAACTTCGTGCTCGACAACCGCGCCGGCCAGCCCGAGCTGAAGGCTGCCCGCAAGGCCGCCGAGGCCCATCCGATCGAGGAAACCGGCGCCCGCCTGCGCGCCATGATGCCATGGATCGGTGCGAACAAGCTGGTCGACCAGACCAAGAACTGATCTTCCGGTCACAACGATTGCCCGGCCGCGCCCTTTTTGCGAGGGTGCGGCCGGTTTCGTTTGTACGGGGGTGATAATGAGCGACGGCGAACCGATCGAGGGCCGTGCAGGCGTCGCCCGGATCGAAGCCTTTTCCGATGGTGTGCTAGCCATCGTCATCACCATCATGGTGCTGGAGCTCAAGGCGCCGGAGGAGCCCGGCATTGAACACCTGCTGCGCCTATGGCCGACCTTTGCCGCGTATGCGCTGAGTTACGCCTACGTCGCGATTTACTGGGTGAACCACCACCGCTTGTTCAGCCACGCCCGCAGGGTGACCGACGGACTGGTCTGGTCAAACATTGCTCTGCTGTTCGCGCTGTCACTGCTGCCGTTCACCACCGCCTATCTCGGCAACAACAGTCTCGATCCGCTGGCAACATCGCTCTATTCCGGATCGCTGTTGCTCCCCGCTCTGGGTTACCTTTGGCTGCAATCGGTCATCGCCAGCACAGGCGCGCGCGACCGAGGTGCCCGCACCTACCACCGCGCCACGGGCCGAAAGGCGCTGGCAGCCAGTGTTTGTTATGCTCTTGGCGCCGTTGCTGCTTGGTGGGAGCCAGTGATTGGGGTGGCGATTCCCGGTTTGGTCGCGTTGGCGTGGATCAAGCCGTGGGGCGCAGTCGATAGCCTCATCCTCCGTTGCGAGGGGCCCGATACAGCTTGAGCGACCTGAGCGCTTGACACTGCATCCCGCATCCCGTTCAACTTGCTCCGTAAAACTAACATTCGGGAGAGTTGGGATGAAGATGCTACCCGCCCTGTTCGCGGCTTCGATGTTGCTGGCGCCGTTGCCGGCCCAGGCCCAGGCACTGAGCGATCCGGTTGTTGCGGCACCCAATCCGGAAGCACTGTTCACCAGTCGTGATCCGATACTTCACCGCAACAAGCAGACGGCGCTCAAGATCGTCAAGGAACTGCTTGAAGCCGGCCAGTGGAGCCGCGCTCCACAGTACCTCACCAAGCGCTACATCCAGCACAACCCCGTGGCAGCGTCCGGCGTCGATGCCGTGATGCACTACTTCGTCGACATCGCCAAAGTGCAGCCCAAGCCGGTGCCGGAGAGGATGCAGACCAAGGTGGTCGCCGTGCAGGCCGAAGGGGACTACGTGACCGTCAGCTACGTCCGCGAGATGCCGGATCCCAAGAACCCCGGCAAGACCTACACCACCACCTGGTTTGACATGTGGCGCTTCGTCGATGGCAAGGCGGACGAGCATTGGGATCCGATGGTCCTTCCACCTGCACCCCCGCCCTCTCCCGAAACGGCGCTGCGCGAGGCGCAGGACCGCGCAGCGATCGCTCAACTGGAATGGGACTACTCACGCGCGGTTGATACCTTGAATCCCGTGGCTTACGCCTCGGTCTTCACACCCGATGGAGCCTTTAACAATACGAAGGGCAGCGCTGCGCTCAGCAAGATGATCGTCGACATGAGGGCCAGTCAGGACGAACGCCGCGCAAAAGGTGTGAGCATTCCGCCGATGTATCACTTCATGGCCAACCAGAGCATTGAGTTCACCGACGCTGACCATGCGCGGGTGCGCTATTACTGGCAGACCGTCTTCGCCGGCCCGACCCTCGATCCCGCGCCGCGCCTTGCAGCGGCAGGGCGCGGTGTGGATGATGTGGTGCGGACCGGCGGCCGCTGGCTGATCTCCAGCCGCAACGTCGCACCGACCAATTGAAGCGAGCAGTTAATCAGGTGCAAGGGGGTTGAAGTAATGGGCAGATGGGGACGGAACGGGCGCAGGAAACTCCTGGCGCTGGCAGTGCTGCTGTTCGCCAGCGCTTCGATCGCCCGGGCCGAGCAGGCTGAAGAGCGCAGTGCGGTCCATGACATCCTTGCTCGTCACGGCAACCTCAGTCCCGAAGTTCAGGCGCTCGGCGGCGCAGCTTACAAGACCAATTGCGCCGCCTGTCACGATACCGGTGCCAACCGTGCCCCGCCCGTCACCCTGATTGGCCAACTCGCCCCGGAGGCCATTCTGCGAACGCTGACGAGCGGCGCGATGAAGGAACAGGGCGCCGCGCTGACCGTGCAGGAACGTTCGGCCGTAGCAGAAGTGCTGGCGGGCCGTCCGCTCGGCTCAGGCGGCACGGTTCCGCCCCCCAAGATGTGTGCCCGCCGCACCGCCTGGTTTGACCTTTCGCAGCCGCCACCGCTGGCCGGCTGGGGTCTGGATGCCGGCAATGCCCACGCCATTCCCGAGAAGGTCGCTGGAATTACCCCGGCCAATGCCTCCCGCCTCAAGCTCAAGTGGGCCCTAGCCTTCCCCGGCGCGCTGCATGCCCGCTCGCAGCCGACCATTGCAGGCAATGCGCTGTTTATCGGCGGGGATGACGGGATGGTCTACGCGGTCGATCCGGCAAGCGGCTGCGTGCACTGGACTTTCGCTGCCGCCGGACCGGTCCGCATGGGCATCGTCGCAGACAGCTGGAAAGCCGGCACCCGTGTCCATCCGCGCGTCTACTTCGGCGACATACTCGGCAATGGCTACGCGCTCGAAGCTGCGACCGGACGACTTGTCTGGCAGCGCAAGCTTGACGAGCATCTCAACACCACGCTGACCGGGTCGCCTGCCTTGCATGAAGGCAAGCTCTACTGGCCAATCTCCTCGCTGGAGGAGCCTGCCGCAGCCTCTCCCGCGCACGAATGCTGCACCTTCCGCGGTTCGGTGGTCGCGCTGGAGAGCGCCACGGGAGCGGAGACTTGGCGGGCGTGGATGGTCGACGAGCCGAAGGAACTGGGAACGAACGCCCATGGCGCTCGCAAATTCGGTCCCTCCGGCGTGGCAATCTGGTCCACCCCGCTGGTCGATCCGGCGCGCGGCAAGCTCTATGTCGCGACCGGCGACAACTATTCGTCCCCGGCTACCGCGATGAGCGACGCGATCGTGGCGGTCGACCTGGCCACGGGCAGGATTGATTGGGCCAGCCAGGTTACCAAGGGCGACGCCTGGAACGTCAGCTGCGGCTGGGCGGCAGGCGGCAATTGCCCTGACGAAAACGGCCCGGACCACGATTTCGGTGCCGCCTCGATCATGGCCAAAGGCGCGGACGGGAGGGACTATCTCCTCGCTGGTCAGAAGTCGGGCGAAGTTTATGCCTTTGATCCAGACAGCGGCAAGCCCGTCTGGACCCGCCGCCTCGGCCGCGGCGGCACCTTCGGGGGCGTCCACTTCGGCATCGCCGCGATGAAGGGGCAGTTCTACGTGCCGATCGCGGACTTCGAGGACGGCGGCAAGTCCACCTTCCCCCGCCAGCCCGGCATCCACGTCGTCGACATAGCCACCGGCAAGGATGTCTGGAAGGTGATCGCCGAGGATCTCTGCGCGGGGAAACGCTTCTGCGCTCCCGGCTACGGCGCGGCGATCACCGTTACCGACCGGCTCGTTCTGGCCGGCGCGATGGATGGGCACTTGCGGATTTTCAACGCCGAGACCGGCACATTGTTGTGGGATGAAAACACCGACCGCGCCTACACTGCCCAGAACGGCACCCAGGCGCATGGCGGATCCCATTCCGGTGGCACTGCTCCGGTCGCCTGGAACGGGATGCTGTTCTCAAACTCGGGCTATGGCGGGCTGGGCAAGATGCCGGGCAACGTCTTGCTGGCCTGGTCGGTAAAGTAGCCTCCCTCTTTACAACCCAGGCCGCGATGCGCATAGGCTGAGGCATGATTCAGCGGCTTGGCCTTACCCTGCGACTTATCCGCCCTTGGGCGTGAGGCGGCGTGTCGTCTTCGGCGCACGCACGGCGCCCAAGGGAACCTGAACCGCCCCTAGTCGCACCCTTTGCCTACCCGAGACACGCCATGACCATGCTGAAAGACCCTTCGGTCAAGTATCGCCCCTTCCCTCAGGTTCCCCTGCCCGACCGGCAGTGGCCCTCGAAGACCATCACCCGCGCCCCGCGCTGGCTCTCCACTGACCTGCGCGACGGCAACCAGTCGCTGATCGACCCGATGGGCGCGGAAAAGAAGACGAGGTTCTTCGATCTGCTGGTCAAGGTCGGGCTCAAGGAAATCGAAGTCGGCTTCCCCGCTGCCGGGGCGACCGAATACGACTTCATCCGCGGCCTCGTCGATACCGGCCGCATCCCCGATGACGTGCTGGTGCAGGTGCTTACGCAGGCCCGCGACGATCTGATTGCCACCAGCTTCGAAAGCCTGGCCGGGGTCCACGCCGCCATCGTCCATGTCTACAACGCGGTCTCGCCGCTGTGGCGGCAAGTGGTGTTCGGGCTGGAACAGTCCGAAATCCGCGCCATCGCCGAAAACGGGGCAAAGCAGCTGCGCGACAACGCCGCGCGCTTTCCGCAGACCAAGTGGCACTTCGAATACAGCCCGGAGACTTTTTCCACCGCCGAACTCGATTTCTCGATCGAGTGCTGCGAGGCAGTGATGAACATCCTCCAGCCAACGCCGGAGCACCCGATCATCCTCAATCTGCCGGCAACGGTCGAAGCGGCGACGCCCAACATCTACGCCGACCAGATCGAGTATTTCTGCCGCAACCTGCCCAACCGCGAGAGTGCGGTGATATCGCTGCACACCCATAACGATCGCGGCACCGGTGTCGCCGCGGCGGAGCTCGGGCTGATGGCCGGGGCGGACCGTGTGGAAGGCTGCCTGTTCGGCAATGGCGAACGGACCGGCAACTGCTGCCTGGTCACAATCGGGCTTAACTTGTATACCCAAGGCGTTGATCCAAGACTCGATTTCTCCGACATCGATGAGGTGATCCAGACCGTCGAGTATTGCAATCAGCTCAAGGTACCGGAACGCCATCCCTACGGCGGCGAACTGGTTTTCACCGCCTTTTCCGGCAGCCATCAGGATGCAATCAAGAAGGGCTTTGCGGCGCAGGAACAGCGCAACGACCAGCTTTGGGCGATCCCCTACCTGCCGATCGATCCGGCCGACCTGGGCCGCAATTACGAGGCGGTGATCCGCGTCAACTCGCAGAGTGGCAAGGGCGGCTTTGCCTGGGTGATCGAACAGGACCAGGGGCTCAAGTTGCCCAAGCGGATGCAGGCGCACTTCAGCCAGCATGTGCAGGAACTGGCAGACCAACTGGGCCGAGAGCTGCAAGCCACCGACATCTGGGACGTCTTCCGCCGCGTTTACCGCCTCGACGAGCCCCAGCATTTCCAGCTGGTCGACTGGGATGAGACCCGCGGACCCGACGGCACCCGGATTTTCGCCGGCAAGATCGGGGTCGATGGGCAGGAGCAGAGCGTTTCAGGTCGCGGCAATGGCCTGATTTCCTCGGTCGTGGCGACGCTTGCCGACACCTTCGGGGTCAGCCTGGAAGTTCGCGACTATACCGAACACGCCATGGGCGCAGGTTCCGACGCGCGCGCAGCGGCTTATGTCGAATGTACCACGGCTGACGGGCGCACCGTCTGGGGCGTGGGCATCGACGAGGACGTGGGCACCGCCAGCGTCCGCGCAGTGCTCAGCGCAGCGAACGCGGCGGTTTGATCAGTTCGTAAGGCAATCCCCTCCTCAGCCGAGGAGGGGAACCTTTACTGCTACAGCTTTACCGGCAAACTCCGCACCCGTTTGCCGGTGGCGGCGAAGATTGCGTTGGTCACGGCCGGGATCACCGGCGGCAATGCCGGTTCGCCAAGGCCCGACGGGGGACCGTCGCTCTTCACCCAGCTCACCGCAATCTCCGGCACGATGCTCATCCGGCCGAGTGGATAGGTATCGAAACTGCGGGTTTCACTGGCAGCATCGGTGAAGGTGATTTCCTGGCCGAGCAGCTCCGCAATTCCGTCAATCACGCTGCCCTTGACTTGCGAGATCGCACCGAACGGGTTGACGATGATGTTGCCCACATCGCCCGCGACCCAGACCTTGTGGACCTTCACTGCGCCTTCGGTCACACTCACGTCGGCCACTTCGGCAAAGTAGCCGCGGTGGCAGAAGTAGAAGCCGAATCCATAGGCACGGCCTGTGGATTTCGGGCGATTCTTCCAGTTACTATCAGCCAGAACCTGTAGAATAACCGCCCGCGCCCGCGCCGTGGAGAAGGCGGTGGAGGCCTGGGTGGGATCGCCGGCTGGGCCGACCAGCGAATCCTTCTCGCATAGCTCGAGCATCAGCGTTGGCAGGTCCTTGCCCGCCGCCTGCGCGACTTCATCCAGGAACGACTGGTAGGCGAAACACTGGGCGTTGGAGGCTGGTGCGCGCAGCGGTCCGGTCGGGATCACCGTCGGCATCAGGCTCTGCGTATAGAGCAGATCGCTGACCAGTCCGGTCGGGAACAGCCACGGCGACATACCCGCCGCATTGACCGGTTTTCCATCCGCACCGAAACTGACGAAGTGGCAGGCAAAGCCCGAAAGCTTTCCGGCAGCATCCAGCCCAGCACGGAGGTGGTGCCAACCGGCAGGACGGAAGAAGTCCCGCTTCATGTCATCAGGACGACTCCAGATCAACTGGACCGGCTTATCCGGATAGGCCTTGGCGATGGCCGCTACCTGCGCGGCGTAATCATTGATCAGCCGCCGGCCGAACCCGCCGCCCATCCGGCTGATGTGCAGCGTTACTTTGTCGGCCGGAATGCCGAGGGCGGTGGTGATACCCGCCACGGCGCGCTCCGGCGTCTGCGAAGGCGCCCACAGTTCAAGCGTGCCGTCCTTCGCGTTGTAGAGCGCAGTGCAGTTCTGCGGCTCCAGTGGAGCGTGAGCGATGAAGGGATAGGAATAGCGGGCATCGACCTTCTTGGCCGCGCCGGCGATCTTGGCCTCGGCATCGCCATCACGGCGCAGGTCGGTACCGCCACCGGCATCCATCAGCTTCGCTGCGGCAGCCTCGTAATCGGCAGAGGTGTGACCCTTGCTGGCGGTGAGGTCCCATTCGATCTTGAGCAGGCTCCGTGCCTGTTCGGCGTACCAGTAGTTGGTGGCGATCACCGCGACGCCATCGACCAGCACTTCGTGCCCGCCCGCGCCCTTGATCGGGAAAACGTCGATCACGCCGGGGGCCTTCTTTGCCGCCGAAGCGTCGACGCTGACGAGCTTGGCGCCGTGGGCCGGGCCGCTTTCGAAGATCGCGTAGACCTGCCCTGGCTGCCGTGTGTCCACACCGAACAGACGCTCCCCGCGCAGGATGCGGGCGCTGTCCACGCCAACCTTGGGCGTGCCAACAATGCGGAAGTCCTTCGCGGCCTTGAGCGGCACCTTGGCGAGATCCGGCACGGGCTGCTTCGCGGCATCGGCGGCGAGCGAACCGTAGGACCACCTGCGGCCCGAAACCTTGTGGACGACCATGTCCGGCTCGGTCGACAGCTCGGCCAGCGGCACGCCGGCCTTGGCGGCCGCAGCCTGCAGCAGCATCTGCCGCGCCGCCGCGCCGGCCTGGCGCATCGGGAGCCAGCTGAACGGCGTGGCGAAGCTGCCGCCCGCGAACTGGCGCGGGTAGCGAGAGGTATCGAGATCGGCCTGGGTCACGTGAACCTTGTCCCAATCGACGTCGAGTTCCTCGGCGATCATCATCGGCATCGAGGTCTTGATGCCCTGCCCGATCTCCGGGTTCTGGCTGACGATGGTGACGAGGCCGCTGGCGGCAATCGAGACGTACGCGTTGAACCCGGCCGCGGCGGCGGCGCTTTCGGCCCCCAGCAACTTGCCCGGCAGCGAGACGCTGAGCGCCATGCCGCCGCCAGCCAGGGCGGATACCTTCAGGAAATTGCGGCGGTCGAGGGCCTTAACCGGCATGGTGATGCTCCTCCGTGCCGGCAGCCATGGCGATTGCCTGGCGAATCTTGGGATAAGTGGCGCAGCGGCAGATATTGCTTTCCATCGCCGAGTCGATATCGTCTGCCGAAGGCTTGGGCGTATCCTTCAGCAGCGCATGGGCGACGAGCAGCTGGCCCGACTGGCAATAACCGCACTGCATCACGTCAATCTCGAGCCAGGCAGCGCGCAGCTTCTCGAAGATAGGATCGCCGGCCATACCCTCCAGCGTGGTGACCTTGCCCGCACCCAGTTCGCCAACTGGCAGCTGGCACGAGCGAACCGGCGCGCCGTCGAGATGCACCGTGCAGGCCCCGCAGAACCCGCCGCCGCAGCCGAATTTGGGTCCGCTAAGCCCCACTTCCTGCCGTAGCACCCACAGTAGCGGCATGTCCGGGGTGGCTTTGATGGTCTGCTTCTTGCCGTTGAGGTCGATCGTATAGGTTTTGATATCTGGCACGTGTTTTTTCCTGCGAATTTGCGTTGCAGCATACGCGAAATCCGCAATGCCGCAATCACGCAGGTCAGGTCAATGCGCGGGAGCGGGCGGGTCGGCCGGATTGTGCTTCGTCAGGAACGCACCGATGGCGTTGAGCATGACCAGCCGATCGGCCTCGCGCGTGAAGTAGTGGTCAGCCTCGGGCACTTGCACGAATTCGACGGCCTTGCCCGCGCCCTTCATCCGGTTGAACATGCTGACGGATTGACCGACGTCGACCGTGACGTCCTTCTTGCCGTGAATCAGCAGCAGCGGAGTCTTGATCCGGTCGACCGCCAGAAGCGGGGAGACGGCGGCGAAATCTGGGGTCATCTTCTTCCAGTCGTCGCGGAACTTTCCGCCCATGATGCTGTCGCCGAAACTCGAGACTTCACGGCTCAGGCTGGCGACGCCGGAGACCGAGATGGCACAGCGAAACAGGTCCGGCTCGCGCGCAACGCCCCACATCGCTGCATAACCGCCATATGAAGCGCCGGCGATGCAGGCCCGCTTGGGATCGGCAATGCCCTGCGTGACCAGCCAGTGAAGAGCGTCGCTCACATCATCCTGCATGGCGAGGCCGAACTGCCCCTGCCCCGCGTCGAGGAATGTCTCGCCGTAACCGGTGGAGCCGCGAAAATTCGGCTGGATCACCGCGTAGCCAAGCGATGAGATATATTGCGCCTGGTAATCGTAATGGAGCGTATCCTGCCCCCAGGGTCCACCGTGCGGGAAGACCACGACTGGCAGGTTCTTCGCCGCACGGCCCTTCGGCAAAGTCAGGATCGCCTCGATCTCCAACCCGTCACGGGCCTTGTATTTGATTGCCTTGACGGGTGAGAGACTGCGCGGACCAATCATATCGTTGATCGGCGCAATGTAGCTGAGCTTGCCAACCGCAGTGTCGTAAAAATAGAGAAGCCCAGGATTCTCCGGACGGTCGATTATGACGAGCATCCGAGAGCGATCGCGGTTGAAGTCCGCGATGCGCAAGCGGCGACTGCCGACGGATTTGTCGAAATCAGCCTGAAGCAACGCGAGGTCCGGTGCGACCCAATGGACTCGACCATCCACGCCCGACAGCTCGATCCCGAGCAGGCTGCTGCGGTCTGAGGAAATCCATTCATCGTCAATCCGGCTGCCCGCCGGCGCGGTGTATACCGTCCGAATGTCGGCATCGGTCAGTAGGTCAATCTCGTGAATTGTTTGAGTGCCATCCCGTTCGGTCCGCTCCACCAGCCCGTGATCGGTTCCCGGAACCAGTAAAACCGGGACGTCGAGTCGTTGATCGGCTCGAGTGCTGGCACGATCGACAGTCTTGAAGGACCATTCGCTCTCGGAACGATAGATCAGCTGAAAAGTGCGCTTCAGATCGTTGTAGGCAAGCCCCAGTCTTACCTTGCCCGATCCGTCCGCCGACCAGTTCATAACGCCAGCTCGACCTTTTACCTCCGGTATGGCTCTCCCCTTCTCTACGTTGACCCGGTAGACGATCGGCCAGAATCCCTCTTCATTACTGTAGATCGACGACTGCGCGGCGAGGAGAATTTCCGGGCTGCCATCCTGCGCTGTCCAGATCAGGTCCGCACCGTCCTGCCCGTTCTTGTCCCACAGCAACTTGGTCAGTTTGCCGGTAAGCCGGTTGATCCCCAGCGCGCGGGAAACGTACCAGCGGTCGCCACCTTCGATCGTCAGCAGAACGCGCAGTCCGACCACGATATTGTCATCGTTGACCCAGCGCACCCAATCGACCTCGGTCCCATCCGGAACGCCGATGACCACCTGCTTTTCATTCGCATCAAACAGGCTGCGCATGCTGATGACTTGCTGGCCGCCAACCGCGAACAAGCCTGCGATCCGGTCACCCTTCGGCGAAAGTGTGACTTTGGAGACAAACGGCAGCTTGGCGAAAGTTTGCGCCGTCAACTCCGGTGGTGACACTGGTGTCTGCGCTTGCGCCGGCCCAATCCCCACCAGCAAGGCAGCTCAAACTGCGCCTAACAACCGCATGAAATTCACCGGCATTCCCCCATTGCCTATGCCGGTTTGCTAACCGCCATACAGCAATTGAGCAATCGCGATTAGGTCCGGATCGGAAAGACTGCCGCCTGGCCAAAGTGTGCGCCATGCTCGTCGATCAGGTTCCACACCGTTGCCGCCGCGATTGCGAAGCGGCGGCCTTTGGCTGAAATGCGGATGCCCGCATAGTCGTCGATGAAGCCATTACGGCTTACACGGTCGAGCAATTCCTGGCGTTCTTCGCGCAACGGCGCTTCCGCGGAAAGGCGCGAGGGCATGGCGGTGAAGCTGGTCAAGTCCGTCTCGAATGCAGCGAGCGCGGCCTTGTTGCCGAAGAAGAACACCGGATCGGGCTCGGTCCCGTGGGCGACGATGGCTTGCGGGCATTCCCACAAGGCAGTGAAAGGATCGACGCCGGGTGGAACGAGATCGCGCCCGGTCAGCCGGCGGTAACTGTCGGCAATCAGCGCAATCCGGTGATCGTGAGACAGCGTCATACCGGCTCTAGCGGCACGTATTTGTCCGGCACCCATTCCACCACGATACCATCGCCTGCCCGCACTTCGCCGCCGGTCAGGATCACCGCCATCACCCCGGTCTTGCGCAGCACTGTTCCGTCGGCGCGCTTTTCCAGCGTGGCGGCCATCACGCCGGGATCCGTTGCCTGGTCGATCAGCCGGCAGGGGTTGCGCAGCCCGGTCACCTCGATCAGCGCATCGGCACCCAGCCGCAGCCGGGTGCCCTGCGAAAGCGCCAGCACGTCAACGCCTGCGGTCGAGATGTTCTCGCCGATTTGCCCGGCGCTCACCGCAAAACCCTGGCCCGCCAGTTCCTCCAGCAGCTCGGATTGGATCAGATGGACCTGCCGTAGATTTGGGCGCTGCGGGTCACGAGACCGGTCATAGCGGTGCATCACCGTCGCGCCGAAATGCGCATCGCCCTCCACGCCCAGCCCGGGGACGAGGCGGATCGCGTCGCAAGCCGGCTTGGAAATGGTGTGCTGCGCGGAACGGTGAACGGAGAGAATGTGGGCGCTCATACCCGCGCAGATAGCACGCTCAGCCACGTCAGCAACGCTCGACAACAGGTCTGCGTCGACATATGCAACGCTTTAAGTACGCAATTAAAACGGAAACCAGCGATGTCCCTCCCCGCCGTGCTCGACCGCCTGCGCCTTCCGGTGATTGGCTCTCCGCTGTTCATTATTTCCGGACCGGATCTGGTGATCGCGCAGTGCAAGGCCGGGATCGTCGGCAGCTTCCCTGCGTTAAACGCCCGGCCGCAAACCCAGCTTGACGAGTGGCTGCACCGCATCACCGAGGAACTCGCCGCGCATGACCGCGCTCATCCCGAAGCTCCCTCCGCGCCCTATGCGGTAAACCACATCGTCCATCGCTCGAACGACCGGCTGGAGGCCGATCTCCACACTTGCGCCAAGTGGAAGGTACCGCTGGTGATCACCTCGCTTGGTGCGCGCGTGGAGCTTAACCAGGCGGTGCATTCGTGGGGCGGATTCGTGTTCCACGACATCATCAACAACACCTTCGCCCGCAAGGCGATCGAGAAAGGCGCCGATGCACTGGTCGCGGTAGCGGCGGGTGCCGGCGGGCATGCCGGACGGCTCTCTCCGTTCGCGCTGATGCAGGAAATCCGTGAGTGGTTCGATGGGACCATCGCCCTCTCTGGCGCGATCGCCTGCGGCCGCTCGATCCTTGCCGCGCAGGCGATGGGGGCGGACCTGGCCTATATCGGCAGCCCGTGGATCGCGAGCAACGAGGCCAATGCGCCCGATCCCTACAAGCAGGCGATTGCCGACTGCGGCGCGGATGACATCGTCTATTCAAGCCTGTTTACCGGGGTGCACGGCAATTACCTGCGCCCGTCGATCGTGGCAGCAGGGATGGACCCTGACAATCTGCCCGAAGGCGACCTCTCCGCAATGGACTTCGGCTCTGGCGGGAGCAGCGACGCCAAGGCGTGGAAAGACATCTGGGGCGCCGGCCAGGGCATCGGGGCGGTCAAGGCCGTCACCCCTGTGGCCGAGCAAGTTGCCCGCCTGGCGGCAGAATATGCCTTGGCAAAGCGCGAATTGGCAAGGCGGACGGGTGCCTAAAACACCTCGGTATCTGGCCATAGCGCGTCGGCCAGCGCGTCCAGCTCACTGAAATCGACCGGCCGGCCCAGCGGATCCGAGCGGTTAAGCGCGAAGGGTTTGCGGGCCGTGGCAAGCAGACGGCGGCGCAAGGCGCGCTGGAGCAGACTGAGCCGCATCAGTGCCTCGTCCATCGCCACGCCCGGAGCGAGCAGTCGCCGCGCAGACCAGCTCGCCTCGATCTGGCCAACGCGCTCAATCACCATGGCATTGTAACTGCGGTGCGGCCCGCGGTGCAGCGGCAGGCCCAGGCGCACTGCCGCGCTGTCGTTCGCCGGGAGCAGCAGGCCATTGGTGCGGAAATCGTCGAACCCGACCCGATCCGAGCCGATCAAGTCGAACAGATTGCCGAAGCAGCGCCGGGACAGCAGTTGGCATGGCAGCAGGTGATGGCGCTGCAGGTCAGGATCGTGGCCCGGCCGGTCATGCCGGTTGATGGCCCGAAACGAGAGCCGGGCGCGCACAGGTTGGCGCACGACCATCGCCAGCGACTTGTCCAGCATTCAGGCCTTGGTCCAAACGCGGATAAACTTGCCGTTGGGCGATGGTTCCATGCGCAGCGGTTCCCCACCCTCGCCGGCGAGATCGATCGGTTTGTCAACCGGCCCGTCCTCCACCAGACCGTGGATCAGCCGCACGGCCAGCTTGGCTGCACCCGGCACAGGCCGCCCGGCCAGCGGCTCGATCCGCAGTTCCTGACCAATGAAAAAAGCCAGGCCCTCACTGCGCAGGCCCCCATCTGGATCGCGCGCCAGCGCCGTCAGCCCCAGCGCAGGAAATGCTCCTCCGGCAAGCCAGGCTCCGATCTGCCGCCGGAACAGCGTCGGCTCCACCAGACTGCGGGCAGGATGCCAGGCAATGCCTTCCAGCCCCGGCAGTTCGGCCAGGGAAGCCGCCAATCCCGCCTGCATCCGCACAACCGGAAGCAACGCTTCGGCCCCCGCAAGATGTGCGCCCACGGCGAGCGAAACGGTTTCGAGGTGAGGATGAAGCTCAACCTGTTCGTAACCGATGCGGTGTTCCATTGCCGGCAGCCGGCTCGCCACGGCGGGGCGCAGACCGGTAAGGTCGAATGCGAGGCCCGAGGCAATCAGCTCAAGCATGCCGGCCTGCTCTTCGGGGCGGTGGCCGACGGCTATCGCGGTGCCGATAGCAGACTGTCGTGCGCACTCCGCCTCAACCTCTGCGGCAGCGGGACGAGTGCCCGAAGCAAAGACCAGGGACAGGCCGCAGTCACCCGCTAAAGCAGTGCTGTTTTCCCGCGTAGCTATGGCCGGCTCCCCAGACTTTGTCGCCGGGTGTCTGGCATTAAATCGCCGCTCTCGTCGAGTCCTTGCGCGGGAGATGGCGCGAGAATGGATGTAACGCCGGTGAAGACTTCACCGGCGGCACGATCGACGCAGGATGTCCGTCACGGCATTCAGCAGCCCGGTGCCAGTACGCCGCCTAGCAGCCCACCAAGGCCGCCACGCCTTGGGCGGCATTCCGGTTGATGCGGCTGATCGGGTTGCTGGCCGGTCTGCTGACCGCCTGCACCCATGGTCATGCCCTGCATTTCCATCCAGCTGGTCAGCGAACGATGGCGGATCCGCGCAGTCCACTGCAGATGCCAGGGCGTGCGGACGTCAGCCGGACGCGGCGGATAGGAAAAATCCTCCATCGGCCCATAGGCAGTGAGCATCCCCATGCGGAAATCGGGCGCAGCCTGCTTGACTTCGACTGGAACGGTGCAGGTGGTGGTCGCGGGCGCCAACACCGTGCGATCACGCACCAGCCCGGCCACCTGGTCAGGCGTCAGCCAGTCCGAAAGACCGCCCCCGAACTGGCGCGAGGCACTGGAACTCCACATCACCACGTCGCCCATCTCGCCCCGCGGTCCCATTTTGCCGCCGAACAGAGTGGCGAGATAGCCAGTCGCGTATTGTACCGCGTTCCAGTTGAGCAGGGTCGATCCGCTCGCTTGCGCTGTGTTGGTAATCCGCAACGGGGCCATGAAGTCCTTGGTCAGGGTGAAGCTGATCTCGGGCGCGTAATTCGCCGCGACGCGGTGCGCTCCGATCAGCGAACTGTCGGGCTTGACGAATTTGCCGTCTTCCGCTGGCCACCGGCCGAAGGTCTTGGAGTTGCCGATCGTCGGCCCCCAGTCGCGGATGATGGTGCTGGTCCACAAGCCCGGCGGGACCTGCCCAGACGCGAGCTTGCTGAAGTCGATGATCACCGGCTGGCCGCGCGGCGCATGCTCACCGCATCCCCAGAAGATCAGCATCCGGCCCTTGGGCTTCTCATTGCGGGGGTTCGGTAGCTCGTCGGTCGGTCCGCGCTCCTGCGTGGGCGAGACGAGCGCCACCGACTTGCCGAGCTTGGCCACCGGCGGCATGAAATGGTCTGCCTTGGGCGAACCCGGGTTCGGGCCATTGGCGGAACCCAACCGCAGCAGCAGTTCGTGCTGGATGGAATTGCCCCCGCCGCCGCCGAGCATCGCCGCCATACCCATGCCGCCGCCGCCCATCGCCCCCATGCCCGAGACAGTGCCCGCGCGCATGTCATAGCGGGCAACCGGGGCGCTGCTGTGCAAGCAGGGGAAGTGCGACGAGCGCCGCAGCCGATCCGGCCATGGCGAGGAGAATGGCTTTGTTGGTGATCATGTCCTGCTCCCCTTGCGGAATGTCCGGACAATACAACAACACCGACCCACAAGCATTGTATTTATCAACCGCCGAGCGATCCGCCTGCTCTTTTCGCTGGTGCGCCAATGCCCTAACCCGGCGCCATGTCCAGCCGCGCCGCATCGCTTTCCGGGATCGACCGCTCACTGTCAGGCCGCATCTGGCTCTGGCGCGGGGGAAACATGGACCTGGCAGAGGGATCGCCGGCCGGGCTGGAAGACGATCTGGTGACGCAGATCCTGCTCGCCCGAGGTGTTTCCCGCGATGATGTGGAGCGGCAGCGCAATCCTTCACTGCGCGCGTTCCTGCCGGATCCTTCCATTTTCCGTGACATGGACCACGCGGCCCAGCGTCTCGCCCAGGCGGTGCTGACCGGCGAAACGGTGACAGTCTACGGCGACTACGATGTCGACGGTGCTACCAGCGCTGCTTTGCTGATCCGGCTGCTGCGCGCTCTGGGTCTGCCGTCGCGCTACTACATCCCGGACCGGCTGCTTGAAGGGTACGGCCCGACTGGCGAGGCGCTGGTGCGGATCGCGGCCGATGGTTCGAGCCTGATCGTCACCGTTGATTGCGGAGCCATGGCACACGAAGCGCTGGGCATGGCGCGCGATGCCGGGGTCGATGTGATCGTAGTCGATCACCACAAGTGCCCGCCCGATCTTCCGCCGGCCATCGCACTGGTCAACCCGAACCGCCTGGACGAGGATACCGCCGCCGCGGCGCACGGCCACCTGGCCGCGGTGGGGGTCGCTTTCCTGCTTGCCGTGGCGACCGTGCGCGAACTGCGCCAGACCGGATTTTTCACCGGTCGCGCCGAACCGGACTTGCTCAGCCTGCTTGATCTGGTCGCGCTCGGCACCGTGGCCGATGTCGCGGCGCTGCACGGGCTCAACCGGGCGTTCGTGGCGCAGGGCCTCAAGGTCATGGCGCGGCGCGAAAACGTCGGCATGGCGGCGCTGATCGATGCCAGTCGGCTCACTCGCGCGCCGACTTGTTCGGACCTTGGCTTCGCACTCGGGCCGCGGATCAACGCGGGCGGGCGCGTGGGTGAATCCACCCTTGGCGTGCGGTTGCTGATCACTGAAGACCCGGACGAGGCTGCAGCCATCGCCGCCCAGCTATCTCGTCTCAACGAGGAACGGCGCGCGATCGAGGCCGAAGTGCAAGAAGCGGCCGAGCTGCAGCTGGATCGCCAGCACAATCGCGCCGTTCTGGTTTTAGCCGGCGAAGGATGGCACCCGGGCGTGATCGGCATCGTTGCCGGACGGATCAAGGAAAAGACCGGGAAACCCGCCGTGGTGATCGCGCTCGGCGCTGACGAGGCGGGCAACGGCAAAGGCTCGGGCCGCTCCATCGCCGGAGTCGATCTCGGCGCTGCGATCATCGCGGCGCGCGAGGAAGGCCTGCTGCTGGCCGGCGGAGGACACGCCATGGCCGCCGGATTGACCATCGCAGCAGGCCAGGCTGAGGCTTTGGCTGACTGGCTGGACCGCAAGCTTGGCAACGCCGTGACAGGAGCGATGGCCGGACAATCGCTCCTGCTCGACCTGGCGATCGCCCCGCGCGGGCTGCAGCCGGAACTGGTCGAAACGTTGGAGAGCGCCGGGCCGTATGGCATGGGCTGGCCCGGCCCGCGCGTCGCAGTCGGGCCGCTGCGGCTGGTCAAGGCCGATGTGGTGGGAACCGACCACGTGCGCCTGATCGTCCGCGGGGAGGACGGGGCGAGCTTCAAGGCAGTGGCATTCCGGGCGGCACAGACAGAGCTCGGTCAAGCTCTGCTCCATGGCGCGCGTGAACGACGTTTCTGGCTAGCCGGCCGGGCGCGGATCGATGATTGGTCGAGCCGCCGACAGGCCGAACTCCACGTCGACGATGCTGCCTGGGCAGAGTGAGCCAATCTTTTGCCTTTGGGCTTGACCCCTCCCCTTGGCTTCCCTAAACGCGCGCCCTGCCCTGCGGTGCAAGCCGGCATGGCCCCTTCGTCTAGCGGTCTAGGACGCGGCCCTTTCACGGCTGAAACACGGGTTCGATTCCCGTAGGGGTCACCACCGGTATCGGCCGGGCAATCACGGCAGGCCCCTTCGTCTAGCGGTCAGGACGCGGCCCTCTCACGGCTGAAACACGGGTTCGATTCCCGTAGGGGTCACCACCGATCAACTCGCGACAGAGACGTCGATAGATTCCGAGGCTGCGTAGCAGGCTTGCTCGCAGCGTCGGCAGTGTTCGGCGCACATCCGGCAGTGCTCATGCATCTGGGCGTGCTTTTGGCATTCCTGCGCGCAATCGCGGCAGGCGGCGGCGCAGGCGTCCATGAGCTGGACGATGAATTCCTCATTAGATCCGGTGCGGCGGATGCCGGCGGTGCCGGCGGCGAGGCAGATATCTGCGCAATCGAGGTTGAGGCGGATGCATTGCTGGAGCTCTGCGACGGATTCCTCTGCCAGGCAGGAATCCGCGCAGGAGATACAGATCTGCGCGCATTCGAAGCATTCCGCGACGCAGCTGACCAGGGCTTCGTTGATGCTCCCGCGGACCTGCGGGTGAGCGGCAATCATTTTCTGGATGTGTTGCATGGTCATTCTCCGTTTTGAGCAGGGGTAATCGCCAATCACCCCATGCCGGTTCCACAGTCGCTGACGAACAATGCGAATATGCGGGAGGCCTGCTGCCAAACTCAGCCGCCGAGAGTGCGGTCCTGCCGCTTGAACCAGGCCAGGGCCTCGTCCAGGTGGTGCGGCTGGTAGTCGGGCCAGAATTCGGACCGCACGTAGATGTCCGCGTAGACCGATTGCACCGGCAGGAACCCGCTCAGCCGGCTGCTGCCGCCCCATCGAACGATCAGATCCAGCCGCGGAATATCGGCTGATCGCATCGCGCCCTCCGACAGCCCCTGCAGGTCCCACTGCCAACCGTAATTGACGAGCAGGTTGACCCTGATGCCATCGCCCTGCCGCACCTTGAAGTCTCTCAGTT
>CANJBY010000042.1 GCA_947472735.1 Sphingomonadaceae bacterium | reverse complement strand
ATATGCTCGTGCCAAGTAAGCGTCCTATGATTTGCAATAGGACGCTAAACTTGCAACTTTCTTTGCAAATGACAACCGCAAATGCTTGGAAAACCACAAACTTTGCTGTGACTTTGTAAATACAAAACACCGCAATATCAATGGTTTACGGAATAAAAGCTATTCCCACTCGATCGTGCCCGGCGGTTTCGATGTGTAGTCATAGACCACCCGGTTGATGCCCTTGACCTCGTTGATGATCCGCGTCGCGGTGCGGCTGAGGAACTGGGAGTCGAAGGGGTAGATGTCGGCAGTCATCCCATCGGTGCTGGTGACGGCGCGCAAGGCGCAGACGTTGTCGTAAGTCCGTCCATCGCCCATCACCCCGACGGTGCGTACCGGAAGCAGCACCGCGAAGGCCTGCCAGATCGCATCGTAGAGCCCGGCATTGCGGATTTCATCCAGATAGACAGCGTCGGCCTTGCGCAGGACGTCGCAGCGCTCCTTCGTCACTTCGCCGGGGATGCGGATCGCGAGGCCCGGCCCCGGGAAGGGGTGCCGACCAACGAAGATCTCCGGCAGGCCCAGCTCGCGCCCAAGCACGCGCACTTCGTCCTTGAACAGCTCGCGCAGCGGCTCGACCAATTGCATATTCATGCGCTCGGGCAAGCCGCCAACGTTGTGGTGGCTCTTGATCGTCACCGAAGGACCGCCGGTGAACGAGACGCTTTCGATCACGTCCGGATAAAGCGTGCCTTGGGCAAGGAAATCGGCGCCGCCAATCTTTTTCGCTTCTTCCTCGAACACGTTGATGAATTCCGCGCCGATGAACTTGCGCTTCTTTTCCGGGTCGGTGACGCCGGCCAGCCCGCCGAGGAAACGTGCCTCGGCATCCACCACCACCAACGGGATGTTGTAGTGATCGCGGAACAGGCTTTCGACTTGTTCGCGCTCGTTGAGGCGCAGCAGTCCGTGGTCAACGAAGACGCAGGTCAGCTGGTCGCCGATCGCTTCGTGGATCAGCACCGCCGCAACTGCACTGTCAACTCCGCCCGACAACCCGCAGATCACCCGGCCCGAACCGACCTGCGCGCGGATGTCGGCGATCTTGGTGGCGCGGAACTCCGCCATGGTCCAGTCGCCGGAGAGACCGCAGACGCGGTGGACGAAGTTCGCAATCAGCTTCGCCCCGTCGGGGGTGTGCACCACTTCAGGGTGGAACTGGGTCCCGTAAAACTGGCGGGCCTCGTCAGCGATCACCGCGAAGGGCGCGCCGTCACTGGTCGCCACGATCTCGAAGCCGGGGGCGAAGCGGGTGACCTTGTCGCCGTGGCTCATCCACACCTGGTGGCGCTCGCCGACCTGCCACAGCCCGTCAAACAGGGCACAGTCGCGGGTAACGGTCAGGAAAGCGCGGCCGAATTCCCCGCCATCGCCCGTTTCGTGTCCAGGGCGAACTTCGCCGCCAAGCTGCTGGCTCATCACCTGCTGACCGTAACATATGCCCAGGATCGGCAGGCCGCTGTCGAACAGCACTTGCGGCGCCCGAGGGCTGCCCTCGTCACAGACCGAGGCGGGGGACCCGGACAGGATGATGCCCTTGGGCTTCATCCGGTTGAACGCCGCTTCGGCCTGCGTAAAGGGAGCGATTTCGGAATAGACCCCCGCCTCGCGCACGCGGCGGGCGATCAGTTGGGTCACCTGGCTGCCGAAATCGACAATGAGGATGGAGTCGGATGGCTGGACAGTCATGTCCGGCCACTAAGGAAGGGTGGTTTTCCTGTCCAGTGGCAGGAGCGCGGAAATCCTCATTCCGTTGCGGGTTGTGACGCGGGCTCCTCGGTACCAGGACGCGCACGCGGCGCGAAGGCCACCTTGTTGCACTGAGCGAGCCGCTCGGCCTGCGCCAAGGCAAGGGCAGTGGCCTGGCTGTTCGATGATCCCAGCGGCAGACGGTAGCAAGCCGTGCGGGCGATGGTCAGCATCGCGCGCAGAGTGTCGGGCGTGATGTCGGTCGGCATATCGGCAGCAGAGCGGGTCGGCCGGGCGAGGCTGTCGTGCCGCTTGCCAAGGCACTCGACCGCATCCCAGACCGTCATGGTCGCTTCCGACCGGTGATGACTGCAAGCCGAACCGAGCATATTGGCAGCGATCGCTTCTTCGCCGGAGCGATAGGCCCCCGAGGCGTAGTGCAGGCCCTTGACGCCGGTGAACACCAGCTTGAGCCCGTTCCAGGCCCCGCCCAGCACGTTGCCTTTCTGCACGTCAGCGGCGAACGTCTTGATCCGATCCTGCGGCAAAGTGGCAAAGAGCAAGCGGACGATGCGCCCTTCGAGCAGAGGGATGCCCGCCTCGAAGTTTACGTAATAGCCATTGCAGGTGCCGGCGGATGCGGGCGCTCCGACCGAGCACGGTGCCTGCGTGCCCACCGGATAGATGTCGGCTGCGGCGTAGTTCACTTCGTCGGCTGCGGATGAGAGGTAGTGCGCAACCGAATTGGCCTCGTCGGCATTCTGGATCGTGCCGTTCGCCATGCGCGCGGCCATGGCGATGATCACGGTTGAGCGCAGCAGCAGCAGCTCCTTCGACTGGCTGGCATCGACCGTGCGCTTGTCGAGCAGGTAGCCCGGATAGCCCCCGGGGTGGCGCAGATCGCGGGTGATGGCGGTGCAGCCTGACAGCAGAAACGTGCAGGCAACGGCGGAAATGACGGATTTAAGCATGAGCGTGATGAACCCCGCTATTGAATTTTCCCCGCGCGGACTGAGCCGCTGAAATGTCCAACATTGCAACGCCAACCCGGTTCGATCCGGAGCGAATGCGGTGAGTTGCATTCCTTGCAACTCCGATTCCGGCCTTTGCACGTGCAAACTCAACCGGAACGCTTATGTTGCAAGTGCGAACAATATGGTTCGCAACTGCAACAGGAGCTAAACATGCGCAATCTTGCCTTGATCGTGCTCCCCCTCATCGCCGCGGTAGGTACCAGCGGCCTGATGTTCACCGCCACGCTCGTCTGAGCTGCGGTACGCACGATCCCCGAGCAGCGGCCGCCGCCGAACCCTCTCCCTTGGCGGTGGTCGCAACTCGGAACGCTGCAGAGCGACTCCCCCTCACCGGGGCAATAAAACTAACGGATGGCCACGGAAGGTGACCGACATGCCAATGGAGGACACCATGACTGCAATTTTCAAGCGACTGTTCGAAACGTACGTGAGCGCCGCAGCGAAGCTGCCGCCGGCCTACTTCTTCGGCTTCTGAGCCGTCGCAAACGAACCCAAAGGGGCCTGTCCGCAAGGACGGGCCCTTTTCGCATCCTGAATCACTGCAATTCCCTGTGGAAGCCTCCCTGTGCGGCTTCCTTCCGCGGCGCGCAGTGCCTATATGCTGCGCATGTCCGAAACACCTGAAAACCTCCCCAACGCCAACGCCTATGGTGCCGACCAGATCAAGGTCCTCAAAGGCCTTGATGCCGTCCGCAAGCGCCCCGGCATGTACATTGGCGATACCGACGACGGCTCCGGCCTGCACCACATGGTGTTCGAAGTTTCCGACAATGCGATCGACGAGGCGCTGGCCGGTCATTGCGACCTGGTGCTCATCGAACTCAATCCCGACGGCTCGGTCTCGGTCGAGGACAATGGACGCGGCATTCCCACCGGGATCCACGCCGAAGAAGGCGTGTCCGCCGCCGAGGTGATCATGACCCAGCTCCACGCGGGCGGGAAGTTCGAGAACACCAGCGAAGACAACGCCTACAAGGTTTCCGGCGGCCTCCACGGGGTTGGCGTCTCGGTGGTCAACGCGCTGTCGGAATGGCTCGAGCTTACGATCTGGCGCGACGGCGAAGAGCACTGGATGAAGTTCGCCTACGGCAATGCGGTCGAGCCGCTGCGCGTGGTCGGCCCGGCCCCTGCCGGCAAGAAGGGCACCCGCGTAACCTTCCTGGCCAGCACCGACACCTTCAAGAACGTAATCGAGTTCGATTTCGAAAAGCTCGAGCATCGCTATCGCGAACTGGCCTTCCTCAATTCCGGCGTTCGCATCTTCCTGCGCGACAAACGGCACGAAGAAGTGAAAGAGCACGACCTGTTCTACGAAGGCGGCATCGCTGCCTTCGTGAAGTGGCTGGACCGAAACAAGCAGCCGCTGCTCCCCGATCCGATCGCGATCAGCGCCAACCGTGACGGGATCGGGATCGACGTCGCGCTGGAATGGAACGACAGCTACTACGAAAACGTCCTGTGCTTCACCAACAACATCCCGCAGCGGGACGGCGGCACGCACCTCGCCGCCTTCCGCGCGGCGCTGACCCGCACTCTCAATGGCTATGCCGAGAAATCGGGCATGCTGAAGAAGGAAAAGGTCAACCTGACCGGAGATGACATGCGCGAAGGGTTGACCGCGATCGTCTCGGTCAAGCTCCCGGATCCCAAGTTTTCAAGCCAGACCAAGGACAAGCTGGTCTCATCCGAAGTGCGTCAGCCGCTTGAAAGCCTGATGAGCGACAAGATGAGCGAATGGCTGGAGGAAAACCCGGCCTACGCCAAGGCCGTGATTCACAAGATCATCGATGCCGCCGCCGCGCGCGAAGCTGCGCGCAAGGCGCGTGAGCTGACCCGGCGCAAGGGCGCGATGGATATCGCTTCGTTGCCCGGCAAGCTCGCGGATTGCCAGGAACGCGATCCGGCCAAGTGCGAACTGTTCCTGGTCGAGGGTGACAGCGCCGGCGGTTCGGCCAAGCAGGGGCGTGACCGCGCGATCCAGGCGATCCTCCCGCTCAAGGGCAAGATCCTTAACGTCGAGCGTGCGCGGTTTGATCGGATCATCTCGTCCAAGGAAGTCGGCACGCTGATCCAGGCGATGGGCACCGGCATCCGCGACGAGTTCAACCTCGATAAGCTGCGCTACCACAAGATCGTGATCATGACTGACGCCGATGTTGACGGCGCCCATATCCGCACCTTGCTGCTCACCTTCTTCCACCGCCAGATGCCGGAAATCATCAAGTCCGGGCACCTCTTCATCGCCCAGCCCCCGCTCTACAAGGTCGCGAAGGGCCGCAGCGAGGTTTACCTCAAGGACGCCGCCGCGCTCGATCGTTATCTGGTCGAGGCGGGAACAGCAGGGCGGGTGCTGGAGACTGCTGGCGGTGCGCGCGGCGGGCAGGAGCTCGCGGCGCTGGTCGAGCATGCCTTGCGACTGCGTTCGCTGATGGGCTTTGTTCCGCGCCGCTACGATCCGGCGATCGTCGAGGCTCTGGCCCTTGCCGGCGCACTGGAACCGGATCTGTCCCGCAGTGCCCGAACGGCCGCGCTGACCAACGCCGCGCAATGGCTGGGCCGGGGCGACCGTGAGGCGCAGTGGCGGGCCCAACTGGCTGAAGACGGGACGGTCGAGGTCGAGCGTGTGTGGCGCGGGGTGACCGATCATCACAAGATCGAAGCCGCCTTCCTCACCAGCGCAGAGGCACGCAAGCTCGCCCGGGTCGCCGGGGAGCAGGCCGAGGTCTATGCCACTCCGGCTCGGCTGGTTCGCGCCGGCACCGCGGAGCCCGAGCCCGAGCCGACAACTGAGGAAGCCGAAGATCAAGCGGCCGCACCGGTCCGCCCGGTCGATGTCGACGGCACGATCACCCGTCCCCTGCAGTTGCTTGAAACCGTACTGGCGGCAGGCCGCAAGGGACTGTCGATCGCCCGGTATAAGGGACTGGGCGAAATGAACGCCGAGCAACTGTGGGAAACCACGCTGGACCCGGACAACCGCTCGCTGTTGCAGGTCAAGGTCGAAGACGCTGACGTGACCGACGAGATCTTCACGAGGCTGATGGGCGACGTTGTCGAACCCCGGCGCGACTTCATTCAGGAAAACGCGCTCAACGTGGCGAATCTGGACGTCTAGGAGCAGCACCGTCGGTCTTGCGCCACCGGGCGTCGCTGCGGCATAGCTCTGCAACCTCCGGTCGCCACAGGTGTTCCCATGCTCCGCAAGACTTTCGCGCTGTTGTTTGCTCCGCTGCTGCTGGCCGGTTGCACGACCACTGGCGGAACGCCGTCGGCGCCGGTTACTGTCAAGCTTATCGGCATCAATGATTTTCACGGGAATCTGGAGATCCCGAAACAGTCGGTCGCCTCTCCCGCCGGGCCAAACGTGCGCGTGCCGGTCGGCGGAGCGGCCTATCTCGCTAGCGCAATCGATACCTATCGCGCCAAGAACCCCAATCACCTCGTGGTCTCAGCAGGTGATCTGATCGGCGGCACTCCGATTGTCTCTTCGCTGTTCCTCGATGAGCCGGCAATCGGGGTGATGAACCGCATTGGTCTCGATTTCAACGCGGTCGGCAATCACGAGTTCGATCGCGGCCGGCAGGAGCTGCTGCGCATGCAGAACGGTGGCTGCGAGAAATATACGCCGCGCGAACCGTGCGTAGTCGAACGCCCGTTCACCGGGGCGTCGTTTCGTTTCCTTGCCGCCAATGTCATCACCGAAAGCGGCACGCCGCTGTTTCCGGCTTCGGCAATTCGCACATTCGGCAAGGGGCGCAATCAGGTTTCGGTCGGGCTGATCGGCCTGACGCTCAAGGATACCCCCTCGCTGGCCTCGCCGTCGGGGCTGGTCGGACTGGAGTTCAGGGACGAGGCCGAGACGATCAACACACAGGTTGCCGCGCTCAAGCAACAGGGGACAGACGCCATTGTGGTGCTGATCCACATGGGCCTCTACACCACCGTTGGCGCCAACGACAAAAGCTGCGGCGGGGTTTCGGGTGATCTGCTCAAGGTGCTCTCCCGCCTAGATCCGCGCGTGGATGTGGTCGTCTCTGGCCACACGCACTGGGCCTATGTCTGCGACTATGCGAGTCTCGATCCAACCCGGCCGTTTCTGGTCACCAGCGCCGGACTGTGGGGACAATACCTCACCGACATCGACCTGACGATCGATCCGGCGACGCGGCGCGTCGTTGCCAGGCGCGCCGACAACGTGATGGTGCAAAGCGAAAGCTACGTCAGCACGCTAGGCCGGATTGAAGTGAAGCCGCAGTTCGAAAGCTTTGCACCGCGGGCCGACATCGCCGCCTACGTTCAGCGCTATGTCGATGCGGTGCGCTCGCAAAAAGAGCGCAAGGTCGGCAAGGTCAGCACCTCGGCCGGAAAGCCCGATCTGGCGACGGATGAATCACGGCTCGGCAATCTCATTGCCGATGCCCAGTTGGCCGCGACCCGCCAGGCAGGCGCGCAGCTCGCGCTGATGAACAACACCGGCATCCGCAACGATTTGATCGCCAATGACGACCAGACCGTGACCTTTGGTTCGATCTATGCCGTGCAGCCCTTCGCCAACGATCTACATACCAAGACCTTCACCGGAGCACAGATAAAGGCGCTGTTTGAGCAGCAGTTCGACGGGCTGAGCTTCAATCAGGCGTTCTCGCCCTCGGCCAATGTCAGCTTTGCCTTCGATCTTGCACGCCCGCTGGGCAGCCGGGTGTTCGACATCATGATTGATGGAAGGAAGCTCGATCCTGCCGCGACGTATCGCGTCACCATGAACAGCTTTCTCGCCGGCGGTGGTGATAGTTTTACGGTATTCCGCGAGGGTAAGGACCCCGTAATATCCTCGATTGGCGATCTGGATGCCCTCGAAGCGTGGATCGCGGCTGAGCCTCTTCGGCAACTGCCCGATCTCGGCAGGGTGAGAAATCTAACGCCAAAGCCGTAGGGCGAGAAGCGCTATGCTCCTCGAAAAAACGCTCCATTCGGTAGGATGTCGCGGCCGCTCTGGATTCCAGCAGATCAGCCCATACGCCTTGGCGGCCAAGGGAAAAAACCCGAGGTTCGCGCGACATAGTTGGCATACCCCGGCCGGCTTTTCGCCAGCCCCCGCTCCAGCAAGGGCTTGCCCGACCAGCGGGTGAGGGTGAAGGTCAGGAACAGCGGACCGGCGAGGCCCGCCAGTGCCACGGCGACGCCGGCTTCGGCTGAGGCCAGCCATATCCCCCACCAGACACAGGCATCGCCGAAGTAGTTGGGGTGGCGGGTGTAGCGCCACAGGCCCGTGTCCAGGACCCGGTCGCGGTTGGCCGGATCGGCGCGGAAGCGGTTGAGTTGCCAATCGCCAACAGTTTCAAACACCATGCCGATCAGCCAAAGCAAGGCG
Organism: Sphingomonadaceae bacterium; assembly: GCA_947472735.1. Classification (GTDB taxonomy): domain Bacteria; phylum Pseudomonadota; class Alphaproteobacteria; order Sphingomonadales; family Sphingomonadaceae; genus Novosphingobium. Next base: position 10,451 of record CANJBY010000042.1, on the reverse strand, counting down.
CCGCTCAGCGCGAGGGGACCGAGCCCGCCACCTGCCAGCACCCCCAGTTGCGCCGGCAGACAAGTGAGGTAGAGCAGCGCGGCTTGCGGCAGAAACACGCGCAGCAATGCTGCCCGGCCATAGTGTCCTGCCGCCCGTGCCGGTCCTAGCATCCGGGCGTAGCGCGGATCTTCGCCCGACCTGCGCCAGCGCTGCAACAGGTGCAGCGCCAGTCGCAGACCCCAGAGACTCGCCATTGCCGCAATCAGCAGTCCGAGCCCGCCCGCCCGGCCGGCTTGCAACCAGCTTGCCATCGCGAGCATCGCCATGCCCCCACCCCAGACCGCGTCGATGAAGGAAACATCCCCGATCCGCACCGCCACCAGCCACAGCGCCAGCATCGCCAGCAGCAGCAGGCCGGCGTTGACGGACAGCGCTTCAGTCATGGTCGAGCATATGCGCGAGACGGGGATGACTGGGCATCATGGTCGCGTAGTATGCGGCAATCCGGGCCATGTCCGCAGCATAGTTACCGGTCGGTTGGATCATCATGCCCATACCGCCCTCCATCCGCTCGTTATCGACCCAAGCGCAGACGATCGGCACCTTGGCGCGCACCGCGATATGGTAAAAACCCGAGCGCCAGGCCCCGATCGACGACCGGGTCCCTTCAGGCGCAATGACCAGGTGAAAATCGTCATGAGCGGCGAATTCGCTGACCATAGCATCCACGTAGTTGCCCGCCTTCGAACGGTTGACGGCCACGCCGCCCATGTCCTCCATGAACCGCCGCATCGGCCAGCGGAACAGACTGTGCTTGCCCATGAAGCGTGGTCGGATGCCATAGGCGTGCGTTGCCCCCAGAAAGAAGACGAAGTCCCAGTTGGAGGTGTGCGGTGCCCCGACGATCACGCATTTGCGAACCGGCGGCTTCGCACCCCCCAGCTTCCAGCCTTTCCAGCGATAGAGCGCCAGCAACGCCGCCAGCACGAAACGGGACATCAACGAAGGCGGGCGCTCCCGCGTCAATGGCCTTTCCGGCCGGGCATCGGCGCGGCCGACAAGTGCCGGGCGAAGAACGGCAGCACCTTCTCGGCAAACCGTGCTGGCACCCGGTTTCCGTGATCGCCGACGTAGAGCTCCCAGTCATGCGGTACGTTCAGCTTGTTCAACATCTCGTGCATCGCAACGACATCGGCCTGCACGAAATCCGTATCACCGGTATCAAGGGCAATGGCGTGCATCGCCTTGAGCGAGGGCAGGTACTGCGAGGCCATCGCCACCGGGGCATTGGCCCACCAACGCGCAAGCACTTCGTAGTCGGGCTTGCCGTCCTTCGTCGCCAGATCGGCAAAGAACGGCGGCTTGCCCGGGTTGGGCGACCAGGCCGTAGCGATGCCGAAGTTGCCCTTGGTGTAGAAGTCGCCGGCCAGCACTTGCTCGGGGGTCAGCCCTTCATATTGCGGCAGCAAGATCTCGGCCGGTCGCGGGCGCAGGCAGCATGGATTCATCGCATAAAGGCTGGAAAACAGGTCCGGGTGCTTCATGCCCAGCCGCAAGGTTCCGTAGCCGCCCATCGAATGCCCGGCCAGGCCGCGGCTCTCGCGCTTGGCCAGCGTGCGATAATGCCCGTCGACGTACCCGATCAGGTCGCGCGTGATATAGTCTTCGAAATTTCCCACCGTCAGCGAGTTCGAATAGAAGCTTCCACCGAACTTCGTATAACTGTCGGGAACGACGACGATCACCTCCTGCGGGCCCTTCCCGGCGTCGGTCAGGGCTTTGTCGAACGGCACATAATCCATGTATTTGTCGGCGGTAGCGAGATACCCGTGAAGGAAGTAGACCACCGGGAAACGGCGCTTTTTCGCGGCATCATAGCTCGGCGGGAGGATCACGTAGACGGTGCGATCGGCGCTGTTGCCCTCAAGGTTGCCCTCGATCGCCGGGCTGTGAACGGTCAGCTTTTCGACCCGGGCCAGGGCCGGGTTGATCCACGCCAGCATCGCCAGCATCAAGGCACCCAGAATTCTCCGCATCAACCTCTCCTTTGAACAAGGGTTAGCAAGCCGGACGAACGGAGCAAGCCTCAACCTCGGCCGTAAGCGACGACGACTATCGCGATTGCCGCCAGCAGCAGCAGCTTGACCGCCAGCACGACGACCAGCCAGCGCGGCAACCCGCCGGCGCGAGAGTTCTCGATCATCGCCTGACCAGCCTGCGCCACGTCCAGCCCCACAGTGGAATACTGATCATGCCCCACTGGCTCATGATCGGGGAAACGAACGTCAGGGCGACACACAGGGCAGAGGCGACCGCCACCGATTGCGGACCACCCCGCTCGATCGGATCGTCGTCACGCGGCGTCAACCCGAGCTTTTCGATCCGCCAGTTGAGGTGCAGCGCCAGCAAGCTCGTGGCCAGCAGCGTGACGTTGTACACCAGCGCCGGAACAAAGTGTCCCAGGTTCGCGCCCAGGAAGGCCGTAGCGAACGGCATGAACGCCACGGCCATCAGCAGTATCAGGTTTGGCCAAAGCACCCGGTTGGAGAAGCCGACCACTCGGTCGAACAGCTGGTGATGCCCGATCCAGTATCGCCCGATCACGAGGAAACTGAGCACAAAGGCGAAGAAGCGGGGCAGCAGGGCCGAGAATTCGTGCCATTGCTCAGCCCGGCTCAGGTCCATCGCGAAATCCGGAACCTCGATCTCGATCACCAGCAGGGTAATGGCGATGGCGTAGACGGCTTCGGAAAAGAAGACGAGCCGCTCAAGTGAGAGCGCGCCCCCGGCGCCGGTGTGGAACTGGTCCTTCATATGCGCCTCCTCAGAATCCGGCCGCTTCCGGCCACCCGGGCGCAGCGAGGCCCATGACCTTGAACAACAGGCCCATCTGGCCCTCGCCGATCAGACGGTCACGCGCCGCCTCGAGCGCGGCAGTGTGCTGGGGCGCGCGAGCGGCGAGCGCCTCGGTCCGCGCCTCGATCCCGAGAGTGCGGAGGAAGCGGCCCTGCGGCACGGTGCCAAGCCACCGGCACCCGCGCGACTGTGCGATAGGCCCAAGCGTCGCGAAGTCGACGTGAGCGGTGAGATCCGCCGTGCCGGGCATGGCAAACGGATCGACCTTGCGATGCTGGTGCACCGCCTGAACGGTCGAACCATCGCGCAGCTGGTCATGCCCATAGTCGATGAACAACGCCGCGCCGCCCTGTTCGACCAGCCGACCGGCCACTTCATAAACCACCGCAGCCGCGCCTGGGCAGGTCTCGATGATTGTGCCGTCCGGCGCATCGCGGCGGGCTTCGGGGACCGCCGCGTCCATCGGCTGCGATCCGGCGACCGGCACGAAGCGGTCCTCTTCCAGCCCGACCATACGCTCGCGCCAGCCGTGCGGCGTCTTGACCAGCTGACGCACCGGCAAAGCGTCGAGGAACTCGTTGGCGACCAGCAGCACCGGCCCGTAGAGCGGCACGGTCGAGAGATCGTGGTGCCAGATCGCACCGGGGACCGCGGCGAGCTGGATGTCCTTGAGCTCGGTCGAGGTCTCGACGAAATGAACTTGCGGCTCCAGCCCGTAACGCCGCATCGCGCCCAGCGCATCGCGCGCCAAGGTGCCCCGCCCCGGTCCCAGCTCGACATAGTGGACCAGGTCCTCGCGGCCGGCGCGGATCCACATGTCGGCCAGCCACAGGCCGATCAGTTCGCCGAACATCTGGCTTATTTCCGGCGCGGTGATGAAATCCCCCGCGGTGCCGAAGGGGTCCTTGGCGGCATAGTAGCGCGCGTTGGATTCGCCCATGTAATGCGACAGACTGATCGGTCCGTGGCTGGCGATCAGCCGCCGGAAAATCTGTGCCAGTGCTTCGCCCCCTGCTCCGTTCATGCTGGCGGGGGTACGGTACTGCCGAGTTCGGGCTTCACCAGCGCACGGATGACGAGGAAAGCGCCGGCAACGAACAGTGGTATCGTCAACCACTGTCCCATCGACAAGCCAGTTTGCTGCGCGAAAGCGAGCAACTGGGCATCCGGCTCGCGGAAGAACTCGACCGTGAAGCGCGCCAATGCGATTCCGCAGCCGAACGTCCCGACGAGCAAGCCGGGACGGAACCGGGCGCGGGTCTTCCAGAACAGCAGCATCAGCAGCACCAGCAGGGCAAGCCCCTCAAGCGCGGCTTCATAGAGCTGGCTGGGATGGCGCGGGAGCTGGTCGGGTGCATCCGGGAAGATCATCGCCCAGCGCACTCCTTCGCCTGCCACGCGGCCCCACAGTTCCCCGTTCACGAAGTTGGCAAGCCGCCCGAACAACATCCCGAACGGCACCGCCACGGATATGTAATCGCACACCCTGAGGAAGCTCAGACCGCCGCGCCAGCATACCCAGGCGATGGCAATCGTGGTGCCGATCAGCCCGCCGTGGAAGCTCATTCCGCCCTGCCATACCTTGAACAGCTCAAGCGGGTGAGTCCACAAGCCGGGAGAGTAGAAGGTGGCATAGCCCAACCGCCCGCCCACGATCACACCAAGCGTGCAGTAGAAGAACAGGTCGTCCGCGTGACGTTGCGCCAAAGGGGCGCCGGGCGCCTTGATCGACTTCAACGTGTGCCAGTAGGCCAGCAGGATTCCCGCCAGGTAGGCCAGCGAGTACCAGCGGATGGTGAAGAAGCCGAGGTCGATCCCGCGGGTCAGCCCAAGCTCGACCCAATAGATCGGCGCCGGTGCCTCGCCCGCCGCGGCAAGTAGTGACAGCAAGGGCTTAACCTCCTAGAAAACCCGACAAACAGCGGATGTTTGAGCGGCCTTGTGGCAAAGCCGGCAGCATCTGTCACCCCCGGGTGTGGCACCGTCGACAAGTCGGGCCGGTCTGGGGTGCGGAGGGGAAGCAGGGACTGCATGGCGAGCGAACTCGACGTCGAACTTTCACGGATCATGGACCGGCTGACCGCGCCGGGGGGACCGCTCGAAACCGTTCCCTTCCGGCGCCACGGGCAGGACCTGCCGATGTTCAAGCACGCGCCCCCGACCATGCGGGCGCTGTTCGAGCAGTATTGCACGCAGCATGACGTAGCGGAATTTCTGGTCGACGGAGACCTGCGGCTGACCTTCAGCGAGACTCTGGCCCAAGCTCGTGCTGTCGCTGGCGGCCTGATCGAAGGGCACGGCGTCAAGGTTGGCGACCGGGTTGGGATCGCCGCGCGCAACTCTGCCAACTGGATCATTTCCTACATGGCGGTGGTCATGGCCGGCGGCTGCGTGACGCTGCTCAACGGCTGGGGAACGGGTGATGAACTGGCGAACGCCGTCCGTCTCGTCTCGTGCTCGCTGGTGCTGGCTGATTCGCAGCGGGCCGCGCGGCTGGACGGGCTCGACACCGGGGCCAGGATCGTTGTGTTCGATCATGGTGCGCCTGAGGTTGGCCTCGCTCCTCTCCTCGCAAAGGGCGGCGGGGTGCAGACGCCGTTGCCGCAAATCACTGCCGATGACCTCGCCACGATTGTCTACACCTCGGGCTCCACCGGCACATCAAAGGGTGCCTATTCCGATCACCGCGCAGTGGTTTCGGCAATCATGAACTATGCCGCGCAATCGCTGATGGTGCTCAGCTTTCTCTCCGAAAAAGGAGCGGCGCCTAGTCGTCAGCAATGCACTCTGGTCAACGTCCCGCTGTTTCATGTCACCGGGGAGGTGCCGCTGTTCCTGCAAAGCATCGTCATCGGACGGCGCATGGTGATCATGCCCAGGTGGGATGCCGAAGAGGCAATGCGGCTGATTGAACGCGAAAAGGTGACGTATTTCGTCGGCGTACCGTTGATGAGCTACGAGATCGCCACGCACCCCAATCGCGCAAACTATGACTTGTCGAGTTGCATGTCCTTCGCCGCTGGCGGTGCGCCCCGGCCGGTCGAACACGTCAAGCGACTGCGTGATGCGATCCCCACCGGTTTTCCGCTGCTCGGCTATGGCCTCACTGAAACGAATGCAGTGGGCTGCGGCAATTTCAACGAAAACTACCTCGCCAAGCCGGGCAGCACCGGACCGGCCAGCCGGCCGTTGGTGGAACTGGCGATCCTGGATGATGCCGGCAAGGTGCTGCCCGTCGGGGCCGTCGGGGAAGTGGCCTTCCGCACGATCTGCAACATGCTGGGCTACTGGAACGATCCCGAAGCAACGGCATCCGCGATCATGCCCGATGGCTTCTTCCGCACCGGCGATCTCGGTCGGCTCGACGAGGACGGTTACCTCTTCATCATCGATCGCAAGAAAGACATCATCATCCGCGGCGGAGAGAACATCTCCTGCATCGAGGTGGAGCAGGCGATCTATGCCCATCCCGGCATTGCCGAGACCAGCGTGTTCGGGCTTCCAGACGAGCGACTGGGCGAAGTGCCCGCCGCGGTCTGGCTGGCAAAGCCCGGTCATGGCTTGACCGAGACGGACCTGCGAGAGTTTCTGGCGCAGCAGCTTGCACCGCACAAGATCCCGGCCGTGTTCTGGGAAGAACACGCGCCGCTTCCGCGCCTAGGCACTGAAAAAGTTGACAAGCGCGCCCTTAAAGCAAGCTATTCGCAGCGATGGGAAGCCGCTAAAGACGGTTGATGGCTACCCAAAGGATACCCGATCAGCGCGCGATCATCGATCGGCGCGCCCTTGCCGAAGACATTGCGCAAGTGGTTGACGAGAAGGGTGCGGCCGGGGCGCGTCCCCGCGTGGTCGAGTTGCTGCGGCAAGCGCTGGCTGAAGGCCGGGACGAAATCGCCCGGCGCCTGTCCGCCAACCCCTCGGCTGGCAATGACTGCGCCGAGGCCCAGAGTTTCCTGATCGACCAACTCGTCCGGGTGATCCACGATCACGTGGTGGGTGACATCTACCGAGCATCCAACCGTTCCTCAGGCGAGCGGCTGGCGATCCTGGCCGTGGGCGGTTACGGGCGCGGCGAGATGGCGCCCCATTCCGACGTCGACATCGCCTTCATCACCCCGATCAAGCAGACGCCCTGGTGCGAGCAGGTGATCGAGGCGATGCTCTATTACTTCTGGGACCTGAGCCTCAAGGTGGGCCATTCGAGCCGTTCGCTGGACGAGTTGGTCCGCATGGCCAAAAGCGACCTGACGATCCGCACCGCCCTGCTGGAAAGCCGCTACGTCTGGGGCGACCAGAAGCTTTACGAGGAAGCTGGCCGGCGGTTCTGGGCTGAGGTGGCCAACGGTACGGAACGCCAGTTCGTCGCCGAAAAGCTTGAGGAGCGCAACGAGCGGCACAAGCGGCTGGGCGACAGTCGCTATGTCGTCGAACCCAACGTGAAGGAGGGCAAGGGCGGCCTGAGGGACCTGCACACACTCTACTGGATCGGCAAATATATCTACAAGGTGCGCGACGCCTCGGAACTGGTTGCGGTCGGGCTGCTGAGCAAGGCTGAATACCGTGCATTCCGGAAGGCCGAGAACTTTTTCTGGGCGGTCCGCTGCCATCTGCACACGATCACCCGGCGCGCCGAGGACCGCCTCACCTTTGATCTCCAGCGCGAAGTCGCCAGCCGGATGGGTTATAACGACCGCCCCGGCAAACAGGGCGTGGAACGCTTCATGCAGTACTTCTTCCTTCAGGCGAAGGTCGTGGGCTCGCTGACGGGCGTTTTCCTTTCGCAGCTCGACGAGAAGTTCGCGAAAAAGCAGCCGCGCGGCCTGCTGGCCGGGTTCCGCGCCCGGGCGCGCAATCTCAAGGGCTACCGTGTATACGGCGGACGTATCGCCGCGCCGAGCGACAACTGGTTCGCCGAAGATCCGGTTCGCCTCATCGAAATCTTCGTGCTGGCTGATGCGAACGGCTTCGAAGTTCATCCGGAGACGACCCGGCTGATCGCCCGCGATGTCCGGCTGGTGGATGCCGTCCGCAAGGATCCGCGGGCCAACGCGTTGTTCCTTGATCTATTGACCAGCCGCCACGATCCCGAAACGGCGCTGCGCTGGTTCAACGAAGCCGGTGTGTTTGGCCGTTTCGTGCCAGAATTCGGCCGAGTAAACGCGCAGATGCAGTTCGACATGTACCACCACTACACGGTGGACGAGCACACCATCCGCGCCATCGGCCTGCTGTCCCGGATCGAGAAGGGCGAGATGAAGGCCGAACATCCGCTGGCCAACGGCATCATCCACAAGATCCAGTCGCGCCGAGCGCTCTATGCCTCGGTGCTGCTCCATGACATCGCGAAGGGACGCGGCGGGGATCATTCGGTGCTGGGCGCAGAGATTGCGCTCAGGCTCTGCCCGCGGCTCGGGCTGGATGACAGCGAAACGCAGCTGGTAGCCTGGCTGGTGCGCCAGCACCTGCTGATGAGCGCCGTCGCCTTCAAGCGCGACCTGGCCGACTGGAAGACGATCACCGACTTCGTTGCCGTGGTCGAAACGCTCGAGCGGCTGCGCCAGCTCACCCTGCTCACCATCGTCGATATCCGCGCGGTGGGTCCCGGCACCTGGAACAGCTGGAAGCGCCAGCTGATCCAGGAACTGCACGATGCCGCGGAAGAACGGTTGCGACTGGGCCACGCCCGCCACGGACGCGAAGAACGGATCGCCCACAAACAGGCCAAGGTTGCCGAGCGGCTGGGCAACCGCGGAGAGCTGGTTGCCGACCTCGGCAAGCAGCTGGGTGATGCTTACTGGATCGCCGAGCCCGACGACGTCATCGCGATGAACCTGGTGCTGATGGACGAAAACCACGGGGTGCCCCTGGCCATCTCCACCGAATACGACGCTGCGCGCGGAGCGACGCTGGTGATGGTGCTCGCTGCAGACCACCCGGGGTTGTTCTACCGGATCGCCGGCGGCATCCATCTTGCCGGCGGCAACATCATCGACGCACGCATCCACACCGCGCGCAATGGCATGGCGGTGGACAATTTCCTCGTACAGGACCCGCTGGGCCGGCCCTTCATGGAGGAAGGCCAGCTTGCCCGGCTGAGGACCATGATCACCGACGCGCTGGCCAACCGGGTCAAACTGGTGCCCCAGCTCGCGGCACGCCCGCTGGCCCGGCCTCGTGCCAATGCGTTCGAGGTGCGGCCGCGCGTTGAGTTCGACAATGCCGCTTCGAACCGCTTCACGGTGGTGGAGATTTCCGCGCGCGACCGCCCGGCCCTGCTTAACCGCTTGGCCCGGGCCTTGTTCGAAAGCCGCCTGATCGTCCACTCTGCCCACATCGCCACTTATGGCGAACGCGCGGTCGATACGTTTTACGTGACTGACCTGCTGGGCGAGAAGGTCGCCGAGGGAGACCGTACCAAGGCGATCGAGCGCGCGCTTCTGGAAGCCGCGGGTGAGGACACGGTGGAAGTGGCGGCGGCGTGAGCCAGGTGCCGGCAATGTTGCAGCGCAATATGATCCGCTGTTATGGCCGGACGAACAACTCCAGCGAGGCCCCACAGCCATGAATCTCGAAAACAAGGTCTGCATCGTCACCGGCGCCGCGTCGGGCATCGGACTGGCCATCGCCCGGCGCTATGCCCGTGCTGGGGCCAGGGTGGCCATCGCTGATCTCAATGCCGGTGCGGCGCAAGTCGCGGCCGACGGGATCAATGCCGATATCCCGGGTTGTGCCATTCCGGTGACCATGGACGTGACCAGCGAAGAGCAGGTCGAGGCCGGTGTGGCCGCCGTAGTCGCTGCCTGGGGCCGGGTCGACGTGCTGGTCTCCAACGCCGGGATCCAGATCGTCAATCCGGTTGAGGCTTTCGCTTATGCGGACTGGAAGAAGATGCTGGCGATCCATCTCGACGGCGCCTTCCTGACCTCGCGGGCGGTGCTGCCGCGGATGTATGCCCAGGGCGGCGGCGCGATCATCTTCATGGGTTCGGTGCATTCCAAGGAGGCATCACCGCTGAAGAGCGCCTATGTCACCGCCAAGCACGGACTGTTGGGGCTGGCCCGGGTGATCGCGAAGGAAGGCGGCCGCAAGGGCGTGCGCACCAATGTGATCTGCCCCGGTTTCGTCCGCACCCCGCTAGTCGACCGGCAGATCCCCGAACAGGCGAAGGAACTGGGGATCAGCGAGGACGACGTGGTGAAGAAGGTGATGCTGGGCCAAACCGTTGATGGTGAATTCACCACCGTCGAAGACGTGGCCGAAGTGGCGCTGTTCTTCGCGGCGTTCGAAAGCAACGCCCTGACTGGCCAGTCCCTGATCGCCAGTCACGGCTGGTCGATGGAATAGCTACTTAACGACCTTCCAGACGTGCAACGCCCTAACGCCGTTCGGCAAGGACACCGGTTCCAGCCAGTCCGGCGGACGGTTGGCCAACAGCTGAGCCATCAGGCCCGACGGGGCGGTGCTGCCTGTCCGTCGTCACAACATTTGGCACACTTTGCGGCTTAGATTAGCGGAGTGCGGGCATCGTCAGGGGGTTGATGTTAAGCGGCGATCTTGCGGTGTTGCAAGCGCCGATATTCGATGGTCTGCCGTTTGATCCTTTCGCGCTGTTT
>CANJBY010000041.1 GCA_947472735.1 Sphingomonadaceae bacterium | reverse complement strand
TCCAGCACCTGTTCTGGTTCTTCGGCCACCCCGAAGTCTACATCATGATCCTGCCGGGCTTCGGCATCATCAGCCAGATCATCTCGACCTTCAGCCGCAAGCCGGTGTTCGGCTACCTCGGCATGGCCTATGCCATGGTCGCGATCGGCGTGGTCGGCTTCATCGTCTGGGCACACCACATGTACGCCACGGGCATGTCGCTCAACACCAAGATGTACTTCACGGCCGCAACGATGGTGATCGCGGTGCCCACCGGCATCAAGATCTTCTCGTGGATCGCGACCATGTGGGGTGGCTCGATCGAGTTCAAGAGCCCGCTGGTCTGGGCGATGGGCTTCATTTTCCTGTTCACCGTCGGCGGCGTGACCGGCGTCTATCTTGCCAATGGCGGCATCGACGATGTGGTGCACGACACTTACTTCGTGGTGGCGCACTTCCACTACGTGCTCAGCCTCGGTGCGGTTACGGCGCTGTTCGCCGGGTTCTACTACTGGTTCCCGAAGATGAGCGGACGGATGCACAGCGAGCTGCTCGCCCACATCCATTTCTGGATCTTCTTCGTCGGCGTGAACCTGATCTTCTTCCCGCAGCACTTCCTGGGTCTCCAGGGCATGCCGCGTCGTTATCCGGACTATGCGCCGGCTTACGAACACTGGAATGCGGTTTCGACGCTTGGCTACAAGATCATGGCCGGGAGCATGCTGGTGTGGTTCGTCAACATCATCTACTCCTACACCATGGGCAAGAAGGCCGAAGGCAACTATTGGGGCGAAGGCGCGACGACGCTCGAATGGACCCTTTCGAGCCCTCCGCCGTTCCACCAGTTCGAAACCTTGCCGGTGATCGGCGATACCGACCACCATTGATGAACTAGCTCTCTCCGCTGGAGAGACGAAGGATAGCCCCTCTCGGAAACGGGAGGGGCATATCATATGAACCAGAGTGTAACGCTGCATCCCCTCCCGGCCGACTGGCGCGATTTCTTTGCGTTGACCAAGCCGCGCGTGATGAGCCTGGTGATCTTCACCGGCCTTTGCGGGATGCTGGCCGCGCCTGGCCACATCCACCCGGTCCTCGGCTTCACTGCGATCCTGTGCATCGCCATTGGCGCGGGCGGCGCTGCGGCGCTTAACCAGTGGTGGGAAGCTGATCTCGATGCGGGGATGAAGCGCACTGCGCAGCGCCCGATCCCGGCGGGCCGGATGGACCGTACCAACGCCCGAGATTTCGGCGTGGCCTTGTCCTTCGCCTCGGTGCTGCTGATGGGTTTGGCAATCGGCTGGCTCGCGGCCGGGATCCTGGCGATCTCGATCCTCTATTACGCGGTGGTCTATACCGTCTGGCTCAAGCCGCGCACGCCCCAGAACATCGTGATCGGCGGCGGCGCAGGCGCATTTCCGCCCGTGATCGGCTGGGTCGCGGTGACTGGCGATATCACGCTGATGCCGGTGGTGCTGTTCGCGATCATCTTCTTCTGGACGCCTCCGCACTTCTGGGCGCTCGCGCTGTTCGTGCAGACTGACTATGCCAAGGTCGGCATCCCGATGCTGCCGGTGGTGGCGGGCGAAAAAGTCACGCGGCGGCAGATCTTGATCTATTCGATCCTGCTCCTGCCGCTCAGCCTCGTACCCTGGTGGATTGGCGGGGCCGGCGCGATCTACGGTGTCGCGGCCGCAGCACTGTCCAGCCTGTTCCTGGTTTTCGCCGCACGCGTGGGAATGCGCACCCGGTCCGGCGAGGACGATCCGATGAAGCCCGAGAAGCAGTTGTTCGGCTATTCCGTGCTTTATCTTTTCGTGCTGTTTGCGGCGCTAGTTGCGGACCGGCTCATCCTGGGGCAGGGAATTTCGCTATGACGGAACAACCCGACTCGCAGCCGGAACGCAAGCGCATCATCCGCCAGCGCAATCTCGTGCTGGCGATCGTGCTAGGCGCCTTCGTGGTGCTGGTGTTCGCCATTTCCATCGTCAAGATGAGCTGAAGGCGCCCGTGACCCAGACCGCGCTCGAACATCGCAATCGCCGCGTCGGCCTGATCGCTCTCGGCTGTGCGTTGGCAATGCTTGGCCTTGGTTACGCTTCGGTGCCGCTGTACCGGCTGTTCTGCCAGGTCACCGGCTTCGGCGGCACGACCCAGCGGGTCACCGCTGAGGAAGCGGCCCGGGTCTCCATTTCGGACGCCACCATTTCGATCCGCTTTGACGGCAATGTCGAGCGCGGCATGCCGTGGGCCTTCCGGCCAGAGCAGATCACCGAGAAGATCACGCTGGGTGGGCGCCGCATGGCAACCTTCATCGCCCGCAACGACTCTGACTTGCCGGTAACTGGCCGGGCGACCTTCAACGTCGAGCCCGAGCAAGCCGGCAAGTACTTCAACAAGGTCCAGTGCTTCTGTTTCACCGAGCAGACGCTGCAGCCGCACCAGGAAGTGCGGATGCCGGTGGTCTACTACGTCGACCCCAAAATCCGCGAGGATGAAGAGGCGAAAGACATCGAGCAGATCACCCTGAGTTACACTTTCCACCCCCTGAAGGCAGAGGTCGCGCAAAACGCGCCGAAGCCACTGGACCGCACGGATGCGGGCGGTTAAGGGGCACGCAAATCAATCCCGGCGGCGTTTTTGCCGCATCGCTTCTTGAGGATACGGGGACAAGCGATCATGGCTGGTACCAAGAACCACGATTACCACATTCTGCCGCCGAGCATCTGGCCGCTGTTTGGTGCCTTTTCGGCGCTGACCTTCACCAGCGGGCTGGTGCTGTTCATGCACAAGCTGCCGGCCGGCCACTTTGTCATGCCGATCGGCCTGGGCCTGGTGCTTCTCACCATGTACCAGTGGTGGGTCAATGTCGTGCACGAGGCGCACGCGGGCGATCATACGCCTGTGGTGCAGTTGCACCTGCGCTATGGCATGATCCTGTTCATCGCTTCGGAAGTGATGTTCTTCGTTGGCTGGTTCTGGGCCTTCTTCGACTTTTCGCTGTTTCCCTCGGCGATCTCGGAAGTCGTGGGCGGGCAGTGGCCGCCGAAGGAACTCGAGGCCGTCCTCGATGCGTTCGACCTGCCGCTGCTCAACACACTGATCCTGCTATGCTCGGGCACCACCGTGACCTGGGCGCATCACAGCCTGATCCATGGTGATCGCGAAGGCCTCAAGAAGGGCCTGTGGGCGACGATCGTGCTCGGCCTGCTGTTCACTTCGCTGCAGGCGCTGGAGTATGCCCATGCACCCTTCGCCTTCGGCAAGAACACCTATGGTTCGGCCTTCTACATGGCGACCGGGTTCCACGGCTTCCACGTCATCATCGGCACGATTTTCCTGATCGTCTGCCTGCGCCGCTCCTATGCGGGCCACTTCACGCCGCGCCAGCACTTCGGCTTCGAAGCTGCCGCCTGGTACTGGCACTTCGTTGACGTCGTATGGCTGTTCCTGTTCGTCGCCATCTACGTGTGGGGCAACTGGGGCTTCCCGACCGAGTGATGCCACAAGGCAATCCACAAGACTCCAAGGGGCAGCCGGGACTCGTTCCGGCTGCCCTTTTCGGTTTGTGCCCCAGGTGCGGGAGCCGAACCCTGTTCGATGGGCTGACGCAATTCGCGCCGCGGTGCCGGGCCTGCGGACTGGACTATTCCGGCTTCAACGTCGGGGACGGACCCGCTGCCTTCCTCACCCTGATAATCGGCGCGCTGATCACGGGGCTTGCCTTGTGGCTGGAGGTATCGTGGCACCCGCCCTTCTGGGTCCACATCCTGCTGTGGGTGCCGCTGACCGCAGGAGCGGTGATCTGGGGTCTGCGCGCCGGCAAGTCAGCGCTGCTGGCTGCCGAGTATCATCGAAAGGCGGGCGAAGCGGGTGGCAAGGATGTCCGCAAGGATTGAGATGGGATGAAGCAGCGTATTCCCATATTGCCGACCATCGTGGTCTTGCTGGCGGTCGCGGTCATGATCCGGCTCGGGTTTTGGCAAATTGATCGCCTGCACCAGAAGGAGGCGCTGCTGGCCCGCTATGCCGGGGCGGCTACCTCAAGCGCTGACGTGCCGTTCCCCCGGGATGCCGCTGCGGCGGAGCCGTTACTCTACCGCCACTCCACAGTCGATTGCACGGCAGTCAACGGGGTCAGCGTCATCGCCGGCCAGAGTGATCGGGGCGAACCCGGCATGGCGCATACCGCGCGTTGTGCCTTGTCCGGCGGAGGGTCTGCACTGGTGGTACTGGGCTGGTCGCGCGATCCGGCACCGGCGGACTGGCACGGGGGCAGGGTTGCCGGAACCATTGCCCCGGGCCCGCGCCTGATTGCCGATCCGCCACTCGCCGGTCTTGCTCCGAACGGCCGGCCCGACCCTTCCGAAATTCCGAACAACCACCTTGCGTATGCGGTGCAGTGGTTCCTGTTCGCGCTGACAGCGCTGGTCATCTACGCGCTGGCGCTGCGCAAGCGCCTCAAAGATTGACGCGGCGGTCAGATGTACATTCGATCGCGTAGGTTGATGCGGTGCTCGGTCCACATTTTCAGCGCGCAGATCATCTGTGACCAGCCCATGCAGTTGCCATAGCTGGTGTCGAGCCCAGCCTGGGTCTCATTCCAACCCTGCTCACTTATCTCGATCAGCGTCCTGCCGTCGCCGGTATCGCTGAACAGCATCTCAACTTCGGTCTTGCCGTCTGGGACAGCGGCATTGTTGCTGCTCCACCGAAGCAAAATCCTCTCATTCTGCACGACTTCGACCACTTCGACCGGAAACGCGCCGGGGAAGTCGGCAAAGTCCCAACTAACCGTAGAACCGGTTTCAAGCCTTCCTTCGGCACCGCCAGTGGTGAAATAGGAAGAAAGCTGGGCTGGATCGATCACCGCTTCGAACACTTCGGTCACCGGTCGCGAAATCCGTCCCGATACCTTGAATTTCAATTCCATGAAGAATCACTCCGCTTGCGTGGCGAGAGATAGTGTTATAAATATATAACATGTCAAGTGACGACCTTGAGGACCGCGTGTTCCGCGCGCTCGCCAATCCAGTCCGTCGCCGCCTGCTCGACGCCTTGCGGGATCAACCGCAGACGACCGGCATGCTGGTCACTCGTTTCTCAGCGCTGGACCGTTGCACCATCATGCAGCACCTCGGCGTGCTGGCAGGAGCGGGGCTGGTGGTTGCGGTGCGCAAGGGGCGGGATCGCTGGAACCACTTCAATGCGCTGCCAATCCGGGAGTTGCATGATCGCTGGATCGGACCCTTGGCGAGCGGCCAAGCCGCAAGGCTGCTCCAGCTGGAGCGAAGTCTCGGCCAACTAAAAAGCAGGGAAGCCGAGACCACCGGGCAGGGTTGAACTACTCGGGGAGGCTTCCCTTTCTCCATATCAGCCGCTAACCGCGCCTCCATGGAATATATCTCCACTCGCGGCAGTGCTCCGGCGCTTGATTTCGCCGGCGCAACGCTGGCCGGCCTCGCTTCGGACGGGGGGCTCTACCTCCCCCGGGAGTGGCCACGCTTCACCGAGGCCGAAATCGCCGCGATGGCAGGGCTCCCTTATGCCGAACTGGCAGCACGGATCATGCTGCCCTTCGTCGAAGGCAGCCTTACCCATGAGCGCCTGCTTGAGCTGACCCGCGCCGCCTACGGCCGCTTTTCGCATCGCGCCGTCACCCCGCTCAAGCAACTCGACGAGCAGAACTGGTTGCTTGAGTTGTTCCATGGCCCGACGCTGGCCTTCAAGGACGTAGCGCTCCAGCTGCTTGGCTTGCTGTTCGAGGAATTTCTCGGCCGGTCTGAGCAGAACCTGACTATCGTCGGTGCAACATCGGGCGACACCGGATCGGCTGCGATCGACGCGGTGGCAGGCCGGGCCAAGATCGACATCTTCATGCTCCACCCCAAGGGCCGCGTCAGCGACGTGCAGCGCCGCCAGATGACCACGGTGCTGGCCCCCAACGTTCACAACGTCGCGATCGAGGGCACTTTTGACGATGCCCAGGCGATGGTGAAGCGGATGTTCAACGATCCCGGGATGACCGGGCGCTTCAACATCGGCGCGGTCAATTCGATCAACTGGGCGCGGCTGATGGCGCAAGTGGTCTACTATTTCGCCGCCGGGCTGCAACTTGGTGCGCCGCATCGGCCGGTGGCTTTCTCGGTGCCCACCGGCAACTTCGGGGACGTTTTTGCCGGCTATGTGGCGGCCAAGATGGGACTGCCGATCGCGCGACTGATCGTCGCTACCAATGTCAACGACATCCTGCATCGCGCGCTTTCCACTGGCGACTATTCTGCGGGCGAGGTGACGCCGACTGCGGCGCCGTCGATGGACATCCAGGTCTCGTCCAACTTTGAGCGGCTGCTGTTCGATGTCGGCGGTCGTGATGGCAAGGCGCTGGCCGCACAGATGGGCACCTTCGAAGCGTCCAAGGCGATGCAGCTTACCAATGCGCAGCGCGAAGGGGCAGCGCAGCTGTTCTCCTCCGCCCGGGCCGATGCCAATGACATGAGCCGCGCGATTCGCTGGGGCTGGGAAGAGGCCGGAGAACTGCTCGATCCGCACACCGCCATCGGCCTCCACGCTGCGCGCACTAGCGGCATTGCCCGCGAGATTCCCGTGGTCACGCTGGCAACGGCGCATCCGGCCAAGTTTCGCGACGCGGTTGAGCGCGCCACCGGGCAGCGCCCGCCGCTGCCAAGCCGGGTTGGCGATCTGTTCGAGCGCGAAGAACGCTGCGCGGAGCTGCCCTGCGATTACGGCGCGATTGCGGACTACGTTGCCGCTCACGCGGTGCCGCGCGCTGGCTGATGGTCGCGCTCGCGCCCGTTCCCGTGATCCTTTCCGGAGCGGGCTGGTCTGACTATGGCCTGACTGACTCCGGCCATGGCCGCAAGCTGGAGCGCTACGGACCATACCGCTTCATCAGGCCTGACCCGCAGGCAATGTGGACGCCCCGCCTCCCAGAATGGGACGCCCACGCAGAGTTCGTGCCCGGTTCGGATGAGGACGGCGGAGGCCGCTGGCGGTACGATCAGCCCATCCCGCGCGACGGCTGGGACCTCGCCTGGAATGCCGCCCGTTTCACCGCCAGCTGCACGCCGTTTCGTCACCTGGGGTTCTTCCCCGACATGGCGCCGGTATGGGAGTGGATGGGGGGAATGCTGGGCGAGCGCAGCGATGCCGCCACACTCAACCTGTTCGGATATACTGGCGTCGGGTCGCTAGCCCTTTCGGAGTACGGCCCGGTCACGCACGTCGACGCCAGCAAGAAATCGGTCGCCCAGGCTCGCGCCAATGCGGCGCTGTCCGGCATGGGCAATCGTCCGATCCGCTGGATCGTGGACGATGCCGCCAAGTTCGCCGCGCGCGAGGTGCGGCGGGGCAAGCGTTATGACGGCATCATCCTCGATCCACCCAAGTTCGGGCGCGGGCCCGAGGGTGAGGTGTGGCGGCTGGAGGAGCACTTGCCATCGCTCGTCGCCGATTGCCGCCAACTGCTCGATGAAAACAGCCGCTTCCTGTTCCTGACCGTCTACGCGGTGCGCATGTCGTCGCTGGCGATCGGCGGATTGCTGACTGAGCTGTTTGCCGACCTGCCGGGGGTGATCGAACACGGCGAGCTCGCGGTGCAGGAGGAAGGCCCGGCGGGACGCTTGCTCCCTACGGCCATTTTCGCGCGCTGGCGCAATTCGTGATAACTCCATGGCGCTGGCCAGACCCGCCGGTCAGTGGGGCTGGACCGTGCTGCAAATAGTAAGTAAGGCATACTAATTATGGGAGACAGCCTGATCCTGGAGGTCGCCGACCTCGAGACCGATGTGCTCACCGGAATCTATTCCGAGGAGACGGGACGGGCGCAGCCACTGCGCATCTCGGTCGAGGTCAGTCTGAAGCCCGCGGAAGTCTATCACCCGCAGACCCCACTGCATGCCAGCATGAACTACATGGACCTCAAATTCGCGGCGTCCGAAGCGCTGCAGCAAGGGGTGCATTATCAGCTGATCGAGGCCGTGGCCGATCACATCTGCGAGACGTTGTTCCTCAAGGACGCGCGCGTGCTGGCGGTGACGGTCAAGATCGTGAAGCTGGCGTTGACCGAGCACAACGAGCGGATCGGCGTGACACTCAGGCGCGAGCGGCGATAATGGCGCTGCTGCGAATCGAGGACCTGCCCGAGGGTGCGCTCGATGCCGCGGCCCGATTTCACGAAGTGTGGCTACCGCGCATACGGGCGCTCATACCTCTCGCGTCGGGGGAGGATCTCCTGGTCGCATTTCCTTCTGAAGACCACACCCATCGCGCATGGCGGCTGGCCGCCGTGCAACAACTGGCGCGCGAATTGGCGCCGATTCGGATAAACGCGGTAGCCTCGGACCAGGCTGCTCCGGTTGCTTGCGCGCAGGAATATCTCGCTTCCGCTCCGGGCGTAACGGGGCAATATTTACCCCTTGATGGAAATGCGGCCGGTCAGGTGCTATATAGGTCCGTATGACCACCCCTCAGCCCCTCATCGACCAGTTCCAACGCCGGATCACTTATCTGCGCCTCTCGGTGACAGACCGCTGTGACTTGCGCTGCGCCTATTGCATGCCGGAACGCCAGCAGTTCCTACCGCGCGCCGAGGTCTTGTCTCTGGAGGAAATGCATCGCATGGCGCTGGGCTTCATCGCCCGCGGTATCACCAAGATCCGGCTGACCGGGGGCGAGCCGCTGGTCCGGCGCGACATGATGGATCTGGTTCGCGCGATCGGCCGCAAGCTGGGCGATGGACTGGAAGAGCTAACGCTCACCACCAACGGTACTCAACTGGCCCAGCATTCCGAAGCGCTGTTCGAGGCTGGCGTACGTCGCATCAACGTTTCGCTCGATACGCTGGATCGCGCCACTTTTGCCCGCCTTGCGCGGCGTGACAGCCTGCCGCAGGTGCTTGAAGGGATCGCGGCGGCCAAGGCGGCCGGACTGAAGGTTAAGATCAACGCGGTGGCCCTCAAGGACATCAACCAGGCAGAGCTTCCCGATCTGATTGCCTGGGCACACGGGCAAGGCTTCGACCTCACCTTGATCGAAGTGATGCCGGTGGGCGAGGTCGATGAGGATCGCTTCGATCACTATCTGCCGCTGTCGGCGGTGCGCGATGATCTTGAGCAGCGCTGGACGCTGGAACCCGTTGATTACCGCACTGGCGGGCCCGCGCGATATGTGCGCGTTGCCGAAACCGGCGGTCGGCTTGGGCTTATTACCCCGCTGACCAACAATTTCTGCGAAGGCTGCAACCGCATCCGCGTGACGGCAACTGGTCAACTCTACGCTTGCCTGGGCGGCAACGAACAGGTCGACCTGCGCGAGGCGCTGCGTTCGGACGACCCGGCGGCGCGGCTCGATGCCGCGCTCGATACTGCCATGCGGATCAAGCCGGAACGGCATCACTTCGAGATTGATCGCGCGGGCGCGGCCCCGGCGGTTTCACGTCACATGTCGACCACCGGGGGCTGAGGTGCCTGCCAGACTGGTGTTTCTGGGGCGGCTGGAGGACCTGGCCGGTGCGCCGGAACTGACGGTCGCGGCCGGTCCGCTGGCGCAAGTGCTCGCAGCGCTGGACCGGGAACTGGCGATCGCGCTCTTGGTTGACCGGGTGCGGCTGGCTCTTAACGGCGAAGTTCTGGCGGAACGTGGCGGCATCGTCCTCGCCGACGGCGATGAGCTGGCCTTCCTGCCTCCGGTGTCAGGCGGCTGATATGACGTGCGACGTCCGCCTGCTGACCCAGGCTTTTGATCCGGCCAGCGCGCAGGCAGACTTTGCCGCCGCTCATCCGGCCGCTGGAGGGATCGTCAGCTTTCTCGGGCAGGTGCGTTGCGGTGATGGCGTGGCAGCGCTCGAACTGCGGCATTACGGTCCGCTGACCCTGCCGGGGATGGAGGAACTGGCCGAGCAAGCCCGGCGGCGCTGGGTGCTTGACGGCTTGCTGGTCGTCCACCGCAGCGGAACGATGGCGCCGGGTGATCCGATCGTGCTGGTTGCCGCAGCGGCCCGGCATCGGCGCGATGCTTTCGCCGGCGCCGAATTCGTGATGGATCACCTGAAAAGCGACAGCTGGTTCTGGAAGCGCGAACTGGCCGGCGGCGTCTGGCGCTGGATCGAGCCCCGGCACGAGGATTTTGACGACATCGCGCGCTGGAATTGACGGAAATCAAAGCCCTTACCCTGCCGCTGCGTCAATCACCCTCCTGAAACAGGAGGTTCTGTCGATGTCCAAGCGCATTTCCACTGCCGAACTCAACCAGGTCGCCGCTGTCAGCGATGCGCCGGTGCAGACCAAGGTCGATCGCAATTTCGGGCTACCCAGCGGCCTCTATGAAGCGACAGTCGCGCTCTACATGGCTTTCATTGGCCTGATGGCGGTGCTTTTTTCTAACCCTGAACTTGCGATTCCGCTGGCGGTGATCGGGGGCTTCGTGGTCTTCGCTTTCGCGCTGTGCGCGGCATGGGCCCACATGGGTCCCGACAATGCGACCCGCCCACTCAGCTGGGGTCAGTTCACCAGCCGCGGTATACAGACGTTGAGCGGTCCGCTCTCGGCCGGCCAGGCCAGCGTGCAGGTCCTGATCCTGCCGGTGCTGATCCTGGTCTGGGGTCTGGCAATCGCGGTTATCGTCGCGGTCCAGTAAGTAGAGTTCCAACCCGGCCAGCAGCGGCCGCGCCCCCGGCGCGGCCGTTCGCATATCAGCTGGCCATGCGGCTGCGCAGGCCTGCCAGAACGGCGTCTTCCTCGCCTACCAGGGCGATGACCTTGTCACGCGCCGCAGCGATGTCCGGCGCGCTGCCCCCCCCTGTGACCGCGTTGGCGACACGGTCTGCGGCAAGCAGTGCGTCCAGATCGGCCAGTGTCACCATCGCCTCGCTGCGGGCCGATTCGAGATCGGCGAGGGCGATTGTCGCGACCGACCAGGCCTCGCTCGAAACGGCTGAGCCACCTGCCGCCGCCACCAACTGCTCGGCCCGGACGCGCCGGGTGCGAAAGCGTTCGTGCGCGCCTCGCGCAGCGTCGACGAGCGAATCCAGCCGGGCGGCGAGGGCTGCGGGGCTGGGCGCGGGCAATGGGGGCGGGGCCGGATCGGCCTGGGCCGGATCGTTCGCGATGCGCTCTACCGGCCGGCGCGCGAGCGAAGGGTAAGCCGACTTGTCGGACGAGCAGCCGCCGAGCACCGTCGCGGAGACCAGCAGTGCGAGCGTGGAGGTGGAAAAACGCGAGGAAAGCATGGCCCTGCCATAGCATCTTTGCGCAGCGGGGGAAGCGCAACGGGTTGACTTGCCGACGGTGGCCACTAAAGGCCGCTCCGGGCCACGCGGTCCCAACGCCGCGCGAGCTCTCTGCAAGGAGAGACTACATGACTGATCTACCGATGCCGCCGCGCAAGCCTGCGCGGCCGTTCTTTTCTTCCGGGCCTTGCGCCAAGCCGCCCGGATATGCCCCCGAAAAACTCGCCACCGCCTGCCTCGGCCGCTCGCATCGTGCCAAGCTCGGCAAGGCGCGTCTGCAGTACTGCATCGACCTGATGCGCGAAGTGCTGGGGCTCCCCGATACGCATCGCATCGGTATCGTCCCCGGTTCGGACACCGGCGCCTTCGAGATGGCCATGTGGACCATGCTCGGCGCCCGTGGCGTAACCGCTCTCGCCTGGGAAAGCTTCGGCGAAGGCTGGGTGACCGATGCGGTCAAGCAGCTCAAGCTCGAACCATCCGTGGTCCGTGCCGACTATGGCCAGTTGCCCGATCTCGACAAGGTCGACTGGGCGGATGACGTGTTGTTCACCTGGAACGGCACCACCAGCGGCGTGCGCGTGCCCGACGGCGAATGGATCCCCGCCGACCGCGAGGGACTGAGCTTCGCCGACGCGACCAGCGCGGTCTTCGCTTATGACATTCCGTGGGACAAGATCGACGTTGCGACCTTCTCCTGGCAGAAGGTGCTGG
Source organism: Sphingomonadaceae bacterium (assembly GCA_947472735.1). Lineage (GTDB taxonomy): Bacteria > Pseudomonadota > Alphaproteobacteria > Sphingomonadales > Sphingomonadaceae > Novosphingobium. The sequence continues at coordinate 6,891 of CANJBY010000041.1, read as the reverse complement.
GCGGTGAGGGCGGCCACGGCGTGCTGATCCTCGGGCCCCGCGCGGTTGAGCGGCTGGAAAGCTATACCCCCTCCTGGCCGCTGCCGAAGGTCTTCCGGCTCGTTTCCAAGGGCAAGCTCGCCGAGGGCGTGTTCAAGGGCGAGACGATCAACACTCCGTCAATGCTCGCCGTTGAGGACGCGATCTTCGCGCTCGAGTGGGCCAAGGACATTGGCGGACTCGAAGGGCTCAAGGCGCGGTGCAGCGCCAACGCTCACGCGCTCGACAAGATCGTCGCCGAACGTGACTGGCTCTCGCACCTCGCGGTTGATAGCGGGACCCGCTCCAAGACCTCGGTCTGCCTCTCGGTCGATGGCGCGGACACCGATTTCATCAAGGCGATGACCGGCCTGCTCGAAAAGCAGGAAGCAGCCTTCGATATCGCCGGCTACCGCGATGCCCCTCCGGGTCTGCGGATCTGGTGCGGCGCCACGGTCGACACCGCCGATATCGAGGCGCTCGGACCCTGGCTCGACTGGGCCTACGCCTCGACCAAGGCCGCCTGAACCGCATAGCCCTTTCCCCTTCAAGGGAGAGGGTTGGGTGAGGGGGCCACCCCACCCAGATTCACCAACATCAGGGCCGGAGCGAGAGATTCCCCTCTCCCGGCCATCTCCCCTAAAGGGGAGAGGGAGTATCAAATGACCAAGCCCAAAGTCCTCATTTCCGACAAGATGGACCCCAACGCCGCGCGCATCTTCACCGACATGGGTTGCGACGTTGACGTCATCACCGGCGAGACGCCGGAACAGCTGATCGCCCGCATCGGCGAATACGATGGTCTCGCCATCCGCAGCTCGACCAAGGTGACCCAGGCGGTGCTGGACGCCGCGACCAGGCTCAAGGTCATCGGCCGCGCCGGGATCGGCGTCGACAATGTCGATATTCCTGCGGCGTCGGCAAAGGGCGTGGTGGTGATGAACACCCCGTTCGGCAACTCGATCACCACTGCCGAGCATGCCGTCGCGCTGATGTTCGCCCTGGCGCGGCAGATTCCCGAAGCCAATACCCAGACGCAAGCCGGCAAGTGGCCGAAGAACGACTTCATGGGAGTCGAGGTTACCGGCAAGACCCTGGGTCTGATCGGCGCGGGTAACATCGGCTCGATCGTGGCCAGCCGCGCGCTTGGCCTCAAGATGAAGGTCGTCGCCTACGATCCGTTCCTCACTGCGGAACGCGCGGTGGAGATGGGCGTCGAGAAGGCCGATCTCCCCACGCTTCTGGCTCGGGCGGACTTCATCACCCTGCACACTCCGCTGACCGATCAGACCCGCAACATCCTCTCGGCCGAAAATCTCGCCAAGACCAAGAAGGGCGTGCGGATCATCAACTGCGCGCGCGGCGGGCTGATCGACGAGGCGGCGCTCAAGGCAGCCATGGATTCGGGGCATGTCGCGGGAGCCGCACTCGACGTTTTCCAGATCGAGCCCGCCAAGGACTCGCCGCTGTTCGGCACGCCGAACTTCATCTGCACGCCGCACCTCGGCGCGTCGACCACCGAAGCGCAAGTCAACGTCGCGCTCCAGGTGGCCGAACAGATGGCCGATTATCTCGTCAACGGCGGCGTAACCAACGCGCTCAACATGCCTTCGCTCTCGGCTGAGGAAGCGCCAAAGCTCAGGCCCTACATGGCGCTGGCGGAAAAGCTCGGTTCGCTGATCGGCCAACTGGCGCACGGCAACCTCGAGAAGATCTCCATCGAGGTCGAGGGTGCGGCTGCCCAGCTCAACATCAAGCCGATCACCGGCGCGGTGCTGGCCGGTTTGATGCGCCGCTATTCGGACACCGTAAACATGGTCAACGCGCCCTTCATGGCCAAGGAGCGCGGGCTCGATGTGCGCGAAGTGCGGCATGACCGCGAGGGCGTGTACCACACTCTGGTGCGCGTCACCGTGGCGACCAGCCAGGGCGACCGCTCGGTGGCCGGCACGCTGTTCGGCAATGGCTCGCCGCGGCTGGTCGAGATGTTCGGCATTTCGATTGAGGCGGATCTGGAAGGCCGGATGCTGTACGTCTCCAACATGGACATGCCCGGGTTCATCGGTTCGGTCGGCGCGCTGCTGGGCGAGGCCGAGATCAACATCGGCACCTTCCACCTTGGCCGCCGCGAGGCCGGTGGCGAAGCGATTCTGCTGCTTTCTGTCGACAGCCCGGTTCCGGCCGAGCTGATCGAGAAGATCAGCAAGGTCCGCAACGTCAAGCGGGTGATGGCGCTGCAGTTCTAGCAGTGCGGGCAAGTGGATCCATTTCCCCTCCCGCTTGCGGGAGGGGAGACAGAGCCACAATCGCCCGCTAAAGGCCTACCCACCATGGCTGATACCGATCGCGATCTCCTGCCCGAAGGCCTTGAAGACCGGCTGCCGGATAGTGCTGCCTGCGCCAACCGCGTCACGCGGGCGCTGATGGATGTCATGGACAGCCATGGCTACGACCGGGTGCAGACCCCGACGATCGAGTTCGAGAAGTCGATGGCCAGCCGCATGGCCGGGGTCCAGCCCCGCCGTATGTTCCGCTTCGTCGATCCGGCGAGCCTGAGGATGATGGCGCTGCGCAGCGACATCACGGTGCAGGTTGGGCGGATGGCCGCCACGAGTCTGGCCGACGCCAGTCGTCCGCTGCGGCTGTGTTACGCCGGGCAGGTCCTGACCATCAAGGGCGACGGACTAGATCCCGCCCGGGAGCGCCTGCAGGTCGGCGCCGAGCTGATCGGCACCGACAGTGTTGCCGCAGCGGCCGAGCTGGTGGCGATGGGGATCGAGGCGTTGCAAGCGGCCGGTGCCACCGGCATCTCGGTCGATTTCACCCTGCCGGACCTGGTCGACACGCTGGCCGACAAAGCAATGCCGCTTCCGCCCGAGCGGATCGAGGCGGTGCGGCGCGAGCTTGACGCCAAGGATGCGGGCGCGCTGGTGGCCGAAGGCGGCGCGGCCTATCTGCCGCTGCTCACCGCGATCGGTCCGTTCGACAGCGCGATCGAACGGCTGGCGGCAATCGACGCTGGCGGAGCGCTGTCCTCCCGCATCAGTGCGCTGCGGGGAATCGCGGCACGCGTCTCCGGCATGGCCCGCCTGACGCTCGATCCGTCAGAGCGCCACGGCTTCGAATATCAGAGCTGGCTGGGCTTCACCTTCTACGCTGAAGGCGTGCGTGGCACGCTCGGCCGCGGCGGAACCTACGCGATCCTGGGTGCCAAAGGCGGCCGTGATGAACCAGCGATCGGTTTCTCGCTGTTCCCGGATCCTTTGATCGACGCGCTTGCGCCCGAGCCGAAACGCGACACTCTGTTCCTGCCGCTAGATCACGACCCTGAAGTCGCCGCACGACTGCGCGCGGTGGGCTGGCGGACTGTGGCGGCGCTTGGCAGCGATTGCGATGCGACGGCGCTGGGCTGCACGCACCGACTGGCAGGCAGCGAGACCGTCTCCCTCTGAGAAGTCAGTCCGCCGAGGCGGAGGTGCAATCACCGAAGATTGCTTCAAGCTTCGCGCTGAGGTCCGCCGGGAGCGGCGGGGCGAGGATCGACTGGATGTTTTCCTCAAGATGCGCGGCGCTGCTGGTGCCGGTCAGGATCACGTGCGCGCCCGGCTCATGTCGGCAGAAGCGGTAGGCCGCCTCGATCTGAGACTTTACCCCCGGCACCGCGCGCAGGAAATCCAGCGGATCCGCAAGGTTTATGCTCGCCGGATCGAGATCGCCCTTTTCGACCATCTTGGCCACCGCCTCGACCGCGTGTTCCACAGAGTTGAGCCCGCGCCGAACCGCAAACATGATCAGCGTGCCGACGTCATGCTGCATCGTGAGGGGGAACACGACCTTGCGCGCGCTGGGGTTGAGCAGGTTGAATCCGATCATCACCACGTCGAATTCGCCGCCCGGTAGTGCCGACTGCATCATGGTATGCGAGGTATCGAAACGGAACATCTCGGTCATGCCTACGAAGCGGATCTTGCCGGCTTCCTGCTGGCGTCGCACTTCGGGCAGCAGCACGTCGCGGACGTAATCCAGCTGGTCGTGGCTGACGCCGTGGAAGTGATAGAGATCGACGTAGTCGGTACCCAGCCGCTGCAGGCTAGCATCAAGGTTGGCGGTAAATTCGGCCGGGGTGTACTTCTCCGGCTTTGTTTCGGCGCCGCCTTTGCCGACCCAGCTCTTGGTCGAAATGAACAGCTTGCTCCGGTCGTATCCCCGGATTCCTAGTCCCACCGCTTCCTCGGTGCCATAGACCATCGCCGTGTCGAGGAAGGTGATGCCCAGATCGATGGCCTTGCTGACCAGCGTTGCGGCTTGCTCATTCGAAGCGCCGTGGGCGAGGCCGAGTCGGCTGTGCCCGCCGCAGCCGAGGCCGGCGACGCTGACGTTGACGTTGGTGCGACCGAGGCGAACATATTCCATGCACTGATCATTGGCGACTTTTGCGAACAAGCGCCAGACCCCTCGTGCTGTCGTGCCGCGGCCAACTTTCGAATCGCGCAGTTGCGGAAGCAGGGGCGGCGAACCGTGCCAGCAATCGGGCGAAATTTTTGGGACGCCAACCGCCGCTGAATGCCAAATTAACCGCGCCTAAACCGTTGATGAACGACATAAAAACATAATGCGCTAATGTGCGGGCGGGCAGCAAGAATGTTTTACACATCCGCGCTTCGTCTGCAAAAGCCGGTCGGCCTGACTTGAAAGCCGCGTGTCAAGCTTTGATCGCTCGATCCGAAAGCAGACATTGTTCGCATGATACAGCGCATCAAACCCTCGACCCCGGCGATTGCGGCGATTGCAGCCGTTCTCGCCCTCTCGTCAACCCAGGCCTTGGCCCAGGATGCCGCTGCGCCAGCCGTTGCAGCACCTCCGGCCGCTGCTGCGCCGCCAGTGGCGTCACCACCTGCGCCTGCTCCAGTCGCGCCTGCCGCGACCGCCCCCGCTACGGCCGCTCCGCAGCCGGTCGTGACTAGCGCGCCAGTGGTCCAGGCTGTGCCGGCTACGGCTCCGTCCGCGGAAGCGCCAGTGGCAGCCCCGCCGGCTGCAGCGGTGGCAAAGCCGGCGCGACCAGCGTCAAGACCGGTTGCCGCGAGAGCTAGCGCCGCCGCACCAACGGCTGCGTCCACTCCGCTTGAACCAGCGGCCGCAGAGCAGCCTCCGGCCGAACTAGCACCGCTCACTAATGCCCCTGCGGTAGCCGCCGAATCCGACGTAACGACACCCGCACCTGTCGCCGAGGCACTGCCTGCCGAGGACCGTGAAGACTACAGTTCTGCCATTGGGCTTGGGCTGCTCGGTGCCTTCGCTGGCTTTGGTCTGCTCGCCCTGCGGCGTGGACGAAAGCCGGGCGACAACCAGCGCGACCGAATTGAGATTACCCCGGTCACGCCGAGCCCCGAACCCGAAGCTGTGCGGCCGAAAGTGATTTCCACCCCGACAGGCGTGCCTGCTGCCTTCTCTCGCACGGTGGTCCCGGCCACACGTGCCGGCGCAGCGAGGCTTCCTGACGGAGCGGTGCCCACGGGCGAGGCACGCGAGGCACTGCTGAAGCAGATGGTGGCCGCGGCGCCCGATGCAGCCAACCCCTTCACTTCCCACAAGGCCCGCCGCCGCCGCGCCCGCATCATCTTGCAGGCGCACGAGCACAAGCTGAGAAATCAAACCCCAACCGCAGAACAGCCTGCGAGTCGCGCAAATTCCGCGCCGGCCTATGCCTGACCGGTGAAGTGTACGGCGGCCCGGGCTCTTGGAACCCGGGCCGTCTGTCATTGTCCGAACAGCGCGCCGAGCCAATCATCAACAACCTTGGTGGCGGCGTAATCAGGATCGCCAAGCCGTCGGTTGATCTCCGCATGTCCGGAAAGACCATCTCCGGGGAATGACTGCCGTGCAACCCGGGTCTTGGCGCGGCGTAACGCCGCTTCGAGGTCGCCGGCTTGCGCGATGCCGTCCTGGCGCTGAACGTGGATCAACAGGAACGCCGGCGCGTTTGGCGCAGTCGCGTGGTGGGTGGGGGACAGCTCCCGCTGCCGCTCCGGGTCAGTGCCGAAGGCTTGGGTGTAGGTCTGCATCATAAGCCGCCCGCTCTGCTTCATCTGCGCAGGGACGTCATAGGCGGCCCCGTCGTTGGGGATCACACCCGTGAGATTGGCGAAGGACAGCCCGACAGCGCGCAAGTACCGCTCATCAGTTCCGACCAGCGCGACCAGGTGCGCCCCGGCGCTGTGGCCCAAGATGACTACCCGGCTCCGATCGATCCCCAGTTCGTCCGCGCGGTCGAGCAAGGCCTTGAGGGCATGGGCGACATCGCTGGCCTCATCCTCGACCGTGTGGTCCGGGACCAGCCGGTAGTTGATCGAGGCATAGACATAGCCCTGCGCGGGGAAATGAGTGGGCGCCCAGCGGCTCGCGGCGACATCCTTGTTACCCCGTTTCCAGCCCCCGCCGTGAACATACATCACCAGCGGCGCCCTTCCGGCGACCCCCTGCGCGCGCCACACATCCAGCTGCTGGAGCGGATCACTGCCATAGGCAATGGTCTGCGGGAGCGGAGCCTGCGGTGCATCGTTGCTATCGGACTGCCCGCCCATCCGCTGCGCCAGCCTTGCGCGCAGCCGGTCGCCAGGGGCAGCCTGCGCAATGGACGCGCCGAGCACGGCCAGCGCGGCAATCCACAGGATCGTGGTCTTCCTCATGCACTTACTCCCGTTTCCCCGATCCTATCCCGACCTGACTTCATCGCCAGTCACGAATTGTCGCCGATTGTCGCTTGTCCGTGCTTGACTCCGATAGGCTGGTGACCCTAGGGCGCGCACCGCATGGAGGCCATACCGGCCCACCCGTCCACCCCACGTGCCGAGTCCTGTCGAAGGGCGCGTGGCG
>CANJBY010000040.1 GCA_947472735.1 Sphingomonadaceae bacterium | reverse complement strand
TTTACCACCCGCTCAGCAGGGGCCTTCACAGACGATTTTTTCAAGGAGGGTTGGGGCTTCATCTTCGTTCCTTCGTCACTACGACGAAGCCCCAACACTCCTTAAATCACAACCTCAAATCTGTGCCATTGGTGCTGACGGGGAACAGTGACTTGACTCATTTGCTAGGAAATTCGAATAACGAAGGCAACTTCGAAATGCGAATTTTCTGGGAGCACTACCATGCGTATCGGCAAGCAGGATAACGCCACGACCGCGATCTGTGATTCGGATGCCACCAGCATCACGGTGCGCGGCCGCGATCTGTGCGACGAGATCATCGGCAAAACCGACTTCACCAGCTATTTCTGGCTGCTGGTCACCGGCACCATGCCCAACGCAGCGCAGAAGGCAATGGCCGACGCCACGCTTTGCGCGATTGCAGAGCACGGCCTGGTGCCTAGCGTTGCCGCGGCCCGGATGACTTATGCCGCCGGCCCGGAAGCCTTTCAGGGCGCGGTCGCGGCTGGGCTGCTGGGCTGCGGCTCGGTGGTACTGGGAAGCGCCGAGACCGCAGGGCGGTTCTATGCCGGCATTGTCGCACAGGAAGGCGATCCGCGCGTGGCGGCGCTGGCCGCGGTCAAGGCGCTGCGGGCGGAGAAGAAGGCGATTCCCGGGTTCGGTCATCCTCAGCACGCCGACGGCGACCCGCGTGCGCACCGCCTGTTTGCTCTGGCGCGCGAACTGGGACTGTTCGGACCGCATTGCGCAATGGTCGAAACAATCGGCGACGTTCTGCCCGAAGCCATCGGGCGGAGCCTTCCGGTCAACGTCAACGGCGCAATTCCGGCGGTCATGCTCGATGCGGGGTTCCCGCTCACTGCACTGAAAGGCATCTCGCTGCTCGCGCGGACGGCCGGGCTGGTTGCGCATCTGACCGAGGAAGCGGAGCACCCGGTCGGTTTCATCATGGCCCATGCTGCTGCGGAACGCGTGGAATTTTCCGACAGCTAACCATTGATCCTTTGCCGCCATGCCCTAAGCATCGCGCCCGATAGACAGGGAGAAGGCGATGGGTCAGGCGCCCGAGGGCGAGCGGCTGGACGGGTTTCATATCCGCCTCATCCTGCTGTGCAGTCTCGTTACCCTGTTCGAGGGGCTGGACCTCTCCATCGCCACCTACACCGCGCCTTATCTGCGCGATGCTCTTCACTTTTCGCCAGAGGAACTGGCCTGGATCTTCTCTGCGGGGACAGCCGGCCAGATCGTGGGCGGGATCAGCTTCGCTTATTTGGCGGATCGGGTCGGCCGGCGACCGGTGCTGGTTGCCAGCACGTTGCTGAGCGCTGCTTTGACCGCCGGGACGGGGCTATGCAACTCACTTGAAACTTTGTCGCTGCTGCGGTTCCTGGACGGTGCTGCGATCGGCGGGATGGTACCCGTAGTCTGGGCGCTGGTGAGCGAATCGATGCCACCGGCTCGCCGCGCTTTCGGGGTCGGAGTGACGATGTTCGGCTACACCATGGGTGCCGCGGTGACGGGGCCCTTTACCAACCTCGTTGCGCCCGGCCACGGGTGGCAAGGCGTCTACTTGTGGGCCGGCGCGGCGACCTTCGCGATTGCGCTGCTGGTGCTGCTATTCCTGCCCGAATCCCGGGACTTCATTGCTCGCCGCAAACAGTCCGAACAGGTCGAAGCCGGGCTTCGCGCGGAACGGTTCAATCCGTTGCAGCTATTCGCTCGCGAACTGAGACTGATCACGCTGTTCGTCTGGCTGACTTACCTGCTCAACGCCATTGCCATGTATGTCAGCGCCGCCTGGGCCCCGATCTTTCTGGAAACCCAGGGCGTCGGGCGCCAATCGGCCGCCTGGCTTGGCAGCGCGATGTCGCTGACCGGTGCGCTGACCGGCGTGCTGGTGCTGCGTTGGTCTGAGCGGAGGCGGCCGGGGGCTATCGCGCTGCTGCCCGCATTGGCAGCGATCCCGCTGGCCGTGGCGGGATCGGGCTTCGTGCAGGACACGGGATTCGTCGCCGCGGTATTCGTCGCAGGAGTGCTCATGTCCGGCGGTCACACGACAATCCTGTCCAATGCGGCGATCCATTACCCGGCATCTATTCGTGCCAATGCCGGCGGCTGGGCGGCTTCAGTCGCCAAGGTTGGCGGAATTGGCGGGCCGTTCATCGGCGCGGTCCTGATGCAGGGTGGTGGCGGAGTCCTGTCTGCCTACCTGTTCCTTTCTGGCTGCGTCTTGTGCGTCGCCGTCAGCCTGTTCGCACTGACCAGGGTGGCCTATCGCCGCGCTGGCTGACGACCGATTTCAGGCCGCGGGTTTGTCGACGCCGGTGGCAAGCGTGGTCAGCGTCACCTCGTCGAGTTCGAGCCGGCCTACGCCAATCAGCCGCGCCATCGACATGTACAGGCCGATTGTCAGCACGATGTTGATCACCAACTGATCGGAAACTTGCGCGCGCAGGCGTTCGAGCGTCTCGTCGCTGGCCGAGACGAGCAGCACGGTTTCGTCCGTGAAAGCCGCAGCGGCCGCGAGCACCGGATCGAGCCGGGAATAAGCGCGTTCCTCCAGCGCGGCCATTTCTTCGTCGGTCAACCCTGCTGCCTTGCCTAGCGACTTGTGCTGGTGCAGTTCGTATTCGCTGTTCGACAGGTAGGCGACGCGGAGTATGACTGCTTCGCGCAGCCGTGGCGGAATGTTCGCTGGATCGACGCAGGCATAAGATAGTTGGCCGGTGGCCTGGAAGATCGCAGGAGAGGCATGGGCCCCCATCCGCACTATGTTCAACGGTGAGCCCGCGAGCATTTTCTGCATGACCTCGGGCAGCGTGGCGACGTCGGGATAGGGCATGCGCGACACGGGGGTTTCCTTTTCGTTTCGGTGGACGTAACAACGGTTCAACAATTGCGCTAAATTAGACCCGATTGGCAAGGTTGGAGACTTTGCCGCAGCGGCAGAAAATTCCGTTTCGGACAGGAGTTCAACGCGTGAGCCGGCAGCTGAGCACGCAGATCGTTGTCGAAAGCGAACCGACCAGCGGCGGCGGCGGTGTCATGGCGATCCAGCTTGCGCTGGAGGTGCTTGAAGCCCTGGCCAAGCGCGATTCCGTCGGAGTCACAGAGCTTGCCCGGCTGCTTGGTACCACCAAGGCCCGCGTTTACCGCCATTTGCGCACACTGGTTGATAATGGCTATGCCGTGCAGGACCTCGGTAGCGAGCGTTATGCCGCCGGACCGCGGCTGTTTGCGCTTTCCCGCGTCGCATCGCTGTCGCCGTTCGAAAGCGTCGTTCGTCTCGCCCGACCGTCGATGATGCGGCTGCGCGACGAACTCGGCCATTCGGTCAATCTCTCGCTGGTTTATGGAGAGAGCGTTTCGATTGTGGAGACGCTGCAGGGCAATGACCTGATTGGCGTTGTGATGCGTCCGCATGCCAGCATGCCGCTGCACGCGACGGCGGCGGGAAAACTGCTGATGGCCGACTGGGTGGCGAGAGGCATTCCCTTGCCCGATGCACCATTCCATCGGTTCACCGACAATACCATCACCGACACGGTCGTCATGCGACGGGAGCTTTACAAGATCCAGGAGCAGGGCTGGGCGGCCGCGCCCGAGGAAATCGCGCAAGGCATAAACGCAATAAGCGCCCCGATCCGCGACCACCATGGGGACGTGATCGCCATGCTTTCGCTGATGAGTGCGATCCAGTTTCTTCCGCGCAACCCGCCCCGGGCATTGGTCGATGCGGTCAAGTGCGCGGCGCACGAGGTTTCGCGGGCGCTGACCCTCTGATCCATGCGGAAATTTGTCTTGCCTGATGATGTGCGCGGCGTTGCCGGCCGGCTTTGGCATGGTAACCGCATAGCCGCCACGGGAGGATGACAGGCAAGGTGGCCACAGCAACAAGCAACCCGGATCGGCCGGCACCCTCGTGGGTGGGGTCAGTCCTCGACGGCGAGGGGACCTGGACCCTGCGGGCAAAGGTGCCGTGGTTTCTGGGCCTGATCATCCTGTTCGACAGCTGGGACGCGGTAATTGTCGCGTATACCTTGCCGTCCATTTCGGCGGAATGGGGGCTCGACGCCCTGCAAAAGGGCTGGCTCATCTCGGCCGGCTATGGCGGCCAGTTCATCGGCGCCATGGTGTTTGGCGCTCTGGCCGAGCGCTTCGGACGGTTGCGGGTGTTCTGGCCGACCATGATGGCGATGAGCCTGCTGGCGATCGCATGCGCGTTTTCACGCAGCTATCACGAACTGCTGGCGTTGCGGCTGGTGCAGGGGGTGGCAATCGGAGCCGGCTTGCCGATCGCCACCTGCTACGTCAACGAAGTCGCGGCGACGGCGACGCGCGGGCGCTTCTACGGCAGCTTCCAGACGCTGATGACGAGCGGTTTTGCGATCGCATCGTTCACGAGTGCCTGGCTGATCGACGTGATCGGCTGGCGAATGTTGTTCGCCATCGGGGCGATGCCGCTATTGGCATTGCCCTTTGCCCGGATGCTTCCGGAATCACCGCGCTGGCTCGCTGCCCGGGGGCGGGATGATCAGGCCGCGGAAGCGCTGAAGCGCCTCGGCGCCGGCTCCATACCTGGCTCTGGAAAGCGGAACCGTACAAGCACATCCGAACGGATGCCGCTCGGCCTGCTTTTCGCGCCGGGGCAGCGCCATCGATCAGCTGTCGTGGCGCTGCTGTGGTTTTCAACTTATCTGGTAAACTACGGACTGTTGACTTGGATCCCGACAATTTACGTGAGCATGTTCGGCATTCCGATTGCCACTGCGCTGCGGTTCAACACCATCGTCGCGGCTGTTTCGATATTTCTGCCCGTGATCATGCGCCAGACCGTGGACAAGACCGGACGCCGCCCGCCGGTGATTGCGTGTACCGCGCTGTGCGGTGTCGCGATGGTGTTGCTGATGCTTCTTCCGGTTGAGCGACGCGGCCTGGTGATTGCGGCGGCGATTGTCGGGCAGCTCGGCATTTCGATCGGGGCCTTGACCCTGTGGTATTACACCGCCGAAGTTTTCGAGACGCGGATCCGCTCGGTCGCGCTTGGAGCAGGTAGCGGCATAGCCCGGGGCGCCTCGATGATGACGCCGTTGGTAGTCGGTCTCGTCATTGCCGAGACCGGCTCGGTGACCCTTGTCTTCATGACCTTCGGGATCAGCGCTTTCGTTGCCTCTGGCTTGTGGCTGTTTGCAACCCGCGAGACGGCAGGGCGGCAGATCGACGATTGATCGGTGTATCGACAATCGGGACTTGGTATCGAAAATCGTGATTGTTGGGGAGAAGCGGAAACAAATAGGCGAACCAGGAAGCGAGGCCTGGCTTGCCGCAACAACCGCTTGAAGGGATGGAATAATGGCTGGAAATGAATCCGTGGCAGCATGGCTTGCGCAATTTGAGGCAGCGCTGAATGCGCCCGGTAAAGCTGATTGGTCCGCTCTGTTCGCGGACGATTGCTACTGGCGCGATTTCGTCGCCTTCACCTGGAACATCTACACTTGCGAAGGCCGCGAGGCGATTGCCGACATGGTGCGCTCGCAAATGCAGGCAATCGGTCCGGTAACGGTCCTGCCTGACGATACGACCTTGCCGATGACCGATGAAAACCAGGGTTGGTTCCGCTTCGAAACGGCTACTGTGCGCGGGCAAGGCCATGTCCAGCTGGTTGACGGCAAAGCGAAGGTCGTCACGACTTCGGCGCTTGAGCTGAAGGGTTTCGAGGAACCGGGCGGCGAGCGTCGGCCGCTGGGAATCGAGCACAAGGCTGCCAAGGGACGGACTTTCTGGCCTGACCACCGCGCCGAGGAAGAACGCACCCTTGGTCACACGGTACAGCCCTACTGCCTGATCGTCGGAGCGGGGCAGAATGGGTTGCAGCTGGCTGCCCGCCTCAAGCGGCTCGGCGTGCCGACCCTGATCGTCGATGCATTGCCGCGGGTCGGGGATTGCTGGCGTACGCGCTATAAGTCGCTGTACCTGCACGATGCGATCTTCATGGATCACTTTCCCTATCTGCCGTTCCCCGATCATTGGCCGCTCTACACTCCGACCGGCAAGATGGGTGATTGGTTGGAAGTCTATGCCACCGTCATGGAGCTCAACGTCTGGACCTCCACCTTCTGCAGCGGTGCCCGCTACGATGAAGCGGCACGGGAATGGGTAGTGACGGTCGTTAAGGACGGTCAGGAGATCACGCTGCGGCCGGCGCAGTTCGTGCTCGCCACCGGCCTTTCGGGCGCCAAGAACATGCCGAAGATCCCGGGGATGGACCGCTTCAGGGGCAAGCTGTGCCATTCATCGGACCACAAGTCCGAAGGCAGCATGACCGGCAAGAAGATCGTTGTAGTCGGTGCGAACAACTCGGCTCACGACATCGCCGCCGACATGTGGGAAGCCGACGCCGACGTCACCATGATCCAGCGCTCGCTGACCATGATCGTCCGCGCCGAAACCATGCGCGGACTGTCCGGCCGGCTACCGTATGCGGATCCGAAAATTCCCACCGAATTCGGCGATCTGATGCTCGCCACCACCCCGTTCCGCCTACGCCACGATGGTGATCGGGCGATGACGGAGCTGCTCAAGGACATCGATGCCGACTTCTACAAGCGGCTCGAAGACAGTGGCTTCATGCTGAGTCACGGCGATGACGGAACCGGTTTCCTGGCCGCTTACGCCCGAACTGCCAGCGGCTATTACATCGATGTTGGTGGCTGCGAGCTGGTGATCAACGGATCAATCAAGCTGGCCCAGGGTGAGATCGCCGAGATCACCGAGGACGGTGTTCGGATGGAAAACGGCGCATTCCTGCCTGCGGACGTGATCGTCTGCGCAACCGGATATCGCCCGATGAACGAGTTTGTCGGACGGCTGATCTCGCCCGAAGTCGAAGCCAAAGTCGGCGCTTGCTGGGGTTATGGGGCCGGAGTCGGTGGCGATCCCGGTCCGTGGGAGGGTGAATTGCGCAACATGTGGAAGCCGACTGCCCAGGAAGGACTCTGGTTCCAGGGCGGCAATCTGATGCAGTCGCGGTTCCACTCGTTGCACCTGGGCTTGCAGATCAAGGCGCGGATGGAAGGTTTGCCGACGCCGGTCTATCCGGCGAGCCAAGGCAGCTAGGCCGCAAGCTAAAGGTGTTGGGCGTCGCGGAGCTTCTGCTCCGTGACCCTCAAGCCTCTGGAAATTGAGGACAGACGAAGGTCAGACCAGACCTTCCTCGATCGCGAGGATGGCCAGTTCCGTGCGGTTTTCGATCCCCAGCTTGCCGTAGATGTTGTGCAGGTAGACCTTGATCGAGCCCTCCGTCATCCCGACAAGGTCGGCGATATCCCGGTTGCGTTTCCCGCGGGCAACTTCGACCGAAATCTGCCGTTCGCGTGCCGTAAGGGCATCAAGTGGCGATGGGCGTGCCTTGTCCTGAACAAGCTGCATGGCGCGCTCGGTAAGAGCGCGATCAATGTAAGTGTCGCCGGAAGTCACGATCCTGATCGCGTCGATCAGCCGCTTTTCCGCGCCGTGCTTGAACACGATGCCTTCCACGCCGGCCTTCATCGCCGCCAACAGGTTGGCGTCGTCAAGTTCAGCGGTGAGCAGAATGACCGGCCGCAGATCACCCGCGGTGCGGATTGCCTGGAGCACACCGACGCCGCCCGTCCCGGGCATTCGCACATCCAGAATGGCGACATCCGGATCTTCGCGCGCGATCGCTGCCAGCGCGGCGTCTCCATCATCGACCGAAGCCGCTATTTCCAGTCCCGCATCGCACAGAACGGCTTCCACGCCGGCACGGAGAAACGGATGGTCATCTGCAATCAGCACGCGCATTGCGATTAGGCCTGAATGAGTTCGATTATCAGTCGGGTATCGCCCGGACGGGACTCGATGGCAAGAGTCCCTCCCAGCGCGGCGACGCGTTCGGCGATCGAACGGGGGAGTACTGGCAAACTGGAATCCGGGAAACCGGTACCGTTGTCGGAGATCTGCATCTGCAGCCCGCCTTTGGCTGCCGACAATTCGGTGGCGACGCGGCTCGCCTGTCCGTGGCGCACGGCATTGGCAACACCTTCGCGCAGGATTTGCTGGATATCGAATGCCAATGAGGCGGGCACCATGATCGGCGGCATATCGGGTGCCGTCCGGACCGCGACTTGCCACTGATGCGCGAGGGATTCGCTCAGACTGCGCAAGTCGGTCGAGATATCGCGCAGGCCAGGCTGACGCTCGCCGCGGCGCAACTGCTCGATCATCGACCGAACGTGCGCTTGCTCCGCGCGGAGTCCTTCGCGGATGGAATCGATCTCGGGGCGAGGGTCTTGCTGCTTGTCCACGCGGCTCCGCACGGTCTCGAGCCGGTAGATGGCACCGGCGAGCGATTGCGCAACGCCGTCGTGCAAGTCCCGGGCGAGCGCCCCGCGCATGCGCATCATCTCGGCATCGCGTTTAACATTGTCATATCGGTCCCGGTCGATGGCGCTGGTAAGCTCGTCCATCACGGCGACGCCGGCATCGAACTCGTCGCGCGACATACCGTTGATTCCGCACAGCACGAGCTGACCGCGACCGGTTTCGCCATTCAGTGGCAGGCTGATGCCTTCCTCAATCTGCAGATAGCTAGCCAGACCGGGAGCGTCGCGGTCGGAATGGCTTTCGATGCCGCGGTCCGGGGTCAATTCGAGGACTCGCCGCGTTGAACTTTCGAACAACGTTGGCCTGAGCCGCTCAGGAAGTTCGAATTCCTGCGGAGGAAGCTCCTTGGGATGCTCGCCAACCGATCCGAGCGTGCGCAACTGTGTGCGCGGTTCGTCTTCTCCGCTCCAGCAGATCGCTCCGCCACTGGCGTTCATTGAATCGATGGCGGCCTCAAGCGCTCCTTTGAATACATCGTCCTGCATCACAACCACCGGCAGGATGCGGGTGGTGACCGTTCGCCGGCCGCGCAGCACGAACCAGATCAGCAGAAACGAGAGCACCGCCATATAAACGGTGCGTTGGCCCAGGTGGTAGAAGTTCAGAGCGACCCCTTGGGCGTCGAGTGTCAACCCGATAGCCAGGTAGCCCAGGACCAGCGTCACTGCAGCGGCCAAGGTAGCACGCCAGCTCCATCGCACCGTCGCGGTCAGCATCAGGAACGTGAAGAACGCGAGAAAAGGACTGGCGAGTTCTGTGTCCGCCGATTCAGTAAAATAGGCCGCCGCGAGGAAGGCGAACCCGTCGACCATGAAGGTCACCGGACCGAGCTTGTGTTCGATCCACCAGTATCGCCACGCGATGCGCACCATTTCCGCCGCGAACAGTATGTAACCGACCAGAAGTATCAGGGCGGGAACGGGATCGCGGGTCGACTGGTCCGGATCGAGCAGAATGGAAAGCTCGAACGTCACGGCGAGAGCGAGCCGGCAGGCCGCAATCATGCGGCTGCTGCGTTCTTCGAAGAACTTGGCGTCGCTCATCCCGATATGCTCACTGGGGAGCGAGCGAGGGCCAAGTCCGGATCAAGCCGCGAGTTTCAGTTCGAGACGTTCCCAGATTTCGACCAGCGCCCCGGTCAGTTCGCGCATCATCGCTTCCGTATGTTGCGGGCCAGGGGTAAAGCGCAATCGTTCGGTTCCGCGCGGAACCGTCGGGAAATTGATCGGCTGGACATAGACTCCGTATTCGGCAAGCAGGATGTCGCTGATCTTCTTGGTCCGGACTGCATCACCCACCATCAGTGGGACAATGTGCGTTTCTGACAGCATCACCGGCAAGCCGGCTTCAGAAAACAGGCGCTTGAGTGTCGCCGCGGCGACCTGTTGCCCTTCGCGTTCGACCGAACTTGCCTTGAGGTGTCGCACGCTGGCCAGCACTCCGGCGACCAGGACCGGCGAAAGGCTCGTGGTGAAGATAAAACCCGGCGCGTAAGACCGGATCACGTCGATGATTTTCTCATCGGCGGCGATATAACCGCCCATCACCCCGAAGGCCTTGCCTAAAGTTCCCTCGATCACGGTGATCCGACCTGCCGCTTCGTCGCGATCGGTGATCCCGCCACCGCGCGGACCATACATGCCCACCGCATGGACTTCGTCGATATAGGTGAGCGCGTTGTACTTGTCGGCCAGATCACAGATGGCGTGGATCGGGGCGACATCGCCGTCCATTGAATAGACGCTTTCGAAGGCGATCAGCTTGGGCAGGTCGGGATCGGTCTCTGCCAGCAACTGCTCGAGATGCTCGAGATCGTTGTGGCGCCAGACCCGCTTTTCGCAGCCCGAATTGCGGATTCCGGCGATCATGCTGGCGTGGTTGAGCGCATCCGAGAAGATCACGCAGCCCGGCAGGACTTTGGCCAGAGTGGAAAGCGTCGCGTCATTCGAGACATAGCCAGACGTGAACAGCAGCGCGCCGTCCTTGCCGTGCAGATCGGCCAGCTCGCGCTCCAGCTCGATATGGTAGTGGGTGTTGCCGCCGATATTGCGGGTGCCGCCTGAACCGGCACCGACGTCGTGCAGCGCCTCTTCCATCGCGGCGATCACCTTGGGGTGCTGGCCCATGGCGAGATAGTCGTTCGAACACCAGACGGTGATGTCCTTGGGGCCATTGTGCCCCGCAAAGCAGCGCGCGTTCGGGAATGCGCCCTTGTTGCGCAGGATGTCGATGAACACCCGGTAGCGACCCTCAGAATGCAGTCTATCGATCGCCTGGTCGAAAATCTTGTCGTAGTTCACGCCGCCGTCCTGCGCCTGGGTGGAATCCGTATCCGACCGGATTCGCTTACCGGGCCCATTAGAGGATTGATCCGACCAATGCCAGCGACAAGTGGTGCGATGTGGGGGACGAATTCGCCGGACGCAGTGTCTGTGGAACTGCAATCCGACAGTCAGATTGCCGGAAAATTGGTCGGGGAGACAGGATTCGAACCTGCGACCCTCTGCTCCCAAAGCAGACGCGCTACCGGGCTGCGCCACTCCCCGACCTGATGCCTGCCGCCACGCGGATTGGTGGGCCCGGCAGGACTCGAACCTGCGACCTAGCCGTTATGAGCGGCCAGCTCTAACCAACTGAGCTACAGGCCCAACCCGCCAACAGGCATCGGCGCGTTAGCCCGCGCTGGCGTGCGAGGCAAGGGCTACGCTCGCACATAACTCGTTCACTGAGGTCGGGACTACTTTTCGGCGTGCGAGATAGGCAAGGACTTCGCGCCACCAGTCATAGAATGCATCAACGCCAGCCTCGTCGCGAACGTAAGGGGTGTGACCCGGACTCAGCGAAGGGCTGTGGAATGAAAAGACCAGCACCGGCAGACCTTCGTCGATGGCGATGTCGATCCCGCGTAACGCTTCCTCAAGCGTCACGCCCTCGGGAGTGAGCGGTATGCGTTCGAGCAGGCCGACGCGCGCCAGCGCGCCGCGCAGCCGCGGGGTGCGCCAAAGCGCCGGATAGAGCCAATGCCCGAGCTGGCGCAGCAAGCCCCAGTAAACTGTGGTCAGCGGCAGCTCCATCAGGCCGCCTGGCGCCCCGATCCACCAGGGATGCACCGGGAAATCGCGATAATTCGGGCCACCTGTCGAGCTGTAGTCAAACCGCGCCCGCACCGAGGTGTCGATAGCGATGCCGCCGTCACGCAGAATTGCCGCGGTGTTCGGCCCCGTGCCGTAACGACCGGCCCGGTAGATCAGCGGTGCTGTCCCGAAATTGGCTTCGATCGCGTCTCGCAAAACGCTGAATTTCGTTCGTTCGAGGTGCTCGGGGAGATTACCGGCAAAGCTGTTGAATTCGGTGACCGCTTCTTCGAGTGGGGGATTGACCCACGGATGGAGTTGGACGCCGATTTCAGCCCGCCCCGCCGCGATCGGCTCGCGCAGGATCTCGGCTGCGGCGTGGGATGTGGCCACCGGGTAGTCCACAAGGTAGACCGGGATAACGCCATGCCCTTCGCAAAACTGCTGGAATCGGGCGAGACGAGGAACGGATTCGAGCGAATGGCCCGCGCGCGAAAAGGGCCGGCCCCAGTCGAATTCCTCTTCGGTATCCACCGTGAGCAGGAAGCGCTGGTGCGCCGATGAAAAGCGCACGGCCGAGCCTGCAGGCGGTAAGTCGATGATGCGGTCAGCCGCCAATGTGAAATCGCCCCGAGGTGTCGCTACTTGCCTGCCGACGTTGTTGGGCAAGCCAGCGCGCGAGGCAAGTCTAGGCGGTCTGATTTGCGACTTGGTTAACGTCAGACGGGTCGGTCAGCGGAATTGTAAGCCGAAGTTCATCGGCCTGCCGCTCAAGAGCGCCGCTTGCGGCTTGCGCTTCGACCGCGGCCAGCCGGAGCGCAAAACCGGTGCCAAAGCTTCCGGCCGACAGCGCGGCCGCTCCGGCTCCGGCAGCAGCATGGAACAGCCGGTCGTCATCAAGCGCGCGGAGTGCGGAAGGCAATTGCAGCTTCAGTTCCAGGCTCGATTCATGGCGGTTCAACTTGAGATACAGGACTTCGCCGGGCATGCTCGACGAGGTCAGGCTGGCCATCAAGCGCCAGACCATTCGCTCCGCCTCGATCCGGGCGAGCGTCACCGGCAGCTCGCCGGGCTCGATCTCCAATGCGAAACCGCTTTGGCGCTGGGCCGCGTGGTTCCCCAGCTGGAGCGCGATGTCGCGCACCACTTCGGCAAAATCACACGTTCCCGGGGTCAGTTCCATGGCGCCAGTGGAAAGCCGGGCGAGGCGATCAAGCTCATCGAACCCGGCCAGGATCCGAGCGGCGTCGCCAGCAATGGTTGCGGCCAGCGCCCGGTATTCGTGCGGAGCGGGACCGAACAGTTGCTGGTGGATGACTTCGGCAAAGCCTTGAATCGCATTCACCGGCGTGCGCAGTTCGTGCAGCAGCTGGCGCATCCGGTCCGATGCCGGATCGGTCGCGGGCTGCGCAACCAAGGCCAGCTCGAGCGGGCGGCGCATGCGTCCGCGATAGCCGGAGAATCTTCCCCCGATTTCACTGAACACCGGTTCAGCGTCAATCTGCCAGCGTCCGGCGAGCGCGGCGGCACCGTCCAGTTCGAACAGCACGCCGGCTAGCGGCTGATGATGGCGGATCAGAGCATCCAGAGCGGCATGAGCGGCAAGATTTGCGCCGACCACCATCGCCGCAACGGAACCGGCGGCCCAGTCGATGCGTCCGCTCCCGTCGGTAGTGAAATCGATGCGGCGCACCGTCAAATCGCCGAGCTCGCCCGGGCCTTCATCAAGCGGCAGTCGCGGGGCGTCACCGCCGGCGGTGCGCTCGGGTCCGATCGGGTGGCTGCGGCGATACTCCTCGATCCGGCGGACGATGTCACCGATCACCTGGACCTTGCCATCACTGCCGGAAGGCGCTTGTTCGCCAAGGATCGAAGTGTCCCTTTGCACTGGCGGGAGTCCGCGATCGTGGATGCCCAGCCGCTCCAGCAAGGCCAACACGCGGGGCGATAGATCCCGGCGCAGCCTGACGTACCCGCGCGAAGCTACGGGAAGGGCGGGCACGAGATCCAGCCACTCTTCCTCGGCGAGGTCGGCCTTGGTCATCGCCGCGGCAGCGACCGAGGGCTCTTCGCCCGCGAGAAAGGAAACCAGCCGGGGCGCCCGCAGGCGCAGGCCGTGCTCACTTATGATAGCGGAACGCTCGGCCGGAGGGATCGTCTGCGCCAGCGCGATCAGCCTATCATAGGCCGCATCAACCTGAACGCCTTGCGCGTCGGCAGGCAAAGTGCCCAGCAGGTCGACCAGCTGCCGATACTGCACGCGCGACGAGGCGGCCCCGTCACTGCGGAGCCTTAGCACTGTGCCGAGCCGATCGTCGTGAAGCATTCTGCCCCGGTCTGCGACCCTGCTGGATGCAAGGTCTCAGCCTGGGGGATTAGCGGTTTTCATGCGGTGTGGAAGCAGCATGGATTGGTGCGTTGCAAAGCGGGACGATTGCGGTAAGAAACATTAAAATTATGCGTTCTGCGGTGTCATAGTTGTGAATATTGCCGGGCAGGCACTTGCGGTCTGTCCGGACCGGGCGTGGGGTTGGGCATATGGCGAATCTGGACGAGATTGACCGACACCTGCTGTCTGAACTCCAGGCCGAGGGACGCGTGACCAACGTGGAATTGGCACAACGCGTGGGACTGACCGCGCCGCCATGCCTGCGCAGGGTCCGAGCGCTTGAGGAATTGGGCGTGATTCGCGGCTACCATGCCGATCTTGATGCCTCGAAGCTGGGTTTCGCGATCACGGTTTTCGCCATGGTCAGTCTCAAAAGCCAGGCCGAGGAATCGCTCCGCCAGTTCGAAGACGCAATGCGCGCCTTGCCCGAGGTGCGAGAGTGCCACATGCTAAATGGCGAGATCGACTTCATTCTCAAGATCGTCAGCAAGGACCTCCAGAGCTTCCAGGAGTTCCTGACCTCGAAACTGACGCCTGCGCCGAACGTCGCCAGCGTCAAGACCTCGCTGACCATCCGCACCGCCAAGCAGATGCCGGGCGTGCCGCTGGAATAGGCGGGTAAAACCAACATACAATCGAATACCGGGGAGATCCAATGCCGCAAGCCAGCGCCGATGAGGCCGGCCGGGCCGTTGCCAAAGCCGCCTGGCGGATCCTGCCGCTGCTCGGCATCGGTTACCTCCTCAACTACGTCGACCGGGTAAACGTCAGCTTCGCCTCGACGCAGATGAATGCCGATCTCGGCTTCAGTGCGACGATCTATGGTCTTGGCGCCGGGCTGTTCTACTTGTCCTATTCGCTGCTCGAAATCCCGTCCAACATGCTGCTGATGCGCTTCGGGGCGCGGCGCTGGCTGGCGCGGATCATGATCATGTGGGGCCTGTTGGCGGCAGCCATGCTGTTCGTGCGCACGCCGATGCAGTTTTATTCCCTGCGCTTCCTGCTCGGATTGGCGGAGGCCGGGTTCTTCCCGGGTGTGGTCTTTTACCTCTCGCAATGGTTCCCCACCCGCCAGCGCGGCCGCGCGATTGGGGCATTCCTGCTCGCCAATCCGCTCGCTAGCGCGGTGATGGGGCTGGTTTCGGGTCCGCTGCTGGCGCTGGACGGCGCGGCCGGGCTGCGCGGATGGCAGTGGTTGTTTCTGGTTCAGGGCCTGCCCGCTGCGGCAGTCGGCATCGTCGTCTTTCTGTTCCTGCCCGATTCGCCGCAACGGGCTCGTTGGCTGAGCGAAGGCGAGCGCGCGGCGCTGATCGCGGCCGTGGCAGACCATCCCTCCCGCCACGAGGCTCACTCTGCGCCGGGACCGCTGACCGTGCTTGCCGATCGGCGCGCGCAGCTGCTTGGGATCATTTACCTTATCTCCCTGTCGACCAGTACCACGTTCGTGCTGTCAGCGCCTGCGATCATCATGGAGCGGGCTGGGTGGGATCTCTCCCAGGCCAGCCGCCTGATCTTCTGGACTGGGCTGGTGGGGGCGGCGACCATCGTCGCGACCGGCTGGATCACCGATCGCCGGGGTGAGCGTTATTCGGCGCTGCTGCTGGCCCTGACGATCGACACCGCGGCTTTTGTGATCATGGCGCTGGGTACGGAGCCGTACCATATCGTGCTGGGCGTGGTGGCATGCCTGGTTGGCCGCGGGATACTCTCCACCTCGCAAGGGACCTTGTGGACCGACGTGCTGAGCGGGCCGCGCCTGGCGATCGGCGTGGCGGCGATCTCAAGTGTCGCCAATCTGGGGACTTTTGCGCTGCCCTATGCCTTCGGGGCGCTGCGGGACACGACCGGCAATTACCAGGCCGGGCTGCTGCTGTTCCCTATACTGCACCTGATCGCGTTGGTAAGCGCTATTGCGCTGTATCGCGGCCGGCCAGCCATTCCTCGAGCCACTTGATGGTATAGTCGCCGTGGATGAAATCAGGCTCGCAGATCAAGGTCTGGTGCAGCGGGATCGAGGTTTTTACGCCATCGATCACCATCTCCTCCAGCGCCCGCTTAAGCCGCATGATGCAACCTTCGCGGGTGCGACCATAAACGATCAGCTTGGCGATCATCGAATCATAGTAAGGCGGGATCCGGTAACCGGAGTAGAGCCCTGAATCGACGCGCACGTGCATGCCGCCCGCCGGGTGGTAAGCGGTAATCGCGCCGGGTGAGGGCGTGAAGTTCCACGGATCCTCGGCGTTGATCCGGCACTCGATCGCGTGACCCTTGAATTCAAGATCAGCCTGGGCGACCGACAACGGCTTGCCGTCGGCGATGCGGATTTGCTCGCGCACCAGATCGACGCCCGTGATCGCCTCGGTCACCGGATGCTCCACCTGCAGACGGGTATTCATCTCGATGAAGTAGAATTCGCCGTTTTCCCAAAGGAATTCGATGGTGCCGGCACCGCGGTAGCCCATGTCGGCCATGGCTTTCGCCACGATCCCGCCCATCCGGTCACGCTCTTGTGTTGCGATCACGGGGGAAGGGGCTTCCTCCAGCACTTTCTGGTGGCGGCGCTGCAACGAGCAATCGCGTTCACCAAGGTGGATGGCGTTGCCTTTGCCGTCCCCGAAAACCTGGAACTCGATGTGGCGCGGGTTGCCGAGGTATTTCTCGATATAGACCGTCGCGTCGCCGAATGCGGCCTTGGCTTCGCTCCCGGCCTGCTGGATCAGCGTTTCCAGCTGCTCCGGACCGTTGCACACCTTCATTCCGCGTCCGCCGCCGCCCGACGCGGCCTTGATGATCACCGGATAGCCGATTTCCTCGGCAATTTTTGCCGCTGCGACCGGGTCGCTGACAGCGCCGTCCGATCCCGGAACCAGCGGCAGGCCGAGCTTGCCGGCGGTGCGCTTGGCCTCAACCTTGTCGCCCATGGTGCGGATGTGTTCGGGCTTGGGACCGATCCACGTGATCCCGTGAGCCTCCACGATCTCCGCGAACTGTGCGTTCTCGGACAGGAATCCATAGCCCGGATGGATCGCATCGGCGTGAGTGATCTCGGCCGCAGAGATGATCGCGGCCATGTTGAGGTAGGAATCCTTGGCGGCCGGGGGGCCGATGCACACGGCATGATCGGCGAGGCGAACATGCATCGCATCGGCATCTGCGGTGGAATGCACCGCGACCGTTTCGATCCCCATTTCGTGAGCTGCGCGATGGATGCGCAGCGCGATCTCGCCCCGGTTGGCGATCAGAATGCGCGAAATGCCCAAGCTGGTGTTCCTTAGCCGATGACGACGAGCGGCTGATCGAATTCGATCGGCTGCGCGTTCTCGATCAGGATCGCCTTGATCGTGCCGGCAGCGGGAGCGGTGATGGGGTTCATCACTTTCATCGCCTCGACAATGATCAGCGTGTCACCCGCTTTGACCTGCTTGCCGACGGCGATGAAATCCGCCGCGCCCGGCTCAGGCGTGAGATAGGCCGTGCCGACCATGGGTGACTTGACGACCGTGCCGTCGTGCACCGGTGCAGCAGCCGGAGCGGCGGCTGCGGGCGCGGCCGAAGCTGCGGCCGGAGGCGGGACAGGCGCTGCGACATAAGCCGCAGGTGCCGCGCCGCGGGCAACCTTGATCTTGCGATCGCCGTCTTCCACCTCGATTTCGGTCAGTCCGGTTTCGGCCAGCAATTCGGCCAGCTCGCGCACCAGCTTGGTGTCGATATTCATGCCGCCTTTACGGTCTGCACCCTTAGCTTCGGCCATGCGTTCCTCTGAAAGGATTGATCTGCGGCCGCCCTATCGCCCGGGCGGTGCATCGGCAAGTGGCAATGGCGCAGCGCAAGGGTTAACCTTGGACGTAGCTGCTGCTGTCGTCCGTTTCCTCAAAGGGATCCGGGTCCACATCGGGCGTGGTGCCGTCATCGGATTCGGCGTCATCTTCCGTCATCGAAGCTTCCGGCTCATTTGCCGGTTGGGTCACGACGGCCTTGCCGGACTGGGCCGAGATCTCAGCCAGCGCAGTCTCGGAAGCCTTCTGCGCGCGTTCGGCGCGGTCCGCCGCTTGCTGGGCCCTGGCGGCCTGCTCGGACGTCTGCGCATCGCGGCCGGTGCCGCAGGCCGAGAGCGCAAGCGTCCCTGCCGCAAGCAACAGCGCGGAGCGCAATCCGCGGCGGATTCTGGTCAGTCGGGATACGATAAGAGGCACTTGCACCATGATTACCGGTTGCTAGCCGAAAATAGTCTATGTTTTGCTAACGCCGATTGAAAATGGTACGCAGGCTTGCGCTGCGGCAGTGACTGTTTCTAATGGACGCCATGCCAGCAACCCCGTTCCGCCCGCGCTCCAGCTATCCTGCATGGACCACCATCACCACCCGCTGGCACGACAACGATCACTACGGCCACGTCAACAACGTGGTCTACTATTCGTGGTTCGATACGGCGGTGAACGGCTGGCTTATCGCCAACGGTCTGCTCGATTTGCACGACGGTGACCGGATCGGACTGGTGGTGGCGAGCGGCTGTGATTATGCGGCGGCTCTGGCCTTTCCGCAGGCGGTGGAAATTGGCGTGGCCGTGGCTCGGATCGGTACCTCCAGCGTAACCTACCATCTGGGCGTATTCGCCGAAGGCGCGGAGGATGCGGCCGCACAGGGGCATTTCACCCATGTCTATGTCACAGGGGCCGAGCGCAAGGCGGCCCCGCTGCCGGAAGCCTGGCGCACGGCTCTATCTGCGATCGCCGCCCGCTAGGGGATGATCACCTGGCGGATCACTTCGCCGGCGGCGAGTTTGTCGAGCAAGCCGTTGATATCTTCCATCGGGGATACCGAGGTCAGCAACCGCTCGACCGGCAGTCGCCCCGCGCGCCACATCGCGATGTACCGCGGAATGTCGCGCGCGGGATTGGACGAGCCCATATAGGAGCCGATCAGTGTCTTGCCGTCCGCGACCAGTGCCACTGCGGGAAGCTCGAACATCTCGGACGGGTTCGGCAGGCCGACTGTCACGATCCTGCCCCCGCGCCGGGCCGCAGCATAGGCCGCCATCAACACCGCTGCCTTGCCCACCGATTCGATCACCACGTCGGCCCCGCCTTCGGGGAAGGCGGCGGCCAACCCCTCGGTGTCGCCCGGCTCCAGGGCGATGGCACCCAGATCCTGGGCTATTGCACGCTTTTCCGGGAAAGGATCAATCGCCACCAATATCCCGGGGCCGGAGGCTCTGGCCGCAAGGAGGGCGGCGAGGCCTACTCCTCCCAGTCCATAGATCAGCACGTTTTCGCCCGGGCGGACCTGCGCGGAATTTATGACGGCGCCCGCACCAGTCAGCACGGTGCAGCCAAACAGGGCGGCGATGTGCGGGGGAATGTCGCGATCGACCTTCACCGCCGAACGGCGATCGACCACGGCCCGGGTGGCGAAGGCGGATACGCCGAGATGGTGATGGATTTCCCCGCCGGACAGTTCATGCAGTCGGCGCCCGCCGCTCAGCATGCGGCCTTCGCCGTTCGCGGCTGCACCCTTCGAGCACATGAACGGCTCACCCGCATTGCAGCGCGGACATTCCCCGCAGGGTGGCAGAAAGGCGAGGATCACCCTGTCCCCCACCTCGAAGCCGCCCTCGTCGGTAGAGCCCAGCGCCTCGACGATCCCGGTTGCCTCGTGGCCCAGCGCCATCGGCATCGGCCGCGGACGGTCGCCGTTCACCACCGAGAGGTCGGAATGGCAGAGCCCGGCGGCGTCGATGCGGATCAGGAGTTCGCCGGGTTGGGGCGGATCGAGCGCCAGGCGCGCCAGTTCCAGCGGGCGATGATGGCCATAGGGCTGCGGATTGTCGCCACTGCGGCGCAGGACGGCGGCCGTGATTTCCATGATTTCCCTCTGCCAATTGCCCGATCGGTCTGCGGCATGGGAACCTGCTCGTCAAACGCCAGGCCGACAAGGGCTGGGGCGGCAGGAAGAATTGGTCGGGACGAGAGGATTCGAACCTCCGACCCCCACACCCCCAGTGTGATGCGCTACCAGGCTGCGCTACGTCCCGACCT
>CANJBY010000039.1 GCA_947472735.1 Sphingomonadaceae bacterium | reverse complement strand
TCAGCTCCGAAATCTCGGGATATGTCCCGCCGGTTGGTGGCAAGAGCGCGAGCCCGCCCCACCGCCGCTACGCACCGCAGGGCCGAGTTGGCAGGGTACCGTCTGCACCCCGCCGACCATTCGCTACGATTGCAGCAAAGCCAAGCCTGTCGTGCCAGGCCTCCTTGCGTCGGCCGCGCCCGTTCGCACTTTTCCAAACCGGCGTTAGCCCGCATTCGCCAGCGGGGGTCTTGTCGTGTCCGGAATTCTAAGGTCGATTACCCGACCTCTTCCTCCTCATCCTCGCGCCGTTCGGCCATGCCGAGCAGCTTGAGTTTGCGGTGCAAGGCCGAGCGTTCCATGCCGATGAAAGCGGCGGTCTTGGAGATGTTGCCGGAGAAGCGCCGGATCTGGACCCGCAGGTACTCGCGCTCGAAGTTCTCGCGCGCCTCGCGCAGCGGCACGCCCATCAACGCCGAGACGCCGGTGTCTCCCGCCATCCGCCCCGAGACGATCTCGCCAGGCAGCATGTCGACTTCGATCCGGTCCAGCTTGTCGCGCGGGGTCAGGATGATGGTGCGCTCCACCACATTGCGGAGCTGGCGGACGTTGCCGGGCCATTCGTGGGCCTGCAGCGCCGCCATCGCCTCTAGCCCGATCTCGGGCGGGCGCAGGCCCTGTTCCGCGGCGTAGCGGGCGAAGAAGTGGCCAACCAGCGTCGGAATGTCGTCACGCCGCTCGGACAGCGAAGGGATCGCTACCGGCACGACATTGAGCCGATAGAACAAGTCCTCGCGAAAGCGCTTTTCGGTGATTTCATGCTCGAGATTGCGCGAGGTGGATGAAACCACCCGCACATCGACCCGGATCTGCCGGTTCCCGCCCACCCGCACGAACGCCTGATCCGTCAGCACGCGCAGGATCCGGGCCTGCGTAGAGAGCGGCATGTCGGCTACTTCATCGAGATACAGCGTCCCGCCGTCGGCCAGTTCGAGCAGGCCCGGACGGATCAGGCGTCCATCCGCTTCCTCGCCGAACAGCTCCTGCTCGAACCGCTCGGGCGTGATGCGGGCGGAATTGACCGACACGAACGCGGCCTCTGCCCGCCCGCTCCAGCTGTGCAGCAGCCGCGCCGCCACTTCCTTGCCGGCGCCGGCGGGCCCGCTGATCAGCAACCGGCTGCCGGTGTTGGCAATGCGCTTGAGCGTGGCGCGGACCTGGTTGATCGCCGAGGAATTGCCGGTGAATTCATCCCCCAACGGCGCTCCCTGGCGCAGCCGGGCGTTCTCGCGGCGCAGGCGTTCGGTTTCGGTGGCGCGTTCGACCAGCAGCAACAGGCGCTCGGCTTCGAACGGCTTTTCGATGAAATCCATCGCCCCGCGCCCGATCGCCGAGACGGCCGTGTCGATGTTGCCGTGGCCGGAAAAGATGATGACCGGCAGCTCCGGCTCACGCCGCTTGATCTCGTCCAGCACTTCCAGCCCATCCATCGGACTGCCGTGCAGCCATACATCAAGCAGCACGAGCGACGGGCGGCGCTGGTCGATGGCCGCCAGCGCTGCCAGGCTGTCGCCCGCGGTGCGGCAATCGTAGCCCTCGTCGCTCAGCACACCAGCGACCAGGTCGCGAATGTCGCGTTCGTCGTCAACGATCAGTATCTCGAGCGCCATCAGGCCTCCTTGCCAATCTTGCTGTTCATTCCGCTGCCTCCGACGAGCGCTGGCCGGAAAGCGGATCGCGCGCAAAGCGCATGGTAACGCGGGTTCCGCCGCCCTCGACGGTCCCGAAACTCATTTCGCCGCCGTGTTCCTCGACGATCTTCTTGACGATGGCGAGGCCGAGTCCGGTGCCTTTTTCGCGGGTGGTGACGTAAGGCTCGACGATCCGTTCACGATCCTGCGGCAAGCCGACGCCGTTATCCGAGACTGCGACGGTGACCTCGTAGATGCTGGCCGTGATATCGAGGCTGATGCGACCGCGATAATCCGGCTCGGCGCCTTTCGCCCGCGCCTCCACCGCTTCGGTCGCGTTCTTGATGACATTGGTCATCGCCTGGCCGAACTGGTGCCGATCGCAGGCGATGATGCCGATATCCTCTTGCGCAGAGAAAGCGAAAGTGATGTCGGGCCGCGCAATTTCCTGCAGGAACAGGGCCTGCCGCGCCAGATCGACCGGATCTTCCCCGCGGAACACCGGCTTCGGCAAACGCGCGAAGGACGAGAACTCGTCGACCATCTTCTTCAGATCGCCCACCTGGCGGATGATCGTGCTGGTCAGTTCCTCGAACAGTTCCGGGTCGTTGACGATCTGCTTGCGATACCGCCGGTTGAGCCGCTCGGTCGCGAGCTGGATCGGGGTGAGCGGGTTCTTGATCTCGTGAGCGATCCGCCGGGCCACATCGGACCAGGCGGCTTGGCGCTGATCAAGCAGCTGGCGGGTAATATCCTCGAAGGTAATGACGTGGCCGCTGCGCTCCGTCCCGATCTTCACCGCCAGGGTCAGCAGGTCGCCTCCGGCGCCGCCGTGCTGGACGATGCCTTCGGCTGCCCCGCTTTCGACCAGCGCGGCGATCTGCGGGGCGATCCCGATCAGCGGCTCGCCCACCGGGGCGGCGCCGGACTTGCCGAGCAGCAGCTTCTGCGCCGAGCTGTTCATAAGCAGCACGCCGCCCGCAGGGTCGAGCGAAACGATCCCGGCCGTGACCGATTCAAGCACCGCCTCGATGAAGGCCCGACGTTCGCTGAGCTGTTCGTTGGCGCCGACCAGCGCCTGGGTCTGCCGCTCGATCTGCGCGGTCATGCGGTTGAAGGCGCGGTTGAGCGAGCCGATCTCGTCGGCACCGATCCGCCCTTCCACGCGCATGGTGTAATTGCCCGCCCCAACCTGCCGCGCGGCCGCCACCAGCTCGTAAAGCGGCTGCACCTGGCGGTCCGCCAGCCTGAGCCCGAACCAGACCGCGAAACCGACCAGCGCCAGCGAGATCACGAACAGGAAGATGTTGAAGCGCAGCTGCAGCACCCGTGCGCGCTGAGTCAGCTCCTTGTAGCCCTGCACGATGGAATCGGCCCGCTTGCCCTGGCTGAATGCCAGCAGATCAGACGTGCGCCCTGCATAAAGATAGATGCCCGAGCGCCGGTCGATCGGCGTGACCGCTTCGATGTGATTGGCATCGGCGCTGATCACGATCGGCTCGCCCTGATCGAGCTGGCGGAGCTGGCTGGTGCTGATCCACGTCCGGTCCGCCCGGTTGCGGGGATCGACATAAGCAACGGTGACCAGCGTGCCATCGGAGCGCTTCTGGACGATCGCCACCTCGTCCAGTCCGCGCTGCACCACCTGGTAGGCGACGCCCTGGCGGAACTGGGGATCGACGACTGAAACTTCGCTCAGCATGTAACGCAGGTCGCTCGCCATCGCGATCGACTCGTCGTTCACCGAACGCACGTTCTGCTCGTAATAGCCGCGCGCCAGCTTGTTGGCATTTTCCAGCAGGCCGCGGGAGGAATCGGAAAACCAGAATTCGACGCCCGACTGGAACAGCCATGAAGCGAGAATCACCACCATCAGGGTCGGCACCGCGGCGATCACCGAAAACAGGAACACCAGCTGCACGTGCAGCCTGCCCGAGCCGCCGACGCTTTCCGCCGCGCGGCGCAAGGCCATCCGCCGCCCCAGCAGGATCAGCAGGCCCATCGCCGGCACCAGCGTGCCAACCAGCAAAGTCGAAGTAAGGCTCGAAGGCAGCAGTGCGTCCTTGGAGGGCTGCCGGCTCAGCGCGATCCAGGTCACGATGGTCATGACCGAAAAGGCCAGAACGCAGACCACTTCCATGATCGCGAACACGTTTGAGCGCCGTGCGGAAAGCTGGAATCGCCGCCACCAGTGCGGCCAGCGCCGATTGCCGGGGGGACTCAGCTGCATCATCGTTGCATAGTTACAACACCGCTGTTGCAACTATGCAAGGGGTTTAAGTCCGATCCGGCGCTAACGCCGGACGAACGCCTCCGCTTCGATCCCCAGTTCGCCCAGACGCTTGCGCAGGGTGTTGCGATTGATCCCCAGCATCTGCGCCGCCCGCAACTGGTTGCCCGCCGTCTGCCCCAGCACCCAGCCCAGCAACGGCCGTTCAAAAGCCGCGAGTGCAGCATCGTAGACCAACCCGTCCACCGGCCGATTGGCGCGCAACCATTCCACCACCGCCACTTCCAGATCGGCGCCGTCCGGCGTGTGTCCCTCATCGCGCGCGGACCGCTCGACCAAGGCCTCGGCTGCCGCCAGATCGACCACATCTTCCCGCGCCAGCAGCGCGAGGCGATAAATGAAGTTGCGCAGTTCGCGCACATTGCCGCGCCAGGGTTGGCGGGTCAGCAGCTCCGCAGCGTCCGGCGAAAGCTGGCGGCGCGGCAGACCTTCCGCCGCGGCCAGGGCCAGGAAGTGCCGGGCCAGCGCTTCGATATCGTCGGGCCGCTCGCGAAGGGGCGGCAGGTTTATCGGCACCACGTTGATGCGGTAGTAAAGATCCTCGCGAAACTGCCCGGCGGCAATCAGCGGCTCGAGGTCCTTGTTGGTGGCACAGATGATCCGGGCGTCGATCCGTACCTCCTCCCGCCCCCCGACCCGGCGGATCGATCCCGATTGCAGCGCGCGCAGCAACCGGGTCTGCGCCTGCATCGGCATGTCACCGATCTCGTCGAGGAACAGGGTGCCGCCGGCGGCTTGCTCGAACTTGCCGATATGCCGCGCGACCGCGCCGGTGAAGGCGCCTTTCTCATGCCCGAACAGCTCGCTCTCGATCAGCTCCGCCGGAATCGCGGCGGTGTTGACGGCCACGAACGGACCGTCCCGACGGTCTCCAAGCTGGTGGATCGCCTCGGCCACCAGCTCCTTTCCGGTCCCGGATTCGCCCAGGATAAGCACAGTCAGGTCATTGCGCAGCACCCGGGTGATCATGCGGTAGACCGCCTGCATCGGCGCACTGCGGCCGACCAGCGGCAGGCCCTGCGGCGCCGGCTCGTCCGGCGCGATCGCGCCCGACGCGGCCATGCCCACCGCCTGGCGCACGGTGCGGGCCAACTCGTCGATGTCGAACGGCTTGGGGAAATATTCGAACGCGCCGGTATCGCTGGCGCGCACTGCGGTATCGAGGGTGTTCTGGGCCGACAGGATGATGATCGGCATATCGGGATGCAGCGCGCGGACTGACCCGATGGTGGCGATGCCGTCACCGTCGGTCAGGATCACATCGGTCACCAGCGCGTCGTACCCGCGCACGGACAGCAGGCGGTCACGCTCGGCGATGCTGTCGCAGCGCGTCACATCGAAGCCTTCGGCCTCCAGCGCGGCGATGATGACGATCGCGATCGATTCGTCGTCCTCGACCAGCAGCACGCTCATGCCGGGGCTCCCTTCCGCTTCTTGCCGGGCTCAGTGGCAAGCGGCAGGTGGATGCGGAAATGCGTCCAGCCCCCGCTCTCATCACGTTCGTGAGTAATCCGTCCGTTCATGTCGCGCACCAGCTTGCGGACCAGCGCCAGACCCAGCCCCTGCCCGGTCTTTTTGGTCGTCACGAATGGCTCGAAGATATGGTCGCGCATGGCCGGGTCGATTCCCGGCCCGTTGTCGCTGACCCGCAGCTCGATCGGCAACCGCAGCGGGCGGCCATCGGCGGTGGTGTGCAATTGCAGCCCGCTGGCAAAGCGCGTGCGCACGATCACACGCGGCCGCACGGCGTCGCGGCTGGCCTCACGCGCGTTTGAAAGAAGGTTGATCACGACCTGCACCAGGGCATCGGCATTGCCCATCACCGGCGGCAGCGAGGGATCGAACTCTTCCTCGACCCGCGTTCCGTCACCCGCCGCAAGCACCGCGCCAGCGCGGCGCACGCTTTCATGCAGGTTGCACGGTGCGAGCGGCTGGGTAGTGCGCCGGCTCAGCGTCTGCATTTCGTCGATCAGCTTGGCGATCCGGTCGACCTCGTCGGCGATCAGGCTGGTCAGGGCCTTGTCGCTGTCGCCCAGCTTGCGGGCCAGCAACTGTGCCGCGCCGCGGATTCCTGCCAGCGGGTTCTTGATTTCATGCGCGAGGATTTCCGGCGCGCGCAGCACCGCGTCTTCCCGGCCGGCAGGCGCCTCGCCCATCGTTTCCGCGGCGGTTGAATCGTGCAGCGTCAACACTTGCCAGCCCGGCTCATCGACCACTGGCGCCACCCCGATGTCCAGTCGCCGGGCCCCTTGCCCCGCCACGATCACATCGCTTTCGCGCGCCGAAAGCGGGGTATCGGCATCTGTGAGCCGATCAGTCAGCCGCTGCTCGGCAAACTGCAGGACCTCGGTGATCGGCTTTCCCGCCAGTCGGCGCGAGGACTGTCCGAAGAACTGCTCCGCCGCCGGATTGACCGAGGCGATCCGTTGTCCGGGTGCCAGCACCACGATCGCCATCGGCAAGCTGGCGATCAGCTTGACCGCCTCGGGCAAGGCCGCGGTCATGCCGCCTGCCGCTCGTCCCCGCGCTCCAGCAACGGCAGGTAGAAGGCGGACAGCGCCGCCATCACCGCTTCGGGATCGTCGATGAAGTTCACGCGGTTGCGGAACTCGGCCGAGCCATGCAGCCCCCGGGTGTACCAGCCGAGGTGCTTGCGGGCCATCTGGACCCCGGTGGTGCTGCCGTAGTGCTCCAGCATGGCGCGGTAATGATCGAGGAGCAAGGCAAGCTGCTCGGCCAAGGACGGATCGGCCATCGCCTCGCCGGTTTGTAGCCAACGCATCACCTGCGCCAGCAGCCAGGGCTTGCCATAGGCCCCGCGCCCGATCATCAGCCCGTCCGCCCCGGACAGCTCCAGTGCCTGCGCCGCGTCGGCAATGGTGCAAATGTCGCCATTGACGATCACCGGGATCGAGACCGCATCCTTGACCTTGCGCACGAACGCCCAGTCCGCCTCGCCCTTGTAAAGCTGGTTGCGGGTGCGGCCGTGGACGGTGACGAGCTTTGCGCCAAGGTCTTCGGCGATGTGAGCGAGCTCGGGCGCGTTCAGGCTGTCATGGCACCAGCCCATCCGCATCTTGACCGTGACCGGCACCGAGACCGCCTTGACCGTCGCCGAGATGAGGGCCGTGGCCAGCGGAAGGTCGCGCATCAAGGCCGATCCGGCGTCACCGTTCACGATCTTGCGGACCGGACAGCCCATGTTGATATCGATAATCGCAGCGCCGCGATCTTCCGAAAGCTTCGCCGCCTCGCCCATCTGCACCGGATCGCAGCCGACCAGCTGCATCGAGACCGGCTCCTCGATCGCATCCCACGCCGCTTTCTGGATCGACTGGCGGGTCTCGCGGATCGCGGCCGGGCTGGCGATCATCTCGGTGACGTTCAGCCCCGAGCCGAAGCGGCGGACGACGCGGCGGAACGGCAGATCGGTGACCCCCGTCATCGGCGCGAGCACGACCGGGCAGTCGATCCGCACCGGGCCGATGTAAATTGGCTCAAGCGCCGGGGGAGGAGGAAGCGGGTTCATCTGAATGTGCCTAAAATTTGGGCAGCACATAGGCAATTGCCCTCCATCCCGCAAGCGGTTACCCGCCTACCCGAATGAGCGCTTCCGCCCTTCCCCCTGGATGTGCCGCCGTGGTCGTGGCCGCGGGAGCCGGATTGCGTGCCGGCCAGCCACTGCCCAAGCAGTTCGCGCGCTGGCGGGGCAAGCCGGTGGTACGCCATTCGGTCGAACGGCTGACGGCAGCTGGGGTCGCGCCGATCGTGGTAATGATCCCGCCCGGCGCCGAAGCCATCGCCGCCGAGAGCCTGGCAGGACTTGCGGTCACGCTGGTTACCGGCGGATCGACCCGGCAGGAATCGGTCAGCCTGGGCCTGGCGGCGTTGGCCAGCGATCCGCCCAAGCTGGTTCTGATCCACGATGCCGCACGCCCTGCGCTGCCCCGCGCCGTAATCGACCGCCTCGTCGCGGCGCTGGCGGTTCACGAAGGGGCAATCCCCGTGCTGCCAGTGGTCGATAGCCTGGCACAGGCGGACGGCGACC
The DNA here is from genome assembly GCA_947472735.1 of Sphingomonadaceae bacterium. GTDB lineage: Bacteria > Pseudomonadota > Alphaproteobacteria > Sphingomonadales > Sphingomonadaceae > Novosphingobium. The sequence continues at coordinate 12,731 of CANJBY010000039.1, read as the reverse complement.
TGATGGGCGCCCCTGCCCGGCGCGAAGCCCTGCGGAGGGTGCAAACCCCTCAGGCCTTCCGCTACCCGGCGATCCTCGCGGCGCATCGTAGCTGGCGCGGGGAGTTGGCAGCGGGGGACGATGCCCAGGTGGCGCAGGCAGCGGGCATGTCCGTCGCGCTGGTCGAAGGAGACGAGGCTTTGCACAAGCTGACTTATGCCGAGGACTTCGCCGGCGCTTTGCCTGCCATGCGGGTGGGCACCGGTTTCGACGTGCACCGGCTGGCCGAGGGTGAGCCGCTATGGCTCTGCGGCGTGCGGATCGAGCACAGCCACGGCCTTGCCGGGCACAGCGACGCCGACGTGGCGATCCACGCGCTGGTCGATGCGATCCTTGGCGCAGTGGGAGCCGGCGACATCGGCCAGCATTTCCCGCCCGCCGACCCACAGTGGCGCGGCGCTTCATCTGACCGGTTCCTGAGCCACGCCGTTACCCTGGCCGGCCAGGCAGGCTACCGCGTTGGCAATGTCGACCTGACAATCGTCTGCGAAGCGCCGAAGATCGGCCCGCACCGCGCCGCAATGCGGGAGCGGCTGGCCGCGATCATCGGCGTTGACATCACCGCTGTCAGCGTCAAGGCCACCACCACCGAAACGCTGGGCTTTACTGGGCGCAGCGAAGGTATCGCGGCCCAGGCCGTAGCTACCCTGATCCTTGATTGAACGGAGCATCCCCCCATGCGCAAGTTCCCTATCGCCATTGCCCTGGCCCTGCTGCCCGGTCTGGCCCGTGCCGCCGAGCCGCCCTGCCTGACTCCGGCGGAGTTCACATCGCTGGCCGGCTACACCCTGCCCAACATCATCACCGGCACCAGCCAGCGGTGCGCCGCAGTGCTGCCCGGCGACGCGTGGCTGATCCGCAACGGTGCCGAGCTGGCCGGCCGCTATGCTGCCGGCAAGGCCAAATCGTGGCCCGGCGCCAAGGCCGCATTCTTCAAGGTCGGCGACTCGATGGGCGATTCCCGGACCACCGACCTGATCCGCAGCCTGCCAGATGCAACATTGCAGCCACTGGTCGACGGGATGGTTGAAGGCGTGGTGAAGGAAAAGCTGCCCACCGATCGCTGCACCACGATCGACCGCGTACTGCGGCTGCTGTCCCCGCTTCCGGCCGATAGCACCGCTGAACTGATCGCACTGGCCGTCGGCCTCGGATCGCGCGCCGGCACACCCCGGGTCGGCAAGTTCACGATCTGCGCGACTTGAGATGAGCGACAACCTCCTCCCTGACGAAATCGTCGAACTCGCCGCGCGGGTCATAGCCGAGAACAAGGCCGCCGGGCGCACCGTCGCCGTGGCGGAAAGCTGCACCGGCGGACTGGTCAGCGCTGCGCTGACCGAAATTGCCGGCTCATCGGCCGTAATGGACCGGGGCTTCGTGACCTATTCGAACGAGGCCAAGCGCGAACTGCTGGGCGTGCCGGAGGAAATCCTCGATGCTTTCGGCGCGGTCTCCGTCGCGACTGCCTGGGCGATGGCGCAGGGCGCGCTCAAACGCAGCGGCGCGGATGTGGCGGTCGCGATCAGCGGCATTGCCGGACCCGACGGCGGCAGCGCTGCACGGCCGGTCGGGACCGTGGTGTTCGCTCGCGCGGTGCGCGGCGACGATGAAGTCGATGCGGAGGAACGGCAGCTCGATGGATCAAGCCGGGCGACGGTGCGCCGTCAGGCGGCGCTGATCGCGCTGGAACTGCTGTTGCCGTAAAGCGCCGCTGCGCGTTCCTCGAAGGCATTCACCATCTTGCGGAAGGCGCGGTCGAAGTACTGGCCGGCAAGCTTTTCGAACAGCGCGTTACGGAACGTGAAGCGCACCGAAAACGAAACTTCGCAGCCTCCCTTCGGCAGGTCGCGGAACTGCCATACGTTGTCGAGATCGCGCATCGGACCATCGACGTAGATCACCTCGATCCGCTCCGGCCGCTGCTTGACCACGCGCGACGTGAATTTTTCGCGGACCGCGGAAAAGCCGACCAGCATGTCGGCAATCATTGCCTCGTCGCTGTCGGACCGGACCCGGGTGGCGATCACCCAGGGCAGAAATTCGCCGTAGCGAGCCACGTCGGCCACGAGATCGAACATCTGCGCCGCGCTCCACGGCAGGATGCGGGTCTCTTGAATTCCGGGCATCAGCGTTGCTTTGCCAGCTTGGCCTCTCTCGCCACCCGCATGGCGGCGAAGTCCTCGCCGGCGTGGTAGCTCGACCGGGTCAGCGGGGTGGAGGCGACTTGCAGGAAGCCCTTGGCCCGCGCGATCGCGCCGTATGCGGAGAAAGCTTGCGGGGTGACGAATTCCTTCACTTCCGCGTGTTTGGGGGTCGGGCGCAGGTACTGCCCCATGGTCAGGAAATCGATGCCCGCGCTGCGCATGTCGTCCATCACCTGGTGGACTTCCAGCCGCTCCTCGCCCAGCCCAAGCATGATGCCCGACTTGGTAAAGACCGTCGGCGAATGGCGCTTCACTTCTTCCAGCAGCCGCAGGGATGAGTAGTAGCGCGCGCCGGGGCGGATTGTGGGATAGAGCCGGGGCACGGTTTCGAGGTTGTGGTTATAGACGTCCGGGCCGGCAGCGACGATGGCTTCCACCGCCTCGCGCATCTTGCCGCGGAAGTCGGGGGTGAGGATCTCGATCGTCGTCGCCGGGGTGGTCCGGCGCAGCGCCTCGATCACCTTGACGAACTGACCCGCCCCGCCGTCCGGCAGGTCATCGCGATCGACCGAGGTGACCACGATATGCTGCAGCCCGAGCTTCGCCGCGGCGATCGCCACATTTTCCGGCTCAAGCGGATCAAGGGTGCGCGGCATCCCGGTCTTGACGTTGCAGAACGAGCAGGCGCGGGTGCAGACGTCGCCCAGGATCATCACGGTGGCGTGCTTCTTGGTCCAGCATTCCCCGATGTTCGGGCAGGCGGCTTCCTCGCACACGGTGTTCAGGCCGAGCGAGCGCATCAGATCCCGCGTTTCGCCATAAGCGCGGCTGGTCGGCGCCTTTACCCGGATCCAGTCAGGCTTGCGCAGGGGCGCCGGGGCGGAGGATAGGTCGTTCATGCCGCCCATCTAAGCGCATGAGTGAAGCCTTGCCAGAGGCAATCGTACAGACCATGTAGCGCCGCATGAGCGAGCCAACTTCCCCCCAGTTTTCCCGCCTCGTCGAAGGCTATCGCCGGTTCCGCAACAGCGCCTGGACCCCGAATCGCGAACGCTGGGCCCAGCTGCGCGAAGGCCAGGAGCCCGAGATCATGGTGATCGCCTGCTCCGACAGCCGGGTCGATCCCGCGCAGATCTTCGATGTCGATCCGGGCGAGATCTTTGTGGTCCGCAACGTCGCGGCGATGGTCCCGCCGTTCGAGACCAGCCCGGGCTATCACGGCGTTTCGGCCGCACTGGAATTTGCCGTGCAGTTCCTGAAAGTGAAGGAAATCGTGGTGATGGGCCACGGCATGTGCGGCGGCTGCCGGGCCGCGCTGACCCGCGAGATGCACGGTACAGAGCCGGGCGAAGGCGGCTTCATCGCCGACTGGATCGGACTGCTTGACGAGGCGCGCACCCCGGTGGTGGCCGCCCACGGCACGGACGGACGCGTGGCCGAACGGGCGATGGAACAGGCCGGGGTCAAAGTCAGCCTTGCCAACCTGCGCACGTTTCCCTGCATCCGCCGCAAGGAGCGCGACGGCGAGCTGAGCCTGCGCGGAGCCTTCTTCGCCATCTCCGACGGGGTACTCCACGTCCTCGACGAGCCCAGCGATCAGTTCCTGCCGGTCGACTGAAACGCAGCGCAGCAATGAAAAGGGCGGCAGTTTCCTGCCGCCCTCTCTTGTGCCGGGGCCGCCGCCTTACTTGGCAGGCGGGGCCGGGGGAGCCGGAGGAGCCGGCGGTGCCGCCTTCTGCGCGGCGTAAATGCCCCACAGCTGCGCCAGCGCCTTGCGCGGACCCTCGACCTTCGCAAAAGTTGCCGCCGCTGCGGCATAGTCGCCGGAATCGGCCTGCGCGATACCCAGACGGGTCAGCGCGCGAGCCTGGTCCCCGCCGGGCTTGCTGAGTGCGAGGGTGTAAAGCTCCGCAGCCTTGGCCGACTGGCCATAGCTGAGGAACGCGTCAGCGGCCGCAGCAATGGTTGCGCCATTGGCATTGGCAGCGCGGGCATCCCGCTCCAGCCCCGGAAGCGAAGCCTTGTCGGCTGCGACGCGGCCAGCGGCCAGGGACTTGTTCTCCGACACAAACACGTCAGCCATGTTCAGCTTGCCGGCCGCAACGCCCTTGTCGATCACCGCGATGACTTCGCCGGGCAAACGGCGAGCGTCGGCCGCCTGGAGGAACTCGACATAGTCGCGGCCTTCCGACCAGCTGTTGGTCCGGTCCATCAGCCGCATCAGATCGAGCGATTCCTGGTTGGCGTAGCCACCCACCTCGCGCAGCACGGTGATCGCGCCCGCCCAGTTGTCATTGCTCGGATAGTCCCGCACCAGCGCCATCGAGAAGTTGGCGGCCTGATCGAGGATCTTGGCCTTGTAAGCGGCGCCAAGGCCGCGGCGATACCAGCCCTGCGGGGCGAGCGTGCCCGCTGCGCGGCGCGAATCGATTGCCTGGTTGAGCACGGTCAGGCCCTGCGCAATCTGGTTGTCGGCAATGAAGGACTCGGCGAGCAGCGCCTCGATATCGCCATCCTTGTAGCCGGCTGAAAGCGCCGACGTGAAAGCGGTGCGCGCGGCTGCATAGTCCTTGAGATCGTAGGAAATCGAACCAAGGTAGAACTGCAGGCGGGGTGCTTCCGCCGGCGCGACCTTGCCGCTTTCAAGCATGGCGGCCAGGCCCTTTCGCTGAATGGCGGGGTCCTGCGCAAGACCGCCGAGCTGGACTGCCAGCTGGCCGGCCACATACCGGTCGTCGGGCGTGCTGGCAGCGGCGAACGCGCCGTCAAGCTGCGTCTTCTCCGCCGTAAGGGTAGTGCCAAGCTCGCCAGCTGCGGCATCGCGCTGACCGCGGGCGGCAGTGCGGGCGCTGGCGCCCTGGGCCGTGCGCAACGCTTCGGTCGCGGCCGCAACCTTCGCCTGGGCCGCCACGACATCGGGCTTCTTCTTGGCGTCTTCGATCCCCTTGCTCAGCGCTGCGGCGAGCGGCTGGAAGGTCTTGGACATCGTCACCTTCGGCGCTTCGGGCGCCTTGGGGGCCTTTGCGGCCAAAGCCGGGGTAGCGACGATCAGCGCGCCGCCAGCCAGGGAAACCGTCGCCAGCGCGCCGGCCAGCGAACGGGAAAGGATGGACCTGCGCATCAGGCCGGTGGTCCGCTTCATCGCATTCATCTCCTCAGGTGCCGGCGGGGCGAAAGGGACCCGGCCGGGGCAATACTTCCGTGCGTGCATTGGCGGCAAACGGCCGCTTTTGCAATGGCTCCGGCAACTAGGGCGCAACGCTTGAATGGCCGTTGAATGCAATTCGTCGCAATTGTTCATGCGGCTGTCGATGGTGCCGGCCACAAATGTGGAAAACGCGCAGCAAAGCGGCTTGGTTCCGCGCCTTTGGCTGGTCTTTGCCGGTGCTATCGCCTAGGGCCTCCAAGTACCCGACTAACCCACCCAAACAAGCGAAAAACAGCGCGTGAGCGAAGACAGCGAAATCCCTGATTCACCTGGTCCGATGGGCGAATTCCAGCGCATCGACATCGTCGACGAGATGAAGACCAGCTACCTCGATTACGCGATGAGCGTGATCGTGTCCCGTGCGCTGCCCGACGTGCGCGATGGCTTGAAGCCGGTCCACCGACGCATCCTGTTCGCCAGCCAGGAAGGCGGATTCGTCGCCGGACGGCCCTACCGCAAGAGCGCAAAAATTGTCGGCGACGTGATGGGCAACTATCACCCGCATGGCGACAGCGCGATTTACGACGCACTGGCGCGCATGACGCAAGACTGGTCGATGCGGCTCCCGCTCATCGACGGTCAGGGCAATTTCGGTTCGATGGATCCCGATCCGCCGGCGTCAATGCGCTACACCGAGGCCCGCCTCGCCCGCGTGGCCAACTCGCTGCTCGACGATCTCGACAAGGATACCGTCGATTTCACCGACAACTACGATGGATCGCGCCGCGAACCGACGGTGCTGCCGGCGCGCTTCCCCAACCTGCTGGTCAATGGGGCCGGCGGCATCGCGGTGGGCATGGCCACCAACATCCCGCCGCACAATCTCGGCGAAGTGATTGACGGCTGCCTGGCCTATATCGCCAACCCTGCGATCACTAACGAGGACCTGATCCAGATCATCCCCGGGCCGGACTTCCCGACCGCTCCGCTGATCCTGGGCACCGCGGGTGCGCGTAAAGCGTATACCGAAGGGCGCGGCTCGATCATCATGCGGTGCCGGCACGAGATCGAGGAAGGCCGGGGCGACCGCCGCTCGATCGTGTTGACCGCGATCCCTTACCAGGTCGGCAAGAACAACCTGGTCGAAAAGATCGCCGAGGCCGCCAAGGACAAGCGGATCGAAGGCGTTTCCGATATCCGCGACGAATCCAGCCGGCTGGGCGTGCGGGTGGTGATCGAACTGAAGCGCGATGCAACGCCGGAAGTGGTGCTCAACCAGCTGTGGCGCAACACGCCGGCGCAGTCGAACTTTCCGGCCAACATGCTGGCGATTCGCGGCGGACGTCCAGAAGTCCTGCTGCTGCGTGATTTCATCGCGGCATTCGTCACCTTCCGCGAAGAAGTCATCACGCGGCGCACCAAGTTCGAACTCAACAAGGCGCGTGATCGCGCGCATATCTTGCTGGGCCTGGTGGTGGCAGTCACCAATCTTGACGAGGTGGTGAAGATCATCCGCGGTGCCCGCAACCCGGCGGCAGCGCGCGAAGCGCTGACAGCACGCGAATGGCCGATCGGTGAGATTGCGCAATATATCCGGCTGGTCGAAGCGATCGAGCCGACCGCCGACCAGTCCGGGGGCACATACAAGCTTTCCGAAGCGCAGGTTCGGGCCATCCTGGACTTGCGGCTCCACCGCCTGACCGCGCTCGGCCGGGACGAGATCGGTGACGAGCTCAAGGAACTGGCGGTCGCGATCGAGGGCTACCTGGCGATCCTGGCTGACCGGGTGAAGCTCTACCGGGTCATGACGGACGAACTGGCTGCAATTCGCGAAGCCTACGCCACTCCGCGCCTTTCAGAGATCACCGCCGCGGCCGACGGGATCGAGGACGAGGATCTGATCGAACGCGAGGAGATGGTCGTCACCGTCACCCTCGATGGCTATATCAAGCGCACGCCGCTCGACACCTTCCGCGCCCAGAACCGCGGCGGCAAAGGCCGCGCCGGAATGGCGACCAAGGAAGAGGACGCGGTCTCGACCATGTTCGTGACCAGCACCCATACCCCGGTGCTGTTCTTCTCGACCGCAGGCAAGGTCTATCGCCTCAAGGTCTGGCGTCTGCCGGAAGGCGGGCCCGCGACGCGCGGGCGTCCGATCGTCAACCTGCTGCCGGCCCTGGACAAGGACGAGACAATCCAGACCGTGCTGCCGTTGCCGGAAGACGAAGCCGAATGGGGCGCGCTTTCGGTGGTGTTTGCCACGGCCAAGGGCAATGTCCGTCGCAACAACATGGATGCCTTCACCAACATCCCGAGCAACGGCAAGTTCGCGATGCGCTTCGACGAGGACTCGGCCGACCGGCTGATCGGCGCCGCGCTGCTCGAGGCATCGGATGACGTGCTGCTCGCGACCCGTTCGGGCAAGGCGATCCGCTTCGCCGGCGACGAAGTCCGCGAGTTCCAGAGCCGCACTTCCACCGGCGTGCGCGGCATGACGCTGCGCGGCGATGACGAGGTGATCTCGCTTTCGATCCTGCACCGCGTTGGCGTGAAGGATCAGGACGAGCGCGAGGACTATCTGCGCCACGCGCCCTGGAAGGCCGAAAGAGACAGCGAACCGGCGATGAGCGCCGAGCGCTTCGCCGAGCTCGCGGCCAAGGAGCAGTTCATCCTGACGGTCTGCGCCAACGGTTACGGCAAGCTTTCCTCAGCCTACGAATACCGCCGCACGGGCCGCGGCGGACAAGGCATCACCAACATCGACAACATCGGCCGCAACGGTCCGGTGTTGGCAAGCTTCCCGGCGGTTCAGGCCGACCAGCTGATGCTGGTGACAGACCAGGCCAAGCTGATCCGCCTGCCGCTCGAAAGCCTGCGCGTCATCGGCCGCGGCAGTGCCGGGGTGCGCCTGTTCAACGTCGCCGACAATGAACACGTGGTCAGCGCCGTGCGACTCGCAGACGCGGGTGAGGAAGAGGAAGACGCGGTGGAAACGCCGGACGCAGCGCCCGATTCCGGTGAATGACCTCGCCTACAAGATCCTGACTGCCGAGCAGTTCGCGCAGTGGCAGGCCGACGGCACCTTTACGGGTGCGCCAGTCGACCTGGCCGATGGGTACATCCACCTGTCAACGGCGGAGCAGCTGACGGAAACGCTGGAAAAGCACTTCGCCGGCCAGTCCGGACTGGTCGTTGCGACCGTGGACTTGGCCCTGCTGGCGGATACGGTCCGCTGGGAACCGTCCCGCGGCGGCGCCTTGTTCCCGCACGTCTACGGCCCGCTGCCGCTGGTCGCGATGGTGGAATTTGAACGGGTGAGCGGTTAGCGCAGCGACCGTCCGCGCAACGTCCCGATCACCCCGGTCGCGATCAGCAACTGGCCGAGATAGTATAGCGGCCAGATCAGCAGCTCGGGCAGCGCGCTTTCCGCCAGCACCCCTTCCCTCGCGAAGATCAGCATGTCCGAGGCAACAAACAGCAGCGCGCCTACGCCGACGCGGTAGCGGGGAAAGCTGCTGGACCAGGCGCTCGCGGCCATGCCGCCCAGGAACAGGCCGTAGACCGGCACCAGCGGATCGCCGCTGAGCAGCCACCCGGCCAGCGGCGTGAGCACCAGCAGCGCGAGCGAGGCCGCCTTCTGGCTTCCGGTCAGCCGGTCACGCCGGTGCCGCAAGTAGAGTGCAATGGCGATGACATGCGCCAGCAGGAACAGGGCCGCCCCGGCCACGGTGGTGATCTCGATCGCCATGTCCGCCAGTGCGGAGATGCCCATGATCCCCGCCAGCATCTGCGTGTCGCGTCCGCCGTGGCGGACGATCGCCCAGACTGCAAGAAACGCGCAGGCCGCACCCTTCAGCAGCATCTGATAGGCCCCGGGCATCGCTCCGTCCCGCAGGACGTAGAACGCAATCGCCGCCGCGATACTGGCCAGCAACCAGGGGCGTTTTTCGATCAGTGCGCGCCTCGGCATGGAATTCTTCTCCCTCGCCGCAAGCTTGGCGTTGGATTCCTGCCCGCGCAAGGCTAGTCGCGCGAGGATGAGCCATGACGTACACATAATCGGCGGCGGTCTGGCCGGCAGCGAAGCGGCCTGGCAGCTCGCCCGGCGCGGGCTGCGGGTGCGTCTGTCCGAAATGCGCGGCGGCGGTCATGGCACCCCGGCGCACCAGGGCGACGGGCTGGCCGAGCTGGTCTGCTCCAACTCCTTCCGCTCCGACGATGACGAACGGAACGCAGTCGGCCTGCTCCACCACGAGATGCGCGCCTGCGACTCGCTGGTTATGGCGGCGGCGGCGAAGGCTCAGGTTCCAGCCGGTTCGGCGCTGGCGGTGGACCGTGACGTCTTTTCTGCCGAGATCGAGGCCGCGCTTGTCGCGCAGCCGGGTCTGGAACTGGTGCGCGAGCGGGTCGAGACCCTGCCATCCGCCGGCCTCACCATCGTGGCGACCGGGCCGCTCACTGCCGGGGCGCTCGCACAAAGCATTGGCGCGGCCACTGGCGCGGAGAGCCTGGCCTTCTTCGATGCGATTGCTCCGATCGTCCAGCATGAGTCGATCAACATGGATGTGTGCTGGATGGCGGCGCGCTGGGACAAGGGCGGCAAGGACTACATCAACTGCCCGATGACCCGCGACCAATACCTCGCCTTCCGCGAGGAACTGCTGGCCGGCGACAAGACCGAATTTCGCGAGTGGGAGGCCAACACCCCCTACTTCGAAGGCTGCATGCCGATCGAGGTGATGGCCGAGCGCGGGGTCGATACCCTGCGCTTCGGCCCGATGAAGCCGGTGGGCCTCGACAATCCGCATTGGGCTACGCCCGAGCATCCCAGCGGACGCTGGCCCCATGCCGTGGTGCAACTGCGGCAAGACAACAAACTCGGTACGTTGTGGAACATGGTCGGCTTCCAGACCAAGCTCAAATACGGCGAGCAGCAGCGCGTCTTTCGTACCATTCCGGGGCTGGAGCAGGCCGAATTCGCCAGGCTGGGCGGGCTGCACCGCAACACCTTCATCAATTCGCCGACGCTGCTCGACCGGCAATTGCGGCTGAAAAGTTCACCGCACATCCGGTTCGCCGGGCAGATCACCGGCTGCGAGGGGTATGTGGAGAGTGCGTCCGTCGGCCTGCTGGCGGGCCTGATGGCGGCGGCTGAGCTGGCCGGGCGGGAATGGACCGCTCCGCCCCGCACAACCGCGCTGGGTGCGCTGCTCTCGCACATCACCGGCGATGCCGAGGCCGAGACCTACCAGCCGATGAACGTCAACTTCGGGCTGTTTCCGCCGGTCGATCCCGATGTGAAGAAGAAGCAGCGCAAGGAAGCCTATACGGCGCGGGCCAAGGCCGATCTAGCCGGCTGGGTCGTCTCCCTCGTCTAGGTCCTCCGGCGGCAACGGCGCCTCCGCCGCGCGCCCCTTGGCCGAGCGCTGACGCGGCGGGGTGCAGTTACACTTCGGGAGCACCCGCTTCGACTTGGTCGTGGCAAACTCCGCCCGGTCGAGAATGGCGTCGCCATTGGTATCGGCGGTCTTGAACCGGTCCGAAGTGCGCACGGCCCATTCCTCGAAAGTCAGCAGGTTGTTGTGATCGACATCCAGCTTGCGGAAGGCATCGGCGCGCGGGGCGAGCATCTCGTTGCGGGTGACCCGGCTGTCACGGTCCCGGTCGACCCGGTCAAACCGCCGCTGCTCGCGCGTGGCTTCACTGGCTTCGGGCAAGGCGGGCCCCACCATGCCGAGCGGATCAGCGCTGGGCAGTGCATCGGGATCGACGGGAGCGGCAGCGATTGACGGTGGCGGTGCCCCGGCCTCAGTCTCCGCGCGGCCCTGCCACCAGAACAGTCCCGCCGAAACCAGCAGCAAGGCCGCGACGGCGCCCAGCACGATACGGTTCAACAGGCTCACCCCTTTCGAGGAAAGTACCTAGCCTAGCGACCGAACAAGCCAAGTCGCATTGCCACCAATATGGCGCGACCGCCGTGGCGGGTCACCAGAGCATGCATCACCGGCAAGGGGCGGAGGCTTCGGGGTAGGAGCGGCATCGACGATGGCTCGCCGGCCAGCAGGGCCTGAACGTCGGCAATCTCTGCCGGGTGATTGAGATGTGCGGCAAGGTCGGACAGCGCCCACAGACGCCCCGCGTGCATCGCGCGCTCACGAACCTGATCGCCTTCGCCCAGCACCTCGGCCAGCGCCGCGATGGCAGTTGCGCGGCCGTGCGCCATGGCTGCCAGCCGCTCTGCGGGCAAGGGCGCATCGCCCAGCAGTTGCTCCCAGCCATTGACCAGGTCGACCAGCAGGCGGTGGCGGCCGCGCCATGAAGCCAGCGCGGCAAGCACAGGCTCGCCGATCGGCCAGCTTGCGGATTCCTCGTTCAGGCGATCGCGCCACCAGGCCAGCCGGATCTGCGCCAGCAAAGGTTCGCGCGCCTCCCGGAGCAGCGCCGCGAGGCGCAAGTCCAGCGCGAGCAACGCCGTCCAGGCCGGGCGCGCGGCAGCGGGCGCATAAGCCAGCGCAAGGCGGTGCGGCGCCGGCAGATCGGAATCCGCCTCGTGCCGCGCGGGACCGGAAGGGGTGCCGGATGAATCATGCATCCGCGCAGGCTTGCCGCAGTCACCGCTCCCGGGCAATCCCTGCCCGGAAAACAGCGCTGTCAGACGATCAGATAGACCTTGCGATTGAAGGTGATCGGAAATTCGGAAAAGCCGATGACGGACAGCACGGACGGCACACTGTATGTCAGCCGGATGGTCTTCTCCGTAGTCCCGACGATGCTGGGCGTGTCGACATTTTCAACGTGCACTTCGAGCCGGTCGGTCCGCAGTCCATAGGGTGCCGTCATGGCGACCGAGCGACCAAAGTTCTCGATCTCGCTGTTGGTCAGGCTGTTCGAGTTCTGGTAGCCCACCACCGCGTAACGGCCCATGTCTGACGAAACCGAGCGCAGCGCGTTGTAGTTCTGCATCCCGATCCCGACCTGGAAGACGCCGAGCATCAAGGTCAGCAAGATCGGCGCGATCAGCGCAAATTCGAGCGCCGCCGCGCCTTCGCAGGATTTGGCCAGCCGGGATAGCGTTTGCCGGATCATGTGCGCGCCGCCTGCTGGAACATGATGTAGCGGGTCAGATCGAAGTTGAACGGCTTGCCGACTCCATAGTTGGTCCAGATCGGCCGGTACGTGTCTCTGATGCGGATCCTCACATAGCGGGCAACCCGGTCTCCGACTGCGCAGGTAGTCAGCAACGACACGTAGCCGGACGTCGGCGTGCATCGTGTCCGTCGTCACAACATTTGGCACACTTTGCGGCTTAGATTAGCGGAGTGCGGGCATCGTCAGGGGGTTGATGTTAAGCGGCGATCTTGCGGTGTTGCAAGCGCCGATATTCGATGGTCTGCCGTTTG
>CANJBY010000038.1 GCA_947472735.1 Sphingomonadaceae bacterium | reverse complement strand
CCTTCACAGACGATTTTTTCAAGGAGGGTTGGGGCTTCATCTTCGTTCCTTCGTCACTACGACGAAGCCCCAACACTCCTTAAATCACAACCTCAAATCTGTGCCATTGGTGCTGACGGGGAACAGCATCATCGAGGGACAAGCCAATACGCCGCCAGCCGCGCCCGTCGACGGCAGCGCCTGGCTGGTCGGTCTATCGCCCACCGGGGAATGGGCCGGCAAAGCGGGCAAGCTGGCGTGCAGGCAGGGTGGGAACTGGTTGTTCGCAGCCCCCCGCGACGGGATGCGAGTGCTCAATCGCTCGACCGGACACGACAACCGTTATCTCGGGACTTGGCAAGTCCCCGTTCGTCCGGCGGCAGCACGGTAGATGCAGAAGCGCGTTCGGCAATTGTTAACCTGCTCAATGCTTTGGCAGTGGCGGGTGTACTTCCGGCCAGCTGATCGCTACGATTTGTCAGTCGGATGGACCACCCGTCGTTGACAGGCCTCGGCCCGATGGATTTGCAATTGCAAGGCCGTGTAATTGCGGCATTCTTGCAACAGTTGACGAATTTGTTGGGTTGCGCCGGGAACGCTTAGGCGATAGATCGCTTTAGCACTCGGTGGCCTCAATATTCGCTAAAAGGGGAATACAAAATGCGGAACATCGTCCTAGGGATGGCTCTGGCTACTACAGCCCTTGCCTCGCCCGCGCTCGCGCGCGACGATTCCTCGTATGTGGAAGGTGACGCGGGCGTAGTGCTCGTGGAGAATATCTTCAACATCACCGGCGTTGGCAATAACGGCACGCTGGATACCAAGCCCGGTTACGATTTCGGCGGGATCGTCGGCTATGACTTCGGCGGGTTCCGTCTCGAAGCTGAAGCCAGCTATCGTCGCGCGGAAGAGAAGAAGTACACGGTAGGCTCGACGGTCTATGGTGACGCCAACGTCGGCGGTGGTGCCGAAGCGCTAAGCTTCATGGGCAATGCCCTGCTCGACTTCGGTCCGGATGATGGCCTGCAGGGCTTTGTCGGCGCTGGTGCCGGTATTGGCCGCGTGAAGAATGCGGTGATCATCGGACAGCTTGGTACCGATGTCGTCGATTCGGACACCGGCTTCGCTTGGCAAGCCCTCGCGGGCGTGCGCATGCCGATCAGCGACAACTGGGACATCGGTCTGAAGTATCGCTACTACAACCAGAACCACAACGATCTGGTTGCGGCAAACGGCCGGAACGTGCGGACCCGCTTCCGCTCGCACTCGCTGTTGGCGACTCTGGCGTATAACTTTGGCGCGCAGGCGGCTCCGCCTCCTCCGCCTCCCCCGCCGCCGCCGCCTCCCCCGCCGCCGCCGCCCCCGCCGCCTCCGCCTCCTCCTCCGGTGGCTGTGTGCAACAAGGGTCCGTACATCGTGTTCTTCGACTGGGATAAGTCGAACATCACGCCGGAAGCGGCTTCGATCCTCGATAGCGCCGTCTCGGCCTATGCGGACTGCAGCAGCGTTCCGATCATGCTGGCCGGTTATGCCGACCGTTCGGGTTCGCCGAAGTACAACCAGGGTCTGTCGGAGCGTCGTAACGCTTCGGTGACCTCGTATCTGACCTCGCGTGGTATTGCCGCCTCGGCGATCACCAGCCAGGGCTTCGGTGAGAACAACCCGCGCGTTCCGACCGCCGATGGCGTGCGTGAACTCCAGAACCGTCGTGTGGAAATCACCTACGGTCCGGGTTCGGGCAACTAAGTCTCGCGATCAGCGACTAAGGAAAGGGGTCGGAGAAATCCGGCCCCTTTTCGTTTGTCTGACAAAGGCGTTGCTGATGCGCCGGACGGCGCGGATCACCTCAAGCAGCGTATGCGGTGGGGTCGATCAGGCCGGCGTCGGCAAAACCGGCGCGCCGAAGGCGGCAACTGTCGCACAGTCCGCAGGCCCGGCCATCGGGTTCAGGATCATAGCAGGACCAGCTCATCCCCGGGTCTAGACCAAGTCGAGCCGCTTCCCGAACGATATCGGCCTTGCCGAGGAACTGAAGCGGGGCGTGGATGACGAAACGTTCGCCTTCGGATCCAGCCTTGGTCGCGAGGTTTGCCAGCGCGGCAAAGCCTTCAATGAATTCAGGCCGGCAATCGGGGTAGCCCGAGTAATCGAGCGCGTTCACGCCAATGAAGATATCCCGCGCCTCAAGGGCTTCGGCCCATGCCAGCGTCAGCGACAGGAACACGAGGTTGCGCGCGGGCACGTAAGTTATCGGAATGTCGTCCGCGACCCCGGATTTCGGTACGGCGATGTCATCCGTCAGCGCCGATCCACCAAACTGCCGCAAGTCCAGGGGCAGGATCACGTGCCGCGCAGTGCCCAGTGCTGCTGCAATAGACGCCGCGGCTGTGAGTTCACGCCGGTGTCGCTGGTTGTAGTCGATCGTCAGCGCGTGGATCCGGTAGCCGGCCTCGCGTGCAAGACCCGCAACGACCATCGAATCCAGCCCGCCTGAGAGCAGCACGACCGCCGTTCGACCGGATGCGGGTGGGAGCTTCGTCATGCGGCGGACCTAGCCGGACGGTTCAGCCCGGGCAATCCCCGACCCGGCGCCCCTCGACCACGAAGTTGAAGGGCAGACCGTCCGCGATCCCTTGCGTTTCGATCTGGATAAGGCGGTTGGTTTCACGGCGAATATGCGTGCGACCATATCCCTTGCCGCGGCAGGTGTATTGGACGGTCACGTCCTGAGCAGTGTCGTCGACGATGTAGCGTTCGCAAACGTTCTGCGGGTGCCGAAGCTGGATCAGTCGCCGGGTATCGCCAAGGCACACCGATTGGGTGGAAGCGCTGGTATCGCGCATCCGCAGTTCCCAACGGCCGCGCTCAAGCTGATCGAGCATCGCCAGCGGTGGGCGCTGGCCGGATGCCGGCAGCGCGAAGGCCATGCCACCCACCACAAGAGCGATTGCCAACTGCAATCTTCCGCGAGGTATCATACGATTCCAGATTCCGTTCCGTGATGTGCCCCAAACCCGAGTCTTCGGGTTGGAAAGATTGTATCATTTCACCAGCACGCGTCCAACCGTGCATCACAAGCGATGAACGGACGGTTTACAGTGCGATGTGGAACAGCCGCGAGCAAAAGGCACAATCTACGACAATCCGGCCATCGTCATCGCGCATCTCGGTGCGGTCTTCCTCGCTGAAACGCGACAAGACGCTAATGTAATGCTCTTCGGTGCAGCGGCAGCCCCGGCGCAGTGGCGCAAGCGGTTCGACCCGGATTTCGGCTTCGTCATGGAACAACCGCCAAACGAGCGCTTCCAGCGAAAGGTCGGGGTCGATAAGCTCGTCGTGTCTGGTGCTGCCGGCCAAGACCGAGACATGCTCCCATTCAGGATGATCCATGCTGACATGCAGCCGCTCCCGGGCCTCTTCACCGTCGGGTAGGTGCTGGACCAGCAGTCCCCCAGCGATGCACGAATCGCCTACGGACCGCACACCGACGCGGATCAGGGTCGGGACCTGCTCCGACTGAGCGAAATAATGCTCGCATGCATCGGCCAATGAATCCCCTTCGAGCGGCACAATTCCCTGGTAGCGCTGTCCCGTGGTCGCCAGGTCAAAGGTGATTGCGAGATAGCCTTGCCCGAACAAGGCATAGAGCGACGGATTGGCACCGAGCATGGCGAGCTTGTCCGCATCGTGCCTAACGTAACCGCGCAGTTCGCCCCGCCGGTAGTCGCAAACCAGCAGGTCAACCACCCCCGCTTGGGTTTGCGCCTGCATGGTGAGTTGGCTGTCATCGTCCTTCAGCAGTGACCCGATCAGCGCCGCAAGCACCAGCGCTTCGGCCAGGAGATTGCGAATCGCCGGAGGATAGTCGTGAGCCGACAGGACTTCATTCAGAGCGGGGCCAAGCCGGACCGCCCGGCCGCGCGCGTCGCGGTCCGGAATGGTAAAGGCGAGGACGCGGTCAAAGCCCGTTTCGTCATCCGGGATGGCCGGTGCTTGACTCACAGCTGCCCGAAAACCCATCGCAAAACCGCCTTCTGGGCATGAATGCGGTTTTCCGCTTCATCCCAGACAACCGACTGCGGACCGTCGATCACGCCGTCGGTGACCTCTTCTCCGCGGTGCGCCGGGAGGCAGTGGAGGAACAGCGCGCCGGAAGCTGCATGGGCCATCAGGGCCTCATTGACCTGATAGGGCGCCATCGCCGCGATGCGGGCGTCCGCCCCGGTCTGGCCCATCGAAACCCAGGTGTCAGTGACGATAACATCCGCTCCTTGCACTGCTGTACGCGGATCGCGATGGACACTGATGGAGGCGCCGGCGGATCGAGCAGCCGAGATGAAATGAGGATCACTGTCATAGCCTTCGGGCACGGCGACGCGAACGTTGAACTTGAGCAGGCCTGCGGCCTCGATGATCGAGTTCAGCACGTTGTTACCATCACCCAGCCAAGCCACTTCAAGGCCGGGCAGGGCCTTGCCGTGCTCCAGCACAGTCTCAAGGTCGGCCATGATCTGGCACGGGTGCGAAAGGTCGGTAAGGCCATTGATCACCGGAACGCTTGCGTACGCGGCAAGTTCCTCGATCTTGGCGTGATCGCTGGTGCGGATCATGATGGCGTCGGCCATGCGGCTGAGCACGCGCGCCGTATCAGCGATCGTTTCGCCCCGCCCCAACTGGGTCGTGCCGGCATCGAGTATGACTGCGCTGCCCCCCAGTTGGCGCATTGCCATGTCGAACGAGACGCGGGTACGGGTCGAGTTCTTTTCGAACACCATCGCGAGTACCCGGCCAGCAAGTGGCGCATCGGCATCGGGCTGGCCCTTGGGCAGGCCGCGGCGGGCGTCCTTGCGAGCCATCGCATCGTTCAGCATCGCCGCCAGGGCATCGCCGCCCGCGTCGGAAAGATTGAGGAAGTGGCGGACCGTCATGCATCTTCTCCTGGAGAGAAGCTCGACGCGCCCGCCGAAAGCTTTTCCATGAACTCGTCGATATGGCTCTCGTCGATCACCAGCGGCGGCACGAGCCGCAGCGTGTTGTCGCCTGCCGAGACCGTCAGCAACTGTTGGTTTTCGCGCAAGTGGCCCACGAACGCGCGGCTTTCCATCTTCATCTTCACGCCCAGCATCAGCCCGCGTCCCCGGACGAGTTCGAACAGTTCGGGATAGTTTCCAATAAACTGCTCGAGACGGGCCCGCAGCTTGTCGCTCATGGTGCGGACGTGAGTCAGGAACTCCTCATTGGCGACCACGTCGAGCACGGCTTCGCCGGCCGCCATGGCCAAGGGATTGCCGCCGTAGGTCGAACCATGAGCCCCGAAAACCATCCCGCGCGCCGCCTTCTCGGTGGCAAGACAAGCTCCCAGCGGGAAACCGCCGCCGATGCCCTTGGCCGTGGCAAGGATGTCCGGCACAATGTCATACTGCTCGTGCGCGTACATGGTACCGGTCCGGGCTACGCCAGTCTGCACCTCGTCCAGCACCAGCATCAAGTCGTGTTCGTCCGCCAGGCTGCGCAGGCCATGCATGAAGCTTTCGGAAGCTGGGCGAATTCCGCCTTCTCCCTGGATAGGTTCGACCAGGAAGCCGGCCGTGTTCGGACCCATGGCGGCTTTCGCTCCCTCGAGATCGTCGAAGTCCACATACTTGAAACCGGGCAGCAACGGCATGAAGCCCTTGTGCATCTTTTCCTGATTTGAGGCGCTGATGGTTGCCATGGTCCGCCCGTGGAAGGCGTTCTTGAACGTGATCAGCTCGAACTTGTGATCATTGCCGACATGCTGGTGGTAGGCGCGCGCGGTCTTGATCGCACATTCCACCGCCTCGGCGCCGGAATTCGTGAAGAACACCGTGTCGGCGAAAGTCAGGTCGACGAGCCGCTTGGCGAGGTGCTCGCCCTGCGGGCTGCCATAGAGGTTGGAGACGTGCATCAGCGTTGCCGCCTGCTGCTGGATCGCCCCGATCAGACCTTCGTGCGAATGGCCAAGAATGTTGACCGCAATGCCGGCAGCGAAATCGAGATATCGCCGTCCATCCTCGCCGATCAGGTGGCAGTGATCGCCACGCACGGGCCGGAAGCCGCAACGGGGATAGACTGGCATCAGCGGGGTAATGGACATGGGATTTTCCTTTGCATTCCATGTTGGTTGGAATTTGTGCGGGAAACGCAAACGACAAATGGCGGCCCCGGAAGGGCCGCCATTGCCACGCATCTAATCTGTCGCTGGCCCCGGGTCAAATGACCGGGACGGGTGCGGACGGGGTCAGCCCTGACGCGGCACCAGGTTGACCGCCGAGTACTTGCCTCGTCGATCGACTTCGATGTCGAATTCCAGCTGGTCGCCCTCGTTGAGGCTGGACAAGCCCGAACGCTCCACCGCGCTGATGTGCACGAAAGCATCGGGCTGGCCATCATCACGGGTGATGAACCCGAAGCCCTTCATCGAATTGAAGAACTTGACCGTGCCGGTTGCCCGGTCGCCGGTCAGCTGGCGCTGAGGCGCTTCGACGCGCTTTTCGACGGGAATGACATCCCCGACGACCACCAGATCAGCAGCGGATACCTTGCCGCCGCGATCAACCAGGTTGAACTCCAGCTGCTGTCCCTCGGCGAGGCCTTCAAGGCCCGCACGTTCGACCGCGCTGATGTGCACGAACACGTCTTCGCCGCCTTCATCGCGCTGGATGAAGCCGAACCCTTTCTGGGTGTTGAAGAACTTGACGACACCCTTGCCGGCACCAACGACCTGGGCAGGCATACCGCCCCCACGATCACCGCCGCCGAAGCCGCCGCCACCGCCGGGCCGAGGCGCGCCGCTGAAGCCGGCGCGATCGCCGCCGCCGAAGCCGCCACGACCACCGCCGCCGCCACCGAATCGGTCGCCACCACCGCCGCCAAAGCGATCACCACCACCGCTGGCCGCGAAGGGATCAAAACCTTCTTCGCCAAAACCGTCGCGCTTGTCCCGGCCCCTGCCGCGACGTCCTCTATCAAAACCCATAAACTCGAACGTACCTTCGCTTCGCCGCATCACTTCACGCCCGGCGGCGCGGACGAATCGCACCGGACAACAAAAAAGTTGACCCGGCTATCGCCGCAATCTTCTCCTCTGCACCCTCCGACATAACTCAAAATCCCTGGCAGCGCGAATCGAATCAGACTCCCGCGATTCCTCGCATGCTGGTGTGACATTTCTGCAAGAGCGGATGGCCGCTTGAGAAGTGACGCAACCCTTGGCACAAGCGGCGGATGGACATTCTTGCACTGCTTACCGACCCCTCCGCCTGGATCGCGCTGCTCACGCTGGTGATGCTCGAGATTGTGCTCGGCGTGGACAACCTGGTCTTCATCGCGATCCTTTCGAACAAGCTGCCGGCGGATCAGCAGCAAAAAGCACGGCGGATAGGGCTGGCGCTGGCGCTGATCATGCGAATCGGCTTGCTGACCCTGATTGGCTGGATCGTGACCCTCCAGCAGCCGCTGTTCGATCTCGGCCTCACGGGCAAGCCGGGAGCCCACGGAGAAGTCACGTTCGAGACCGCTTTCTCCGGCCGCGACCTGATCCTGATCGGCGGCGGGCTGTTCCTGTTGTGGAAGGCGACCAAGGAAATCCACCACAGCATGGACCCGGAAGGGGACAGCGGCGAGATGCTCGATCGCGACAAGGGCGTGGCGCAGATGGCTTTTTCTTCAGCCATCGCCCAGATCATCGCCTTGGACATT
Organism: Sphingomonadaceae bacterium; assembly: GCA_947472735.1. GTDB lineage: Bacteria > Pseudomonadota > Alphaproteobacteria > Sphingomonadales > Sphingomonadaceae > Novosphingobium. The sequence continues at coordinate 13,610 of CANJBY010000038.1, read as the reverse complement.
GTCTTCTCGATCGATTCAATTCTCACTGCCGTGGGCATGACCGACGACGTTCCGATCATGATCGCGGCAGTGGTGATCACCGTCGGGCTGATGATGATCGCTTCCGACCCGCTGGCCCGCTTCATCGAGAAGAACCCGACGCTGGTGATGCTGGCGCTGGCCTTCCTGGTGATGATCGGGGTGGTACTGCTCGCCGACGGCTTCGGGGTGCATGTGCCCAAGGCTTACATCTACGCTGCGATGGGCTTCTCGGCTGCGGTCGAATCGCTCAACATCATCTCCCGCAATCGCCGGGCGGCGAAGTTGCGGGGCTGAGAGGATCCGATCATGTTCCGCAAGATCAACGACACGTTGTATGTGAGCCCGCAGATCGGGCTGGATGAGGTTGCCGCGGCCAAGGCGCAGGGCGTCGCTTTGATCATCAACAACCGTCCCGAGGGCGAGACGGACGATCAGGTCCCGGGCGAAGCCATCGAAGCGGCGGCGCGGGCTGCGGGCATGGACTACGTCGCCATTCCGGTGACCCACGCCGGGTTCAGTGAATGGCAGGTCAAGGCGATGGCCGATGCGCTTGGCAGTGCCAAAGGTCCGGTGCTCGCCTATTGCCGCTCGGGCACGCGCTCTACCTTGCTGTGGTCGCTGGCCGCCGCGAGCGAGGGCGGCAATCCTGACTCGATAGCTGAATCGGCTGCTGGCGCGGGGTATGACATTGCCCCCGTCCGGGCGCTGGTCGATATGCTGGCGACCGGCGGCGACTGAGCCTTGGCAAGCTGGTTCCCCCTTGCGCTAGAGCTCGGCGGATCACTTGCCGCAGTCCTGGGGCTGGCCTGGACAGCCAGCAGATTGCAGCTCGGCGGCGATGTCCGCATCCGAAGCGAGGACGCCGCGCGCGAGCTGGCGGAAGAAGCGATTTGCGGCTTCGACGCGGTGGACGTGGCACTCGACCGGGCCGGCATCGGCGCGCTGCTGCGCGACGGGTCCGGCCGGGTCCTACTGATCCGCCGCCACGGCGCGCGTTTTGCCGCGCGGCTGCTCGACAGTCATGCCGGAGTGCGGCTCGATCGCAGTTTCCTTTCAGTGGAGACGAGCGATTCGCGCTTTGGCGTGGTGACGCTTGATCTCGGCGCGCAGGCTCAAAAATGGGCCGGCAGCTTCCGGCGCCTGGTCGGCTAGCGCGATGAAGGCGTTCGATCCGGTCGCCTTCGCGATCCCGCTGTTCGTTCTGCTGGTTTTCGCCGAGATGCTCTGGGCCCGCCGCAATGCGCCCGAGAGTTACGAGCCCCGCGATACGCTGACATCGCTCATGCTCGGACTGGGTAGTACAGCGGCGGGCGCCATCGTGGCCGGCACCGTGGCGATCGCCGCCACCTGGCTCTACGAGCATCGCTTGCTGACTGTCGGTCATGCCTGGTGGGTCTGGGTCGCCTGCTTCGTGCTGGATGATTTCAACTACTACTGGGCCCACCGCACCGGCCACCGGGTGCGCTGGTTCTGGGCCAGCCACGTCAATCACCATTCGAGCCAGCATTACAACCTGTCGACCGCGCTGCGGCAGAGCTGGACCGGGTTCATCGCCCTTTCGTTCGTGTTCCGCATCTGGCCCGCGTTCCTGGGCTTCGATCCGGTGATGATTATCGCAGTCGGCGGGCTCAACCTGATCTATCAGTTCTGGATCCACACCGAGGCCATCCGCCGCCTGCCGCGCTGGTTCGAAGCAGTAATGAACACCCCGAGCCATCACCGCGTGCATCACGGAGTCAATCCGCTGTACCTCGATCGCAACTATGCCGGGGTCTTCATCGTCTGGGACCGGCTGTTCGGTACGTTCACGCCCGAGCGTGACGAGATCCCGGTGACCTATGGCATCGTCCGCCAGCTTGGCAGCTTCAGCCTGTTATGGTCAGTCTTCCACGAATGGATCGCCATCGCGAGGGACGTGCGGAGCGCGCCCTGGCGGCACAAGCTTTCCTACCTGTGGCGCACGCCCGGCTGGAGCCATGACGGCAGCCGCGAGACCAGCGATGCCATCCGCGCTCGCTGGCTGGAGCGGACGGGCGGGGCGGTGTGATATAGGCGCGGGTTGAAGCTGTCTGCCGTGATGAAAAGCATCGCTTTTCGAAGCACTGCGTCGATGAGATTGTGTTGCGCGCAAACTTCGGTGTCGAAGGTGATGCTCACGCAGGAGCCACCGTTAAGCACCGATCACGGGTGGCCGTCGACCCGTCACAGCCGAATTTGCGCCAAGTTCATCTGATCGCCGCCGAATTGTTTACGGAGTTGAACAAGCATGGTTTTGCAGTGGCGCCCGGCGCGCTCGGGGAGAACATAACAACGCAGGGCATCGACCTCATCGCGCTTCCCAAGGGCGCGCGGCTGCGGATCGGCGCTGGAGCACTGATCGAAATCACGGGTCTGCGTAATCCGTGTGCCCAGATCGACGCATTTCGTGATGGTCTGTTGCGCGCAGTGCTTGGCCGCGATGTGGCGGGAAGGCTGGTACGTAAGGCCGGCGTAATGGGGGTGGTACTGGCCGGTGGGTCGGTGCGTCCTGGTGATTCCATCTCAATTATGCTCCCGCCACTGCCGCACTTGCCCCTCGCACGCGTCTAGTCACCAAAGCCAAAAAAAGGGGCCCGAGCGGCTGGCTCGGGCCCTTTGAAAGTTGGCGTTCGCAGGAGGAACGTCGGTAGGCGGACCGGGGATGAGTAGAGGAGGAGACCCCGGCCCGCCAAGCTTGTTATGGTGAGCGCTTAGTAGTTGTAGGCGCGCTCACCGTGTTCGCTGAGGTCGAGGCCTTCGCGCTCGGCATCCTCGGTGGGACGCAGGCCGAAGAGCTTGTCGACGATGAAGAAGAGGATCGCGGAGCCCAGGCCCGACCAGAGCAGCGTCAGCAACACGGCCTTGATCTGCGTGAGCACTTGCGCACCCATGTCGTAGGTGCCGACAGCTGCCGGGAACTGGGTGTAGTCGAAGAAGCCCTGACCACCCAGCGCCGGATCGGCAACAATGCCGGTGGCAATGGCGCCGACGATACCGCCGATGCAGTGCACCCCGAACACGTCCAGCGTATCGTCATACTTCAGCTTGTTCTTCACCGTGCTGACGAAGAAGTAGCAGACCGGCGAGACGAACAGGCCCAGCGCAATCGAGGTGACCGGAGCGGCGAAGCCCGAGGCCGGAGTGATTGCCACCAGACCGGCAACCGCGCCCGTCGCCGCACCCAGCATCGAAGGCTTGCCGTGATGCAGCTGCTCCACCACGATCCAGCTCAGCGCTGCAGCGGCAGTGGCCACGAAGGTGTTGATGAAGGCCACCGCAGTCACGCCGTTTGCTTCGAGGTTGGAGCCGGCGTTGAAGCCGAACCAGCCCACCCACAGTAGCGAGGCGCCGATCATGGTCATGGTCAGGGAGTGCGGCGGAGTGGCTTCCCGGCCATAACCAACGCGCTTGCCGATCATGATGCAGCCTACCAGGCCAGCGATACCGGCATTGATGTGGACCACGGTGCCGCCGGCGAAGTCGAGCGCGCCCATGCCCCAGAGGTAGCCGTAGTCGGTCGGTGCATCAGGCAGGAAGTCAGGACCAGCCCAGTACCATACCATGTGCGCGATCGGGAAATAGACAGCCGTCAGCCACAGCACCATGAACAGCATCAGCGGCCAGAACTTCACGCGTTCGGCGAAAGCGCCGACGATCAGGGCGGGGGTGATGCAGGCGAAGGTCATCTGGAAGATGACAAACACGAATTCGGGCAAATAGACGTTGTTCGAGAAGGTCGCGGCATAAGTCGAGGCGCTTACGCCCTTGAGGAACAGCTTGTCGAAGCCGCCGACGAACATCGGTGCGACGGAATTGGTGGAGGTGAAGGCCATGGTGTAGCCCCAGCCCACCCAGACCAGCGCTGCGATCGAAACGATCATGAACACCTGCATCAGCACGCTGAGCATGTTCTTGGTGCGCACCAGGCCGCCGTAGAACAGCGCCAGCGCCGGCACGCTCATCATCAGCACCAGCAGGGCGGAAACGAGCATCCAGGCGGTATCGCCCTTGTTCACCATGGTGGCCATTTGTTCGACGGTCGGCGCCTTGACCGGTCCGTCCTGGGCAAAGGCGGCGGTGGCAGTAAGGAGCGAGGCTCCCATCGCGCCGGCGCCGCAGATCAATTTGCGGATCATGTTGGTTTCCCTCCTGTTGGCGGTCGCGATCACAGAGCTGTGTCGCCGGTCTCGCCGGTGCGGATGCGGGTTGCGGACGCGAGGTCGAGAACGAAGATCTTGCCGTCGCCGATGGCTTCGGTGCTCGCGGTTTGCTGGATCGTCTCGACCACCTGCGGGGCCAGATCGTCGCTCGTCGCGATCTCGATCTTCACCTTGGGCAACATGTTGGTCGAATATTCGGCGCCGCGATAAATCTCGGTCTGCCCCTTCTGCCGTCCAAAACCCTTGACTTCGGTCACGGTCATACCCGCGATTCCGAGCGTTCCGAGTGCTTCACGCACCTCGTCGAGCTTGAACGGCTTGATGATGGCGATGATGAATTTCATGCCTATCCCCTGCTAGCCACACCGGACCCATCGCCGGCAGAGCCTGCCCCGCAAGGGTCGTGCCAAATGCAGAATTGGTGGGATTCAGGGGTGGCTAGAGGGTGATCGCATGATTATGCGATTGAAATGTGTGCAGTTGCCTAAAAATTAGGCAGTGTCAGGCGGGCTATTACCGGCAGATGATCAGAAGCGCGGGAAGCGAGCGCGCTGTGGTGCACGCCAGTGTGTTCGACAGTCCACTCGCGGCTCGCGGCAATCCGGTCGAGCTGGGCCACCGGTCGGCGCGACGGAAAGCTGCGGCCGGGCGCCAGCACTTGCCAGCCATCGGTGAAGGCCCGAAGCGAACCACCGGTGCGCGACCATTCGTTGAAATCGCCCATGGCGACGGCGGGGCACTCATGATCACAATCGGCGACATGCTTTAGGATCGTTTCGATCTGGTGCCGGCGCCGGATGCCCGAGAGATCGAGGTGCATGCCCACCACCCGCAATCGGACGCCGCCGACCGCGAGGTCAGCCCGGATCGCGCCGCGCGGCTCCAGCATCGGCAAGGGCACCGGCGCTGCGTCAAGTATCTCGATGCCGCGGCGCACCAGCAGGACATTGCCGTGCCAACCCAGACTGCTGCGATGCATCGCCAGGGGAACGGGGCGGTAAGGCGTATGCTCGTCGATCGCGGCGCGGGGCAGCACGCTGGCCCGTTCGCCAAAGCGGCGATCGGCTTCCTGCAAGGCAACGACATCAGCGTCGATCTCGCGCAGCACCGCAAGGATCCGGTCCGGATCGCGGCGCCGGTCGAGACCGACTGCCTTGTGAATGTTGTAGCTGGCGAAAGTCAGCCGCATGGTTCGCGCGTCACTTCCCGGCAATGAAACGATCTGTCGGGCGCGTTGGCAGCCCGTCGATGCTTTTGGTCCGCCCGCTGTATTTGGTCGCCCACTCCGCCGGGTCTTGCTGGGCGTGGTACCTGGCGAGCGTGGTCCGTTCTTTCTCCAGCCGCATGACCGGCACCGCCCAGCCGCAGCTGGTCTGGACGCTCTCGACGTGCATGTCGAAGATCTGACGCGTGCCCGGCAAAAGGGCGAAATGGACCGCCAGGGCATCCCAGTCAGGATCAGCCGGAAGCACCGGACAAGCGCGGCCATAAAGCCGCAGGATCAGCGGCGGCTGATCGAAATTGCACATCATCACCGTAATCCGGCCATCCGCCAGCAGATGGGCATTGGTCTCGTTGCCTGAGCCGCCCAGATCAAACCAGGCGACGCGCGTGGGAGAAAGCACGCGGAAGCTGTCGTAGCCCTTGGGCGAGAGATTGATTCGCCCTTCGGTAGCCGCAGTTGCGACGAAAAACATGCTCTGCCGCGAAATCATCGCCAGATGATCGTCGCGCAGGTGATCGGTGAATTCGGACATGGGGTCAGGCTAGCCGAGCACCGCGAACTTGGATAGACCCTGCCCGCGGGCGCCAGGTCCGCAGCGGGGAGAGCACATGGCAGAGGCGCAAGCGGGCAAGGCGGAGGCCCCGGCCCGGGAGACTTCGGCAAACGTCGTGCTGGCCATGCTGCTCCTGGTCTACACCTTCAACTTCCTCGATCGGCAGATCCTCGCCATCGTCGCCCAGCCGGTGAAGGCTGAGCTTGGGATCAGCGATACGGCACTGGGGCTGCTCGGCGGGCTGGCCTTCGCCATGCTCTATGCCACCATGGCCATCCCGATCGGCCTGATCGCCGACCGCAAGGGTCGAGCCAAAGTGATCACCATCAGCCTCGCCGCCTGGAGCCTGTTCACCGCGCTGTGCGGGCTGGCCAGCGGGTTCTGGCAGCTGGCGCTGTGCCGGCTTGGCGTGGGGATTGGCGAGGCCGGCGGGGTGGCCCCATCCTATGCCATCGTTGCTGAGCGTTTCCCGCCGGAAAAGCGGGCGCGGGCGCTGGCGGTCTACTCGCTCGGCGCACCGCTGGGTGTCGGGGCGGGCGCTTTGTTCGGGGCGATGATCGCCTCTGCGGTCGACTGGCGGGCGGCGTTCATCGTCCTCGGGCTGGCCGGACTCCTTGCGGCCTATCCCTTTGCCCGGCTGGTGCGTGATCGCCCCGTCCCGCCGACGGCCGAGCGGCCGCCGGTGCTCGATGTGTTCAGACGGCTCGCCGCGCAGCCCGCCTTCTGGCTGGTCTCCTTCGGCGCGAGCATGGGTTCGCTGTGCGCCTATGGCCTGGCCTTCTGGGTGCCGACACTGCTTCAGCGCAGCTACGGGTTGACCCTGCTGGAGGCCGGGCAGTTCGTCGGCGTCCAGCAGATCGTTGCAGGCGTGGCCGGGATGCTGGCCGGCGGCGTGCTGGCGGACCGGATCGGCACTGGGGACCGCGCCGGCTATGCCAGGGTTCCCGCAGTGGCCTATCTGCTGTGCTTCCCCAGCCTGCTGCTGGCCTTTTCGATGCGTGGCCCGACCATGTTGTTCGTGCTGCTGCTGGTGCCCTCGGGTCTGATCTTCGTCTGGCTCGGCCCGGTCACCACGGCAATCCAGCACCTTGTTCCGGCTGGGGAGCGGGCGACGGCTTCGGCCTGCTTCCTGCTGGTCAACAACGGCCTCGGCCTCGGGCTGGGTTCGCTGGTGATCGGCAGCGCGAGCGACTTGCTCGCCCCGGCCTACGGGGAGGACTCGCTGCGCTATGGCTGCATGATCGCGACCGGGACTTACCTGCTTGCCGGCGCCTCAATGCTGCTCGCCGCCCCGCGCCTACGCAAGGCGTGGATCGCCTGATCAGCGCTCCTTGGTGGTGCTGAATACCAGTTCGGCATTGCGCTCCTGCTGATAGCTGACGTCCCAGGCCGAGCGCGCCATGAACACCGGATCGCCATCGCGATCCTTGGCAAGGTTGGATTTGTTGATATCGGCAAAGGCTTTGAGCGCCGCGTCCGGGCCCTTGAGCCAGCGCGCGGTATCGAAGGGCGAGGCTTCCAGCACCGCCTCGACCTTGTATTCCGCCTCGAGCCGGGAAATCAGCACCTCGAGCTGGAGCTGGCCGACCACCCCGACGATCCACTGCCCACCGATCTCCGGGTAGAACACCTGGATCACACCCTCTTCCGACAAGTCATCCAGCGCCTTGCGCAACTGCTTGGTCTTGGTTGGATCCTTCAGGGCCACCCGGCGCAGGATTTCCGGCGCGAAATTGGGCAGGCCGGTGAACCGCACTTTGTTGGTTTCCGACAGCGTATCACCAACTCGCAGCGTGCCGTGGTTGGGAATGCCGATGATGTCACCCGGCTCGGCGCTGTCGGCGATCTCGCGGTCCTGCGCGAAGAACAGGATCGGGGAATGGATCGCGATCGGCTTGCCCAGCGCTGAAGGCGTGAGCTTCATACCGCGCTTGAAGGTGCCTGAAACCAGCCGCATGAAGGCGATCCGATCGCGGTGCTGCGGGTCCATGTTTGCCTGTACCTTGAAGATGAAGCCGGTCACTTCCTTGCCCTCGGGCGAAATTTCGCCGGCGTCGCTTGGCTGCGGGCGCGGGGGCGGGGCGTAATTGGCGATCGCGTCGATCAGCTCGGCAACACCGAAATTCTTGAGCGCCGATCCGAAATAGACCGGGGTGAGGTCGCCGTGCCGGTATGCGGCGAGGTCAAATGCAGGATAGCCTCCGCGCGCCAGTTCGACCTCGTCGGCAATGTCTGCCGGCAGCTCTGCCGTTTCGCGCTTGCCGAGGAACTCCTTGCTGTCGCCCTCGGGACGGCTGATCTCTCCAGTGCCGAAATCGAGCACGCCCCGGAACAGGCCGCCCATGCCCACGGGCCAGTCCATCGGGCAGACATCAAGCGCCAGCGCATCGGCCACTTCGTCCATCAGGTCGAACGGCGAGCGGCCCTCGCGGTCCACCTTGTTGATGAAAGTGATGATCGGCACCGACCGCATCCGGCAGACCTCAAACAGCTTGCGGGTCTGCGGCTCGATCCCCTTCGCGGCGTCGATTACCATGATCGCGGAATCGACTGCGGTGAGGGTGCGATACGTGTCTTCCGAAAAGTCCTCGTGGCCCGGGGTATCGAGCAGATTGAAGGTGATCACGCTGCCGTCAGCGCCGGTGCGCTCGAACGTCATCACGCTGGAAGTGACGGAGATGCCGCGCTGCTGCTCGATCTTCATCCAGTCCGACCGCGCCCGCCGCGCTTGCCCTCGCGCTTTCACTTCACCGGCCAGATGGATCGCGCCGCCTTGCAGCAGCAGCTTCTCGGTCAGCGTGGTCTTGCCCGCGTCGGGGTGCGAGATGATGGCGAAGGTGCGGCGGTTGGACATTCAAACTCTCAATTCAGAATCGCTCGTCATCCTGAACTTGTTTCAGGATCCATGTACTGGTTCGCGCCGAAGTAAGCTTGGAAATGCAACAGCGCGGTTTGCTTGTTCAACGCGACACCTGAGCTGTGCGGCACGATGGGTCCTGAAACAAGTTCAGGATGACGCAATTTATGGTTGTTGCGCATTACCCCCGCAGCTCCGCTCCCAGCTTGCTCGCGGCGGCGACCACCTTGTCGGCAATCCCCTTTAGCTCCGCATCGTCGTAGCTCTTCTCGCCTGGCTGGACGGTCACTTCCACCGCCAGCGATTTCTGCCCCTCGGGCACGCCTTGTCCGCGGAAATCGTCGAACAGGCGGACGGAAACGATGTTGGACTTGTCGGCTCCCCGCACAGCACGCACCAGGTCGCCCGCCGGCGTTGCCACCGGCACCAGGAAGGCAAAGTCGCGCGTTACTGCCTGCAGGGGCGGCGGGGCGTAGCTTGCCCGCGCGAAGCTGGCTGCGCCCTTCTTGCCCGGGATCGCTTCCATATGGATTCCGGCGACCGCCACCGGCACCGCGATATCGAACGCTTTCAGCGTCGCCGGATGGACCATGCCGAAACTCGCCATCTGTTGCTTCGGTCCCAGCCGCAAAGTGGCGGACTGGCCGGGATGGTAGAACGGACCCGCATCGCCCATTACTTGCAGATTATCGACCGGCGCACCGGCTGCTCGCAGCAATTCCAGCACCATGGCCTTGGCATCGAAGGCATCGAACGCCTGGGCCTTGCCCTGCTGCCAGCTGCGCGAAGCCTTGTCGCCCGCCAGTACCAGTACCAGCGAGGGATATTCACCGTCCGCCAGATAGCGCCGGCCGATCTCGAACAGTCTCACGGTATCCGCACCACGATCGAGATTGCGCCGCACCGCCGATAGCATGCCGGGCAACAGCGAAGGCCGCATCACCTTCATGTCCTCGCTGATCGGGTTTTGCAGTACCCATTTGCCGCCGCCCACTGCCGCAGCTTCGGCTTCCGAGATGAATGACCAGGTGATGGCTTCGTTCAGCCCTAGGCTGGCACCAGCGCGCCGCAGGCGGCGTTCGAGCTTCTGCGCCGCAGTGGCAGTCGGCCTGGCGACTCCATCGGCGCGGGGCAGCGGAACGCTGGCCACTTTGTCCAGGCCGTGGATGCGCACCACTTCCTCGACGATGTCGGGCCAGCTGTCGATATCGGGGCGCCAGCCGGGCGCGGTGACGGTCCAGTCCGCGCCGACAGTGAAGCCGAGTGCACCAAGAATCCGCTTCTGCTCTGCCTCTGCAATGTCCACACCACCCAGCTGTGCAGCTCGCGATGGATGGTAAGCAACGGCCTTCACCGCTGCCGGTGGCGTTCCCGCCCGCACCACTTCGCTGGCTTCGCCGCCGCAGGTTTCGACGATCAGGGTGGTGAGGATCTCCAGCCCGGCATCGAGGAAGCCGGGATCTACCCCGCGCTCGAAGCGGCTGCGCGCGTCGGAGGTCAGGCCGAGCTTGCGCCCGGTCTCGGCGATGCGCAGCGGATCGAAGTAGGCGATTTCGAGCAGCACGTCGGTGGTCGTATCCGAACAGCCCGAATGCTCACCGCCCATGATCCCGGCGATGTCGTGCACTCCCGCCTCGTCGGCGATCACCGTCATGCCGGTGTCGAGGGCATATTCCTTGCCGTTGAGCGCCATGACCGTCTCGCCATCACGCGCGCGTCGGGCACAGACAGAGCCGTTTAGCTGCGCCAGGTCATACGCATGGGCCGGGCGGCCATAGGCGAGCATCACGAAGTTGGTCAGATCGACCAGCGCCGAAATCGGACGTTGGCCCGCGCTCTTGAGACGGTCCTGGATCCACTGCGGGCTGGCGCCGTTCGTCACGCCGCGAATGACGCGTCCGTAGAAGGCCGGGCAGCCTTCGGGATCGTCGGTGCGAATTTCGATCGGGCACGGGAAGCTGCCCGGAACCGCCTGCGCGGCAATCGGCTTCAGCGTACCAAGGCCGGCCGCTGCGAGGTCGCGGGCGATACCGTGGACGCCCATGCAGTCAGGCCGGTTTGGCGTGATCGCGATGTCGAACACCGGATCGGCGCCGCGATAATCGGCAAAGGGCGTGCCGATGGGGGCGTCGGCAGGCAGCTCGATGATCCCCTCGTGATCGTCGCCCAGCTCAAGCTCGCGGCTTGAACACATCATGCCGTTGGATTCGACGCCCCGGATCGCTGACTTACGCAGCTCCATGCCGTTGGCCGGAACCAGCGCGCCGGGCAGCCCGAGCACGCCGACCAGACCGGCACGGGCGTTAGGGGCGCCGCAGACCACCTGCAGCGGATGGCCGTCTCCAGCGTCTACCGTCAGCACTTGCAGCTTGTCGGCCTGCGGATGTTTTTCGGCCGTCAGCACCCGGGCGATGCGGAAACCGGACAGCCTGACCGCGGGATCTTCGACGCTTTCGACTTCGAGACCGATGGCGTTGAGCGTGGCCGCCACCTCGTCGGCAGTGGCCTGGGTTTCCAGGTGGTCCTTGAGCCAGGAGAGCGAGAACTTCATGTGCTGCCCCCTTTACGCCGGCGTGCCCACGCCGCCCGAAAGGGTCGGCATGTCGAGCATCGAAAAACCATAGTGCTTCAGCCAGCGCACATCGCCATCGAAGAAGGCGCGAAGGTCATTCATTCCGTATTTGAGCATGGCGAGCCGGTCCACCCCGACACCAAAGGCGAAACCCTGCCACTCGTCCGGATCGAGCCCGGCAGCAGCGATAACATGGCGATTGACCATGCCGCTGCCGAGCAGTTCCATCCAGGCATGGCCCGGATCGTCGCCACTACCGCCAATCACGCGGCGGCCGCCTTCGAAGCTGTAGCCGGTATCGACTTCCACCGAAGGCTCGGTGAAGGGGAAGTAGGACGGGCGCAGCCGCAGTACGATGTCGTCACGTTCGAAATAGGCCTTGAGGAAGGTCTCCAGCGTCCACTTGAGGTGGCCGAGGTGGATGCCCTTGTCGATCACCAGCCCCTCGACCTGATGGAACATCGGGGTATGGGTCGCGTCCGAGTCCGAACGGTAGACCCGGCCGGGGGCGATGATCCGCAGCGGTGCGCCCTGGCTGAGCATGGTGCGGATCTGCACCGGCGAGGTGTGCGTCCGCAGCAGCATTCGGCGCGCGTCCGGTGCAGTCGAAGGGAAGTATAAGGTATCGTGCATGGCCCGCGCCGGGTGGCTTTCGGGCATGTTCAGGGCGGTGAAGTTGTGCCAGTCATCCTCGATCTCGGGGCCCGAGGCGACGGCGAAGCCGAGGTCGGCAAAAATCTCGGCCAGTTCGTCCATAACCTGCGAGACCGGGTGGATCGAACCGCGCGGTGCTTCCGCTGCTGGCAGAGTGAGATCGACCGTCTCGGCAGCCAGACGCCTTTCCAGCGCTGCATCTTCCAGTGCCGCCTTGCGTTCGGCCAGTGCAGCGGTAACGGCTTCGCGCAGGCCGTGGATCCTTGGGCCTTGGACCTGCCGCTCGTCCGGTGACATGCCGCCTAGCGTCTTGAGCAGGCCCGAAACCGAGCCTTGCTTGCCAAGGTACGCCACGCGCAGCCCCTCGACCACTTCGAGATCTTGCGCCGCCGCTATCTTCGCGAGGGCATCTTCCTGGGTAGCTGCGATATCCACTGTGCCATGTCCGTAAGCGATGAAACGCCGAGCCATTAGGGGTGAAAGCCCGGCGGCGCAACGTTTCAGCCCCCGAGGCCTTCGGGACTGTCGAGCGTCTGCACCGCCGAGCCCGCAAAGCGCGCCCGGGCCTGGACCATGGCGCCGACGATCGGGTGGTCGATCGCCGCGTACTGACGCGGGGTCATGCCCATGAACCGTTTGAAATCGCGGACGAACTGGGCCTGATCATGATAGTGCCCATCGATCGCGCCAATCCACCTGAGCGTGGGATCGAGCATGTATTGCGAAAGGCTCCGCATGAAGCGCTGGCGCCGCAGCAGCAGTTGTGGGGCGAAGCCGAAGACCCGCTTGCAAAGGCGCTCGACACTGCGCTGGCTGCTTCCGGCCCGCTCGACCAGTTGCGAAACGGTGTTGATCTCAGGGTCGATCAGGGCAGCGTGGACGGCGACTATACGTTCCTCGTCTCGGGCAGGCTTTCCGACGGTGCGCATGAAATGCTGCACGAGCCGGGCGTGTTCGGCATCCGGGTCCGGCTCGGGCCCGAACAGCGTCTGGGCGAGCAAGACCTCGCCTCCAAACTCGGCAGAGTTCATGCCATTCAGCACGGCATCGGCGAAGTTCCTGGCCGGCGTGGTCATCAGCCGCGCCCAGCCCAGCGGCAACACGCCAATGCCCCACATCCGCGTGCTACCGACGGAAAAGTGCAGAGCGCGCGAACTCGGGCCGGTTACGACCAGTCGCGGGCTGGTAATTTCGGTGCCGTCGGCCAGGTGTGCCACCGGGTCTCCGCCGGAAAAGAACCTCAGGTTGGCCCATTCAGGGTGAAGCTGGTCGCTGATGCGGGCACCGTCCGGCGCGACAACCTCGATCAAATAGAACGTCGTGATGCAGCGGCGCAATGCAGCGGGGGGCGCGCAGAAACGCACGTTGACAGTGCATGCTGGCGACACCGGAAAAATCCCTGTTTTAGAGTCCCCTTCGAGGAGGAACCCCTCCGACTTCAGTCGGATACTGGCTTCAGCCTTCGACTCGCTCAATAGCCCGTAACCTCGGAAAAGTGAGACTGCCTGAAGGGCGTGAAGTCTCACTTTTCCGAGGTTACGGGCTATGGG